>DEKU01000058.1 GCA_002354035.1 Bacteroidales bacterium UBA2714
TTGTTGAACCACTTCATGAACCGTTTTTGCAGCCACGACAGGCTCTCCCAGTCGGGCTTGCTCCCGTTGGGGAAGACAAAATCGCCAAAAAGGCTCTCGAAATAGTAGTGGTCATAGTAGGAGATATTCCAGAACACTGCCTGGTAGTTTCTGGCTCCGGTGGGCTGATTGAGCGTGTAGACGATTTGTTCAAAGCAGTCCGTTATCATCTTGTCGATGGTGCGCTGCTTCAGCGAGAGGTCTACCACCCGGTCGGCCTCCTTCCAGTAGTCTGGACCATATTCCAGCCCCAGGAAATAGTTCAGATACATCAGGAACTCAGGTGTGGCGCAGGCACCGCTCAGCATGCTCGACACCATGAACACCATGTTCACAAACCCGCCGCAGAAGCTTTTCAGGTTGGTGGGTGCCTTGGAGTTGCCCCCGATAGAGGCCGTGCCGCCTATCAGCCACGGATACATCGTGATGCTGGCACAATAGTTGGCCAGCGAGGTCTCGTCGTTCTTGTAGATAAAGTGATGGGTCAGGAGGTCGAGATAGTGGTCGGCCATCTCTTTGCCGTACATCTTCTTGATGCGGTCCGTCAGCAGACGGCGGTTCAGCCGTATAAAGCCCGCCTTGGGCAGTTCGCCGATCAGGGTGGCTATATTCTTGTGCTCCACGTTGGCGTTGGCGTCAAACTTGCTGCCAGAGGCTGCGTTGTCGGCCTTGCAGTATTCCACCAGAAAGTTCAGCTTCTCCATTGTCTCGCGGTCCTCCGTGTGTTTCTGGCGGTAGAGCATGAATGACTTGGCTACCCGGTAGTGACCCTCTTTCATCAGGGCCACCTCCACCTGGTTCTGTATGTCCTCCACGGTGATGCCGTCGTGGATGTCCAGATGGGTGATAATCTTGTTGAGCGTGGTGAGGTTCACCGGCTCCTCCACCGACTGGAACGCCTTGATGATGGCGTTCATAATCTTGTCCAGCGAGAAACGCACTTGCTGGCCGTCGCGTTTGGTGATGCTGAAAGGTACGTTTTCCATCCTTATGTGCTTACTTTTTGAGGGGTCGAAAATAAGCGGTCGCTCGTGCGAGCGACCGCTCTGCATTAATGGTTGATAATGAGACTTTCTATAGTTTTTTAGTGGCGGACCACCAGTTTCTCCACATGGCTTCCGAATTTAACCATATACACGCCGTTGGGCAGTGCTTCGGTGTTGAAACGCACGGTGGAGTTGCCCGCCTGCACGGGAGCAGACATCACCTCGCGGCCTGTCATGTCGAAGACACTGACCATGCCAGCGGCTCCAGCCTTCAGCGTCATGTTGACCATGCCACGTGCGGGGTTGGGATAGAGCTCCAGCTCCATGCCGTCAACCTGGTCAATACCTTGGCGGTTGCCCAGCACACATACACCCTCCAGGTCGAAGCCGGCGCTGTAGGACGGTGTGGGGAACGGGTCGTTGACCAAGTGGCCGAAAGCATCATAGGAGCCGTATTGCGGGTCGATGCTTCCCACCACGTCGATGACACGCACATGGGTGATATTGTTGATGTCGATATTGGCGCTGTCGCGCAGCTCCTCCAGGTCGAAGGGAGTGCCGTAGCCCACGCGGAATTTACCAGCCAGATTGTTGATATAATAGGCGTTCACACGGCCCCTGCTGCCAATTTGGGTTCGGGTTGGTGTGAGCGAAGTGGCCGGGAAGCGCACAAAGTGCTCACCGTCCGAGCTCACCTCCACAAAGGCCAACTCTAAGAAGTAGTCGTCAAAAGAGTTCTCAAACACGGCAAAATCGAAGCCGTCCACATTGGTTATTGGAGTGGCGAAGGTGAGGGTGGCGCTGCCGCCGTCGCCCAGGCTCACAGCCTCGAGGGTGCTGGTGGAGGCAGGGCCTACGCCGGCGCTCTCCTCACCGTATGTCACTGCTGCGGCGTCGGGGTCGCTCAGGTTGCTCGAACCGCGCACCACCGTGCAGCCCGTGGCCCAGCCGCTGATGCGACTGTCGTTCAATGCAATCGCGCATTCGGGATCTTCATCCACAGGTCCACAGAACGGAGCATAAGGCTCTTCTACGGGATAGATGGTCTGGGGGTAGATATAGGTGTAAACCCAACCCCAACCGTCATAGTAAATACTGTCTTTAACCACGCCTGCGACAGGGTCGGCCCAACGGCTGAAGTCGCTGTTATGCATCCACTGGCTCAAACCGGCTGAACTGATGCCATTGAGCGAGTGTTCCCACCAGCTGCCCGGCGTCCCTCTCAGGGTGTCACCGTCCTCAACGAACATGATGTCGTTCACCATACCTTCACCGCTGTAGTTGAAACGATAGTCAGCGGCTGCTATGTCGTTCATCACAGTGGTCAGCGTCACACTGTCGACGGCAAAGCGGTAGCCCCAGGCGCGAGCCTTGCCAGCCCAGTTCACGGCAAAAATCAGCTTGTTGTCGCCTTCGCCCACCCAATAGCGAATGTCGTATTCACCGATAGTAGCGTCCAAAGCGGGCGTTGCGGGCGTGATTTCCTGTGAGGAAGAGTACATTTCTTGTCCACTAAACCAATCATACCATGTACTGTCAATGGTAGAGGTATCGAAAATATGCACGATGGAGCCTTCTGTCGCATAATACTCTGCGTCACTGGGGTTATAGTGGACTTTTGTTCCGCCAAGGGGTCCGGCATAAAAAAGGAAATAAGGGTCAAGTCCGTTTACCTTCACGTGCCATTCGCTGCCAGACAAAGTGTCTCCATTCTCGACATAGAATAAACCATATCGCGCAGCATTACTGCCATCCTTTCGATCAACACGAGGAGGGTATGGTGGATCAATTCCAATTAGGTTGCCATCAGGGATTTTAAGTGCGAGAACAGTATTTTCATAATTGGCACGGGGAGGATTGCTTCCACCACCCTGCGGCCACCGAGAGAAGAAACGGGGGTCAGTTCTTTCAATTTCCTCCTCAATATGATTGATAGAAACAAGGGTATCTCCATCACGGAAGGTGTAGTTATGCCTAAAATCAAGGTCAGAAGGGTCAATGCGGTAGCGGTAGCCCCAGGCCAAAGTGGAGTCGGGCCAGCTCACTACAAAGATGATTTCTTTATCGCCTTCTCCTACCCAGAATTTAATATCTTCAGGTTGGATATTGTCAATAGTGAGAATTTTGCTAACCGGGGTAATGGTCTGCGGGTAGGCGTAGATGTATTCCATCCAGCCGTCCCATTCTTCGTGGTAGACGCTGTCTATCAGCACTCCGGCGGCGGGGTCGGCCCAGCGGCTCAGGTCGCCGTTGTGCATCCATTGGTTCATGCCGGCCGAAGTTTCGCCGTTCAGGTAATGATTCCACCAGTTGCCGGGGGTGATGCCCAACGTGTCGCCGTTGGCGATAAAGTTAATGTCGCTCACCATGCCAGTACCCGTATAGCTGAAACGGGGGTCAACAGCGGCAATGTCGTTCATCACTGTGCTCAGTTTCACACTGTCGGAGCCAAAGCGGTAGCCCCAGGCCAGAGCCGTGTCGGCCCAGTTCACCACAAAAGTCAGCGCATTGCTGCCGTGGCCAATCCAGTATTGGATATCGGCCGTGTCAATCGTCGCATCCACGGCCACAATAGTGGTGTCCGTAGTGGTGGTGTCCGTAGTGGTGGTGTCGGCGGGAGAGGGTGCGGGAACAGGCGTGGGAGTCTTCAGCCAAGCACGCTCCAGATAGTAAGTACCCAGCGGGTCCCAGCCGATGCCGATGCTATAGTCGCCATACTTGAACACATCGCCGTCGTGCAAGCTCTCGCCCGCACCGCCGCTGGCGCTCACTCCGTTGTGGTTAGCCCACCAGAAGTTGAAGCCTTCCGATGTGGCAGAGGCAGGAATCAGACCCAGCGTGTCGCCGTTGTTCAGACGGAAATGGATATCTCCATTCAGCGAAGGACTCCCAACCGTCCAAAAACGTGGGTCGGCGGCGGCAATGCTGTCCACCATAGTCTGTGCGGTCACCGTGCCGTTGAAACGGAAACCCCAGGCCAAGGCAGTGTCAGGGTTGCCCCAGTTTACAATCAGCACAGCTCGATTCGAGCCGTTACCCACCCAGTACTGGATGGCAGCCGTGTCAATGGTGGCATCCACCGTGTCAGTGGTCGAGGAGGCTGAGGGGTCGGTGGCGGCTGTGGCCGAGGTCATTGTCCACATGCAGCTGCTGCTCATCTCAATCACGTCGCCGTTGCTCATCGGCTGGTTGGGCCAGGCATACATGCCCCAGTTGCCGTTATAGTAGTAGCACCAGCCGTTCATGCTCGATTGCGGATTCACCGTGCCGTCGTTGTACGACATGTCCGTCATCAGCGCACCGCTCAGGGTGTAGCTGAAACGCGAGTCGTAGGCCACGATGGTGTCCAGCAGTTGGGTGGCCGTGGCGCTGCCGTTCCAGCGCACGCCCCAGGCCAAAGCCAGGTTGTTGCCGCTTGGGTCGTCGTCCCAAGCCAGGATATAGACGGCCTGGTTTGTCCCAGTACCCGTCCAGAATTGGATGTCCGATGCGGGGAAAGTGATGCCCTTGGCATCACCCTTGGCGGGCGGGGTGTGCAACCCGTTGTTGCCCGTCTGTGCCCACAGGCCCGCAGTCAGCAGCAGGCCCAATGTCATAGTGGTTAATTTATTCAATATCATAGTTCAAACTATTTTGTGTTCTGTCCAAAATAGCTTTCCGGGTACAATAAGCAGAAAGGGGATGCCCCGTCTCGAAGCATGCGCAGGGCCACCGATTTCAGCTCTTTCCTCGAAAGCTATCCATCGCGGTTTGGCAGGTCTTCTGACTCGCTCTCAGCCTCCCGGCCTTCCCATGCGGCTTTGCTGCCGCACAGTGGCTACAACATGGGTGACTGCTTTCTTATCTAAGAGCTCACAGCAGCGGGACTGTCCAGGACTCTCACCTGATTCCCTTTTAACGCCTAAAAGATTGGTACTCTACACTATCTGTGTTCGCATGCAAGTCTCCTCGGCGACCAAATCTTTTGCAAAGATACAACTATTTTCCGAACTGGCAAATCTTTTTTTGCCCCGATGGTCCATCTGTCTAATCCTTAGCCGCTCCCGTGGCAGGCTCGGCGGCCAGCCCCGCCAGGAACTCCTTGCCCGCGCGGTAGCCATAGTCGAAAAACTCGTCAATCTTGTCGAAATCCAGCTTTCCCAGATCCCCCACTTTGATGGCAACCCCGTGCGTGCACAGCGGCACGTGGTCCAGCGTGCAGAGGTTGGAATTCACATTGAAAGCCCTCGATGCAATGATGCCCGGGTCGTCAATGCGCTCCATAACCGTGTCGCGCTGGATATACAGGCCTATCGTCACATTGCAGCCCGCCTCAATCAGCGGCTCGACCGGCAGATTGTTGAAAATATAGCCGTCCACATAATACACGCTGTCAATCATCACCGGGGCAAACACCCGTGGCACCGACGCCGACGCGCTCACATACTCCTTCAGCTTGTCGCCCGTCGACACATACACTGGCCGCAGATGGTTCATATCGGCCACACAGCAGTAGAACGGAATCTTCAGCGAGTCGAAACTGTTGTGCGGCACATATTTCGCCATCATACCGCGCATCCGGTCATAGTCCGCCAGTCCGCCGTCGTGCTTGAAATTAAGTCGGAAGATACGTGTCTTTTTCAGCATCCGCTCCTCTTTGATAATGTCCACAATGGCTCTTGGCGAATAGCCTGCGGCATAGAACATGCCCACTATCGCCCCCATCGACGTGCCGCTGAGGCGGTCTATACGCACTCCCGCCTCGTCCAGCGCCTGGAGAAACCCCAGATGCGCATAGCCAAAGGCCGAGCCACCGCACAGAGCCACGCCGAGTGTGGTGCCGTTGCCGTTTAACTGCTGCCGTGCGGCGGCGTAGGTGGCCGCCGTGTCCTGCGCCGTCGCCGACCAAACCGTCAGTGCCGCCGCTATCAAAAATAAAATCTGTTTCATCACTGTCCGTATATTACAATTCAAATTGCAAAGATACAATTTTATTTCGACATAGCATCCTCTCGCCCCATTTTTCTCTCCCTCCCGCGTGTCTTTCCCCATCCCATGGCCTCCGCTGCCCTTCCGAAGCACTTTCTTTTCTCCCTACACCGCAGTTCTCTTACATTTGTCTTGCACTTTGTTTATCTGACATAAATAATCAACAAATAAAGTAGAAATAAAATAGAAAATATGTCTGGTACATACAACCAAGGGGCTTACACGTTAATTGCCATCCACTCTTTCCGATTGCCCTGCATATCACGGGCAGTCTTCGATCCCGACCCCGCGCAGCTGAAAGCTGGATGACATAGCCGCTGCTTTCATCCCCCGATTGGAAAGGATGAAATTACTGTCGGGCATAGCATAGACTAAAGCGGAGCCTTGGTTGAGGTGAGTAAGCCCCAGCGGGGCGATGCCTTCAATGCAGGTGGTATAGCCTTGACCACGGGGCCTCAGCTCTTACGGAGCAGTATCGGCAGTGAGTCAGCGGATGACGATCTTGCGGGCTTTGGTGCCTTCTATCTGCAGCATGTAGACGCCGGCGGCGGGGGCGGTGAGTGAGAGTTGGGTGGTGTTAGCTGTGAGGGAGGTAATTGGGCGGCCCATGATGTCGAAAAGGCTTATGCGGCGGCCTTCGGCTCCGCTGATGGTGACGGTGAGGCCTCGGGTGGTGACGGTGATGGGGTCGGCCTGAGTGGAGTCGATGCCGAGGGCGTTGTAGAAGATGGCTTGGAGGGTGAGGTTGCGGTCGACAAGGATGGTGCGTTCAAGTTCGGTGCTGCCGTCGCTCCATTGACGGAAGGCGTAGCCCGGGAAGGGACGGGCAAGGAGTGTGGCATGGGTGCCGAAGTTGTAGGTGCCGGCACCGTAGACGGTTCCCATGTCGGGGTTGTTGGGTGTGGCTTTGATTGTGAAGGTTTGGGGCGCAAAGATGGCGGTGTAGGTGGCGTTGGTGAGTACACGGACGGTGCGGGGGTTGTCGGTGACGCCGTCGCTCCAGTATTTGAAGCGGTGGTGGGTGGTTGGGTTGGCGGTGATGGTGATTTCCTGCCCGGCGGTGTAGGTGCCGCCGCCACTGACGGAGCCCATGGCTATGTCGTTGCAGTTGACGGTGACGGTGTAGGTGGGTTCGGCTTGGAAGCGGGCTATGATGATGCTGTCGGCCGAGACTGTAAGGAAGCGGGGATTGGTGGTGATGCCGTCGCTCCATTGGAGGAAATAGGCGTGGGGTGAGGGAGTGGCCTGGATGATGATTTGGGTGCCGTATTCATAGATGCCGGAGCCGGAGGTGGAGCCCATGAGCGAGTCGTCGGGAGAGACGGTGACTTGGTAGATGTTGGGGAGGAAAAGTGCGGCGAAGGCTGTGTCGGCGGTGACGACGATGGGACGTGGATTTTGTGTGTTGCCGTCAGTCCAGGCAGAGAAGTAGTAGCCGTGGTTGGGGATGGCGGTGAGGGTGGCGGTGGAGCCATAGGCGACAGTGCCATGGCCTTCAACCCGTCCACGGAGGGAGTCGAGCGAGACGGCGGCGACGTAGTAGGAGTCGACAGAGAATTGGGCAGTGAGGGTTGTGTCGGAGATGACGGTGAGGAGGCGTGGGTTGGTGGTGTCGGCATCGGTCCACTGGACGAAGTGGTGGTGGTCGGCCGGGATGGCGGTGAGGGTGGCGAGGGATTGGTAGCTGTAGGTGCCGCCACCGATGACGGTGCCATGCGAGGGCGAGTCGCTGTTGGCGGTGACGGTGTAGGAGTTGATGGCAAAGATGGCGGTGAAGCCTATGTCTTCAGTTACGACGACTGTGCGGGGATTGTCGGTGTTGCCGTCGTTCCACTGCACGAAGTGATAGCCGTAGAAGGGTGTGGCGGTAATGAGAGCGGGAGTGTTGTAGTTGTAGGTGCCGCTACCGCTGACGGTGCCGTAGGCGCCGTTGCTGCTGATGGCGGTGATGGTATAGGAGTTGAGGGCAAAGAGGGCGGTGTAGGTGGCGTCGTGGGTCATGGTGACGAGGCGCGGATTATTGGTGTCGCCGTCGTTCCAGCTTTGGAAGTGGTAGCCGTAGTTGGCTTGGGCTGAGATGTTGACGGGTGTGTTGTGGGTGTAGGTGCCGCTGCCAGTGGTGGTACCCATGGTGGTGTTGTTGCTGAGAACGGTGAGCGAATAGGTGTTGATGGCAAAGATGGCCGTAAGGGTGGTGTTGGCGCTGACGGTGAGCATGCGCGGGTTGTCGGTGTTGCCGTCGCTCCATTGGACGAAGTGGTAGCCATAGGCGGCGGAGGCTGAGAGGTTGGCGGTGGCGGCAAAGCTATAGGTGCCGCTGCCGAAGGCGACGCCCATGGTGGTGTCGTTGGAGAGGACGTTGACGGTGTAGGTGTTGGGGGCGAAGATGGCGGTGAGTGCTGTGTCGGCGGTGACTTGGAAGGAGCGAGGATTTGTGGTGTTGCCATCGTTCCATTGCACAAAGTGGTAGCCGAAGAATGGGGTGGCGGTGAGTTCGATGGAGGTGAGATAGCTGTAGGTGCCGCCACCGGAGACGGCGCCCATTGAGTTGTTGCTGCTGTTGGCTGTCACGGTGTAGAGGTTGACTGCGAAGTTGGCGGCAAAGGTGGAGTCTTGTGAGACGAGGATGGTCCGTGGGTTGTCGGTGTTGCCATCATTCCAGGATGTGAAGTGGTGGCCGAGGTAGGGGGTGGCGGAGATGACGGCTTGGTTTTGATAGTAGTAGAGTCCGCCGCCGTTGACGCTGCCCATGGTGGGATTGTTGTTGAGGACAGTGATGGTGGAATAGTTGGAGAGGAAGATGGCTGTGAAGAGGGAGTCCTGCGTGACGGTGACTGTGCGTGGGTTGTCTGTGTTGCCGTCGTTCCATGACTGGAAGTGGTAGTTGGCAAATGGGGTGGCGGTAAGTGTGGCGGTGGAGTTGTAGCCATAAAGGCCGGAGCCATAGACGGTGCCACGGGTGGAGTCGTTGCAGGCGACGGTGATGTAGGAGTTGTCGGAGACGAAGAAAGCGGTGAAAGTGGTGTCGGAGGTGATGTTGACTGTTCGGGGGTTGGCGGTGTTGCCGTCGTTCCAGCGGAGGAAGTGATAGTCGGTATTGGCAATGGCTTGGATGATGGCTACTGAGGTTGAGCATGTGGGCTGTTGGGTAATGGAGACACTGCCCATGATGCTGTTGTTGACGTTGAGTGTGAGTTGGTAGGGTGTGGTTTCGATGAGGTTGGGGAAGTTTTCCCAGTAATCAGCCATGAAATATGATAGGAGCGAGCCGCAGGGCACGAACACTTGTGTGGCGGTGGTGGCGGAGGCAAAGGTGTTGGCGTAGATGACGGGAGGTGTGGCTCCGAGCATGGTGATGGTGTTGAGGGTGGCGGTGTTGGCGAAGGCGCGGTTGCCGATGGCGGCGATGGCGGAGGGGAACGTGAGTTGTCCGCCTACGAGGGAGCAGCCATTGAAGGCGTCGGCCCCGATATATGACAGAGATTGGGGGAGGAGGGGATTGACCAAGCGGTAGCATCCGCCAAAGGCGTTGGCGCCGATGGTGTCGAGTGAATTGCCGAGGGTGATTTGGGTGAGGCGGGTGCAGTTGCGGAAAGCCGAGTCGCCTATGGAGGGGGTGTTATTGCCTATGGTGACTTGGAAAAGGCGGTCGCAGCCGTAAAAGGCATCGGGGGGGATGGCTGCGGCGGCTGAGCCGGTGTTGAAGAAGATGATGCTGTCGCAATTGCTGAAAGCACCAGGGCCCATGGACGTGAGATTGGCAGGGAGCTGAAGTGTGGAAGGGATTCGCGAGCAGCCTTGGAAAGCGTGGTCGCCGATGGTGGCGAGGGAGTTGGGAAGGAGGAGTTGGTTGGAGATGTTGCGGCAAAGGGCGAAGCTATGGCTTCCGATGGATTGCAGGGTCTGGGGCAGGGAAAGGTTGGTGAGGCTGGTCATGCCGTAGAAGGCATAGGAGGGGATACGCTGGACGGCGGATCCGATGGTGAGGGTGGAGAGTTGGCTGAAGGGTTGGAAGGCGTGGGAGGGGAGACAGCCTTGTGCGTTGCAGAAGGAGGCGTCGGAACAGTTGATGGCGTTGTATTGGAGTTGGGTTACGGCTTGGCAGCCAGAGAAGGCGTGGGTGTCGATGGTGGCGAGATTGAGGCCTATGGTGATGGAGCTGAGGTTGGAGGCATTGTAGAAAGAATAGGAGTGGAGGGTTTGGACGCTGTCGCCAATGGTGAGCGAGTTGAGGGCGTTGAGCGGGAGTGAGGATTGGTGGCCCGCGCTGGTGATATAGCTGCAAACGGCATTGATGGCGTTGTAGTTTATGTGTCGAACGTTGTTGCATCCAGCAAAGGCGTTGTGGGAGATTTGCGAGAGCGAGGTGCCAATGGAAAGGGTGTCGAGCGAGGAGCAGTTGCTGAAGGCCCAGTTGCCGAGTATGGTGACGGAGTTGGGGATGGAGATGGACCGGAGGGTGGTGCAGCCTTCGAAGGCTACGTTGCCTATGATGCTGACACTTGAGCCCAGTTGTGCGGTGAGGAGGCTAGTGCATCCTTGGAACGCTCCTACGCCAATGGTGATGATGGAATTGGGCAGGGCTAAGGAGGTGAGGCCGCTGCAATGGTTGAAGGCGCCATCGCCGATGACGGTGATGGAGGTGGGAAGGGTTATTGCGGTTAGGCCAGTGCATGAGTGGAAGGCGTTGGCGCCGATAGACTGTACCCTGTAGGTGTTGGAGCCATGGGAGACGGTGGTGGGGATGGTGAGTGAGCCCGTGGGTTTGGTGAAGCCGTAATAATAGTTGTTGTTGGTGAGTCGGGGGAAGGTGACGGAGACGGTGGAGTCGGTCAAGATGTTATAATAGAGGGTCTGGCCACTGGTGCATACAGCTGAGAAATCGTAGGCAAAGGCATTGTAGTGGAACGCTGTAAGCAGTAGCAGCAAGGCGGTTTTGACTATTGTGCTTTTCTTCATTGTGGATATTCTTAAGGAGAGGTTCGTAAATTATTGAGTAACAAAAACGATTTGTTCGCCGTAGGAGGTGCCGTTTACGTTGGTGGCATAGGCACGGACGTAGTAGGTGGTGGCAGGGGTGAGGTTGTGGAGATGGCTTGTGAAGGAGCCGTTGCCAGCGCCGTCGGAGGTATGGGAATCGGCGGTGGTTGGGAGGGGAGAGGTGCTGTAGCAGACGCCACGCTGAAGAGTCGGGAATCCGCTATCGTTGGAGATGTTGCCGCCACAGATGGCACTCTGGGTTGTGATGTTGGTGACTTGGGCTGTGGTGACGGTGGGAAGGCCGTTGAGGGTGGTGAAGGTGACGGTTTGGCTATAGGCTATGCCGGAGAGGTTGCGGGCATAGGCACGGAGATAGTAGGTGGTGTTGGGCTGGAGGTTGGAGAGTTCGGTTTCGTAGTCGCCGATGCCGGTGCCTAAGTTTATGTGTAGATTTTCGAGTGTGGGGTCGGGAGTTGTGCTCCAGCAGATGCCGCGATCGTTGATGGGGAATCCTCCATCGGAATAGAAGCTGCCGGAGCAGGTGGCGGCGGTGGCCCGGACATTTGAGATTTCGGGATTGCCGACGGTGGGAAGTCCTTCGAGTGTGCGGAAAGCGATTTGCGGCCCATAGCCGATGCCGATGCTGTTGCGGGCGTAGGCGCGGGCGTAGTAGGTGGTGTTGGGGGAGAGCTGGACTTCGGTTTCGAGCATGCCGTTGCGGTTCTGGACAGTGACTTTGTTGTTTTCAATGGTAGGATATTGGATTACATCGTAGACAAAACCGCACTCGCTGATGGTGGAGTTGCCGTTTTGGACGATGGAGCCGTGAAGCTTGGCCGAGGAGGCTGTGATTTCAGTAGCATTGCTGGTGTTGAGTACTGGCACAGAGGGGCCTTTAATTTTGACTATACCGATGTCGAAGCTTTCCTGTCCCAGGGCACGGTTGTCGATGTATATGTTCTGGGCCTCGTAGAGGGAGTCGGGCTGGATGGCAATATAGTAGCCGTCGTTGAGTTGCTGGACATCGATGTTGACCGAGAAAGAGCCGTCAGATTCGGTGTAGACGGTTTGTTGGACTTTTTTGCCATTGGTGGAGACGACTTTCACTCCCTGCAAGGGCTGGAGAGAGTGCATGTCCTGAAGAGTGCCATAGAAGCGGGTGGTGACATGGATGCCTTCTTTCTCTAAGTCCTTGACGCACGACTGGAGGGCAGGCGACAGGAGGAGTGTGAGGATGATTGTGATGATTATGTTTCGACGCATGGATATCAGAATCTAAAGGTTAAACCTAAGGTTGGGGTTGTTGTTTGAGGAGTGGTGATGAAGGAAGGGGCCATGGTGATGTCGAAGGGGCTTTTGGGTTGTGCTGTTATGGCCCGGATGAGGTTGAAGACATAGAGTGCACCCGCCATTCCCCAAGAGATGTAGGAGAGCGGTTGCATGGTGTTGTAGGTTTGGCTCGCTTTGGCGAAGTCGGTCACAGAAACATTGTCGGAGCGCATGATGTTCAGTTGTTGCTGTGCGACACGATAGCTGATGATGCCGCCACCAATGAAGATTGCTTCACCTGCGAGGGTGAAGATACCTTCGGCAACATGTGTTTTGCTGATTTGTCCCCAGCCGGGGATGACGGCCGATTTGGCCAAAGAGACCAGATTCTCGGCAGTGGAGGTGAGACCTAAGCGGTCCCACACAGGTTCGACGTTGCTCATGGATGCCACTTGACAAAGGACGTAGACCCACCATTTGCCGTTGCTGAGTTGTGTGGAGTAGAGACCTACCCGGTTGACGGGAACTTTGTATTGTTCGGAGATGACCTTATAGTCGGTGCCTGCGTCGAGGGCTTCGGCCACTTTTTGGGCGTCGAAGGGTTGGCCAAGGCGGTTGGCTGTGCTTTGGAAAACGCGTACCATGGCTTGGGCCAAGGCACTGTTGACGGTGGAACCTTCGCCCGACTCGCGGACATAGATGTAAGTCTCGTTGCCTGGCTTGGGTAGTTCGCGCATCCAGGCGGGTTCTCTCTTGGCTTGGCAGGGCAGAGCGGCTGCAAAGAAGAGAAGTATCAGGAGGTATTTTTTCATTTTCATGGGTTGAACAGGGATGTTTAGCACTCGTTCGTTTTTTCTAAAACTTCGTTTGAGACGAGTTTGTATTGTCTGCCACAGGAGCAGCGGAGTGACTGGCCGAGGCGCTGCCCGCATTCGCATACCCAGCCGATGCGACGAGCGGGAACACCAGCCATGAGGGCATAATCGGGGACATCGTGAGTGACTACCGCACCAGCGGCTATGAGGGCGCTGCGGCCCACGTTATGGCCACAAACGATGGTGCTGTTGGCTCCCAAAGAGGCACCTTCTTTGACAACGGTTTTGGCGTAGATGCCATGGACGGGGAAATGGGCACGAGGGGTGGTGACATTGGTGAATACACAGCTGGGGCCGCAGAATACGTTGTCTTGTATTTCAACTCCTTCGTAGACGGATACATTGTTCTGAATCCGGACTCCATTGCCGATGTGGACATTGTTGCCAACGTTGACATTCTGCCCCAAAGAGCAGCGCGACCCGATGCGCGCGCCTTTTTGAATGTGGCAAAAATGCCATACTTTGGTGTCGTCGCCTATGATTACATCGTCATCGACATAGCTGCTTTCGTGTATGTATGCCTCGCTCATTCTTATATGTTTGTTTGTTATTGTTGCTGCTGGGTATTGTTGTTGGCTGATTGGCCTATGTTGGACAGGCAGGTGGATAGACTATCGGTCCAATATGGGATTCTTATGCCGAATGTTTCTTTGAATTTTGTTTTGTCGAGAACTGAATAGCTGGGCCGCTGCACAGGGCTTGGGAATTCGTGGCTGTGGCAGGGCTGTATGTCGCAGTGGAGATGCCCCGATTGGCGGGCGATTTCTTTTGAGAAGTCGAACCAGCTGCATACCCCTTCGTTGCTGTAGTGATAAAGTCCCTCGTGGCCTACGTGCTTGTTCTCTTCAAGAATGGTGTAGATGGCCTGTGCCAGGTCACCGGCATAGGTGGGTGTGCCTACTTGGTCAAACACCACTTTTAGCGACGGTTTGGTGGCCGTGAGGTCAAGCATTGTTTTGCAGAAATTTTTTCCATATTCACTATATAGCCACGCGGTACGAATAATTATGCTGTGGCAATGGGAACGAAGGATTGCCTGTTCGCCGGCCAACTTGGTGCGGCCGTAGGCGCCAGTGGGGTTGGTGGGTTCGTCTTCGGTGCAGGGTGTGTTGTTTTTGTTCCCTCCGAACACATAGTCGGTGGAAATGTGGATTAAGAGGCCGTTCACAGCAGCCATAGTGTTTGCAAGATGGTTAACCGCGGTGTGGTTGAGCAAGTCGGCCATCGGCTCGTCGCTTTCGGCTTTGTCGACGTTGACATAGGCGGCGCAATTAATTATGGTGTCAATCTTGTTTCTGTGGACAAAACGATTGACAGCATCGGGATCAGTTATGTCGAGTTCGTTGATGTCGGTATAGAAATAGTGGTGGCAGGATTTTGTGCTGCAACGACGGATGTGACTCCCTAATTGGCCATTGGCGCCTGTGACAAGTATGTTCATGTTCAGGTATCAGATGAAAGGGGTTTGAAAGTCTTTGAGACAAGGGTGGTGTTTGTCTTTTTCGGAGAGGATGACCTTGTCGGCGGGTATGCCCCAGTCTATGCCGAGATCCGGATCGTTCCATGCAATTGCGCCTTCGCTTTGAGGAGCATAGAAGGCGTCGCATTTATATTGGAATATGGTTTCGGGACTCAGGACGGAGAAACCATGCGCAATGCCTTTAGGCATGAAAAACTGCCGGTGATTGTCGCCCGATAGTTCGACGGCAACATGTTGACCAAAAGTGGGGGAGTTTTTGCGGATGTCGACGGCAACGTCGAGAACAGTGCCCTTCACCACACGCACTAATTTGCTTTGGGCAAAAGGCGGACACTGGAAATGAAGTCCGCGTAGCACACCATATCGAGACATGGATTCATTGTCTT
This sequence comes from Bacteroidales bacterium UBA2714, assembly GCA_002354035.1. Lineage (GTDB taxonomy): Bacteria > Bacteroidota > Bacteroidia > Bacteroidales > P3 > Colimorpha. The sequence goes on from DEKU01000058.1 coordinate 14,984, forward strand.
GGACAAAGATGATGTCTGTCCCTGTGTGCTGACTGAAATCCTTGGTGTTGAAGCTCTCGAAAAAATAGCCCCGGGAATCGCCAAACACTTTGGGTTCAATAATCAGTACTCCGTCTATTTTGGTTTTGATGATTTCCATTATTCGTCTTTTATGAGATTGATGAGGTATTGGCCGTATTGGTTTTTGAGCATGGGTTGAGCTATGCGGCGGAGGTCGTCGGCGGTAATCCATCCTTTTTCATAGGCGATGCTTTCCAGACATGCAACTTTGAGACCTTGGCGTTTCTCAATGACCTCGATGAAGGTGGAGGCCTCGGCCAAAGAGTCGTGTGTGCCAGTGTCGAGCCAGGCAAATCCTCGTCCGAGCAGCTGTACTTTCAGCTCGTTGTCTTCGAGGAATTGCTGGTTCACTGAGGTGATTTCTAATTCTCCACGGGCAGAAGGCTTGATGTTTTTTGCAACGGATACAACTTTGTTGGGATAGAAGTAGAGCCCCACCACAGCGTAGTTTGATTTGGGCTGTTTGGGTTTTTCTTCGATAGAGAGGACATTGCCTTCTTTGTCGAATTCGGCGACCCCGTAGCGTTCGGGATCCGCTACCCAATAGCCGAACACTGTGGCTTTTTGGTCCTGCTCGGCAGCGGCTACTGCATCGCGGAGCAATTTGCCAAAGCCGTTGCCTTGGAAAATATTGTCGCCGAGAACAAGGCAGACAGAATCGTTGCCAATGAACTCTTCGCCGATGAGGAATGCTTGGGCGAGGCCGTCGGGAGAGGGCTGCTCAGCATAACTGAAGTGGACGCCATAGTCCGAGCCATCGCCTAAAAGGCGCCGGAACCCTGGTAGGTCGTATGGGGTGGAGATGATGAGAATATCCCTGATACCGGCAAGCATAAGTGCCGAAATGGGATAGTAGACCATCGGTTTGTCATAGATGGGGAGGAGCTGTTTGCTAACACCCTTTGTAATGGGGTACAGGCGGGTACCAGACCCGCCTGCTAAAACTATACCCTTCATATAATCTCTTTTTGGATTTGAGACATCAATTATTTATGTTATGACTCTTTTTTCTTTTTCCCGTCGGAGTCGCCTTCGCCATAACCGTAGCCGTAGCCATAGCCGTAACCATAGCCGTAGCCATAGCCGTAGCCATAACCATAGCCGTAGCCATAGCCATAACCGTAGCCGTAGCCACCGTAGCGGTGCTTGATAACAGGTACGTCGGTCATGATGATGGCCATGTTCTTGAACTTGTTCTTATCGCTAAGCTCTTGGATGAACGGGAAGGAGCTCTTGTTCAAATAGCCAACACGCATGATGTAGGTGGTGAGGTCGGCACAGTGGTTGATGATAGAAGCATCGGCAACAATCTGGGCAGGAGTGGAGTCGAGGATGACATAGTCATAGTGTTCACGCAGATAGTCTACCAGTTTGTCCATCTTGTCTCCCAGTAACAATTGGGTGGCATTGGGCGGTGTCTTTTCGCACACTATATAGTCAAGACATGGTGAGGTTTCGCTGTGCATGATGATCTTAGTGAGGTCATCTTCTTTGCCCAACATATAGTGGATTAAGCCTTGTCGGTTGTGACGGTCGATGGTTTTGGACAGGCTGCGTTTACGCAGGTCGCAGTCAACCAGTATGGTCTTCTTCCCAAGGTAGGCCAGCGAAAGTGCAAGGTTGAGTGCAACGAATGACTTACCTTCACCAGGGATAGTGGAAACGGTCTGGATGACTTTTTGATTGTCTTTTAGGAAGAATGGGATGTTGGAATGCAATATTCGGAATGCTTCTGTCACGACATCGGTGCCATTGGCCGTAACAATGATTTCATCGTTGGCACGGCCCTCGGGTTTCTGCGGTATTTCGCCTAAGATGGGGATGCTCATGGCCTTCTCAATGTCGAATTTGGTGCGCAGTTTGACATTGAAGAAGTTGATGCCGAACATTATTAAAGCCGGGATGGCGATGCCACAAATAAGTCCGACAAGAATGTGCATGGACAGGTGGGGACCCAAGTTGGAACGCACAGCAGGTTCGACAACCTTTGCATTAGCCACTGTGATGGCAAGATTCATGGCGTTTTCCTCACGTTTGCTCAACAAATAGAGGAACAATTCCTCCTTGATTTTCTGCTGGCGCTGAACCTCTTCAACAGCTTTCGATTGTGTGGGCAACGCAGATATCTGACCCTGTGCACGCGACAATTGAGATTTGGCTGCACGCAGTCTGTAACTAACCGAACTGATAAGGTTGTCTATAGCAGCAAGGATTGCGCTGCGGTTTGATTCCATCTGTTGCTGAAGGCCGCGAGCGGTGGGGTTGTTTGGACCGGCCGATTTCAGAATCTTCTGGTACTGGAGCAGTAGATTGTTGTATTGATGAATCAAGCTCTGTACGCCAGCATCGGAGATGCCGACATTGCCGGGGAGGAGTTCTTCTTTGTTGGCGGGGTCGGTGAGGTAGTTTTTGATGTCGTTGATCATCGTCAATTCGGCCTCTAAAGAGATCACCTCATCGGTATAACGTGTGCCTGTTTGAAGCAGGGATCCAGAAGCCGTGTTCAGCTCAGGCAGACCCGAACTTCTTTTTACCTGAGCAACTTTGGAGTCCACATCCTCCAGCTCGCCAGAGATAAGAGCTATACGTTCAGATACGAATTGTTCCGTTTTCTGGGCAATCAGGTTCTTGTCATTGATTCCGTCTTCGTTGTATGCTTCTACTAATGCGTTGATAGTCTCTTTTGCGCGCTGCTCGTTGTTGTCGGAGAAAGTAATAACAAGCACATCGGCATTCTTGTCCAGTCGTCCTACTGACAGACGTCGTACTATCTGATAGGCTTTTGCCATTATCGGGCATTCGGACATGTTGTAGGTAACACCCACATCCTTGTCAGAGAAAAAGGAAGTCTTGTCAATGGTAAATGAGACGTATTTGTTGAGCGAAACAGGGTCAGTATAATAGGCGGTTCCTTTGTTCTTGGCGGTGCCGCCGCTCACTGTGGTCACTACATAATTGTAGCGGTTTTTGTCTATAGGCGTAACCTCGACATTGATGTTGACATCGGAAAAGTCGGTATTTTGGGTGTATACCTTCATTTCCAACGGACGATCTTTATAGTAAGAGATCTTGGTGAAAAGACTCCTACGGTCACACATCTGGTTCAGATTCAGTTTGGTGACCACATTCTTGGCAAGAGGAGACGACTTCAATAAGAAAATCTCATTTTCAAGTGAATGCACACCAAAGTCATCGCCCATTGTGTTGAGGATGGCGTCCATGTTACGCATATAGCCGTTGCGGTTGTTCTCATCCTGACGCACCATGATGGTGGAACGACACTCAAAGTCCTTCGGCTTGGTCTTGAATATAATGCCTGCCACCAACAAGCAGACGAATATTGACAATGCAAACCAGTACCAGTTGTTGATAACTATGAAAACAAGATCTCGCAATGAGATTGTACTCTCTGAATCCTGATTGTTGTTGGCCTGAGGATTCTGTACATTTTGTAATTGCTGTTGATTTTCCATAATCAGATTATATATGCCACACTTGTTATTAGGCTAATGCATTAATTATTATTTATTGTTACCCAGGTAGCGTTGAGACAGAATGTAGTAATAGAATACTGACGACAATACCGACACGATTGATACGGCACTCGAGACGTAAGTCATAATCATAGGATCCCGGTCTGCATTTCTCTTCTTCCGCATATTTGGTTCAACATAAACTACATCATTCTGGTGGAGATAATAATAGGGGGAATCGAAAACCGTTTTCGACGAAAGGTCAATCTCGCCGATTGTGCGAAGTCCGTTTTCTTCACGGATAACTGTAACATTATGACGCTGTCCGTAGATGGTCAGGTCGCCCACCATGCTGAGAGCCTCAAAGATGGTCAGACGTTCGCCCGACACAACGAGCTGTCCCGGACGAACCACATCGCCCAGCACACACACCTTAAAGTTCATCAGTTTCACAGTGACCACGGGGTCTGTGATATGCCCTTCGCTTATAAGTTTACTCTCAATCAGTGAAGCTAATTCGTTATGAGTGAGTCCCACAACATGCAACTTTCCCAGTACGGGGAAGATGATATCACCATCGTGGTTGACAAGGTAGCCAGACACAATCGAACTTCCGGGATTCATCACTATTCCGTTCTGGATAGCAATTTTGTTGGTCTCCTGGTTGAACTGAATCGTGGACTCAGGGGTCTCGCTCTCAACATAAATGCCCAAAAGGTCGTTGGCCTGGATTCCGCCAGAAAATTGCCCCTTCAAGGCAAATGCTGAATCTCTTTTCGCATCATGAATGTATGCTATTTCTGATGATGGGCCACACGACACCACCAGCAAAGAAAACAGCAGTACTCCAGGCAATAATTTCTTTATTTCCATAGTATACTTATTATTTATCATTTTTTTCACTATCAATACCTTGGAAACATGTTTTGTTCGAACAGTCTCATCGGTAATTTTGCAAAGATACATTTTTTTTCGCGTCCAAACACTTTTTTTATAAAAAAAGTATTTTTTCTTCGACAAAACATTGTTCATCTTTTTTATTAGCTCTTGTGACAAAAGAAAGATTGCTCCGAATATGTGCAACGGTTTTGACATGTATGGCTGGTAAAATCAGGGTAGGTCTGCGCTATTTTAATTGAGTGTGTCTCAAACTTTATATCGTCTTCTGTTAGTTATTTTCCATCCAAATCAGGAAAAAGATGTATATTTGCATCCTAAACTGATTAAAAAATGCAAGCTTTCATCCCAGCCGCTGGATTAGGCACTCGCCTGTCCCCACTCACCGAGCATCGCCCAAAGGCCCTTGTAGAGGTTGATGGAGCCCCTTTGCTCAAGATAGCGATAGATCGGCTATCTCAATTCGGGATCTCCAGAGTGGTGGTTAATGTGCATCATTTTGCCGATATGGTTTGCGACTACATCCACTCAGCAAAGTGGAACGCAGATATAGTCGTCTCCGACGAGACCGAAATGCTTCTCGACACGGGTGGAGGACTGAAAAAGGCCGAACCACTCTTCAATCCTGTCGAACCCATCCTTATCCATAACGTCGATGTCCTTTCGGCCATTGATTTCCATGCCATGGAGCAAACCCACATGCGTAACAAAAATATGGCCACCCTTGCCGTGTCGGACAGAAACACCTCCCGGCTCCTTCTGTTCGACAGCAATCAGCTCCTTGCAGGCTGGTCCAACCTCAACACCGGCGAGACCAAATGGGTTCAATCACCCACTCCCACATACCGTCCCTTTGCTTTCAGTGGCATCGCAATCCTCAATCCCCAGCTTTTGGCACTCTTGCCCCCTGCCGACCATCCTTATCCCATTATTCCGTGCTACCTCGACATCGCCAAAACTCATAGAATAAGCTCTTTCATTCATTCATCCAGCCTTTGGATGGATGTCGGAACTCCTCAACGATTATCCCAAGCCCAAACATGGTACCGTTCCTTACCGAAGTAGCCCGTCGGCTTGTAGCCGACCATCCGAGCGATCTCGACCGCGTTATTGTTGTCTTCAATAATCGCCGTTCTGGATTGTTCCTCCGACAGAAATTCTTGGCAGAGTCGAGCTCCCCGATGTTTTTGCCCCAGACTGTTGGAATGGACACCCTTATCAACGAATGGGCTGGTCTGGAGATTGTCCCTAACGAGTTGCTCCTGTTCGAACTGTACGAGGCGTACAAACAATGCCAGTCCGATAGTCTGAAATACGACACCTTTGAGGAATTCATGTCGTTTGGCGATATGATGCTTGCCGATTTTTCCGAGATAGATTTGTATTGCGTAGATGCCAGCCAATTGTTCTCCAACCTACATGATATCAAATCTATCGGGGAGTGGAATATTGAAACAGGCCACCTCACCCCTTTCCAAGAGAAATATCTTCAGTTCTACCACTCGCTCTATCAGCTTTACTCCCGTTTCCGCACCCGACTCCTTGCTCAACACAAAGCCTTTGTTGGCATGGCCTACCGCCATGTGGCCGAAAACATGGAGAACATCACCAAACAGATGGGTGACCGTTACTATTATTTCGTGGGTTTTAATGCCCTTTCAACCAGCGAGGAACGTATTATCCACCGATGTGTTGCCGAGGGGAAAGGCACTCTAATCACCGATGGCGATGCTTTTTATTTCGATAACGACCAGCAGGAAGCTGGCTTCTTTCTCCGAAAACACAAACACCTCTTTCCCCGTACAGGCAATTACGACAACCATTTCGCTGTAGGACATAAAAGCATCACTTTGGTCAGCTGTCCGGAAAACGTGTTGCAGTGCAAATATGCTGGCCGCATCATCCAGCATTATCTTCAGGAATCGCCTGATTCCAAACTAAGTGACACCGCCATTGTTCTTGGAGACGAATCATTATTACTGCCAGTCCTCAACAGCCTTCCGAGCGAAGTCAGAACCGCCAATGTAACCATGGGCTTCCCCATGACCAATACCGCCATCCATTCTTTGGTCCTAAAACTATTCTCACTGCATTCCCGTCGCCGTGGCGAAACGTTCTACCACCAAGATATTTTGGATGTAATCTCCGATGTTTTTGTTTCCAAACTCCTTGGAACAAATGACCTATATGCTTCGTTGAATAGAATACTATTCCAAGAACATGTCATCTTTTCCGACTTTGAAACCCTCTCTTCTCTTTGCAGTCAGTCGGGCCTCAACCTCAAGCCCGTCCATTTTCTTTTCAGCAATTCAACCCCAACTCCCGACGATTTTCTTCAGCTATTGAGCCAACTAATCCAGCAGATCTATGTCAACAAAATAACCGACACCAATATCAGAGAAAAAGAGGCTTTAGCCTGCCTTTTGGAAATCACAAGTCATTTTCAAGACATTCAAAACCAATATCATTTCATCGAAACCCTTTCTGTCCTCCAGAAAATCTACACCCGATTGGCCCAGCGACGTTCCGTCGCCTTCTATGGAGAGCCCCTCGAAGGGCTGCAGATTTTAGGAGTGCTTGAAACGCGTAATCTTGATTTCAAGCATCTTATACTGCTTTCTGTCAACGAAGGCACTCTTCCTGCTGCACGAAGCTTTAGTTCGCTGATTCCATACAACTTAAAAGTGGCTTTTGGGCTTCCCACCTTTCACGAAAAGGACGCGGTCTATGCCTATAATTTCTACCGCCTTCTCCAGCGTGCCGATGACATCCACATACTCTACAGCACCGAGTCCGATACCATGGGCAAAGGCGAACCCAGCCGTTTTATCCAGCAGATTCGGCGTGAACTTGCACTGCAATACCCCGAAAGCATCACGCTCACAGAAGAAATAGTCTCAGCCGACAATGTTCCTCTTTCTGTCCTCCAACCCACCAGCGCTGATAAGACCCCGAGCGTCCTTTCACGCATTGAGGAAATAGTGACTCGCGGACTCTCCCCTTCGGCACTCAACAAGTACCGGGCCTGTCCCCTCAAATTCTATTACGAAAACATTTTAGGCATAGAAGAGCCCGACCGAGTAAATGAAGACTTGGAGCAAAACGAATTGGGAAGCTGCATCCATGCCGCCCTGGAGAATATCTTTTCCCGCGACACCGACAGCCACATCAAGGCCGAAACCCTCCAGCAGGCCCTCGACACGATAGACTCCATCATCGACCAGACTCTCTCCATTCAGTTCCACCATGGCCGCAGCACTCTGGGTCGGAACCATTTCCTCAAATCGGTCGCCAAAACCCAAATAACCAACTTCCTGAAATCCGAGCAAAAATACCTCTCCACAGTGGGCGGTATCGAAATCCTCGGCCTCGAGCAACCGCTCAGCCACGCTCTGGACATCCCATCGTCAACCGGCTCCACACGAGTGCTCATATCCGGCATAGCCGACCGCATTGACCTTACCAATGGCACCATCCGCATCATCGACTACAAATCTGGCAAAGTAGATGGACGCGAATTGCACGTCGCCGACCCCGACCCCGACTGGACCTCCGTCTCCGACAAGTGGTTCCAGCTCATGACCTACGAATGGCTCTTCTACCACAACTACAACGGCTCCCATCCCCACATCTCAGGCATCTTCCCCCTCCGCCATCTCAACTCCCAACTCCTCACTGCCTCATGGGAAGGCTCAGACATCATCACCCCTGCCCATCTCGCCACCTTCGAACACATGCTCCAGCAGCTTGTTTCCGACCTCCTCAACCCCGACCTCCCATTCCTGGCCAACCCAGGCAATAGATCATGTGCCTACTGCCCCTTCAGCGAAATATGCAATCGGTGAAAAAATAATCACCCAATCAAAAAATATTTGTATCTTTGCAGATTGATAAACAATATTCCTCTCAGACCGTGGCAAGGCCTAAAGGAATGTTGCACATGTTGTTACGAAATAATAATATAGTATATACAAATGAGAAAAACACTATTAACACTCCTCATGGCCACTGTTGTCCTGCTTACGGGATGCAGCGGATTGTCCAAAATGAAGTCTAATAGCAAAAAGATTCGCTATCAGGCCAACCCCGACCCTGTAGAGGTCCGTGACGACAAAGTGGTGGTTAATTTTACTGCTTCTGTCCCTGCCAAATACTTCGACAAGGGCGTTGCACTTTTCATCCAGCCCGTTTTCACATGGGAAGGCGGTACCACTCCGCTTGACCCCATCACCGTGAAAGGCGAGTCCGTCTCTGGTCCCGGCCCAACCATCAACTACACCACTGGTGGCCGGTTCACCTACAGCGATGCCCTCGACTATAAGCCAGGCATGGAAACTGGCAAGGTCACCCTGGCCCCCGTGGGGTATAAAACCTCCACTGTCGACGACGAAGCCCTCTTCGCCGACCAGATTGTCGAGCAGCATAAAGGCGTAGTGTTCCCCACAGTCCTTATATCAGATGGTGTCAACATCACCGCCGAATGGATCGACATCCGCGGCAACATCTCCATCGCCCCCCTCAACTACAACAAAAAACAAGGCGTGGTTGAAACCGCCGACATCTATTTCCCCAACGGCACCTCCATCCTCGACTGGGGATGCGATATGAATGTCCGTTTCAATGCCCAGTACACCGTCAACGACCTCAAACGTGTCATGCTCGAAAACGGTCTGCCCAAACAAATCACCATCACCGGTTGGGCCTCGCCCGAAGGTGAGGAAACCGCCAACGTGGGCGTCTCCAAAAACCGTGCCGACATCGCCACCGCCGAGCTCCGCCGTGTTCTCGACGACGTGCTCAACACCATGGCCCGCCGTGCCAAAGTCAAACCCCAAGACATCGAATACTACAAGCACAACCAGCTGAAGAAGATGGTAATCACCACACGTTCCGCCGGTGAGGACTGGGTACATTTCGTCGTCATGGTCGAAGAGAGCGGCATCCAGGATCGCCACGCCATCGTCAATGTGGTCGAGACCCAGCAGAACCTTGTCAAGCGCGAGCAGATGATCCGCAACTACGCCGAAACCTATCCTCAGCTCGAACGCGAAATCTTCCCCAGCCTCCGCCGTGCCCAAATAGCCCTCTACTACTCCGAAGCCCGTCTCACCGATGTCGAGCTGGCCAAACAAGCCACCCTCAACCCCGCCAAACTCTCCTTCGACGAACTCATGTACGCTGCCTACATCAACTACAACTACGACACCAAGCTGAAATACTACAAATGGGCCACCGAAAACCATAGCGCTGAATGGGGTGCCTGGAACAACGCCGGTGCCATCGCCTTCTACCTTGGCGACTTCGGCGAGGCTGAGCGCTTCCTCAAAGTGGCCCGCGACCTCAACCCCCACAACCCCGATGTCCTCAACAACACTGGTCTCCTCTGCCTTGCCCAAAAAGACTACACCCTTGCCAAATACTACTTCGAGGAAGCCCAGCGCCAGGGCAGCTCCGACGCTGTAGCCAACATCCCTCTGCTCAACCTCAAGCGCGGCAACTACGAGGAAGCACAGAAACTCCTCAAAGGCTCTTCCTGCAACTACAACCTTGCCTTTGCCCAGCTCATGAACGACGAGACCGAGAACTGCATCCGTACCCTCAACTGCTGTCTTGATCAGTCCGCCGAAGTCTACTACCTCCGTGCCGTGGCTTACGCCCGTCTTGGCGACCGCGAAAACTGCCTCAAAAACCTCCAAGGTTCCGTCGACCAAGAATACGACTACAAACGCAAAGCCGCTGTCGACACCGAATTCAAAGCCTATTGGAACGACCCCGACTTCAAACTCGTAATCAAACTGTACTAAACATATCGGTAAACCTCAAGGGATGCAGGAATAACCCTCTTGTTCCTGCATCCTTTTTTGACACCTTTTCCCCATGAAACTGCTCCAAAACATCAAACAACAAATCCCCAACCTCATCACCCTCGGCAACCTGCTCTGCGGCGTAATAGCAACCTACTATGCCGCTCAAGGCCCCGGCTATCTCGATATTGCTGCCTACTTCATCATCGGGGGTATCTTCCTCGATTTCTTCGACGGCCTCGCTGCCCGTCTTCTCGGTGTGGCCTCGCCTGTGGGCAAGGAACTCGATTCACTGGCCGACGTGGTCACCTCTGGTGTCGCCCCGTCGCTCATCCTGTTCAGCGCAGCCCCCGTCTTCCCCGTCTGGCAGGGTATGATCGCATACATTGCTTTGCTCATGCCCGCTTTTGCAGCCTACCGTCTGGCAAAGTTCAATCTCGACACCCGCCAAAGCCATAGTTTCCTCGGTCTCCCCGCGCCCTCCAATGCCCTCATCTGGGTGGGTGTCGCTCTCCTTTTCAGCCGTTACTCTTGTTCCTATAACATTATCAGCACCTGGGTCTATGTCGTGCTCATTGTTCTCTCTCTTATTACCGACATCCTGATGATTAGCGAACTCCCCATGTTTTCGCTCAAATTCAACTTCAAAGACCTTTCTTGGAAAACCAACCGCATCCAATACATCTTCCTGCTCGGCTGCATTGTTATCATAGCCCTCACCCGCCAATGGTATGCCATTTCGCTCATCATTCTTTGGTACATCATCTTCTCCATTATCACCCAACGCAAGCCCTCGCATCAATGAACACCAATCCGAAATCCATTGCTATAGCCGACTACGACTACCCACTGCCCGACGACCGCATAGCCAAATTCCCCCTCGAGCGCCGCGACCAGTCCAAACTCCTCATCTACCGCCAAGGCGGCATCACCGAAAGCCGTTTCGACCACATCCCCGACCTTCTCCCCCCCGACGCTCTCCTCCTCTTCAACAACACCAAAGTCATCCACGCACGCCTCTTTTTCCGCAAACCCACTGGCTCCACCATCGAGATCTTCTGCCTCGAACCCTTCCAGATGCCCGTCGCCCAGTCGTTCGAACAAACCGCACACTCCACCTGGACCTGTTTCATCGGCAACAACAAAAAGTGGAAAGAAGGCCCACTGACCCGCGAACTCTGCATCGACGGGCACCACCTCACCCTCTCTGCCACCCGCCGCCAAGCTGTCGGCAACGCATGGATAGTCGACTTCGCCTGGGACGGCGGCATCTCCTTTGCCGAACTCATCGACCACGCCGGAGTCATACCCCTGCCGCCCTACCTCCACCGCGAAGCTCAGACCAGCGACAACGAACGCTACCAAACCGTCTATGCCCTCCACCAAGGCTCCGTAGCCGCCCCAACGGCGGGCCTTCACTTCTCGCCCGAAGTGTTCGAAAACCTCCGTGCCAAACACATCGCCACCGACTACATCACCCTCCATGTCGGCGCCGGCACCTTCAAGCCCGTCAGCACCCCCACCATTGGCCAACACGAGATGCACGTTGAAAAAATCGAAATCGCCCGCTCCAACATCCAGAACATCCTCAACCACCTCGGTCACCCCATCATCCCTGTTGGTACAACCACAGTAAGAACCATAGAATCAGTCTACTGGTTCGGTGTAAAGCTAAGCCAAGACCCCAACCTCAGCGCCATGCACATCCTGCAGTGGGACCCCTACGAGCTCGAAAGCCTCAATATCAGCACCCAACAAGCCTACCAGCATGTGCTGCAGTGGATGGACGACCATGGTCTTGACCACCTCGACGGTGACACCCAACTGATGATAGCACCGGGCTACAAATACCATGTTATCAGTGGACTTATAACCAATTTCCACCAACCCAAAAGCACACTCCTGCTGCTGGTGTCCGCTTTGATAGGTGAAGCCTGGAAAGACTGCTACCGCTATGCCCTCGACCACCAGTTCCGCTTCCTCAGCTACGGCGACAGCTGCCTGTTCCTCCCCTGACGCCATGCACCACTTCCGTCTCCGCCCCTTCAGCGAACTGCTGCAGCTCATCTATCCAGCCCTCTGCTGCCATTGTGAGCAACCTTTGGTCGGCGACGAACAACACTTATGCACCGCTTGCCTTGCCCAAATCCCTTGGACTCACAACGCCCCCATCGCTGACAACGATGTCGAGACCCGTTTCATCGGCCGAGTGCCCTGTCAGTCGGCAGCCTCACTTCTCTTTTTCCACCAAAGTGCAGTGTCGCAAAGCATCGTGCACCAAATAAAGTACTTCGGCAACATCCGTCTTGCCCGTCAGTTTGGGCGGCTGATGGGTAGCGAACTCCTTGCATCCAAACGTTTTGACACGGTTGACTACCTTGTCCCCGTGCCGCTCCACCCCCGCCGCAAGCGTCAGAGGGGCTACAACCAAAGTGAACTGCTCTGCAAAGCCATGTCTGAGGTGCTCGGCAAACCAGTGATAACAAACAATTTAGTCCGTCGACGCTACACTACTACCCAAACCCACAAAAACCGGCAGGACCGCATGGATAACATGAAGGAGGTCTTTGCCGTCCGCCGACCGGCCCAGTTTGCCGACAAGCACATCCTTCTGGTCGACGACATCATCACCACCGGAGCCACTATCGAAAACTGCTATCGCGCCCTGATGCACATTCCCGGATTGCGCATCAGCATAGCCTCCCTCGCCGCCACCACAGCCTGACGCTCCACCCCTCCCGCCCAAGGTCTCCACCTGCGTCCCCGCGCCGCCTCTCCACCCCATCGCCATCCCCTTCCCGCCCTCGCACAGCCTTGGCACTTCCTCCCCTCCTTATACACCACTTGTCCAATACATATTTTCTATTTGTTTTCTTATATACTGTAATTCGAGGAATAAAAAAGCAGGGAATGAATGTGTAAAAAACGGATTTGTACCCTTCTTGGAATGGGGAGTAAAAGCTCCGGCTGGCAGAAACTTTCGACCGAACATAAAAAAAATTTTGTGGGTTCCACTTTTTTTGCTACTTTAGTAAATTATTTTGCGAAGGACATGTTGCTGCATATCCTTTATATTGAATAAATTAAATATATTTGTTGCATGAAATACAAACGCATCCTTTTAAAATTGAGTGGCGAATCCCTGATGGGAGAACAAAGTTACGGCATTTCACCTGCCATGTTGGAACAGTATGCCGCCGATATCAAACAGGTGGTGGACGAAGGCGTGGAGGTGGCCATAGTGATAGGCGGGGGGAATATCTTCCGTGGCCTCAGCGGGGCTTCGAAGGGGATGGACCGTGTGCAGGGAGATTACATGGGAATGCTTGCCACGCTGATCAACAGCATGGCACTTCAAGCCGAGTTGGAAAAACAGGGCATGAAGACAGAGCTGTTGGGCGGGCTGGCCATTGAGCCGATATGCAAGGCGATGTCGCGTCGCAGGGCTGTAGAGGCCATGCAGGAAGGGCGAGTGGTCATAATCGGTGGCGGCACGGGCAATCCGTTCTTCACCACCGACACGGCTTCCACCCTGCGTGCTATCGAAATCAAGGCCGATGTGATATTGAAAGGGACGCGTGTGGACGGAGTCTACACCGCCGACCCGGAGAAAGACCCGACCGCCACGAAGTACCAGACGCTCACTTTCCAGGAGGCTTTGGGCAAGAAACTGAAGATTATGGATTTGACGGCTTTTGCGCTGTGTGAGGAGAACTACCTGCCCATCTATGTTTTCGATATGAACACGCCGGGCAACTTGTTGAAGGTGGTGACGGGCAACCCGATTGGCACCGAGGTCGTCAAAGGGTGACAGAGAGGAAGCGACAAATTCTGTGATTAAAACAACACAATAAAATAGTACAATATGAACGACTTATCAAAAGCCTGTATCGACGAGGCTAAAAACAGCATGCAGTCCGCCATCCATTTCCTTGAGAAGGAATTGGAAAAAATCCGTGCCGGCAAGGCCAACCCCGGAATGCTTGAAGGGGTGAAGATTGATTACTACGGAACACCTACGGAGATTAGCCAAGCGGCTAATATCAATACTCCCGACCCGCGCACTATTATCATCCAGCCGTGGGAGAAGACCATCGTGGGGGCTATCAACAAGGCCATTCTCGACGCCAATCTGGGTTTCACTCCCCGCCACGAGGGCGATATTCTGCGCATCGTCATTCCCCCGCTCACCGAGGAGCGCCGCAAGGAACTGTCGAAGGCTGCCAAAAGTGAGGTGGAGAACAGTAAAGTGAACATCCGCAATGCGCGTCGCAATGTGATGGATAAGGTCAAGAAACTGAAGGATAAATCAGTTCCCGAAGATGAGGTGAAGCAGGTGGAGAAGGATATTCAGGACATCACTGACAAGTTCATAGCCGAGTGCGACAAGATATATGCCGCTAAGGAAAAAGAGATTATGACCGTGTAATCCACCGACTCCGAAGAATTGATGTGAAGCCGATGGATGTGAGAATGTTCGATTCGTTGGAATCGACCAATAAGTATTGTGAGCTCCTCGACCTTTCAAAGGTCGAGGAGTTTACTGTAGTGTGTGCACGCGAACAGCGGGCTGGGATAGGCCAACGGGGCAATTGCTGGCACTCGGAAGCAGGGATGAATCTGACTTTCAGTCTGGTGTTGAAGCCAGTGTTTGTGCCGTTCGAGGATCAGTATGCCCTGACAAAGGCTGTTTCGTTAGGAATAGTTGATGCGTTGGGGGGCTATTTGCCCGATGCAGATGCGTTGAAGATTAAGTGGCCCAACGATATTTATATTGGGATGAGGAAGGTGTGCGGCGTGCTGATTTCGAATCGTGTGGCTGGCAAGAGACTGTCGGTGTCGGTGGTGGGTGTGGGCTTGAATGTCAATGAGACAGCGTTCCCCAGTTGGGTGCCCAATCCGGTGTCGCTGTGTCAGGTTGCGGGGCACGCCTTGCCTTTGGAGGATGTGTTGGGAAAGGTGCTGGACGGCATTGCCGTGCGGTATGGAGAGTTGGAAAAGAGTATGGCGCAGGGGCACCGCGGTGCTGACGAGGCTTATTTGTCGCGGTTGTTGAATCTGGGGGTGGAAAGGCCTTATCTGTATCACGGCAAGCTGATTCGTGCCACGATAAAGGGTGTGAACCGTTTCGGACATCTGGAGCTTGTGACTGATGGTGGCGAGGATTTGGTGTGCCAGTTGAAGGAGCTGGTGTTTTGCACTGCCACTTGAAAAGTTTCTTTTTTTTGTTTAGATAATAGAAGCGGACGGCTCGGTGAGCCATCCGCTTGCTGTAAGGTCTAACCCCGAAGGTGGCCAGTTCCTTGCGGGATTAGAGGGATTGTTATTTGACAATCAGTTTTTTGACGATATTGGTGCGTTGGCCGGTGATTCGGACAAAGTAGGCTCCTTGGGCCAGATGGCGTACATTCATGGTTTTGATGCAGTCGCTGGCGCATTCGAGGATTTCGGAGGCTACGGTGTGGCCGTTCATGTCAACTACTTCAATTTTCACCTGTCCATTTGCACCACTTACGCTGATGGTGGTAGATGAGGTGGTGGGATTGGGGTAGATGGTGCAGGAGGTTTCGTCGGCGTTGTTGATGCCGAGCGGTTGGGTGGTGAAGGTGCTGACGTTGGACCAAGCGCTGTAGTTTTCGGTGCCGCAGATGGCGCGCACGTAGAGGTCGTATTGTGTGTTGTAGTCGAGACCGCTGATGGTGGCGTGGGGTTCGGATGCAGTGATAGTGGTGCCTGTTCCATGGCTGAAGCCACTGGTGCCGTACTCAATTTCGAACGAGGAGTTCTCTTCGGAGGGGGTCCAGGTGACGTCCACGCTGTTGCCGTTGACGGTGGTGGTTACGTCGCGGGGAGCATTGCAGAATTCGGTGCATTCGGCAGTGGTGATGGCTACATTGCTCCAGTTTTCGCTGCTCCAGTCGGTTCCACACACAGCTTTGACGTAGAAGTCGTATTCGGTCTCACACTCAAGGGCGTTGATGGTGATGGAGTTGGAAGTGGTGGTGGTAGTGGTGCCGGTGCCAATGTTGAAACCGCGGTAGCCGTATTCGATAATCCAGCTGTTGGCCATGGGGTTGGAAGCCCAGTTGAGGGTTACACTGTTGGTGGTCACATTGGATGCCGCGAGTTCGGAAACGCCGGGACAGGTGGCACCTGTGAAGGAGTAGATGGGGCTCCAGTCGCCTTCAATGTTGTGAGCGGTGCCGCAGAGGGCGCGGATGGTGGCATTGTAGGTGATGCCGGCTGAGAAGCCTCCGAGGGTGACAGGATGGGTGGAGACGGTGTAGATGCTGTCGAGACCACCGGTGAACCAGATGTGCAGCTCCCACATGGTTTCGGACCCGGCAGGTGTCCAGTCGAAGGTGGCGGCGTTGTTGGTGATGTCGCTGATGGTGAGATTGGACGGGAAGAGGCAGTTGAGAGAGTCGGTGGTGAAGCCGTCGATGGTCCATTCGCTATAGCCGAGGCTGTCGGCGCTGCAGTCTTGACGCACACGGAAAGTGTAGCTGGTGGAGGGGAGGAGCGAGTTGAAGGTGTAGGTGTTGCCAGTGGTGGTCATGTCGGGCGAGGGCCAGGTGAGGGCAGAGGCCTCCTTGATGTTGACTTGGTAGGAGCTGCCCGTGCCGCTCCATGTGATGGTGGCCGACTCGTAGTCGTAGGTGATGCCTGTGATGGTGGGAGCGGGGCAGGGCTCGTTGTTGCAGGAGATGAGCTGGAGGTCAGCTACGGCAGCGAGAGAGGAGCTCGCGCTGTTGGGATCGTTGATGCTGAAGGGGGCGCCATCTTGATTAATATAACGGGTCATGTAGCCGGAAGTGCTGTGTGCGGCAAATTCGGCACCGTCGGTATAGTTGCCGTTGTCGCGTTTGGCAGCAAAGAGGAGGTTGCTGTGTCCGTCCCAGGCGAAGGAAGTGTCGAGGGTGACGATATTCCAGCCGGTGTAGGTGAAGCTGAGGTTGGCGCTGTCGAGTACCTTGACAAAGGTGTGGTTGCTGTCGGGCATGATGAAACTTGTGTAAAGGTTGCTCTCGGGGACATTGGCCATGTAGATGGTGATGTTGTTGAACTCGTTGCCTGCATCGGCGCTGGTGACGTTGAAGGCAAAGGCAGTGATGTCGCCCGCAAGGCCAGCGAGATGGGCCGAGTCAATGAGGGTTTGGACATAGCTATAGTTGTAGTAGCTGTAGCCGATGGGGGCATAGGGGGTGGTGGTGGGAGTCATGGAGTTGTCGTAGCTGTAGGCAATAGAGGAGTTGTCACAAAGATCAGTCATGAAGGTGGCTAAGGACCAGACACCGGTGTCGCTATCACCGCACAGGGAGCGGATGTAGACATCGTAGTTGGTGGAGGGCATGAGGCCATTGATGATGGTGCTGTTGCCGGGGACGTCGATTGTTGTGCCGGTACCTTGGGTGAATCCCTGAGGGCCATATTCAATCTGATAGCTGTTGGCTTGGTTGCCGTTCCAGGTCAGGGCCAGGGTTGAGGATGAGGTAGCGACATTGGTGTCCAAGGCGATGTTGGTGACGCGGCAGTAGGTGGATATGCAGCTGACGTTGACTTCGAAGCCGAAGTATTCAGGGCTGTAGTAGCTGTCGCTATGGAGATAGAGGGTGAGGGGACCGTTGGTTGAAATGATGGGGCCGAAGGTTGTGGTGTCGTAGCTCCCGTAGTCGGTGTAGAGCGTGCGGCCACTGGTTCCTATGCCGTCATAGATGGTGAAGTAATGGTAGTTGCCTTCGGTTTGGGACATGCCAGAGACGGAGACGAGTTGATCGGTGGTGTCGGGCATAAGGATGATGTAACTGTCCTGACTGTTCGTGTAGGACATGCTGGCACCACCATCGTCGAAGATGATGCCACCGCACATGTAGAGGGTGTCGGTCTGGTTGGGGACCATATTGTGGGAACCGGGGATGGCCAGGATGGGTCCAACCCATTCGGACTGGAGGTCATCGCTGCAAACGGAACGTACCCAGAAATAGTAGCGTGTGAAAGGAGTGAGGCCAGTGACTGTGGCCGAGGTGTCGTAGGCAGTGATGGAGGGTACAGGAGTGGCGGAGGCGGAGGTGTCAAAGGCTACTTGGTATTGGCTGGCGGTGCCGCGTTCGGTCCAAGAGAGGAAGACGGAGGTGGCAGAGGCCGAGGACGCACTGAGGTTGCCTACGAAGGGACACTGGGCTTCGGGTTCGATGGTGATGTCGTCGATATAGGCAGTCCAGCTGCTGGAACCAGGTGTGGCCAAGAGAGAGACGTGATGGCCTGCGAGGGTGTGTCCAGAAAGAGGAATGACGTAGATTGCCCAGTCGTCGGAGTTGGGGATGGTGATAGTGTCGATGCTTTGGAAGGTGGTGATGTCTGTAGGATTGCTCATTACACCGACAACGATTTGTGGGTTGTCATTAAAAGTGTAGGTGCTACGCTTGGCCCAGAAAGAAAGCTGGAGGGTGTCAAGACTGATGGCATTGGTGTCAATCTCGGGTAAAGAAATAGAGGGGAAGAAGGTGTTATAGTTGCTGCAGTTCCAGTAGATGGCGTTGGTTCCGGTTCGGGAGTAGGAATCTGAAATAAAGACAGACTGGTAGGAGGTGTTGGGATCAGAGACGCGGGTCCAACAGGGATAGAAGTTAGTGGACATATCGGAAATCCAAGATGCGGGGATATCCTCAAAACTGGTGGAATAGGGCAGAGAGTCGATAAGGATGCAATTGGTGCGGAAAGAGTAGAGGAACGACCAGCTGGCTGTGTCGGTACCGCACAGGGTGGCAACATAAACATCGTATGCAGTGTTGGGAGTAAGACCTGTGAGATTGATGAAGTGGTCGTTGTAGACAGTGGTTGTGGTGCCTGAGCCGTGGCTGAATCCTTCGGGGCCATATTCGAATATGAATTCGGTGGCATCGGAGCTGTCCCAAACTATGTCGGCCGAAGTGGAGCCAATGTTGGTGGCATGGACGTTCGTAGCGGTTGGGCAGGAATGGATGATGTCAATGCTGAGGTCGTCAACATAGACACTACCGGACTGATTGTCGGTCATGGCAATAGCAATGTGTCTTGCTGTTCCGATATAGTTGCTGAAGGAGATGCGGAAAGGCAGCCATTGGTTGGCAGTTGTGGGTTCGATGGTTGCCAGCTGAGTGAATGTGGAGAAGTCCTCGGGGTCGGACATGATACCGACAGATAATGTGGGAGTGGAATAGGTGCTGTTATTGTAGGCCCAAAAGGTAAGTTCCAGTTGATTGACCGGAGCGCTTAACACGGGGAGTACGGCGTATGTGTGGTCGCCAGTGCTGGAATAGATGTAGAGGGATTTGCTGCCGCTGTGGCTGTAGGTGTTCACTGCATAGGGGTAGGAGGAGTTGTAGGTATAGGTGGTGTTTTTGTACCAGCAAGCGGGAATCGAGGATTCGTTGGAGCCGGGGAAGTCCTCGAAGCTATAAACGAAGGGCAGCGGAGTGCTGAAGCAGAGTGTGCGGTAGGAGATTTCGTTGGACATGTTGGTGTCGTCACAGAGAGCGGTGACGCGGAAGACATACCGTGTGTCGGCGTTAAGGTTGGCAAAGTGGTATTGATTGGTCGAAACATTACCGATGGTAGTCCAGGTGGAAGTGTCGGCCGAACGGTAAGAGAGTTCCCACGATGTTTCCTGATATCCGGGCATCCAGGAAAGATATATGTCGGAAGAAGTGACAGAGTCGATGATAAGCGTTGGGTGAGAGCAAGTGGAGTTCTGGGAGCAACCATCAATGTAGAAACGGATATCGTTGCGATAGGAAGTAGGATTGCCCGTGGCGGTAGCTATATTGACTGGGCTGCTGTAGCTGGAGATATAGCGTGAGCGGCCTGTGATGGAGTGGGATTGATAATAATTATTGGAGTTGTAGGCGCCAGAGTTGTCCACCACAGCAATCACCAGATTATTGTTTCCATCGTAATGGAACGGCGCGATAAAGTCGAGTCGATTCCAGCCGGGCTGCATGTTGAAAGGCCCTTGGTACACCATCTGGAATGAAGCGGAGTCGAAGGGAACATAGGAATTGGCGAGCGACGACTGAGCCGTGTGGGCAAGATAGATAGTGCAGTTGTTCTTGGTGGAGTCGGGCGAAGAACCCGTATAGTTGAAGCCGATGGCATTGATGACTGCATTGGTCAGCATCTCGTTGCTGAGGATGAGCTGCTGAGTGTAGGAATAGTAGCTGAAGTTATACATAGGTAGATAGTTCGTCGTTAGCGGAGTGGCTCCAGAGATGAGCATCGTGTCGGCTACGGAAGTGTCGAAACTGAGGCAGGGAAGAGGATGAGTGGTGAACCGGACACTGTCCCATGACCCATACTCATTGTAGTCGCAGACGGCACGTACCTTTGCCGTGTATGTAGTGCTGGGAACAAGACCTGCAATGATGCCAGAGTTGGTGGTGGAGGTAGTCTGTCCCGCCAGGGTGCCGAGCGTGTCGTAACACTCTATTTCAAATTGCGACGGTGTGCCGAGGTTCAGTCCCGAAACCTGCCAGGACAACCGTACTGACGAGGAAGCGATGTGCGAAGGTGTGATGCCGTCTACAAAGGGGCACCGCGGTGCGCCAATGCAGCTGACGTTGATCTCGAAACCGTCATAGCCGCCGGCGTACGAGCCAGCGTTGAACTGGATAGTGACCGGCCCGTTCGTCGAACGGATATTGGAGAAAGTCTCAGTGCCCGAGGAAGAGCCCCAAAGCACCGCTCCCTCAGTCCCGACACCATCGTAGATGCGCAAGCGTGCGTAATAGCTGTAAATGTCTGTGCTGCCGGAAAGGCTGACCAAAGAATCCTCGCTCGAGGGATACACCACCAGCGTGAAATTGTCATACGCCAAATACTCACCCTCCGGACCACCGTTGTCGTAAATGGTCGTACTGCAGGCCTGAATCGTGTCGCTGCCCGCGTAGCCCATCACATATCTCCCCGGCGTGAAACTGACGGGACCCGCCCATGTGCTGTACTCGCCACCGCAATTGGCGCGGAGATAGGCATAATAAGTATGGCTGCTCGAAAGGTTCGTCAGCTCGATAATAGTGTCATATGCAATCGTGGCCAAAAGGTCAGTCGAATCTGGGTTGAAATCCATCGTATCGTACAGAATCTCCCACTCATAGTTCTCCGTGTCGTGCCATTTCAGTGTGGCCGAGTTGGCCAGCGGCGAAGTGGCGGTAAAATGGGTGGGCATTGCGCAGCTGGAAGCGGTAGTCACAATCAGGTCGTCAAGCATCAACGTATAGCCCGCGCTTGCAGAGACTCGCATGGCCATGCGAGTGCCCAAGCCCTGATAATCGACGAAAGAGACAGAACAATACTGATAGGCACGCGACCACTGGTTGTTCGAACCCGGCACAAGCTCCACCGTGTCAACAGGCACGAAAACGCTATCCTCCATCACGCCCACCTCGAACGTCAAGTTCGAGTTCATCACCGCCGCATAGAACGACAGCTGCAGCGAACTGATACCATCCATGGCGGGAAGAGCCAGAATTTCGGTCTCACCATTCGTGCTTTCAAACTCCAGATAGCCGTCGCCATTGCGGGCGTTTGTGGCGTAATTATAAACCGAAGGGAACACGCCTGCCCCACTTCTGCCCTGAACGATGGGCAGCCAGCAGACAGGCAGAGCGCCGGTTTCGACATTTTCGAAACCCTCGCTGTAAGGTGTACTCATAAAACCGGTACAATGTGTGCGGAAAGTGCAGAAACCCCAACCGCTTGTCGACGAGCCGTCACATACGGCACGCACATATACATGATACGAAGTGTAGCCGTCGAGGTCTGTAACGGTATAGGATGGGGAAGAGGTGGTGACGGCATACGCCGCGGCAGCGCTCAAGTCAGTGACGGCTGAGTCCGAGACGATGACTTCCCATTGGGTCGAGCCATTCGCATTCCATGAGATGGTGGCTCCGGAACTGGAGATGTTGCTGGCATGGATTTGCATTGGAGGCCTGCAATAGAGCGAGTAGGAACTGATGCCAATACGGATGCTTGGGATAAAGTTGCTGCGGGTAACAGAAGGAGGCGAGGTCAAGGAGAATTGAGTATAGTCGTTGTAGGCGTATGCGCTGCGATCGCCAGTGCCCTCAGTGCCTAAAAAGTAGGAGTAGTCGGAAATATATGAGCCTGTGGCATCAATAACACAGATGGCTAAAGAGCCAGTGCCCTGATAGGCGAACGCGCTGTCGAGCGCAATGCTCACCCATCCGGGGGCGAGGCTTACACTGCCTTGGTAGACTTGCTGAAAGGCAGATGCTGGAGCCAGGGTGGTCAGGTCGGTTTGATTGACTTCGGCCATGTAGATTGTCCATGTCCGGGTCGCCGGGTTCTGGTCTACATTGAACGCAATAGTGTCAATCGTGCCATCAATTCCTATCTCGTTGGCAGTGTATATCATCTGCGCATAGGAATTGTTGAAATAGCCGTATGTCGGGACATAGCAGCTGGTTGCTGTCCCTTCCCCGATGGGGATGACATAGTGCGTCTGGGCCGTCATGGCCATTGGCAAAAGAAGGATTGCCAAAAGAAACGGGATGAATCGCTTTCTCATAAATGTGTTTTTGTATTTTTTGTTGTTTATGTATTATACCTTTCAGTTAGGTGCAAAAATAGTAAGAATAGTAACATACGAGCCAATATTCTTTAGCAGTTTTTTGTCGTCGTGCATACAATCGTGTTGTTATCATTTTCATGTTAAGGATGTTCCCATAGGCCGACAGGGATATGCCCTCTGCGGAACATAATAGGTTCGGCACTTGTGTCCTTTATTTGTTTTATTTGGTTTATATATATTCTCTGGTTCAGAAATAATATAGAAATAAAACACAAATAATTCAGTGTAGAAACAGAATAAACATGAAGGCTTTGCCTTTGGGGAGAGGCATGGCTGGCGAGTTGATTGAGGGAGGGAGGAGCGGCAGTGGTTTGGGGTGAGAGGTATGTTCTGGCGGAGTTGGTGCCGTTTTGTGGGGATCGACGGTGAGAGGCAGAGGGGTTGGCTGTCTATTCTGAGCTCTTTCTTATGGAGCGTCTCATTTTCTCGATCAGGTAGTTTACCACCACGTCCGACTGGCGGTCGGTGGTGCAGCAGAAGATGTAGAGGGTGTGGGCGAGGTAGGAGACACCTACGTAGCATGACTGGCTCTGGTCTATCTGTTCGTTGACAACGGGTGCTGGCTGGGTGGGGTCGTGGCGGTTTCGCTGAGTGAACATGGCTACATCCCAGCCTTCGTCCATTTGTTGTTGCTGTTCTTGGGTGGGGACGGCGAGATGGAATTCCTGACAAAGCCATTGCCATCCGCTTTCGTCGATGGCTTCGAGCAGGGTGACGTCGGCGGTGATTCCTGTATCGAGGGTGAAGTTGGTGACGCTGGCCACCCGTATGTCAGTGCGGGAGGCGTAGCGGTTGTAGAGGTCTGTCTGGCCGACCGCGGCCGTGCAGAGCAGGGTCAGGCACACTGCGATGAGGAAGCGGTTGGGTTTCATGTCTTGGCGTTTAGGCTTTGAGGAAGTTCCAGATGTCGTTGATTACAGAGTCGGGCGAGCATTGTGTGTTGCATGCCACCACGGGGTCGGCAGCCATTTGGGGGGCGATGCTGCCGGGCTGGGTTGCCGTAGGTGCGCTTTGGCGGGCCAGGGCTTCGGCTTCGGGTGTGGGTGACACCGGGGCAGCGGCTTGGGGCGCGCTGGTTTCCGGCCGATTCACTGCCTTGTGCGGTTGGGGGGTATGGGCGGTTGGCGTTATCCTTTCTTCGGGGTGGGACGGGTGGAGCTGTGTTGCGTCTCTTTCGGTGGAGGGGGCCATATCTGTTGCCGGAGCGCTGACGGTCAGGGGTATGTCTGTTTTGGCGATGAGGGTGTTGTCCGTGGTGGTGGGGTTCCCAACATTGAAGAAGGAGAAATATACCCCTACCACAATGAGTACGGCCGCCGCTGTGCTGAGGGTGGTCCGTCGTCGGCGGCGGATGGCTTGTGCCTGTGTGGCGGCGGCGGACATTATGTCGTGGCGGCGGGTGAGGTTGTCCAACTCGTCACGCTCCTCTGGAGTTATTGTGCCTTCAGCATATCGCTGGAGCAAAGTTTCTATCCGTTTCATATCGTTTTATCGTTTATTGTATGGTCCGAAGGGGTTTTCGGATTGTTGGTCTTGTTGTCGTGTTCTTTCATCATTTTTTTCAGTCGTTCATGCCCTTTGTGGAATAGTTTCTTGATGGTGGGCATAGAGGTGTTGGTCATCTCGGCAATTTTGTGGCGCGAGTAGCCTTGCTCGTAGTAGAGGTCGAAGACAATGCGGATTCGTTCGGGCAGCATGTTTTTGTAGCCCCAAAGGGCTTGCATCCGTTCTTCGTCCAACCCGGTACTGCTGTCGGGGACATCGGGCAGTTGCTCCATGAGGATATAGTTCTCATTCTTCAGCAGTTTGAAGCAGTTGTTCTTCACCACTCTTGTGCAGTAGTTGACGGGGTTGACCACGAAGGGGTTTGCCATGGTCTCTACCAACGCGTCTTGCACTGCGTCTTCCACATCCGCTTTGTTGTGCAATATAGAGAAGGCTATCCGGTAAAAGTCCAGATAATGGTTGGCCAACATCTGTTTGTCACTTTCGCGCATATAGGAGTTTGCAGTGTTTTTACTTTATAAGAGTGCTTCACCCCGATTTGGATACCCCTCGGGTGCCGATGTTTAACATCTTTTATGATACTTTGGCAGTTCAGGGATAGGTATCAGCTCTTTGCTGTCAAAGTCGACTCGGCAATAGACTTGCCGGGCTCCATTGGTGAGGCAGAGGTAGGGCACCTGTAGAACGAGGTTGTAGCGGCAGGCTTGGTCCAGCACTTTTTGGGTCAAAGGGACAGTCTCCTTCTTGCACTCCACAATGATGAAGGGTTTCACATCTTGGTCGTAGACGACAATGTCGCAACGGCGGGTCATGCCGTTGAGGGTGATGGCGCCTTCCACCTGCATCAGCTCGAAGGGGTAGAGCAGCTCATAGTGCAGATAGTGGATGAAGTGTTGGCGGACCCACTCCTCGGGGGTGAGGGCGACGTAGCGGCTCCGCACGGTGTCAAAGACCTCTCGGTGGCCGTCGTGCAGACGGGTTTTAATATTCGCTGTCGGAGCCATCGTCTTCCTCGTTGTTGGCTGTTTTCTGCTTGAGGCCGTTGTTGATTTTGTAGGTGAAGCCGATTGTAACGGTTGGCGAGAGGCGATGGTTTTTGACCACACGGTAGAGTTCGAGGTTGTCGGTGGAGTGGCCCCAGCCGCCTGTGCAGAAGAGGTCGCTGACACGCAGGTTGATGCTGCCGCGGCGGTTAAGTACCTCCTTGCGGACGGCAAGGTCGAACCAATAGCTGGGGTTCAGCTTGGCCTGGAGGTCGAGGCCGGGGGCCCAGTACTGGCCGCTGAACTGGATGGTCAGGTCGTGGGGCAGGGTCATGAACGAGTTGAATTTTCCGCCGGCCTGGAAAGCTTCTTGGCTTTTGTTATTGAGCAGCTCGGTGCCTTCGATGCGCTCGTTGAATAGGTTGAGACTGACGTTCACCTTCCACCATTTGGTCACTTGCCAGTCGAGGATGAATTCCACGCCGTAGTTGTAGCTGTTGGCCAGGTTTTGAGGTCCGGAAGCCCAGTAGCCGTCGTATTGGCTGCTGTAGGGTTCCCACCACGCATAGCGCATCACGGAAAGGGAGTCCCACACAAAGCCGTACCAGGTAATCATGTTGTTGCTGTGGCGGAAATAGGCCGAGGTATAGATGTTCACTTTGTCAATGCCCAGATTGTAGCTGAGCTCGAAAGCATTGGTGAACTCAGGGTCGAGGTTGGGGTTGCCAAAGCCCAGGTGCTGCCCTTCCATCACGTTGAGGTAGGGGTTGAGGTCCCACATGTGAGGCCGGCGCACACGGCGGCTATAGCTCAGTTGCATGCTCTGAAGGTTGGTGATCTGGTAAGAGAGGTGCAGGGTGGGATAGAGTTTCCAGTAGGGTTTGTCGACAGGCTTGGTCAGCGGGTGGTTGATGTCTTTGCCGTAGGTGCTGGAATACTCGCCGCGAATGCCGGCTTGCAGGGAGAGCTTCTCACCTAGCTTTCCGCCGTAGGTGGCGTAGATGGAATGGACGTGGAGACGGTAGTTGAAGTGGGTGGAGGAAAGTGAGTCGAAGAAGCGGTAGAGTGAATGTTCAGGCGAGTATTTTGTGCGGTAATATTCTGCTGCTTGGTCGGGCCAGTCTATGCGCCCTTCGTAGCCGGCTTCCAGTTTCCATCCGTTGTCGAAGGGTCGTGTCCAGTTGATTCTCATGTTCAAGGCCTGATGGCTGTTTTCTGTCTGGCTTTCGCGCTTAAAGTAATTGTCCCATATAGCATCGCCGAAGTAGGTCTGTTCTTGTATGCTGTTGCCTTTCACATGACGGGTGCTGAAGGTGGCGTCGGCAGTGAGCTCCTCGTCTTTATGACTGAGTTTCTTGGTGAACAAGAGGTTGACCGAGTGGTTACTGTTCTTATTGTTGCCGAATGATGTTTGTTCATATCTGAGCGAATCGTTGTAGAGGATGTCTTTGCCATAGATTATGCCATTCCTTTTGCGGTTGCCGGCCCTGAACTGGTAGGAGAGCAGTAGGCTGGTCTTCTCGTCAAAGTGGTATTCTCCGCCCACTTTGATGCTGCCCATCAGGCTGGGGTTCCAGTGGTATTCGCTGATTGAGTCGTGCGTGTAGTCGACTCCATTCCTTCTGTGGGCAATGTCGGTAATGCCATAGTGGCCACGGGCGCGTCGTCCCATGTCGGCTGATACGAAGAGGTTGTATTTCTCCGTGGTGTAGTTGAGGCTGAAGTTGCCCATCGCTGTGGGGATGAAGGAGGGCAGAGGGTCGGGTACCATAAAAGGCAAGGGGGCTCCAAGATTGAGAGAGGCCACGCCGTTGAGCCCCAATGCCTCGGACGAACGGTCTTTCAACTTGATATTGATGATGCCGCTCATGCCTTCGGGGTCGTATTTGGCTGACGGGTTGGTAATCACCTCGACTGTCTCGACGGTGTTGGCTGGTATTTGTTCAAGGAGCGATTCCAGGTCGTTGCCCATCAGTTCATAGGGGCGGCCATTGATTAGCACCTTTACGTTCGTCGACCCGCGGAGCGTCACATTGCCGTCGTTGTCCACCGACACGCTGGGCACTTGTTCCAGTACGTCGGTTGCCGTGCCTCCATTGGAGACCAAGGTCTTGTCAACATTCACTACACGCTTGTCCAACTGGTATTCCACCATGGTACGTTCCGCGCGCACTTGCACTTCATCCATCATCACCGCACTGGGGGTGATGGTTATCTTGCCCAGGTTGGCGCTGCTGTTTTTAGCGCTCAGCACCACGTTGGTGGGGTGGAAGTAGGTCTGGTAACCCATAAAGGAGATTCTCACCAAATAGGTGCCGTAGTTGGCCTTTGTGGAGAACGTCCCATTCTGTTCGGTCACTGTGCCGGTCACCAATGCCGAATCCTTCACCTTCAGCACTGCCACGGTGGCATACTCGATGGGCTGGCCGGTCTTGCTGTCGTATACTCGTCCGCTAATCTTTCCTTGTGCCACTGCCGAGCAGACTATTCCAGCCATGCAGCACACCCATATAATCAGTCTCTTTCGCATAAAATCAATTGCAAATACTCGTCATTAATCAACCATTTGTCGCCTCCGCCTCCCGGTGCTATTCCGTCTTGGGCTGGCGCACGTAGTGGGGCATTTCGAAGGGGATGGGCAGCGAAAACTCTATCAGCCCGCCAAATTCCTCGCCGTCGTACCAGGGCACCTGGTAGATGAGCTTTTTCTTGCCGTTCTTTTCGATGGTGTAGGAATTCATTTTCTCATGCTCGAGCAGGTCTTTCAGTATGGCTGCCGCGCGGGGTGGGTGGCAATTGAAGAGGTTGTTGCCGATAATCTTTTGGCCGTGACTGTTTACGTCGGCCGAGGTCTGGTTCATGTCGAGAATGTTGCCTTCTTTGTCGCACACGGTGATGGCCATCCCTTTCAGTCCTTCAAAAAATTTGTCCATCGTTCTGTTCTGTATAGTAGGTTGATAAATTAAAAATATTGGTTACAGACTGCTTACGGGGGTGTTGAGCCATGCCCGTGGGGGTGGTCTGTAACCAATATCTGTTATGTCACTTTATTTCGCGTTGATGGCGGCCAGGGCGATGCTGTACAGCTTGGTCTTGGCGCTGTCGCCACGGCTGGTGAGGATGCAGGGCACTTTGGCGCCTACGACCATGCAGGCCAGTTCGGCTCCGCCGAATTTGGTGCAGGATTTGTAGAACACGTTGCCGCTCTCGATGTTGGGGAACAGGAGGCAGTCGGCGTCACCGGCCACTTCGCCGCCCACTTTCTTGGTTTTGGCGCTCTCAGCGTCAATGGCCACGTCTAAAGCCAGCGGGCCGTCCAGCAGGGCACCCTTAATCTGGCCGCGGTCGCCCATCTTGCTGATGATGGCAGCCTCTACACAGGCGGGCATGCCTGTCGACACCTGTTCGGTGGCGGCAATCAGGGCCACCTTCGGTTTCTCAATCTCCAGGCTCTTGGCGGTGCTGATGAGGTAGCTCAGAATCTGCTGTTTCTGCTTCATGTCGGGAGCGGGCACGATGGCCACATCGCTGCACACAAGCAGTTTGTGGTAGCGCGGAATCTCGAACACGGCCATGTGGGTCAGCATGTCGTTCTTCTTGCCGGGCATGAGGCCGGTCTCCTTGTTCAGGATGGCACGCATGTACTTGTCCGTGGAGAGCAGACCTTTCATCAGGATGTCGCCTTTGCCTTCGCGGATCAGGCTTACGGCTTTCACACCGGCCTTGGTCTCGTCGGCTTCCTGCACCAGCTCGAACTTGTCGGGGTTGATGCCCTCTTCGGCGCACACTTTCTTTATGGTCTCAATGTCGCCCACCAGCGTGGCGTCCACAATGCCTTTGTCGACGGCGGCGCTCACTGCGCAAACGGTATGGGAGTCGTTGGCATAGGCTGCCACAAGTCTTTTCTTTCCCTTGGTCTTGACCAGTTCCAGAAGGTCATCTAATTTTGTAATCATCTTGCTATTAGTTTATTGTTTGTTTATTATTAAAAAAAACTCTGAATCTAACGTCTGCAAAGTTACAAAAAAACTTTCACATACGGTTTTTTTCGTAACTTTGCAACCGCTATGCCTTTTGTCGAAAACTTACGCAACTATCGGAGCCTCTCTATTGTAGGGCTGGAAAAAAACACCGGCAAGACCGTCTGTCTTAACTATCTTCTCGGTCGGCTGCACCAGTTGGGCATCTCCACCGCCGTCACCTCCATCGGTGTCGACGGCGAGCAGGTCGACTCCGTCTACGCCACCGCCAAGCCCGAAATCACCCTCTACGAGGGCATGCAGTTCGTCACCTCCCACCGCCACTACCTTCAGCGTCGGCTCGTCTCTTCCATCCTGTCGGTCGATGAGCGGCGCACAGCCCTGGGCCAGCTCGTCACCGCGCGGGTGCTCTGTCCAGGGCGCATCCTCCTTTCAGGGGCCGCCACCACTGGCGTCCTTCGCCAGCAGATAGCGCAGTTCCGCCGCAGCGATGTCCAGCTCACCATCGTCGACGGGGCCCTCTCACGCCTCAGCCTGGCCTCCCCCACCGTCACCGATGCCATGATTCTGGCCACCGGCGCCGCCGTCTCCCCCAACCTCCAGCAGCTCATCTCCCGCACCCGCTTCGTCTATCGGCTCATCAACCTCCCCGAAGTCTCCGAATCCCTCCGGCAGCGCCTCTCCGCTGTCGACAGCGGCCTTTGGATTGTCGACTCCGACGGCCTCCCCCACGACCTCGGCATCCAGTCCGTCTTCCTCCTTGGGCCGGACAGCAAGAGCCTCTTCACCCTCGGCAACACCCTCTTCGTCTCAGGCGCAGTCAGCAACCGACTGCTCAAATTCCTCGCCACCCAACCCAATGTAAAGGACATCATCCTCATCGTCCGCGACTTCACCAAACTCTTCATCACCCCCGACGCCTATGCCGACTTCACGCGCCGCGGCGGCACCGTGCAGGTGCTGCAGCGCTCACGCCTTGTAGCCGTCAGCCTCAACCCTACTTCGCCCCAAGGCTACACGCTCAACTCCGCCG
Source organism: Bacteroidales bacterium UBA2714 (assembly GCA_002354035.1). Taxonomy (GTDB): domain Bacteria; phylum Bacteroidota; class Bacteroidia; order Bacteroidales; family P3; genus Colimorpha. Next base: position 45,351 of record DEKU01000058.1, read on the forward strand.
AAGCCTGCAGCCAGCTCTCCGAAGCCCTCCAGTGCCCGGTCTACGACGTAGTCCGGTGCAGTCAGTCCGGCCAAGACTAAATAATGCCGTAGTATTCGGCGTGCTGCACCGCCTCAGTGATGCTCTTCACCCCCAGCTTGTCGTACACACTTTTGCGATAGAAATTCACCGTGTCCGTGGACTTGTTCATCATCATAGCAATATCTTTTGCAGAATAGCCGCTCTTCGAAAGGTACAGCATCCGGCGCTCATCCTCGTTCACTCGTATGCGGCCAGTATCCTCCCACTGCTGTGACTCCGAGTTGAAATATAAAAAAGTGTCGGTACTCTCAATCTTGAGAAAAACATAACGTTCCGAACGATGCACCGAAGGAGTGGCAAGTCCCAAAATAATTCTGGGAGACCCATCCTCGTCAATATCCATGCATGTCAGCCGGTTACTGATTAGCATCTTCCTATTCCCGTTCCCTATGTGGTAGTTTAGGTACAGCACTATTTCATACCTCAGCTCCTTAGGTTTCCGGTGGTAATTGTTTTCAAACGAGGTTTTCACATCCCGAAGCAATCTCAAATAGTCTGTTGGAATCATACTTATCAGTTGATCATGCCCCGTTTGCATAATTGACGCTGCCTTCATCCTTCCCAGCAAATCGCTGTTGCCTGACAAATACAGAAACCTGTTATTCACATTGTCCCAAAGGTACACCACCGCCGATGTCATCAGCGAAAATGACTTGGCCATTGAGATGAAATCCCGTTTCTCAGTATTGTCACAACCGATTAGTCCCATTGCTGTTGGTTAATATACAAGCTAATAATAATAATAATCAAAAATCCTTTTTCCGTTTGCAAAGATACATAATTTCTACCAAATTTGGTAAAAAAAAATCGGTTCTACCAAATCTTGTAGCAGACGTGACGCAAAAAGGAAGTACTTTTGCATCCAAGATAGAAACAACGATTACCTCAACAAGCAATGATAAAATCAAGAACTTAAAGCAAAAAACAGCTATCAAAAGAAAGGGGACAACAATGAAAACAATCAGAAAAACCACCAGCACTCTATCCGTGGCAGCAACAACGATGACTGCCTGCGACGCCCCATTCCCCATCCAATGAATTGAAGAGCTCTTTCTAAAATAAATCAATGTCTAACAAAAAAGTAATAAACCATGAAAGATGACACCAGCTAAACTAGCCCACAAGATCAAGCAGCTGAACCATTAAGAAACATCCTGTAGCAGCATCGGATGCTGTTGGTGCAGTTATCGGAGGTGTTACATGTGCTAAGTACGGCGCAGCTGGCGGCCCGGCAGGGGTTGCTATTACGGCTATAGCTGGTACTGTTGTTCGTGGTGCATGTTCGTCATCAATGTCTGCGGCAGGTAGAGAGATATTAAATAGATAACGAACGCAAACAATCTTTTTCACATGGATATTTTACTATATACCGCAATGGTTCTTGGAGGCATGATAGTATATTTTTTTGAATATACTCCTGTCCCAGAAAACGTCTCAAAGAAAGAGTTTTGGAGATATGGGATAGTGAATGGCATCATCGGGACATCACTTATTATTGCCGGTGTTGTCAACCTATTCTGCGAAGACCATATTTATTCTTATGTCGATAAGTTGAACTGGTTTTGGAGTACCATAGTTATCATCTTTTCACTGGGTGCATGTTTTTGCCTTCCCTGGATAGTCCGGATTGTGAAAAGAAGAATTATTCGTAACAGAGCAGACAAAAAAAAATGAATAGTGTCTGATATAACTCGAATCATAACATGAAAACTGACGGGACTCCAAAGGGGATTCTTTCTTATGATATGAGTTAATTAAATCGAGTCTACATAATCTCGTTGCAATAAACGGCGCTGCCCAAAGGCGGAACCCTCCTCCTTTGGGCGGCGCCGCCTTCTTTTCAGGGCTTGCGTCGGCCACTCTCCGAGCCCGCCACGCAGAGGGCAGCCGCCTGCCATCGCCGACCCGGACAGGCCAGTCCCTCACCCGAAACACAAGATATATTATACTGTTGAACAGCACAATAACCCCTATTCAGAGACAAAACAGAAACTAAACAGAGACAAAACAGAGACAAAATGTAAAATAAGGAGCGAATCTGGAGCGGACCTGGAGCGAACCCAGAGCGGAGGCAGAGCGGACCCAGAGCGGAGGCAAGGAGGCCGCAGAACAATTCCCGAGCGGAGCCGAGGAGGTGGGAGGGTGGGAGGAGGACGGGTACCGGGGGGGTGCTGGAAAGAGGCGGGAGGGGAGCAGGGCGAGGATGGGGCGGAAGCAGTGCGGTGACAGTGTGGATTAGGTGCGGGAGCGGGGCTTAGGGGCTATTGTTGTGGCGGGACCGGGGTGGCGGGGTCGGCAGGAGAAGGGGCGTCGGTGCGGGCGGCGGCGTGGCGGTTTTTGATGCTGAGCCAGCGTTTCCAGGTGGCGAGGTCGAAGAGGCTGGAGTCGGTGGTGGCTTGCCAGGTGAGGAGGGCGCCGATGGGGATGAAGACGAATGTGGAGATCCACATGCCTATGGGCTCGAGGGCGCTTTCGCGGACTGATTTTTCGTTGATCATGCCGATGACGTAGTAGAGGACGAAGAAGATGACCGATGCGACGAGGGGCATGCCGAGGCCGCCTTTGCGGACGATGGAGCCGAAGGGTGCGCCGATGAAGAAGAGGAGGAGGCAGGCGACGGAGAGGGTGAATTTTCGCATGAGTTCGATGTAGTGGCGGTTGAGGTATTCGCGGTCGGCGTCGATGAGTGAGGCGTAGGTTTGGACGTCGTTGGAGGAGTTGAAGGCTTGTGCGCGGGCTTGGGTGAGGAGTTTGTGGCGGTGGATTTGGTTGGTGTCGGCGATGGCTTGTTTGACGTTGAGGAAGGCGGAGCTGTCGGCGGGGTGGTGGGTGTAGTATTGGTAGACGCGCATTTTGTTGAGGAGTGTGGTGTAGAATTCGTTGTAGCGGGTGTCGAGTGTTTGGTTGAGGACGCCCACGGTGGAGTCGAGCTGGGCGACGTTGAGCATTTGGTAGTGGCCGCTGAAGAAGTCTTCGGTGGTTTTTTTGAAGGCGAAGGAGGAGATGTCGAAGGTGAGGATTTGTTTGTCGAAGCCGATGCTGGTGAGCGGGCGCGACTGTGCGTTGTCGTGGTCGGTGAGTTCGGAGTAGTTGTAGCCGTTGTAGAGGGTGAAGAGGAGGTAGTTGTCGTCGGGTGTGGTTTGCATGTAGCCGTGGTCGGCGACGACGATGTTGGTGCGGTCGATGCCTTGTGTGTGGTCGTAGATGATGATGTCGCGGAGGGTGCGTCCGTCGGGGTCTTTGTGGTTGACGCGTATGACGTAGCCGTCGATGTCGGTGTAGTATTCGCTGGGGCGGATGCTGACGGCGGGTTTTTTGCGTTGGATGTCGTAGAGGGTGACGCGGTATTTGTACATGGCCACGGGGAGGACGTTGTTGGCGAAGTAGAAGGCGATGCCGGTGAGGAGGAGTGCGACGAAGGCCATGGGGAGCATGATGCGGCGGACGGATATGCCGCCGGCTTTCATGGCTACGAGTTCGTACTTTTCGCCGAAGTTGCCCATGGTCATGATGGAGGCGAAGAGGACGGCGATGGGGAGAGCCATGGGGACGAAGGTGGCGGAGGCGTAGAGGAGGAGTTCGGCTATGACTCCTACTTCGAGGCCTTTGCCGACGAGGTCGTCGATGTATTTCCAGACGAACTGCATGAGCAGAACGAAGACGGCGATGGTGAAGGTGAGCAGTAGCGGCCCGAGGAATGACTTGAGGATGAGTTTGTCGATTTTTTTCATGGTGGTTCAGGCCGGTGGGGTGGGTTTTAGCGCATGAGTCCTTGGAAGACTTTGATGAGGTCGTTGCCGTTGGCGATGACCATGAGGAGGATGAGGAGGAAGAAGCCGATGTTTTGGAGGATGTCGAGTGCTTTGGGGCTGACGGGGCGGCGGGTGATCATTTCCCAGAGGGTGGTGACGATGTGGCCGCCGTCGAGGCCGGGGATGGGGATGATGTTCATGAATGCCAGGACGATGGCGAGGAGGGCGGTGAGGTTGAGGAAGGCGAGCCAGTCCCAGCTGTCGGGGAAGAGGGTGGCCATGCTGATGAAGCCGCCGAGGCTTTTGGTGCCGTCGCGTGTGAAGAGGATTTTGAGTGAGGAGGCGTAGGTGACGAGGGTTTCCCAGCCGTAGCTGATGCCGGCGGGGATGGCTTGGAGGGGTGTGTAGTCGATGTGGTTGACGGTGAAGAGTTGGCTGAGGTCGTTTTGGGCGTAGATGCCGAGTTTGCCGTCGCTGCCGAGGTGGGTGCTGATGGTGAGGGGCTGGCCATGGCGGAAGAGGGAGAGGGTGACGCTGTCGCCCGCGAGGGAGCCGAGGGTGGAGGAGAATTGGGAGGCTGAGGGGGTGGGTATGCCGTTGATGGCCACGAGGCTGTCGCCTATTTGGAGGCCGCAGTGCTTGCCGAGGGAGCCTGGGGCGAAGTCTTTGATCACAAAGGGTATGCGGGGGGTGATGAGGTGTTTGGGGTTTTCGCGTGCGATGGAGGAGAGGAGGTCGGGGGAGAGGGGGAAGGTGACGAGGCTGTCGGCGCGGAGTACGGTGGCGGAGTGGGGTTTGTCGAGCACGAGTTTTTTGGTGGCGGCGGTGAGGTCGTATTGTTCTTGGCCGTCGATGGCGTAGATGATGTCGCCGTTTTGGAATCCTTGGTCGAGGAGCACTTGGTGGTATTCGTAGCCGAGGGAGGCGTTGCGCAGGGGCAGTTCGTCTTTGCCCCAGTGGGAGAAGATGAGGGAGTAGAGGAAGAGGGCGGAGAGGAAGTTGACGAGCACGCCGCCGGAGATGATGCAGAGGCGTTGCCAGCCGGGTTTGGTGCGGTATTCCCAGGGCTGGGGGGTGGCGGCGAGGTCGTTGGAGTCCTTGGTTTCGTCGACCATGCCTGCTATGTCGCAGTAGCCGCCGAGGGGAATCCAACCGAGGCCCCACAGGGTGTTGTTCTGGTCTTCGGGACGGAGGTTTTCTTCATTCCAGGAGTCGGGGGTTTGGGCGTTGAAGAAAAGGAAGTGCCATTTGCCGTCGAATTTCTTGGCTTTGAGGATGGAGAATTTCCAGTTGAAGAAGACGTAGAAGCGGCGGACGCGGACGTGGAAGAGTTTTGCGAAAAGGAGGTGACCCAGCTCGTGGGTGACCACGAGGAGTGTCAGGGAAAGGAGGAATATGATGGCTTTCATGTAATTGCGTTTCGTTAAATGTAGCTCTAAAAACGTGCAAAGATACAAATTATTGTGGAATAAACGGGTGTTTGCGTCAAAAAAACAATTAAAAAGCTGCATGGGGTTGTGGCTGGGGGGTGAGGAATGGGCGGCGGCGGGCGGCGCGGGATGGCACTGGGAGGGTGCGGGACGGGAGGGTGGAGAGGGTGCGCGGAGGGGGGTTGGA
>DEKU01000029.1:0-211 GCA_002354035.1 Bacteroidales bacterium UBA2714
CCAATTACGCCATATCCGCATGGGTTTCAGCAGGGTTGTGGTGGTTGTCCGCTGCTGGTTGAGTTTGCAAAGATACACTTTTTTTCGGACTTTTTGTCTTTTCGGACTTTTTTTGGTGCTGGGATGGCTCGTTGGCGCGGTGTGTGCCGATAGGGTTGCCGATGTGCGGGAGTATGGTTTAATGGGCATTCCGGCTTGTGACGGAATGCAA
>DEKU01000029.1:260-10109 GCA_002354035.1 Bacteroidales bacterium UBA2714
GTAGGGTGGTTGCAAGATGGGTGGGGAAGGCCTGCGGGGGCTGTGGGGCGCAGGGGCTGGGGGTCAGAGTTCGACTTCTTGGCGGAATTCGGGTATTTCGACGTGTTTCCAGCCCAGTTCGGTGAGGGTGTCGCGGAAGTGCTCTTGTGTTTGTGCTTCGCCGTGGACGAGGAATATTTTTTTCAGTTTTCTTTTATCCTGGCAGCCTATGTAGTTGATCATTTCGCTGTAGTCGCCGTGGCCGGAGAGGGATTCGATGCGGCGGAGTTCGGCGCGGACGATGTAGCGGTGGCCGAAGATGGAGACTTCTTTGTCGCCGCGCATGATGCGGGCGCCGAGGGTTTTGGGTTCGCAGTAGCCTACGCAGAGGATGGTGGTGGAGGGGTCGTCGATGTGGTTGGCCAGATGGTGTTTCACGCGTCCGGCTTCCATCATGCCTGAGGCGGAGATGATGACGCAGGGTTTGTGGCGGACGTTGAGGGCTTTGGATGCTTCGACGGATTGGATGTATTGCAGGCGGTCGAATCCGAAGGGGTCGGGGTCTTTTTTCATGTAGTCGAGTATCTGGTTGCCGAAGCATTCGGAGTGGAGGCGCATGATGTTGGTGGCGGAGACGCTGAGGGGGCTGTCGACGAAGACGTCGATGTCGGGCAGGAGGTTGGCGGATTCGAGGCGGTCGAGGGCGTAGATGATTTCCTGGGCGCGGCCTACGGCGAATGAGGGGATGATGAGTTTGCCTTTCTTTTTGGTGCAGGTGTCGAGGACGGCCATGAGGAGTTCTTGTTCGGCGTCTTCGATGGAGGAGTGGAGGCGGTCGCCGTAGGTGGATTCCATGATGAGGTAGTCGACCTGAGGGAAGGGTTCGGGGTCTTTGAGTATGTGTTTGTTGTAGCGGCCGATGTCGCCGGTGAATCCGAGCTTGATGACGCGACGGCCGTCTTTGATTTGGAGGTAGACGAGGCTGCTGCCCAGAATGTGGCCGGCGTCGAAGAATTCGACGGTCACTTCGTCTTCGATGGCAAAGGGTTTGTGGTAGGGCACACTGATGAAGCAGCTCATGCAAGCCTGAGCGTCTTGCTCGGTGTAGATGGGTTCGACGGGGTCTTCGCCCTGGGCTTTGCGTTTTTTGTTGAAGGTGTGGATGTCGGCTTCCTGTATGCGACCGGCGTCGGCCAGCATGATGGCGCAGAGGTCGCGCGTGGCGGGGGTGCAGAGGACGGTGCCGCGGAAGCCTTCTTTATAGATATAAGGTATCAGGCCGGAATGGTCGATGTGGGCGTGGGAGAGGATAAGGTAGTCGATTTCGGAGGGGATGAATCCGAGGTCGCGGTTCATGGCGTCGGTCTCCAGTCCTTTGCCCTGGTACATGCCGCAGTCGAGAAGGATTTTCAGCCCTTTTTTGGTGGTGATTAAATGTTTGCTGCCTGTCACCTCGCGGGTGGCTCCCATAAATTTCAAGTTCATATCTAAAACGTTTTATTCGTGTCAAACCAATCGTTGTCATGCCGATACGCCGTCGGGGGCGGGGGCGGAGGCCTACGGTTGGTAAGAGCAAAGGTACGACTTTTTTTCGAATCAACGCATTTCCTTGTGAGGAAAAACCAAAAACAAAAACTTGCTTAGTCAAAAAAAAGGTGTAAATTTGTAAGTTCCAAATGGGTGGCGACAAGTTGTGCAACCCTTTATTTATTAATCAGTAAGAAAGAACCACAATGGCACTGAAAAGAGTAATGGTCCTGACCGGAGGCGGCGACTGCCCCGGTCTGAACGCCGTGATTCGCGGCATTGTGAAGCGTGCCTCGCAGGAGAAAGACTGGGAGGTGATAGGCTGCATCGAGTCATTCAACGGTGTGCTGCGCGAGCCGACCGAGGTCGTGGAGCTGGACGAGAAAAAGGTGGAAGGCCTCCAGATTCAGGGTGGCACCATCCTTGGCACTACCAATAAGGGCGGCCCCTTTGCCTGGCCCGTCCGTCAGCAGGACGGCACCTGGACCACGGTGGACCGCAGCGACGAGATGATACGCAAGCTGCAATATCTCGGGGTGGACGCCGTCATCAACATCGGCGGCGACGGGTCGCAGCGCATATCCCTCGGCCTTGCCCAGAAGGGGCTGAATATAGTGGGTGTGCCCAAGACTATCGACAACGACCTTTCCTCCACCGACTACACTTTCGGTTTCCAGACGGCGGTGCAGATCTGCACCGAGGCCATCGACAAGCTGGTCACCACGGCCGCGAGCCACAACCGGGTGTTCATCATCGAGGTGATGGGCCGCGACGCGGGCTGGATAGCCCTCCACAGCGCCATTGCCGGCGGGGCCGACGTGTGCGTGATTCCCGAAATCCCATACGACATCAACAAGATAAAAGAGAAGATAGAACAGCGGTACAACAAGCGTCACGGCTACTGCATCATCGTGGTGGCCGAGGGAGCCAAGCCCAAAGGCGGCACCGCCGTGGGCACGGAGACCTCCGAAGTGGGCTATCAGCACATACGCCTGGGCGGCATCGGCCACCAGTTAGCGGCCGACCTCAAAGAGGCGGGAGTGGAGCACGACATACGCTGCACTATCCTCGGCCACCTGCAACGCGGAGGCACTCCCATCGCTTTCGACCGCATTTTGGCCTCGCAGTTCGGGGTCCGCGCCATGGAGCTTGTCATCCAGGGGCAGTATGGGCAGATGGTGGCCTACCACCACCCCGACATTGTGGCCGTGCCCCTCGAGGAGGCAGTGAGGGCCCAGAATATGGTCGACCCCAAGGGCAGCCTGGTCCATACGGCCAAGGGCCTCGGCATCGAGTTTGGCGAATAACGCCCCACCGCAAGCGGGAGAGACATGCACGCACCGCACATTGACGATGTGGCATAGGCGGTCGCGCGCCCCCGCTATCAAACCCAAACGGCTGCCTACACGGCGCCAAACCACAAAGAACGTTGCAGGCAAATGCCCTGCGGCGTTCTTTTTTTTGTCACACCTCAGTACTAATGGACACAAAGGACCGGATAGGCATTGCCCGATGCCGGAAAACAAAATGGACAGCTGTAAAGAACCTGATGGCTACCGGCGGAGGGAACAAGTATTTGGAGATATGAGTGCCCGCATCTACCATGAAAAAGCCTCGTGGAGGCTGGATTTCAACGGCACCCTACGGGCCAGGCTCGAGGCGGTGATTAAAGTCGGCATGTTGCCAGTGTTGAGAAGCGACGCGGCATCGTGGATATGCAAATTGCCGATGAATATTTTGGATATGTTAATCCAGCAGGTTTTGCAACATGCAGAATTATAGATTGAAGAAAAAGCCCGCCTTGCCCACACAAGCCGACCATCGGCGCCGGACTACCGACCCGAAAAGACCATCACCAGCATTGAGCTCACCACCCCCAACAACATCATCAGTGGTGATTTTGCCGTCAACTACAACGGTGGAAACCCCACCCTTACAAACACCGCCAACGGCGGCCACACCCTGACCCTCAACTGCTGCGAGCAGGGCATGGACTGCAGCCGAGGCCTCACGCTCTACATCTACCTGCCCGCTGGCGACTACACCGAGATGACCTTTGCCTTTGTGGCCTCCGACACCAGCTGCTGCCTCAAGCGTTTTGAGGACAGCGCCGAGCCCATCGCCATTGAGCGCAACACATACTGCCCCACCACCTTCGGCAGCAACAACTTCGCCTTCCTCGGCCCCGCCAAACTGGTCACCGGCACGGACTTTAATCAAACATTGGCCAATGCCGCCTTCAGCAGCTGCACACAGTTAGTGTTTGAATACAAAAGCACCCGCCCAGCAAGCACCACGCTGCTTTCAACCGCCGACTCCCCAGCCCCGATATACTGCACCATCGAAGGCACCAGAGCAATCGTCTACACCCCTGCGCCAGCATCCCTGCTTGAATGGGAAGAAAAACATCCTGTGAATGCTATTGCGAACTCGGAGTATGATGCCGAATAATTCAGGAGTATGAATACAGAAGCTTAATAGGACTTATTGATTTACGCTGGTTCCTGAGCAGCAGGAAACCCTTTGTGCAAAAAAAAGATTTCCCACATAAAGAAAAATAATCGTATATTTGCACTTGGCATCCATTGTGCAGTATATCACGCAAGTGACGTACTGCCAGTGGGTTGTATGAATGATAGTGAATCAAAACAACAATAATGGAACCGAAAAAAATACAATCAGCCCTCATCTCCGTCTATTATAAGGACGGACTTGAAGACATCGTCAAAGCCCTCGACCGTCAAGGAGTCACCATCTACTCCACCGGCGGCACCTACAAGTTCATCCACGACCTCGGCATTGAGCCAGTAGCCGTCGAATCCCTCACCGGCTATCCCTCCATCCTTGGAGGCCGCGTCAAGACGCTCCACCCCAAAGTGTTCGGCGGCATACTGAGCCGTCGCGACATGTTCTCCGACGGCGAACAGCTGGCCCAGTACGAAATACCCGAAATCGACCTCGTCATCGTCGACCTCTACCCCTTTGAGGCCACCTTGGCCAGCGGGGCCCCGGAGCAGGACATCATTGAAAAAATCGACATCGGAGGCATCTCCCTCATCCGTGCCGCCGCCAAAAACTACAACGATGTGGTCATCATCCCCTCCGTTGACCACTACGCCGAATTCCTGAAGCTCTACACCGAGCAGGACGGCGCCACCACCCTCCAGCAGCGCCGCCACTTTGCCGCCTGCGCCTTCAACGTCAGCTCCCACTACGACACCGCCATCTTCAACTACTTCAACCGCCAGGAGCAGCTGCCCGCCTTCAAGCTCAGCAGCACCAAGGCCAATGCCCTCCGCTACGGCGAAAACCCCCACCAGAAAGGTTGTTTCTACGGCGACCTCGACGCCTGTTTCACCAAGCTCAACGGCAAAGAAATCTCCTATAACAACATAGGCGACATCGACGCCGCCTGCGCCCTCATCGACGACTATGCCGACACCACCTTCGCCATCCTCAAACACAACAACGCTTGCGGCCTGGCCACACGGCCCACGGTTCTGGAGGCGTGGAAGGATGCCCTGGCGGGCGACCCCGTCTCCGCCTTCGGCGGCGTGCTGGTCACCAACCGCACCATCACCAAAGAGGTGGCCGAGGAGATGCACAAAATCTTCTTCGAAGTCTGCATTGCTCCCGCCTATGACGACGACGCCCTCGCCATCCTCCGGGGTAAGAAGAACCGCATCATCCTGAAGCGTAACGCCTTCCAGATGAGTCCCACTGTGTTCCGCAACGCCCTCGACGGCATCCTGGTGCAGGACCGCGACACCGTTGTCCCCACCGCCGCCGACATGTCGCGCAGCGTCACCTCCACCCCCATCACTCCCCAGCAAGCCGCCGACCTGGCCTTCGCCACCATCCTCGTAAAACACACCAAGAGCAACGCCATCGTGCTGGCCAAAAACGGCCAGCTCTGTGCCAGCGGCACCGGCCAGACCTCGCGCGTCGACGCCCTGCGCCAGGCCATAGCCAAAGCCCAGTCCTTCGGCTTCGACCTCAACGGAGCCGTCATGGCCAGCGACGCCTTCTTCCCCTTTGCCGACTGTGTCGAGATAGCCCACGAGGCCGGCATCGTCGCCGTGGCACACCCCGGCGGCTCCATCCACGACCAGGACTCCATCGACTACTGCGAAAAGAACCACATGGGCATGGCCATCACCGGCTACAGACATTTTAAGCACTAAACGAAACATTTTTCTCTTTTTTACGTATAACACACATCATCATCAATCCGAAAAAAACAGTATAGTATAAATGGGTTTATTTTCATTCTTCAACAAAGAGGTAGCCATGGACCTTGGCACAGCCAACTCCATCGTAATCCACAATGATCAGGTAGTCGTCGACGAGCCCTCCATCGTGGCCGTCGACCGCAACAACAACCGCATCATCGCCGTGGGCAAACGAGCCCAGATGATGGCCGGTAAGACCGACAACAAAAACATTGAGACCGTGCGGCCCCTGCGGGGAGGTGTCATCGCCGACTTTGAGATGGCCCAGCACCTTATCCGCGAGCTTATCGGCATGACCAACATCAACCGCTCCTTCATGCCCCCGTCGCTGCGCATGGTCATCTGCATCCCCTCCGGCATCACCAACGTGGAGGAGCGCGCCGTGCGCGAAAGCGCCGAGCAGGCCGGAGCCAAAGAAATACGCATGATCCACGAACCCATGGCCGCCGCCATCGGCATAGGCATCGACGTCCTGGAGCCCGAAGGCCACATGATTGTTGACATCGGAGGCGGCACGGCTGAGATAGCCGTCATCTCCCTCGGCGGCATCGTCTGCAACAACTCCATCCGCGTGGCCGGCGACGAATTCAACGAGAACGTAGTCGAATACATGCGCAAGCAGCACAACATGGTTATCGGCGAGCGCACCGCCGAACAGGTGAAAATCAAAGTCGGCGCCGCTGTCAGCGAACTCGACGAACCGCCCGAGGACTATCCCACCCTGGGCCGCGACCTCCTCACCGGCCTACCCAAAGAGATTTCCGTCAACTACAAAGAGATAGCCCACGCCCTCGACAAATCTATCGCCCGCATCGAGCAGGCCATCCTCGACACCCTCTCGGCCACACCCCCCGAGCTGGCTGCCGACATCTACCGCACCGGCATCTATCTGGCCGGCGGCGGCTCCCTGCTCCGCGGCCTCGACCAGCGCATCTCGTCCAAGACCAAGCTGCAAGTCCACATAGCCGAAGACCCCCTGCGCGCCGTGGCCCGCGGCACCGGCATCGCATTGAAGAACTTCTCCAAGTTCTCCTTCCTCATCCGCTAACCGCCGCATCGCAGCATATCCCATTACGGACACACCGCCTCACCAGCGGTGTGTCCGTTCTTTTGTATGCTCGGCATGAGTATTGCCTAACGGGTGAAAGTCCCCCAACCCTTCCTCATCCGCTAACCGCCGCAGCGCAGCATATCCCACTACGGACACACCGCCCCTGCGGCGATGTGTCCGTCCTTTTTTCCCGTCCGCCCGGCGCTCAGCCCCACAGCCCGCCGACTGCCCCACGGATGCATAGTCCATCCGACTGTAGTCTGCGTGCTGAAAAGACAGATTCGCGATAATCCCGCCCCGACCCCGACGGCACGAGGGGGTCATCATGCCCGTCATTATATTCTGATTATTCATTGGTAATGTCCACTACAGCTTCCTGTTCCTCTAAATAATGTTAAATATACAGAGAAAAGATGAGAAAAAATTGTATAGTTAAAAAAAATGTTTATGTTTGCATTGTGAAAGAGTGGGGCGGGATGAGGTATTTTTGGGGTTTATAAACTGAAACACAATAGTTTGTTATATGTAAAAAGTAAGGAGCCATGAAGAAATTATTATTTTCAGTAGCACTTTTTCTCTCATTACTCTCATTAAGTGCTATGCAGGGACAAAATATTAGTACATTGTATCAAGGCCCAATTGACGGAACTGATAATATAATCAGGTTTGACCCTGGTACAAATTTTCACATTACTTGCTCCAAACAATTAACAGGTGATGTTAGTTTTTTTTATACCGACATGAACACTATTACAGAAGCCCTTAAGATTCCAGGCATAGTAGTTGCTGACTTCGAAATCTTTGGCAGGTATGTCTTTTTTTGTGGGAATGACATCAGCAACTCAGGCGTCATCGGTTGGTTTAACATAGATTCCCTTATCTTCAATGGAGGGACAGCCCATGTCGACAATACGCTTTTAGCATTGGGGTTGCGGTCCCTGGACAACATAGAAGTATTCTCAGATCAGGGAGGCAATATCCATATCGCAGGTTATGGGTCCGAACGGTCCGCAACCCCTCCTTGCACTTATAAGAATTATGCATTTGAAGCAGTAGGGTCACCTATAACAGGAATGCAGTATCGGATTCTAAAACTGGCAAAAGACGGGTGTATGAACAGTATCGTGGATATGACTGTTACTAATAATTATGTTGTATATTTAGAGGAGCATAGGAGTCAAGAGTGCAACGATAATTTCGGTATTGGCATCTCTTTACAACCATTCCCCAAATATAACATGTTTGCTTCTTCCCCGTATCCTTATTACTATTTTGAAACTACGACGTCCCACATTGGCTATGCAACAAACTCAGTACTACCAACCGCGTATGTAGTTTCAGATAACGATGACCCATGTGTTGCAGCGCCACGGATAACACACACCTTTGATGATGAGGTCGCCGTATGCTCTTACAGAAGTGACTTTGACCCATCCTCATGGGTTGGGGACACTACATTACTCTGTGGCGGCATTCTAACAAGACTCAATACTAAACTTGCATTACGAACTTACGACTTGTCGCCAATGCAATACAGCGGTTCCATCCTAATGACCGCAGCAGCTTCTGCTTACCTCACAACTCTCGATGGATGTGGATCCATAGACGGCTTTGAATACAATGCGGAATCTGAGCATTTTTTAGTCCTACATCGGCATAAGACGACCCTTCCCCTTTTTGAAAGTGGACTTACAGCAATAGATTATTCTTCGCACTCATTCCCATTGACAGCTCCTACTTATTATCAATATGTTTTTGACACACGACTGCATTGGATGCCACACAGTTTATGTCTAACAGTGGGGAATGAATACACTCTTGGGGGGAGCTATTTTGTAGGAAGCAATGAATACATGTTCTGGCATGATGTTGTTCCTACTACGCATACTGTCTCTTGTGATCATCAAATCGACTTTGTGATGAAGCCATTGCCAACAATGGAAACTAAACAACAATACAACACCAATACACCCACATCGTGGATGTCTCTTTCATTTTGGGATGTGGAACCGGTAGACCATATAACTGAATCTTGCAATGTTCTTTGTGAATAATTATAATCACCTTATACAATTTTTATACAATGAGAAAATCTCTAATTATCTGTCTGATGTTTGCGGTGGCGGGTTGTGCGTGGGCGCAGCGGCCAGTGGGTGACACATTAATAATGCCGGACACAGACTATTTCAACAACAATAGTTATCTGGACTGTTGGCCCATAAATGTGGAAACGCATGGCGACGGATGGCACTCGGTGAGGATTGACCATATAATACGACATAGAGATATATGGCACGGGTGGAACGATAGAATACGTGAAGGCAACTATATCGGCGGGATGCAAATGTACACCGATCGGCCAATAAAGATTATCGGCATTGCCATCTGCGCCTACATGCAACGGCCGATGGATACCACCACTCCCGGATTCATGAGAGCCTCAGGCTACCAAATCCCCAATGTCCACGAAAAGCACCCGGAGAATTTCTTTCTCAACACTCGCGACACTACAATGAAGGGACGGATAACAGACTCGGCCTTATTGTACAAACCTACAGCCAACGGACTCGAGCTGCTGAAGGCTACCCCGTGGAGAATAGAGAATCCCCACCGTTACTTGCTTTTGCCTCATGAGGATACCCTTGAGTGGTTTGCTAACTCCTTCTGGAATCCCATTATGCCTTGGACTTGGAATTACCTGCCCGACCCTGTACTTCCGATATATGAAGTGATGTTTATGGACCCTGTGATAGTGGAGGACTCGTTTGTGGTGGCAAGCACAGCACTCAATAATGAAAGAAGCATGGGGTGGGAATATCCCCTGGCGTGCCCGGCATGCGCTGACTCCATGATGTTATGGGACCACAACCCAACAAGATTCTACAACATACGGTCCCCCCGCTGGACAAGAACCACTCCTGACACTACTTGCATTTCTTGGATAAAATACCGCGACAACGATTGGATTAGGGTAGTGTATCAGCCAAACTGGCGCGATTCGGCCAATACCCCTTATTTCTTTACCTGGGCCTACCCTTTCTTCCCCATTATCGAGCCAGG
>DEKU01000003.1:0-1144 GCA_002354035.1 Bacteroidales bacterium UBA2714
CCGAGGTGAATGCCAGCAGCTGGTACTGGTCAAAGCGTTCACCTTTATAACACTCTGGAACTCACTGTATCGAAACACGCTGTGGCATGACTGTCCCGTAGGGGGCATTTAATCTCTTCTCCCCACAAGCGTCATCCCCTCCGGGGAATCGATCTCGCTTTGTACTCTTTTCTATTGAGTGTCATCCCCTCCGGGGAATCCAGTCGATACAAGATAGCCCGTAGGGCTTTGCTCTTAATAGTATCCCCTTATTCCACCCTCTCAATACTCCGTAGGAGTTTTCTCTATTGTCGCGTCCCTTCGGGACGCAGGTAACTTGTTTACGTGTGGCACCGCACTGCGCCTTCGGCTTGTACGGTGTTATTGATAGTCTCACCTCTCCGAGGTGAAAGACAGTAGCTGACACTGGTCAAAGCGGTCACATCCATACTACTCTGGAACTCACTTTAGCATAACACTCTGTGGCATGACTGCCCCGTAGGGGGGCTTTTAATTTCTTCTCCCCACAAGCGTCATCCCCTCCGGGGAATCGATTTCGCTTTGTACTCTTTTCTATTGAGAGACATCCCCTCCGGGGAATCCAGTCGATACAAGATAGCCCGTAGGGCTTTGCTCTTAATAGCATCCCCTTATTCCACCCTCTCAATACTCCGTAGGAGTTTTCTCTATTGTCGCGTCCCTTCGGGACGCAGGTAACTTGTTGACATGTGGCACCGCACTGCGCCTTCGGCTTGTACTGTGTTATTAATGGTCTCACATCTCCGAGGTGAAAAATGGTGGGTGGTTGTTTTTCGGCACCGCACTGCGCCTTTGGCTTGTACGGTGTTATTGATAGTCTCACCTCTTCGAGGTGAAAATTGATGGGTGGTTGTTGTGTGGCACCGCACTGCGCCTTTGGCTTGTACGGTGTTATTGATAGTCTCACCTCTCCGAGGTGAATGCCAGCAGCTGGTACTGGTCAAAGCGTTCACCTCTATACCACTCTGGAACTCACTGTATCGCAACACGCTTTGGCATGACTGTCCCGTAGGGGGCTTTTAATCTCTTCTCCCCACAAGAGTCATCCCCTCCGGGGAATCGATCTCGCTTTGTACTCTTTTCTATTGAGTGTCATCCCCTCTGGGGAATCCAGTCGATACAAGAT
>DEKU01000003.1:1315-1571 GCA_002354035.1 Bacteroidales bacterium UBA2714
GCCAGCAGCTGGTACTGGTCAAAACGTTCACCTCTATACCACTCTGGAACTCACTGTATCGAAACACGCTGTGGCATGACTGTCCCGTAGGGGGGGCTTTTAATCTCTTCTCCCCACAAGCGTCATCCCCTCCGGGGAATCGATCTCGCTTTGTGCTCTTTTCTATTGAGAGACATCCCCTCCGGGGAATCCAGTCGATACAAGATAGCCCGTAGGGCTTTGCTTTTAATAGTATCCCCTTATTCCACCCTCTCAA
>DEKU01000003.1:1579-24984 GCA_002354035.1 Bacteroidales bacterium UBA2714
CTTCGGGACGCAGGTAACTTGTTTACGTGTGGCACCGCACTGCGCCTTTGGCTTGTACGGTGTTATTGAAATCTCACCTTTTCGAGGTGAAAGACCGTAGCTGACACTGATCAATGCGTTCACTTCTATGCCCCTTATGGGTTTTCACTTAAAGCAGTGGGGCGGAGCCGTAAGGCTCCGCCCCACTTTTGGGTGTATTGCCCCATCGGTTAGTGGATGAGGATTTCGTGGGTCTGTCCATCGTCGACGAGGTTGACGGTGGTGGGACTGGAGGCGGGATCGTCGGTACGCTGATAGCGGATGAGATAGAGTGCGGAGCCGTAGCGGTAGCGGATGGTGAAGGTTTGCCATCCGGTGGGGACCTGTGGCTGGAGGGTGAGGGTGGAGCCGTGTTTGTGGAAGCCGAGGATGTTTTCGATGCCTGTCTTGTAGGCCCAGGAGGCGGAGCCGGTGTACCAGGTCCATCCGCCACGGCCGGGGTGCTGGGGATTGCTGTAGATGTCGGCTGCGATGCAGTAGGGCTCGACTTTGTATTTGAGTACGTCGGCGAGGGTCTGTGTGCGGTGGATGGGGTTGATGAGTGAGTAGAGGAAGTAGGCCATGTCGTGACGACCTTCTTTGAGTTGGGCCATGATGTACCACATGGCGCCGTGGGTGTATTGGCCGCCGTTTTCGCGCACGCCGACGGGGTAGTTGCTGATGTAGCCGGGCGAGGGGTAGGCGTTTTGGAAGGCGGGGGTGAGGAGCTGGATGATTTCGTGTTCGCGGTTGACGAGACGGTTGTCGGTTTCGCGGAAGATGGTCTGTTTCTGTTCGGGGGTGGCGACATCGGTGAGGATGCTCCATGCCTGTGTGATGAGGTCGATTTGGCATTCGGTGTTGTTGCGGCTGCCCATGGGGTCGCCGTTGTCGAAGTAGGCACGGAGGAACCAGGCACCGTCCCAGGCGTTGTCCTGAATGGAATGCACCAGACGGGAGCGGAATGAGGCAAGTTCTTCGCAGTAGGTGAGGTCGGCACCGGGCATGTGTTGGGTGATTTCCTGCATCTTGGGCAGAAGGTCGACAAGGAAGAAGGCGACCCATACGCTTTCGCCTTTGCCTTCGACTCCGACGCGGCTCATGCCGTCGTTCCAGTCGCCGCAGCCCATGAGGGGCAGTCCGTGGGAGCCGATGCGACGCATGGCGCGGTCGATGGCGCGACGGAGGTGCTGGTAGAGGGTGGCGTATTCGAAGTTGGGATTGTCGGGGGTGGAGGGGGTGGCGTAGGTGACGCAGCGCTCGGCTTCGCCCGGTCCCAGTTGGTCGGACTGGCAGAAGGGTATGCGCTCGGCGAGGATGGCGTCGTCGCCAGTGACGCTGATATAGCGGTAGGTGACGAAGGGGAGCCAGAGGTAGTCGTCGCTGAAGGTGGTGCGTGCACCGAGGTGCATGCTTTCGTGCCACCAGTGGAGGACGTCGCCTTCGGCGAATTGGTGTGCGGCATGGTCGAGGATTTGTCGGCGGGCATAGGCGGGGTCGCTGTAGAGGATGCTCATGACGTCCTGCAGCTGGTCGCGGAAGCCGGTGGCTCCACCCACTTGGTAGAATCCGGCGCGGGCAAAGAGGCGCGCGGCATAGACTTGGTAGAGGTACCAGTGGTTGAGCATGTGGTTGAAGGAGCGGTCGGGGGTCTCGACTTGGATGTGGCTGAGGCGGTCTTCCCAGGTGGAGGTGACGAGACGGAACTCGCGGTTGATGGCGTCGAGGGTGAAGCCTGTGGTAGGAGCCTCGTCGATGGTGTGCAGGGAGATGATGAAGGCCACTTCCGACTCGCTGTTGGCGGGGATGGTGACTTGGATGCCGAGGCGTTTGCGGTTGGGGTAGTCGAGGCTGTAGTCGAGGTTGGCGGGTGACTGACTGTCGGCTATGACGTTGAGCTGTAGCACTTGGTCGTGGTAGATGGGGTGGTAGACGTTGCGGGTGAGGATGCTGTTGGACGAGGCGTCCCACACGGAGTAGAGGTAGCGTGCGGTTTGCTCTTCGCAGGTGCCGAGGACGAGTTTGTAGACCATGTCGAGCTGGAGTGGCAGGGGCTGGTCGGTTTTGTTGTGGACTTTGATTTGATAGTAGCGTTCCATGCGCTCAAGGGCTACGAAGGTGCGTATTTTGACATTCATGTTGTCGTAGTCGGCATCGAAAGCGGAGTAGCCCTGGCTGTGGCGTGCGGTGGCGGGGACGAACTGCTGCTTGTTGATGAGGAGCATTTCGCTGGCGTTGTCGCGGACGATGTCGTTGCTCCAGCCTGTGAGTTTGAACTGTTGTGCGTTGTGGGCAAAGGTGAATCCGGCCATGGTGGAGCTTACGATACAGCCGAAACGGGGGTTGGCCATGACGTTGATCCAGGGCATGGGGGTGTTGGTGTTGGTGACGACATAGTCGCGTCCGTCATTGTCGAACCCGCCATACTGGTTGTAGAATTCAAGGCTGCTCCACACGCGGAATTGGTTGCCGGAGAGCAGGAGAGGATATTCAATCTTGTCTTGGTAGTGGAGGTTGGCGGTTTCGAGGGCGTGGAGCTGTTCCTCGATGGTGAGGCCGTCGGAGGTGTTGAAGCTGAGGCGTGCAACGGTGCGGAGGAGTGTGCGCTCGGCGGAAGATATTTCATCGCCGTTGAGGACATAGACGTGGCCGGCTTCGGAGTGGGAGGCCCAGAGGTGCTCGGTGTTGGCCATGTTGCGGATGAAGTGGGTGAGGCCGTCGCGGTCTTTGTGGCTTTCGTTGGGTCCGGCGTTGGGTTTGCTTTTCACGTCGTTGATGATGACAAGGTCGAGGAGCAGGCCATGGACTTTGAAGTACTCGAAGGCGCGGAGTAGCTCTTTGGCAAATCCGGAGCGGTCGGCACGGTCGATTTCGAGCAGCAGGATGGCGAGGTCGCCACTGATGCCGAAACGCCAGAGGCCACTTTGCGAGAGGGTGTTCTCGGCCAGGATGGCTTGTCGGTTGTTGCCGAGGGTGGCGGTTTGGGCCATGTATTTGGAGATGTTGTTGTACAGCCTCATCTGCGAGCCTTTGAGGAGCGACATGCTGTTGCGCATGTTGTTGAAGACGGAAGATGTCTTGAAGGCGTGTTCGATGTCGACGGGGCTTTGGTACTGCTCGGTGAGCTGGAGGAGGTGTTCGCGGGCTTTGGCGAAGCCGGTGATGATGAAGGCGTAGGCCTGCTTGCCAGCGGGAATGTGGATGCGGCGGCGCATGCTCATGATGGGGTCGAGGGTGGTGCCGACGGTGCCGGTGAGAGTGCGGCGGTTGTCGATGATGTCGGCATGGCGGAGGCTGCCTCCACGGCCCAGGAATTTTAGGCGTGAGGTTTCGTATTCGACCAGTGAAGACCAGTCGGTGTGGTCGTCGGGATCGTCGGTGTCGACGGCCCAGAGTTTGTGGAGCATGAAGTGGCGGCTTTCGTTGGCGGCGGGACGGCTGAAGAGCAATGCCTGATGGTCGGGGTCGTACTCACTGTTGATTTTCATGGCGTTGAAGACACGATGGTTTTCGTCTTCAATGCCAGGAGCGAGAACCACTTCGCCGTAGGAGGTGATTTCGAGGTCGAGGTCGAGGTCAGTGTTGTTGGTGAAAGTGTAGCGGCGTATCTCGGCTGAGCGGTCTTTGAGAACAGTGACTTCGGTCTTGGTCTCAATGCCGTCGTCGATGCGCTGGTAGGTGATTTTGTCGCTGGCGAAACTGACGTGGTATTTTTCGGGCATCACGTCGAGTGGGGAGTAGGTGGCAGTCCAGAGCCTGTCGTTGCGCAGGTTGCGGATGTAGAGATAGGTGCCGTAATGGTCGGCGCTGATTTTGCGGTAGCGGTTGAGCATGATGTCGCGGAAGCGCGAGAAGCCTGAGCCGCGGTCGTTGAGGAGGACGGTGTACTGCCCGTTGCTGATGACTCCGATTTCTGGCACATTGGAGATGGTGTCGAAGTCGCGGGCATCGCTCTCGGTCTGGACTTTGGAATACTGGTAGCGTTTGTACTGCGTTACCTTGAGGTCGATATAAGGTTTGACTTGTGCTTTCTCTTTGAGGAGGGTTTCCATGGAGCGCATGGTGGGCTGCTGCATGAAGTAGTTTTGTAGGCAGTGGTGGGCCAGATAGTTGGTGAGGCTGGCCAGTATCATGCCTTGGTGGTGGGCATAGTGGGCCTGTACGGGCACGTGGTCTTCCTCGTCGTAGCTCTCGAAGAGGCCGAAACTGGCGCGTGCACCTTCGACGCGTGGAGGTGTGGTGTACATGCCCAGGGCGCGGAACCGCTGCAAATTGTCGTATACATCGCGGTCGTTGATTCCAATGGTCATGAGCGAGCTGTAGGGCGAGACGACTATGCGGTCCGGCGTGGTGTTCTGGAATTTAAGGTATGGCACACCGAAGGCGTGGTATTTATAGTTCTGGGCATCGTCCAGCTCGTTGTAGGCCGTTTCGGAAATACCCCAAGGCATGGGCTCGTTGCCGCGGCGCACTTGGTCGGCGAAAGCTTGCTGGGCACGGATGGCAAAACTGTAGGTTTCGTCCATGAGGGTGTGCTTGTAGGTGGGGAGGAAGATGAGCGGCATGAAGTATTCGAAGAGGGTGCCGTACCAGGAGGCGACGCCTTTGTAGCCTTTATATTGCACCAGCGTCTTGTCGAGGCAGAACCAATGTTTGTAGGGAGCGTCGCCTTGGGCGATGGTGAGGAAACTGGTGAGGCGAGCCTCGGAGGCGAAATTGTTGTAGTGGTATGGCAACAGGGTGAGGGTGCTGTGGTCGTAGCCAATGCTGAACACGTCGAGCTCGTGGTTGTAGAGTTTGGAGAAGTCGGTTTGCTCGATGAGGTTATAGACCTTGTGTTGCAGGCTCTCGATGGTCTCCGGCAGGTCGGGGTCGGCGCTGGAGAGGGTGGAGGAGAGGTGGTCCAGATAGCCTCGCACCACATAGAGGCATGCCACGAAATTGCCGCTGTCGCAAGTTGAGATAAAGTAGTTGGGCAGGGCTATCAGTTTGCGGATATGGTACCAGTTGAAAAGGTGTCCGTTCCATTTCTCCAGCCGCATAACGGTGTCCACCACCCGCGACAGGCGGTTGACCGCGTCGGGGTGGGTGATGAAGCCCAGCTCGGCCGCGCTGACGATGGCGGTGAGGGAGAAGCCGATATTGGTGGGCGAAGTCTTGTAGTCGGTCTTCACCTCGCGGTTCAACTGATAATTGTCGGGTATCAGCCAGTTGTTTTCCTCGGTCATGAGGGTGTCGAAGAAGTTCCAGGTGTCCTGAGCCAGCTGCCTAATCTCGCCGGTCTCGCTTTCGGAGAGGGAGTGCTTGTCCTGGGGGAATTTCTTACCCAGCCAGTACATAAGCAGCGGCGCCGTACACCACACCAAGACACAGAACAGCGTGGCGATAAGGTCGATGACGGGCCCGCCAAACAGCATGAAGAACAGTATCAACACTGCCGAGGCGGCATAGTTGACCCAGAATTTCTGAGCATAGTCGGCCAGGGTACCCTTGGTGCTCTTGGCAGCCTCGTCGCTGGTAATCCAGTTGAGGAGGTTTTTGTGTGAGTGCCACATGCGGTAGCAAGCCCGCACGGCGGCATCTGTATACATCCAGGCCTCTTTGGGCAGCAGCGCAAACTGCACCAGCGAGCGGTAGACCATCACATTGAATCCCCGCATCAGTGTGGCATAGTAATGGTAGCGTTTGCCAAAGCGGGGCAGCTTGGTCACCTGTCCGAGGATAAAATATACAATGGGGCTGGCCACCGTGATAAGTGCCACCAGCACATACCACCACGAATCGACAGGCGACGCACCGCTGAAGCCAAAGAAGAGCAGCACCATCAGGGCAAGGCTCAGCATCGAGCGGCGCAGGTTGTCGAATATCTTCCAGCGGCCGATAGTGTTGACTTGGTTCTTCACCATCTCGCCGTGCTCATTGGGCACGCGGTTGCGCAGCCACCCGATGATTTGCCAGTCGCCGCGGGTCCAGCGGTGGTGTCGTTTTGCATCGTCGATATAGTTGGAGGGGTTGTCGTCGAACAGCTCCAGATCATTGATCAGGCCGCAGCGAATATGGCAACCCTCTATCAGGTCGTGGCTCAGAATCAGATTCTCGGGGAAAGTGCCTTTCAGCACCTGCTGGAACACCTTGAGGTCATAGATGCCCTTGCCGCAGAACGAGCCCTCGTTGAAGATGTCTTGATAAAGCTCGAATGAGGCGGTGGTATAAACGTCCAGTCCTCCCAGCCCGGCAAACAGTTGGGCATAGCGGCTCTTGTTGGTCACCTCCACATCCACATTCACTCGCGGTTGCATAATGCCATAGCCCGCGTCCACACGGCGGCCGTCGTTGCTCAGTCGGGCGCGGTTCAGCGGATGCGCCATCGCCCCAATCAGCTTCTGGGCCGAATAGAGCACCAGCTCCGTGTCAGTGTCGAGGGTGATGATGAACTGGATGGGCGGCACCGGCCCTTTCAGCCATTCGCTGATGGTCTCGCAGCGGAACCGGCGGGCCTTCTCGGCCTCCGAGCTGTTGCCCAGCACCAAGTCATTAAAATGCAATATTGCGCCACGTTTGCGCTCATGTCCCAACCAGCAGTTCTCCCCGTCGCTCCAGGCGCGGCGGCGGTAAACGAAATTGAAGATGTGGGCGCCGTACTTCTCGTTCAGCTCCTTCACCTTCTGCTGTCCTGCCTCGGCCACCTCCTCGTCCCACGGCATATCCTCCGTTGGGCCGGCGGCGGCATCGCCTATCAGGGTGTAGTAAAGATTCTGCGGACGGCTCTCCAATCGCTGACCCTCGCTGGCGCGGTTGATATTGGAGAGGTAATAGACCTCCAACTGCTCCAGCAGTTCCACCGTCCGGGCCTTGTTCTTCAGGATGGTGGGCATGATGACCATCGTGGCGAACTCCTCCGGTATCAGGCCGTCCTTGAACTTAATCTTAAAAGTGTTTTGGGGCTTGTGCAGCCGATAGAGCAACCGGTTGAACAAGTCTATCACCACCTGGCTGATCGGCACCCACAGCAGCACCGTCAGCACCACCGTCACCCACGACAGCGGCTGCCCATAGGTGGCCCAGCAGCCAAACAGGAAACTCAGTCCCAACGTCAGCAGCACCACTATCCACACATACCAGTGGGCACGGGCCTCCCACCGCTTGGGCGGGAAAAGCTGCCATCCCACATGCTCGTTCTTCTCGTCGGCGCGAGCCACCAGCTCCTTCACCAAGTCATACTCCTTGCTGCCCGTGCGGCGGCACAGCCGCACTATGCGGCCGCGGTAGTCGTCCTTCGTGCGGTCATACATCTGGTCGTACATCCCCGCCTTCTCTCCCTTGAGCATCTTCTCCGAGAAACTCACACTGTCAATCAACTCCTCTATAGGCAGCTTGGTCATCTTCTTCAACGTGTTGAAGATATTCATCATCAACAGGTTCTCCTGCGCGGCCTCGTCCAGCCGCTCCATGTCGGCCTGCGACTTGTCCGTCAGCGAATAGTGATAGGCGTGCTTGGCCTCCAGCCGTCGGCACAAATCGGCCAGCTCCTTAATCAGCAACGTCTTCAGCAGCGGCAGCAGAGCGCACACCTCCGGATAGCTCAGATAGTCCCGTTGCTTCGTCTGCATTTGCGTCATGAAGCGGAACAGCAGACCCTTGTCCACCTGGAAATGGCAACGTTGCAAATAGCCATACATCACCTCGCGCAACTGATCCAGCCGCTTGCCCTCCACTCGGCGGAAATCGCGGCTCTTCAAATCAACCTTCAGCACCTTCTCCTGCTCGCTGATCATGTAGAAATTGTCCAGCACCCACTCATTGGTACTCCCCACCAGCCGTTGCGACTTCGTTTCCTCCACCAACAACAGATAGTAGTGTGTAATCTCCTTCACGCTCTCTCTGAAAATCTTATAAGTATTTTTCATGCCTGCAAACAATATTGGTTCATCCTACAAAAATACAAAATAAAATCAAATCTGCAACTTTTTTTAAGGAATCTTTAGAAAAGAAACACTCTCGCTCCCGACGCGACCCTTTTTGCTGCGGAGTTCCGGGGCGGGTCGACACACAAAAAGTCAGCCCCGCTCCTCGAGGGCGGGGCTGACGGATACCGGCCGTGTCGTGTCGGCCTATCTCACCACTGTCAACCTTTTCATGGTGGTGCCGCCGGAGGTGGTTATCACCGCCAAATAGGTGCCGGCGGGCAGCTTGCTCACATCCACCGACCCCGCATGCCCTTCGGCGGGCATCTCCAGCACCTCGCGTCCGTTCAAGTCATAAATCACAATCCCCTGCAGCCCGAACGACGATACCACCTGCACCCAGTCGTGAGCCGGGTTGGGCATGAGGTAAGTGTACTTGTCGGCATAACTACCAATACCCTGCACCTCGACATCGTTGAGGCGGAAATGGATAGTGTCGCTCCAGTCGCTATAGTTGCCCTTGGGGGTGCACTCGGCCCTGACGCGGGCCCCATACAGCACATTGCTGTCCAGATAGTTCATAATCTTGCTCGTGGCGTTGGTGCGGTAAGACGTCCATATAGACGGATCGTATTCAGCCTTGCCTACTGCCAGCTCGTAGCGGTTGTGGAAATCGGAGCCCTCCCACGTGAAGAGTGCGCTGCGGTCCCATTTCGAAGCCAGCCTCAGCGTTGTCACCTTCCGGCAGGGAGTGCCGGCGTGCAGTCCCATGCCCGTGGTGTCGATGATGGGGAACAGGAATGGCCGGTCAATATAAGCTCCCGCACCACCATGTGGAAATATATGACCAAAACTCCAGTAAGGATCATTAAACCTCCATCCGGGTTCATGCATAGTACCATCTGCTTCGGGATACCTTCTTGACACAAGAACAGCATCATCAACTGCATACATGCTGTCTCTCTGTTCGCGTGTCAAATGGCGGGCACTGGTGTCAACATAAATAAGCTCGTAAAGTGCATAATATTCTTGGAATACCCGACGCAGATACTGCCCGGACGCTTGATCATATACAGAGTCTTCATTTGTGAACCGATTAGTTACGGCCAAGTAAAACGAGTCGGTCACAGTCAAAGGCTTATCAAAATACACCTCATATATCGGGAAGTAGCGTGTGTTGTTATTCGGGCCCATGCCTGGACCATATGGGGTATACCAGCCGGGGTAAGAATACATCCATCGCGTCGTGTCTAAAATATTGAATTCCTTTTGACGAGCCAAAATCATGGTATCGTGAACATGAAGATATATTTTGAGATACTCAGCCCAATGTTCCAAATCATTCATTTTTTGCCAATCCATAGTCATGTGCGGGAGTATGGCTGCTCCCACGGCTGCGCCGATAACCTTCAGAGTGGTGTCTACTTCGTATTTAAAGGCAAATTCACTTACATAACTATCAATTAATCCCCAAAGTGTACTGAAATATCCAGGCTGTCCACTACCATGTATGTAAACGGTCGGCCCGCGATCCAAATACGGACGAGGCTGAATAGAGTCGTAAGGGTCAGCCCACCCTTTCAAATATAAGTATGTGGGGTTGCGGGCATATATGGTGTCCATTCCGCCTGTCGGCGTCTGCGCCAACAGCAACCCTTGGCTCAGCAGCATCACTGCTATCAATAAAACCTTTTTCATAAAGCGTTTTTATTTATTGTTTTGATTCTCTTTTATTCGCAATAGACAGCTGATTCTTGATCCATCGTTGCTCTCTTTATTCTCACCTCTGAGCCCTGGAATGATTCCGGATTAAACGTTACTGAGAAGTCTTCCATATCTCCGTCAACTTCCTCGATGATAGGGATGAATGTGGGGGTACAGTTTGTATGATTTTGTTCGAAATAAGTATGCATTAATATACTGCTTATAGGGTTTACTCCACAGGAAGTAAACAGGTGTGCATAATTGTAACTTTTGTCAATGGAGTGTTGCCATACTTTTGATCCCGTATAGTATGTTGTTCTTTGTAAAGTGGATGGGTTTAGGGTCATAGTCATGCTTTCGAGAGTGCCATCCATGGGATTGTCATAATCGTAAAGCATTAATATGTTGTTGGAGTCTTTGTCGTAGCGAAGATCACGAACGGCCCATTTCCTGTTCAGAAAGGAGCTATAAGGGAAATATAAATTTCTTATTGGATTCATTGGACTCATCGGATACGGAGCAGCAAATAGGGTTGCAGCAGATATGGTTTTTATTGTCGAGCCATATTCTGGTCCTGTCGTCCTTTGAACTCTGCTCATACACGCTATGGCAAAGTCGTCTTCGGTAAGGCGGGTACACCATACTGGATGTTCTCCATCCCTCTCCCCCAAAACGGAATAATTGTTTTGAGAATTAGTGTAACAAAAAAGCCTACAACAGTAGGAAGGGAATCCCAAAGAGAATAAAAGAAAATCTAATGAGTTTGTGGGAATAGGGAAGACTGCTATATAAATTCCTGCACTACTATGCTTATGACCGGCGAAAACAATATAGTTGTCGGTAACGGCGACATCGTCAGGGTGGAAAATGTTGTTCCTGTCAACCATGACGTTGTCGTGGTTGATGATATGTAGATACCAGCTGCTGCTTGAATGTGGCGAAATAGCGTCGGCCATGACTTTCTTCACTGTATCAGAAGGGAAAAACAAATCACATACCATTACCACGTGAACACAAAAAGAATTGTGGATGACTTCAAGGCGCTTAGGGAGCAAATAATGTCCTGGATATATAGAGAAAACTGCGAATCTTGCAAAGTATTCAAAAACACTCGAATTGTTCATCTCATTTATATTAAAGTGACCCACAATTGCCTCGTTAGTATTCCGATCAATGCCACAGTAGTAAAGAGTATCATCGACGATTTCCATATCCTTCACCTCAATATGCGTGAGAAACTTTGTATGATAATCCCCCTCTGAGTTGGTGAGCAAAAAATAATTGCCATTCGGAGTTTGAGAATAAACGACATACAATTGCTCATTCCACTGTCGGACGATTGAAGTATCGGAAAACTCACCGTTGTAATGTTTTATTCCATAAAATTGTGCGAAGAGGCCGTTAAAAGATGCCAAACATAGTATAAAAATGATGGCTTTTGTGTGTTTTGTGTGTTTCATGACGATGTTGTTTTATTGTTATTTGATTGATTGATATATGTTTGTGTTTTTCTGTTTCCGCTTTTCATCTTTACAAATATACATTTTTTTTAAAAATTACAACTTTTTTCTTATGCAAAACGTGTCAACAAGTGGGATGAGAGGGCGTACAGGGTTGATTGGGTGGGCAATGGGATGCCCAATGGCCGACAATCCGAACAGGGCTTTCGGCGGTCCAGTCATGTCGCCTTTCCCCCTCTTTGTTTGATTGTTATTCGTTGCTTACCCTGCATTTCATTTCTTGCAAAGAGATAATCAAGAAAATAAATGCAAATAAAATATAAATAAAATGTTGTGTAAGATGCGGACTTGGTGACAAGGCGGAGGAGTGGAGACGAGTGGTGGCAAGAGCAGCGTTCGCCGCCACAGCCGAACCCACCGGGGGCTTGCCGCCGCGGTCCGGGGGCAGGGTATGGGCCGAGGCGGAGGGTGAGGGCGCGACGACGAAAAAAATGAAAAAGGGGTCTGTTTGAAAAAAAATGCGTATCTTTGCAAAGAAATATTGTGGATAGAAAAATGGAAAACTTCATAGTATCAGCACGTAAATACCGTCCGACCACATTTGACAGTGTGGTGGGGCAACGGCATATCACCACTACGCTGAAGAATGCCATACGCACTGGTCAGCTGGCCCAGGCCTTTCTGTTCTGCGGTCCGCGCGGAGTGGGCAAGACCACCTGCGCCCGCATTCTGGCCAAGACCATCAACTGCACCAATCTCACCGCCGACACGGAGGCCTGCGGGCAGTGCGAGAGCTGCCGCAGCTTTGCCGACGGGGGTTCGATGAACATTTTTGAGTTGGACGCGGCTTCGCACAACAGTGTGGACGACATCCGCGAGCTGGTGCGCCAGGTGGGCATCCCGCCGCAGACGGGCCGCTACAAGGTGTACATCATAGACGAGGTGCACATGCTATCGCCCGCGGCGTTCAACGCTTTCCTCAAAACCCTTGAGGAGCCTCCCGCCTATGCCAAGTTTATTCTGGCCACTACCGAGAAGCACAAAATCCTGCCAACCATCCTGTCGCGGTGCCAGGTGTTTGATTTCAAGCGCATACAGGCCGAGGACATCGTGGCCCATCTGAAGGGCATTGCCGAGAAGGAGGGGGTGAGCTATGAAGAGGAGTCGCTCCACATCATTGCCCGCAAGGCCGAGGGAGGGCTGCGCGACGCGCTGTCCACCTTCGACCAGTTGGTGAGTTTCACGCAGGGCAACTTGACACGCCAATTGTGCAACGAGAATCTGAACCTGCTGGATGCCGACTATTATTTCCGGCTGGTGGACTATTTCCGCGCGGGCGATTTGTCGAACACGTTGCTGCTGTATCAGGAGGTGATAGAGAAGGGGTTCGAGGGGCAGCACTTTATAACAGGGCTGAGCGAGCATCTGCGCAACCTGATGGTGAGCCTGGACCCCGCCACCCACAAGCTGATGGAGGTGGGCGAGGCGCTGCGCGCCCGCTACGGGCAGCAGGCGGCGGCCTGCGGGCTGGCGCTGCTGCTGCGCTGGCTGGACATTTCGAGCGACTATGAATACCGCTACAAGGAGGCGGGCAACAAGCGCCTGTTTATCGAGGTGGGGCTGATGAAACTGGCCACGGCCATCACCAACCCTTAGATTGCAAGGTCGCCCAAGGCGGAGCACGGCCCCACGACAACTCCCGCAGCCACCCCGGTGGCTGAGGCGGGAGGGGATGCGGCGCAGCCTGCGGGCGGCACACCCCAGCCTCCGGCCCCCGTGGCCCCGGCGGCGGCTCCCGCCCCGCAGCGGCAGCCGGTGGGGCGGGTGCACCGGCTGGGCGGCATCAACATCAAGCCATCCGAGGCAGTGCCCACGGCCGATGTGGCGCAACTGGTGAAGGGCGAGGAGCAGCAGGAGCTGCCTCCGTTGGAACTGGAGATGCTGAAACCTTGGTGGGCGGAGGCGTTGCAGAAGCTGAAGGCCGAGCAGCCCAAGCTGGCCGAAAGCCTTGGCAGCCGCGAACTGAAGGTGGACGGAAAGGACCACTTTGTCATTCTGGTGCCCAACGCGTATAACGAGGCCGAGATTAAGCCCTACCTGGTGGGGCTGCTGGAGACGCTGCGCAGGTTGAGCGGCCGCAGGATGCTCAATTGCAGCATTGAGATTGTGTATGAGGAGAAGGCGGCGGTCATCTATTCGCCCCGCGACAAGTATGATGCCCTGTCGGCCAAGAATCCGGCTCTCAACACGTTCAAAGTGCTGTTTCCGGAAGTGGACTATTGAGGCCGGAAGGGAGATTGAGGCTTTGGCTATGGTCAAAACTACATAAAAGAGTAACAGAAAGAGGTATAGAAATATTAGGAGAAATGATGGTCGGCGCCAGGCATAGTATGGACAGAGTGGCCCTCCGGACGGAAAGCGGGAGGGCACTACCGTGCCATTGCGCGGCATGCTGTGTGTGCCGGGGCAGCCGACTGGCCATGGTGGCCTGTCAAAACATTTATAACATTAACACTGAACGACCATGACCTTTATTTTTCTTGGAGTATTGATTTTCTGCGCGCACCTGTTCAACGCCTGGTTCAGCCGCCGCCGCATACCCGATGTGCTGCTGATGATGTTGATAGGCATACTGGTGGGGCCGGTGGCGGGCTGGATAACGCCGTCGCATTTGGAGGAGGTGGGGCCAGTGCTGGCTTCGCTGACCTTGCTGTTCATCTTGTTCGACAGCGGCATCGACATGCGTATCGATTTGATACGGCGCTATTGGAGCGGGGTGGTGCAGGTGACGCTGCTTTCGTTTGTGGCGTCGATGGCTGCGGTGACGCTGATAGCATACTTTGCTGTGGGGTTGGAGCTGCAGGCCAGCATGATGCTGGGTTCGATGGTGGGAGGCACGGCGGCGGCCATTGTCATCCCGCTGGTGAAGCAGATGCGCGTCAGCGACAAGACGCGGGTGACGCTGACGCTGGAGTCGGCCATCTCGGGGGTGCTGTGCATTGTGATTGCCTTGGCGTTTATCGAGGGCTACAAGCTCGGCAATGTCAGCATAGGGTCGATGCTGGGACGTGTGCTGGCCTCGATATTGATGGCGCTGATTATCGGAGTGGTGGGTGGCATATTGTGGTCGTCGTTCATGGACCGTGTGCGCAAGCTGCAAAACTCCATGTTTCTGACTCCGGCATTTGTGTTTGTGATATACGGTGTGACCGAGCTGCTGGGGTATAGCGGCGCCATTGCCACACTGTCGTTCGGCCTGGTGCTGGGCAATCCGGAGTATTTCGAGATGTCGTTTCTGAAAAAACTTCATCTCAACGACATGACTCCGCTGGAGGAGAACGAGAAGAGTTTCTTTAAGGAGTTTGTCTTTATACTGAAGACATACTTTTTTGTCTATATCGGCATCTGTATTCCTTTCACCAACCCTACGGCGTTGGTCTATGGACTGGTGATAGCGGCAGCGTTGTTTGTGGTGCGTTTCGGGTTGGTGGCGCTGGTGGGGCGGAGAAACACTCCCGACGACCGCCTCACGGTGTCGATGATGATACCCAAGGGATTGGTGTCGGCGGTGCTGGCCTCGATGCCCGAGCAGGTGAACACGGCCGCGGGCTATACGGTGGTGCCGGGAGCAGCAACAATAAAGCATATAACCTATTCTGTCATCTTCTGTTCCATAATCATCTGCTCGCTGCTGGTGCTGCTGAGCAGCAAGCGGTTGGTGAAGTCGGCCGCCGAGGTGGAGCAGACGGGGGCGGAACCAAACATAATGCAGCATGAGGATAGCGTTCAGTAAATACGACGGTGCAGGGAATGATTTTGTGGTGATAGACAACCGCAGGGGCGAAGTGGCCCTCGATGCGGCCAGGATAGCCCATATCTGCCACCGCCGCAAGGGAGTGGGGGCCGACGGCTTGATGCTGTTGGGTCCGGGTGCCGGGGGATATGATTTTGCCATGAAGTACTTCAACGCCGACGGCTATGCGGCCGACATGTGCGGCAACGGGGGTCGCTGTATAGCGGCTTTTGCTTTCGGCTTGGGGATAGGGACCGGAGAGGGGGATTCGAAGAGGGTGCATTTCACGGCCGATGATGGTCCCCACGAGGCGTGGCTGGTGGAGTGGGACGCGGAGCAGAGGTGTGGCACGGTGACCATCGGGATGCGCGATGTGGAGAGAGCGGGGGTGAGACGCTGCATGGAGGGCTGGCTGTTGAACACGGGAGTGCCTCACTATGTGGAGCGGGTGCAGGATTTGGCTCGTTTCGATGTGGTGGGAGAGGGGCGCCGCATACGCCATCTGCTACAACTGGGTCCGGCCGGAGCCAATGTGAACTTTGTGGAAGAGACGGCGGACGGACGGCTGATGGTGCGCACATACGAGCGCGGAGTGGAGGACGAGACCTGGGCTTGCGGCACGGGTGTGACAGCCTGCGCCCTCGTTACGGGCATGAGGCATCTGCGTACCCGTGGGGGCGATTTTGAGGTGGATTTTTGTCCTTCGGACTCGGCATATACCGATGTGCGGCTGACGGGGCCCGTCTCGCTCAACTTTGAAGGGACAATTGAGGTTTGACCGACAGCCGACAGCCGTCTCACGACCGACGGCACTGTGTGCTCCGGCTCTCGAACCGGCGGCACAGAAAGGGCCGGCGTGGGCCTGAGCAGGGCTGAGGAAGCTGAGAACGGAATGACTGGCAGTGGCGGACGGAGTAGGCTCGCCGCCACCGACAGGAAACGATAGATGACAATGATTGAGCCTACCTAAAAATGACAAACGATGATAGTAAGATCCGATGAGTTTTTGACCAACCCGGTGGTGACATGCTCGATTGTGTCGTATAACCAGAAGCAGTGGATAGGGCAGTGTATTGAGGGGATTTTGGCGCAGAAGTTCGACCTGCCGTATACGATAGTGATCAGCGACGACTGCTCGACCGACGGCACACAGGAGGTGCTGAAGGAATACCAGGCGCGGTATCCGGACAGAATCAAGCTGGTGCTGAATGAGAAGAACTGTGGGGTCGGTCCCAACTGGGCCAAGAGCTGCAAGGCAATGGAGGGCGGCGAATATATAGCTTTCTGCGACGGAGATGATTTCTGGTCGCTGCCTGAGAAGCTGCAAATCCAGTACGACTATATGCGGGCGCACCCCGAATGCGTGGGGATGACCACGGGTTGCGACAAGCTGGACGCAGACGGAGTGCTGCACTGCGACCACTCAAAGTATGGCGAAAACCCGCAGCCCCAAGTCATTACTCAGCGGCAGCTGTGGGAGAGGTTTTCCAATATCAATATCTGCGGGGCTTTCTTCAGAAAAGATTTGTTCGACAAGCATGTCCCGCTGGACGCTTATATCGAGCAGGAGTTTCCCGTTCAGGATTGGCCTACGATGCTGGTGATGGCGGCGTACGGCGAAATTCATTTTCTCCCCATCTTTTCGTTCACCTACCGCTTGGGGCATGTGTCGGAGTCGCACCCTTCGGACATCAACAAGCTGGAACGCAAGATGCAGCGCGGCACCAATATGTACAACTATCTGCACACCCTCTTTCCCGACTTACCCTATAAGGAGACGAACTATGAGGAGTATGCCAGCAATGTGCTGCTGCAATTCAGCATAAAGACGGGCAACTATGCCAAAGCGAAGCAGTATGCACAGCGGTGCGGCAAGCGGACGCTGCGCGAGCGGTGCTGCTCCAACTATGTCACCTTCCAGATGTACAGATGGCTCAAGAAGATGTCGAACCGTGTGCGCAAATAGGCACGGCGGTGGCGGCAGGTACACTGTTGGATAAAAAAAATGTAGACACAACCCCTTAAAGAAAAAAGAAAGGCAACGCAGGCAATGGATCTGTTTTCTGCACCGGCACCCGAGAGCGCACGGCAACGGGTGGCCGAACTGACACGGCTGATAGACCGTTACAATTATGAATATTACATGAACGACCGGTCGCTGGTGAGCGACTATGAGTTCGATGCGCTGCTGCGCGAGCTGGTGGAGCTGGAGAAACAGTATCCAGAGCTGTCGCTGCCCACATCGCCCGCCCGCAGGGTGGGAGGGGAGGTGAACAAGGCTTTCCGTCAGGTGGAGCACCGGTTTCCGATGTTGTCACTGGGCAACACCTATAGCATCGAGGAGATAGAGGAGTTTGAGTCGCGCACACGGAAGTTGCTGGACGGGGTGCCGTTCAGCTACACCTGCGAGTTGAAATATGACGGGGTGGCCATAGGACTGACCTACCGACATGGGCAGCTGGTGCAGGCAGTGACGCGGGGCAACGGGGCCGTGGGAGACGATATCACGTCGAACGCCCGCACGGTGGGCACGATACCGCTGAAGCTGCAAGGCGACTATCCCGACGATTTCGAGGCCCGGGGGGAGGTGGTGTACCCGTTCGAGGCATTCGACGCCATGAACCGCCAGCGCGAGGCCGACGGGGAACCCCCTTTTGCCAATCCCCGCAATGCGGCCAGCGGGTCGCTGAAGTTGCAGGACTCGTCGGAGTGTGCCAAGCGCAAGTTGATGTTTTGTATGTATTTCCTTATGCTGCCTCCCGATTCGGCACAGCAGCAGGACCCCGCATACGCTTCGCACTCGGGCAGGCTGGAAGTGGCCCGCAGCATGGGCTTCAAGGTGCAGCCATATATCAAGGAGTGCCGTGATATTCAGGAGATAAAAGCTTTTATCGACTATTGGGACAAGGAGCGGTGGAATCTGCCTTTCGGCATCGACGGGGTGGTGATAAAGGTGAACCAGACGGGGCTGTGGGACCAGCTGGGCAACACGGCCAAATCGCCACGGTGGGCGATAGCATATAAGTTCAAGGCTGAGCGGGTCAGCACACCGCTGGAGGCCGTGACCTACCATGTGGGGCGCACGGGGATAGTGACCCCTGTGGCCAACCTGAAACCGGTGTGGCTGGGAGGCACCACGGTACGCCGCGCCACGCTCAATAATGCGGACTTTATAGCAAAACTCGATATCCGCGAAGGCGACAGCCTGCTGGTGGAAAAGGGGGGTGAGATTATTCCCAAGATAGTGGGTGTGGACCTCGAAAAACGTCCCGAGGGGGCGGAGCCGGTGAGGTATGCCACGGTCTGCCCAGTGTGCGGCACGCCACTGGTGAGGCCCGAAGGCGAGGCCGGACACTACTGCCCCAACAGCGACGGGTGTCTGCCCCAGATATTGGGACAGCTGGAGCATTTTGTGAGCCGCCGGGCTATGGACATAGACAGCTTAGGGTCGGAACGGCTCAGGCTGCTGTATGATACCGGGCTGGTGAGCAATGTGGCCGACTTGTATGATTTGACGGCTGAGAAGTTGGTGGGGCTGGGCGAGGGCACCGCATCGTCGATACAGGAAAAAGGAGCCGACAACATCCTTAAAGCCCTCGAGGAGTCGAAGAAGGTGCCTTTTGAGCGGGTGCTTTTTGCTTTGGGAATCCGTTATGTGGGCGAGGTTGGGGCCAAGAAACTGGCCCGCCATTTCGGCAATATCGATGCCCTGATGGGAGCCAACGTGATGGAGCTGGCCATGGTGGAGGATGTGGGCGAGGTGACGGCTGTGGCCGTGAACGATTATTTTAACCTCGCGTCACACAGAGCCATCGTGGAACGGTTGCGCGCGGCGGGACTGCAAATGACGGCCGAGGACAAGCGCGTGGGCAACCAGCTGCAAGGCATGACCATCGTGGTGAGCGGTGTGTTTCAGCATTTCAAACGCGACGAAATCAAGGCATCGATTGAGCAACACGGGGGCAAGGTGGGCAGCAGCGTGAGCGGCAAGACGACCTATCTGCTTGCAGGCGACAACATGGGGCCTGAGAAACTGAAAAAGGCGGAGAAAATAGGTGTTGCAATCATCAGTGAATCAGACTACGAGAGGATGATTGGCGAGGCGGACTCAAAATAATTGTGAGTGCTATCTTACCCAAATGAAAAAAAAGACGTATCTTTGCAAAAAAATAAATAGAGCAAAGTGGACACTGTCCACAGGCATAAATACATATAAATGATGAGCAATAAAAATATGCGTTCGAAGTGGCTTGTTGCCGCATTTTCTTTGATTTTGGCCTTCCCCATGGTGGCCTCGTCACAAACAACAGCCCCGCTGGGCATTCTGGTTTCGCAGGACCAAAACACCATTGACTGGCCCACGGTGAACGAGAGCAACGACCTGGAATTTGTGTATGTGATGGCTACAACCGGCGCCGCTATCACCGACAACCGTTGCGCATTCAATCTTACGCAAGCCCATAAGGTGGGAATGCCTGTGGGTGCAGTACTCCGCTACGACAGACACTATTCGGCGCAGGGTCAATTCGACAATTACCAAGCCGCCGTCAAAGGACATCACCTGGATTTGGCTCCGGTGGTGTATGTGGTGCCGGACGGTGCTTTCGACATCAATGTGAAACGTCTCGACATGCTGCTGCAGTTGCTTGAGCAAGAGTATGGCACAAAGCCTTTGATTATGGCCAGCCAGCAGACCTATCTCAAATATTTCAGCCTTGAGCGTTATGCCTCCTATCATGTGGTGATTGTGAGCAACGGGCTCAAATTCCCCGACACCCGATACACCTTCTGGCAGTATACCGACAAGGAGAAAGTGGCTGGCATAATGGAATATGTGCCGGGCCTGAAGCTGCACCCCACCTATCCGCTTGCGCGGCTGAAAATGTCCCGTTGAAGAGGCTGGGCATAGGCTGATCAACCCCGGGAGAATGCCTGTTGGGCATGTGCGGGGTGTCGGTGTGTCGTAGTGCTTGTTTTGTCATTCAGTTCAGGAATATGAAGAAGATACTTTTGGTTCTGGCGGTGCTGATGTACTCCCTGCCGATGGCTGCACAGGTCTTTGTGGGAGGCAATGTGGGTTTCGACTATTCAACGTATAGTCGCAAAGAAGGATTCGACCCCATGCTACCCCAAGGCATGGCGTTGCGGATTTCGCCACAAGTGGGCTACGCCTTTTCCCCCGGGCTCAAAGCCGGAGTGGTGCTGACGTTTGCCAACCAAAAATATACCTACAGCGACGGCTTTTTCGACACCCGGCGGGAGCAATGGTCGAATAATCGGCAGACCGAAAGGAATCTCATGACGGTCGGTGGCGGCCTGTTCGTGCGGATGGGCTTTATCGACTACAGGGATTTTACCTTGGGAGTTGAGGTGGCAGCCTCGTATGCTTTTGGCTTTGGCACCATACGCGACACGCAGTATTACAGTACGGACAATTTCCCGGTGCTGTTCGAGTCGAAAGCTCACACACGCCAGATCGAAGCCAAGGTGACCCCTGTGGCAAGCTATCGGCTGTCAGACCATTTTACGGCTGACGTTTATTTCGACGTGCTGTCGGTGATACTGACTCACACCATTGAGGACCGGTATAAAACGAGAGAAGTATATTGGTGGTCGACCGATGATGAGCCCGTACTGGACAACACCACTTCCACCACCAATCTCCATCTCGGGGTCAACTCGCTCACGTCGCGACTGGTGTCCATCGGTTTCAGCTATGCCTTCTGAAATGACCCCGTCGCTCCTTACCGATACAATAGTATTTCAGCCAGCCACATACAGGCTCGCGCAGAATAAGAAATAATCATAAAAACTAAACATACATGGCAAAAGATTTCGTAAAGCGCTCAGAAAACTACTCCGAATGGTATAACGAACTGGTTGTGCGGGCAGACCTGGCCGAGAACTCGGCTGTCCGTGGCTGCATGGTCATCAAACCCTATGGCTATGCCATCTGGGAGAAAATGCAGCGTGCCCTTGACGATATGTTCAAGGCGACAGGCCACCAAAATGCCTATTTTCCCCTGTTTATCCCCAAGTCCTTCCTCAGCCGCGAGGCCGAGCATGTGGAAGGCTTCGCCAAAGAGTGCGCCGTGGTCACACACCACCGCCTCATGAACAACCCCGATGGCACCGGCGTTGTGGTCGACCCCTCCGCCCGCCTCGAAGAAGAACTCATCGTCCGCCCCACCTCCGAGACCATCATCTGGAGCACCTATAAAAACTGGATCAAGTCCTACCGCGACCTCCCCATCCTCTGCAACCAGTGGGCCAACGTCGTCCGCTGGGAGATGCGTACCCGCATGTTCCTCCGCACGGCCGAATTCCTCTGGCAGGAAGGCCACACCGCCCACGCCACCCGCGAGGAGGCCGAAGAGGAGGCCCGCCGCATGCTCGATGTCTACGCCGACTTTGCCGAGAACTGGATGGCAGTCCCCGTGGTGCGCGGCGTCAAGTCGCCCAACGAGCGCTTTGCCGGTGCTCTCGACACCTACTGCATCGAAGCCATGATGCAGGACGGAAAAGCCCTTCAGGCCGGCACCTCCCACTTCCTTGGACAGAATTTCGCCAAAGCTTTCGAGGTCCAGTTCCTCAACAAGCAGAACCAGCTCGAATATGTCTGGGCCACCTCGTGGGGTGTCTCCACCCGCCTGATGGGAGCCCTCATCATGACCCACAGCGACGACAATGGCCTTGTTCTCCCGCCCAAACTGGCACCCATACAAGTGGCCATCGTCCCCATCTGCAAGAATGACGAGCAGATGGACGAACTTGACGCCCACATCGCACCCATCATCGACGCCCTCCGTGCCAAAGGCCTCACCGTCAAATACGACAACCGCACCGAGTATAAGCCCGGCTGGAAGTTCAACGAGTACGAATTCAAAGGCGTTCCTGTGCGCCTTGCCATCGGCCCGCGCGACCTCCAGAACGGCACCTGTGAAGTGTGCCGCCGCGACACCCTCGAAAAAATCACCATGCCCATCGAAGGTATAGCCGACCACGTCTCCCAGCTCATGGACGAAATCCAGAAGAGCCTCTTCCAGCGTGCCGCCGACTTCCGCGCCGCCAACACCCGCAAGGTCGACACCTGGGACGATTTCCAAGTCGAAATCGAGAAAGGCGGATTCCTCCTCTGCCACTGGGACGGCACCACCGAGACCGAGGAGCGCATCAAAGAACTCACCAAAGCCACCATCCGCTGCATCCCCTACGACGCTCCCGAAGAGGAAGGCCGCTGCATCCTCACCTGCAAGCCCTCCCACCGCCGCGTAATCTTCGCCCGCGCCTATTAACCGACGAACCGTCGGAGGTAATAACAACAACGCCCGCACCTTTTGGCGCAGGCGTTGTTTTATTGTTAAGTCACTGTGTAAGCTTATTGCTGCTACAGATTAAGTAAAGATTATAATAGCAGTCTGCACAGATAAGAGCTGTAACTAATCAAAATGATTATGAATAGATTCAAAAGTACTATTCTATTCTATCCGTTATTCTCTTTTGAGTGGCTTGTCAATATGTTCCGTATAAGCCTTTCTATCCAATAGAGTGAATCACCAGTATAATATTAGCAACCAATATAAGGACACCAATAATAAGACCAAAGGTAATCATCGTTTTCAGTTTTCGATTACTGCAGTCCTTTTTTTGTTGTTTGGCTAATTCTTTTTGCATATCATTTTGTTGTTTGGCTAATTCTTCTTGCATATCATCGGTGGCTTGCTTTAAATCAGGAATAGCGTTTTGAATATTTTGTATCTCACGTCTATTAACTGTAGTAAAAGTTGTTTCTAAATTAGTAATCTTGTCAAAGTAATAGTTTGCTTTATCGAATTCCAGGATATAAGCATAGAGTATACTTTTCATATAGTAGGCGTAGCACTGAAGGTACAATCTGTCTTCGTCATTGACCATACTAAAATATACAAGAGCTTGGTTGATAAGGGCTATTTCAGTGCTTGAGGCATCTGATTTGAAGTCAATATCCTCAATAATTGACATTGCTGTTTTGAATTCCTTTTCATGTTCTGAAGCCGCTAATAATTGCCCCAAAGTATACCCATCAATAAAAGTATCGATGCATGTTGCTATTAAGGTTAAGTCCACCATATCTATATACCCTGTCTTCGTGTCGGGCGCAACTTTTGACATACTCAGCACCTCAGTATAGTTTAATATAAAGAAGCGTGGCACTGATATACCACTTCTTTGTCTGAGGGTCGTGAGAAAAAACCTGGTAATAAAGATGTAGTAAACAGTCCACGCCTAACACATGAACCATTACACTCTCTTGCATTACTTTGAAAATTTCTCACGTTTTCAGACACAAGAAAAGCATAACGCTTCGTCTTTCAATAAAATATGCTCTATGACACGTTCGTCATAGTCTTTGCAAATATACTAAAATAATTTTGATTACCCACTGCACGCGTCTTTTTTCTTTTATCGCTGCTTTTTTGTGTGTTCGTGGCAGCCCTTTTTGGTGCTGTCTCCAACTCACGGGTGCTGTCTTGCGCTGAAAAAGGT
>DEKU01000042.1:0-35458 GCA_002354035.1 Bacteroidales bacterium UBA2714
ATCAACCTCCGGCCAAGAAAACTATTGAACTTTTCTTCGCCAAAACAAAAATTCTTGCTATCTTTGCACAACAGTGTTGCACTTCGAGGTTGAATCTACACTCAACATTTTATTATAGAGAATACAATAAATCTCCCTCACCCGCGTTTCCCTAAGAAAAGACATCACCTTATGAAACAGCTTTTCTACTTCATTGCGGCAATTCTGTTGCTTTGCAGCACCTGTCCGGCACAGTCGCAGACCCAGCGTACCCGACTGGAAAAACATGTCTACACCCTCGCATCCGACTCGCTCCAAGGCAGGCGTGCCGGAAGCCCCGACGCCGAAAAAGCCCGCCAGTATATCGAGCGTGAATGGCTCGACATGGGGCTGAAGCCACTATGGGATGGCACTTTCCGCTCGGCGTTCGAACTCTTCGGACAGTCTGGCTACTGCAACCTCGTGGGCCTGATTGAGGGCAGCGACCCAGTGCTGAAACAGGAATACATCATCGTTGGCGGGCACTATGACCACTTGGGCGTGCAAAACGACCAAGTCTACAACGGAGCCGACGACAACGCTTCGGGCACCGCCTGCGTCACCGAGATAGCCCGCCAACTCCTGGCGCGCCAAAGCGAACTGAAACGGAGTGTGATAATATGCGCCTTCGACGCCGAAGAGATTGGGCTGCACGGCTCCTCATTCCTTGCCAACACCCTGAAGACAAAAGGCATGATCGACCGTGTGAAGCTCATGATGAGTGTGGACATGGTGGGATGGCTGAGGCAAGGCGGCGCACTGGAGCTGCAAGGAACCGGCACCCTGGCCAATGGCGACAACTTGACCTCGCCCAAGTCGCTGGGCATCGACATACCCATCCGCACCAAACGCTTCGAAAACTCCATCTTCACAGCCACCGACACCGAACCCTTCGCCAAAAAAGGTATTCCCACACTGGCCATCACCACGGGCATCAAGTCGCCCTATCACAAGCCCGAAGACGACGCCAACCTGATAGACTACGAAGGACTGGACCGCGTGACCGACTATCTGGCCGCCTTCACCCTGCGCCTTGCAAGCACCGAGGGAGACCTCGGCTCGGGCAAAGTGGCCGAGAAACACCGCACCAAAGTCCCCCTGCTCGAGGCAGGACTGCAAGTAGGCTACAACTCCTCATGGCTCCAATTCCCCAATGCCGCCTTCAATGGCAAGTCCCTGTCCGGCCTGCATGGCGGCTTAGCGCTTCAGCTCAATCTGGGCAACACCTTCTCCGTCCATGCCGACCTCATCTACTCCCTGTTCCGCACACCCCTGCCCCACATCGAGCAACCCTTCGTCAGTGCCTTCCGCATGCGCCAACAGGCAGTGTTGCTGCCCCTCACGCTCCAGCTCAACATCAGCAACGTGTCAAACCGGTTCTTTTTCAATTTCGGAGGCTATGCTGCCTACCTCACCGCCCACGACGTCTACAAGCCCAACACCGTCGACGGCCCTGCTGTGATGAAAGCGGACCTCTCCTATCCAGCCGAACTCGGCATAGCCTGGGGAGTGGGTTTCCGCTTGGGCTACCACTACGAGTTCCGAATCTACAACCTCCACGCACTCACGCCAGTCTATCTCTCTGGCGTATCGGCCGAGCCCCAATACAAATCTTTCCCGAACCACTCCACCCTTTCGCTGGCATACTATTTCTGACCCACAGCACTTTGTTGCATACCCCTTTCTGCCCGTGGTTCTTCTGCCACGGGCAGTCTTTTTTCTTCCCTCCCTCCCCATTCGGCCTATAGCGACAGCCTCGGCGCAAACGCAACAACCGTCAGCAACTCAATCCCCGCGCCTTGCCGGCAGCTATACTATTCGGTGGCTCTGAGAGCCATTCTTTCACAAACATTTGTCACCGGTTCTTCAGCATATAGACAGCATTTCATCTCTGAAACAGAAACAAAATACAAATAAAACAGAAACAAAATACAAATAATATACAATGTAAACGTAAAACAAATCACGGCTGAGCACATTGGTCTGGTCGAAGCATGGAGAGGGAAGTCCTCTTTCGGCCATTAATTATCAGGGACGCGATGGCCGAGTAACGAGGCGCATTTTAATTACCACCATATAGGAATGCAGCAGATTAGTACCTTTCAGATTTGAAATACAAAATTATCTATTGGTATTGCAAGAAAAGCATGGAGCGCAGTACTAAAGTAACAGATAATAACAAA
Source organism: Bacteroidales bacterium UBA2714 (assembly GCA_002354035.1). Taxonomy (GTDB): domain Bacteria; phylum Bacteroidota; class Bacteroidia; order Bacteroidales; family P3; genus Colimorpha. Next base: position 2,202 of record DEKU01000042.1, read on the forward strand.
AATAATTGTATTAATGAAACGATTAATTCTGCTAACCGTCCTAAGCATCTTCATGATGGGCAACATGTTGGTTGCCCAGGTCAGGGTGCAGGTGAATGGCCAGCGGTCATTCACCATCAGCCAGACTAATGGCCTTTATTTCTCACACGACACGATGCGTGTCGACGATGCCGTCTATCCGCTCGACGACATCCAAGTCATCACTCTCACACCTGTCACACAGGGTATCGCCGCTGCCGACGCGCCCACCATGCAGCTCGCGCCAAACCCTGCCCGCGATGTCGTCACCCTTCAGGGCGTCGGAACCGCACCGCAGACTGTGACCCTCTACAGCACCGCCGGTGTAAAGCTGATGGAACAGACCGTCTCCGACGGTTCCCGACTCGACATCAGCCATCTGCCCGAAGGGCTCTATGTGCTGCGTTGTGGCAACCGTGTGGCTAAAATTATTAAACAACTTTAACTCCTGGCCGCTATGAAAAAGATTCTGAATCTCAGCATCCTTGTCACCATCCTTATGGCTGGCCTATCCGTCCATGCACAGTCCGACACCCGTGTGCTGCGCGCCCACAATGCGGGTAACGTTGTCTTCCAGACCCCCAGCTCGGGGCTCGACAGCATCAAAGCCGACGACCAGGGTTATGTCACCATTCATTATAACGATGCCACCTGGAGCCGCCTTGCCACCCAGATCGACAGCCTCACCTTTGCCATGGTATGCGATGGCGACAGCACCATCATTGCCGACTCGGTCCAGTTCGACACCCTTGGCATGATTCATATCGTATGGAATGGCAATTCTGCTTCGATTGTCAACCCCTACCCCTCCGACAGTATCAACATCACGGCCGAAGGCGGCCACGTCACCGTGAAATCGCAAGCCACCACGCTCAACAATGTGGTCTACAACCTCAGCGGTACATCGTCCGACGGATTCCTGCTCTTCAATAAGCTCAGCACTCCCGTCATCCTGCGCATGGATGGTGTCAACCTCACCTCGCATGGCTGTGCGGCTCTGAACATCGACAAGAATCAGAACGCCATCATACACCTTGTGGCCGGCACCACCAACACCTTCGCCGATGCCGACAGCAACGCCGACAAGGCCACGCTTTATGGCAAAGGCAGCCTTACGCTCCAGGGTTCAGGCAGCCTGAGTGTGACATCGTCGTTTGCCAATGGTCTGCAAGGCAAGCGCGGGGTTTACATGAATAATGGCTCGGTCGACGTCCTCGTCACCGCCGACACCAAGAAGGGCATCAAAACCGACCAGGACTTCTACATGAACGGCGGCCGTCTACAAGTCACAGCCTCTGGCAGCGTGGTCATCGACACCTCTGCCGACTATGAGACGGGCTACGACTTCTCCTACTGCACCGGTATCAAGACCGGCGACATAGACGAAGCTTCCGTGGGCAACATTGTCATCAACGGGGGCGACCTTATCGTCTCCTGCCCCGCCACAAATGCTGGCGGACGCTGTCTTTCGAGCGACTATGACATCATCGTCAACGGTGGCAACACCACCCTCACCACCGCCGGCGCGGGTCTTGCGGTGGGTGGCACCGGAACCAACGCTGTGGACGGCTACGCCAGCACATGCATGAAAGCGGACAGCAACATCTACATCTTTGGCGGCAGCCTCGATGCCCGCAGCACCGGCCTCGGCGGACGCGGTATCAAAGCCGACGGCAACCTCACCGTGGGCACCGTGGGAGCCGACGACGACCAGATATATGTCTACATCCAAACCAGCGGCAATGCCGTCAACCCCGTCAGCGGTGGCAACCACCATTGGGGCGGCACCACCAACGATGACTACTTCAAAGGTCTGCCCAAATGCATCAAAATTGAGGGCAATATCTACTTCAACAGCGGTCATGTGGGTGCCTATTGCGCCCAAACCAGTGGCGACCCCAACGGCGAAGCCATCGAGAGCAAAGACAGTCTCTTCATCAATGGCGGCATCATCGAAGCCAACGCCTACGACGATGCGCTCAACGCCGCCAACTACCTCGAAATCAATGGTGGCAAACTGTGGTGCTATTCACGTGGCAATGATGCCGTCGACTGCAACGGCAACACAAACATCACCGGCGGCCTCATCATCGTCAAGGGGCAAGAGGTGGGCATTGATGCCGGCACCGATGCCGGAGGCCGTTTCTCCATCACCGGCGGCACTATCATCTGCCAAGGAGGAAACATGGGCGCATGGGATTCCCCCAACGTCAGCGGCTACCAGAAATATCTTCAGATCAGCAATGTCGGCACTACTGGCCTCACCGTCAAAAACGCCTCGGGCGATGTCCTCTTCATGTATCTCAACACCGCCCCCTCGGGCAACGGCTTTATTGAGAACTACACTGACCCCGGTGCCAAACCTCCGGGTGGCGGCGGCGGTCCCGGCGGCGGTGGCAGCAACACCCTCATCCTCTCCAGCCCCGACATCAGCTCCGGCACATACCAATACTGGACCAACTCCACCTTCAGCGGCGGCACCAGCTGGCATGGACTCTACTTCGGCTCCACTCCCTCCACGAGTGGCAACGCCCAGTCCGCAACAGCCCGCTAACCCGACTCCATTACCTCAGGAAAAAATACATAAAAGCAGGGGCGACACAAAGTCGCACCCCTGCTTTTTCCATTCAGACACTCAGATAATCACACACTCACACAGCCGGAGACAGGAGTTAATAAAAAAAAATCCCCCCGATTCAAAAAAAAGGCGTATCTTTGCCTTATGAATACAAACAACGACATGGCCCTACAGATGGCCACTTTCTTACTGCAAGTCAAAGCAATAAAACTCAACAACGAACACCCTTTCACATGGGCGTCAGGTCGCAAATCACCCATCTATTGCGACAACCGTGTCACACTTTCATACCCCGAGATTCGCACTTTCATCCGTCAGCGCTTCGTCGAGGTGGTGAATGAATACTGGGGAGACGTGGATGTCGTGGCCGGTGTAGCCACTGGCGGCATTGCCCAAGGCGCCCTCGTGGCCCAGGAACTGGGAAAACCCTTTGTCTACGTCCGTTCCGAAGCCAAATCCCACGGACTCACCAACCAGATTGAAGGCGAAATCCACGAAGGCCAGTCCGTAGTGGTCATCGAAGACCTCGTCTCCACCGGCAAAAGCAGCCTCATCGCTGTCCATGCCCTCCGTGAACGCGGCTGCAATGTCAAAGGAATGGCCGCCATCTTCACCTATGGCCTGGCTGTGGCCGAGCGCAACTTTGCCGACGCCAATGTCGAGCTCCACACCCTCACCAACTACGACACCCTCATCGACGTGGCCTGCCGCGAAGAGTATATCCGTGCCGCCGACATGGAGTCGCTCGCCGCATGGCGCAAGAACCCCGAGGCCTGGAGCGATGCCCACATGAACGAAAACTAAGTACCACCCCGACATTTTCCTCCCCCTGATGAAAAAGGTCCTCGCCATAGTGCTCTTGGCCCTCTTGGCAATCCCCGCTGGGGCGCAACAGGTGGAAAATGTCTCTTTCTCACTCAAAGGCGACTCGCTCACCATCACCTACTCCCTCGACCGCCAAGCCGACATCTGTGTCCGCGTGGCTGTCGATCATGGTCGTTACACTCCTCCCCTAAAAGGTCTGCAAGGCGCTGTCGGGCAAAATGTCAAACCGGGACAAAACCTCACCATCACCGCTTTCCGCCTGCCCGAAATCAGAGGGGTCGACTCTGCCAGCCTCTCCTTTCTGGTCGAAGTCGATGATGGAGCCCTCCTCGTCTATGTCGACAGCCTCCCCTTCCGCATGATGCCCGTAGCGGGAGGCAGTTTCACCATGGGCTGCACCCACCCCAAAGGCGAACGCCACACCTATGCCGACGAGCTTCCCACCCATACCGTCACCCTCAACCCCTTCTACATCGGGCAGCACGAAGTGACACAAAAACTGTGGGTAGCCGTCATGGGGGAAAACCCCTCCAAATGGGTCGGCGACAGCCTGCCGGTCGAACAGGTGTCGTGGAATGCCGTCCAAATCTTCATCGCCCGCCTGAGCCAGCTCACGGGCTACCGTTTCCGTCTCCCCACCGAGGCCGAATGGGAATATGCCGCCCGCGGTGGCAACCGCTCCCACGGCACCCCCTATCCCGGTGTGCGCAGCCAGATGTGGGAGACCTGCTGGTACGGAGGCAACTCCGGCGGCCACAGCCATCCCGTCGGCCGTCTTAAACCCAACGAATTGGGTCTCTTCGATATGGGAGGCAACGTTATGGAATGGTGCAGCGACTGGATGCAACCCTACACCGCAGCGCCCCAAAACTGCCCCCAAGGCCCCCGCACTGGCGACAACCGCATCCTTCGCGGCGGTTGTTTCAACAGCCCCACTTGGGGTTGCAGCGTGTTCGAGCGCAGCTGGTACCTGCCCGAATACGGCTACAGCTATTTCGGCTTCCGCCTTGTCCTCGACACCCCCGAGCGCGAAGAAGAATAAATACAACCTCCTTTTAACCCCCTCAAACTTATTGCTATGGAAAAAATACAAGTCTCCGACAAGCGTTTCAAACTCTACATGACCGAAACCGAAATCCAGACCATCATCGAGCGTCTGGCCTCCGACATCTCCCGCGACTTTAGAGACCGCAACCCCATCCTCTGCCCCATCCTCACTGGCAGCTTCATCTTTGCTGCCGACCTCATCCGTCGGCTCGACTTCGATGCCCCGGTCTCCTTTGTCCGCTACTCCTCCTATTCCGGCACCAGCTCCACCGGCCAAGTCATCGAATCACTGGGATTCCCCGCCAGTTGCCAAGGCCGCCACGTCATCCTCATCGAAGACATCATCGACACAGGCATCTCCATGCAATTTGTCCTCGAGCGCCTCCAACTCCTCAACCCCGCATCCATCACCATCTGCACCTTCCTGTTCAAACCCGGATGCTTCAAGAAAAACTACAAAATCGACTACATCGGAAAAGAAATCCCCGACGACTTCATTGTAGGCTATGGGTTAGACTACAATGGCCTGGGACGGAAATACCCCGACATATACACCATCGACAACCAATGAAAAAAATCCTCACATTCAGCATCCTGGTCATCACCAGCCTGCTCTTTTTGGCCAGTTGCGAACGTTCCGTAGAGACCTATCCTCCCGTCGATGCCACCCTCCTGGTCGGCACATGGCGTGCCACCGACATCAACACCGAACACTGGCGCTTCGACAGCGGCGGCACCGGTGAAACGTGGGACACCAGCGACGACGTCCAAGAAGGCGAAGGCACCAAATTCAACTGGACCACCGAGTCCGACCAGCTCCGCATCGACCTCTACGGCGAGATGGGCATGCACGTCTACTACGACTGGACCGTCACCCACCAAACCGCCGACACCCTCACCTTCAAAGACATCTACAACTCAAGCCGCACCTTCGTCAAAAAATAAACCCACCTCCTTGCCCTTCGGCAACCCCTGCGTCATCAACAATCAATCCATTTGATATATGAAAAAAGGTTGGAAAATAGCACTTATCTCCTTAGGATCGCTCCTTGCCCTTATCATCGTAGTCATTGCTGTGGCCTGCTGGCTACTCTTCACACCCGCCAAACTCACCCCCATCGTCAACAACCTGGCCTCCGACTACATCCTGTGCGAAAACCACTTCGGCAAAGTACACCTCTCCCTCTTCAAAACCTGGCCCGACATCGGGCTGGAGGTTGAAGACGTAGTGCTGGTCAACCCCTACCAAGTACCCCCCGACCACATCCTCTCTCCCAACGCCATACACGACGACACCCTTGCCCGCGTCAAATCCCTCACCGTGGGCCTCGACCTCAAAGCCTTCATCAAAAATGGCTCTGTCATAGTCCATCAAGTGCGTCTCGACGACACCAAAGCCAACCTCTACACTGCCCCCGACGGCTGGAGCAACCTCGACATCTTCCCCCCCAGCCAACCCGACAACGACACTGCTGAAAGCAACACCCCCCTGCCCGAAATCATCCAGCTGGAAAAAATCAGCATCAACAACCTCCAGGCCCGCTACTGCAACCTCCAACAGCGCATGCTGGCCGAACTGGACGGCATGGACCTCCACCTCAAAGGCTCCCTCCTCAACAGCCAACTCGACGCCAAACTCAACTCCCAAATCCAATCCCTCAAAGTCGACATGCGCGACTCCGTGGGCAACCCCTCCCTCCAAGCCCTGGCCCACGACCTCTCGCTCAAAGCCAACGGCCAAGGCACCACCGACTCCCTCCAGGGTCTCCTCTCCCTCTGCCTCCCCTCTGGCTCCATAGCCATGGGCGGACAGACCTACACCACCCAGGCCATGCTCGCCTCCGGCAGCGACCTCCTCGCCATCCGGCTGCCCTTCGCCGCCAACCTCGACAAGATGCTTTTCACCGCCTCCGACGCCTCCCTCAGCCTCTCCGACTATGAAATAGGCCTCCAAGGCACCGTGGCCCTGGCCAACGAAACCCGACCCCTCACCGTCGACCTCCACCTCGACGCCGACCACTGGATAGTAGGCGACCTCATCGCCATCCTCCCCCCCTTCATCACCCAAAGCCTCTCCGGCATGAGCATCGACGGCAAAGCCTCACTCTCCGGCCATGTCCACGGCTCCCTGGCCGAAGGACGCATGCCCTTGGTTGATGCCGACATCGAGCTCGAAAAAGGCACCTTCGCCGCCCCCAAAATGCTGCCAGCACCCCTCCGCGCCATCAACGCCCGTCTCAGCGCCAACCTCAACCTCTCCACCGACTCCGCCTTCAGCGGCATATCCAAAGTCGACATCCACCAGCTCGATGCCACCATGAGCAAATCAAAACTCAGCCTCACAGGCTCCGTCGACGACCTCATGGGCGACATGCTGGTCGACGCCCACCTCAAAGGCAACATCCATCTCCCCGACCTCCGGCCCTTCCTGCCCGACACCATGCCCATTGACCTCGCCGGCACCTCCCGCCTCGACCTCACCGCCAAAAGCCGACTCAGCGCTCTGACCAACATCGACCTCAACAAAATACGCCTCTCCGGCAACATGTCCCTCAACCACATGGACATCCGCTGGGACAGCATCCACGCCTCGTCGCCACACCTCGACATGGCCCTCGCCCTCCCCACCAAACGCCATAGCGCCAAAGTGGCCGAACTCATCGGGGCCCACCTCAAAGGCGGCGAACTCAACGTGACCATGCAAAACATGGACCTCACCGCCCAAATCGCCAACCCCGACATCACCATAGGCCTGCCCAACATCATGGACAAACGCCAATCCCTCGCCGCCGCCTTCCGCATCAACGCCAGCAAGCTGCACGCCACCATGGATTCCATGATTGTCTACTCCGACACCCTCAAACTCAAAGGCAGCGTCAAAAACGACACCACCCAGGACAACATCCTCAAACAGTGGAACCCCGACATCGACATCGACCTCCATCGCGCCGTCCTGGCCATGACGAACATGTCCGAAGCCGTCCGCATGACCTCCTTCAAATTCAACTACCAACCCGAAGTCTGCGACATCGAGCAAGCCGACATCCTGTGGGGGGTGTCCGACTACCACCTCGCTGGCAAAATCTACGGTGTCGAAGACTGGCTCAGCCACAAAGGCATGCTCCGCGGCCAGCTCAACTTCAACTCCCATTATGCCGACATCGACCAACTCATGGCCATACTCAGCGGAATGGGCAGCGACGAACAAGAGCTACAGCAACAGCGCGTCGAAGACAGCGTGCCCAAAGAGGCCAACCCCTTCATCGTGCCCAAAGACGTAAACGTGAAACTCATCACCGACATCGACCGCTGCATAGCCTTCGGCAACGACCTCAACGACCTCGGCGGCTCACTCACCGTCAACGACGGCACAGCCATACTCGAGCAAATCGGATTCACCTGCAAGGCCGCCCGCATGCAACTCACCGGCCTTTACCGCTCACCCCGCGTCAACCACCTCTTCGTCGGGCTCGACTTCCACCTCCTCGACATCCAAATCGACGAACTCCTCGACATGATACCCTCCATCGACACCATCGTGCCCATGCTCAAAGCCTTCAAAGGCAACGCCAACTTCCACCTCGCCGCCGAATGCAACCTCGACGCCTTCTACCGTCCCAAGATGAGCACCCTCATTGGCGCCGCCGCCATCAGCGGCAAAGACCTCGTAGTGCTCGACAACCAAACCCTCGCCCAAATGGCACGCCTACTCCAATTCAAAAACTGGCGCGAAAAAGACAACAACATAGGCATCGACAGCCTCAGCGTCGAAGCCCAAGTGTTCCGCAAAAACATCGACGTCTTCCCCTTCCTCCTCAACCTCCACAACTACCAGCTCTGCATCGCCGGACGCCACAACCTCCAAAACAACTGCAACTACCACCTCGAGCTGACCAAATGTCCCCTGCCCATGCGACTGGCCATCGACGTCAAAGGCAACATCTCCAAACCCCAGATCGAACTCGGCCAACTCATCTACAGCGACATGTACATACCCGAAAAGAGCGACGCCTTCCAGCAGCGCACCCTCGAGCTGAAACGCCTTGTGCGCCAAGCCCTCGAAGCCAACGTCCGCTAACCTCCGACTCACCTCCACGGAGGGGATTGCACGGCCCGCGCCGCAACCCCCTCCGATTTTTTTTCTACCCCCACGATATTATCACCCCAAAACCTGCACCCAATATTACAAACAGGCTCGACCGACCCCACTGCCCACCCCTCAAAAAGCAGGCCCGGCCCCTCCTGCCCACACAACAAACAACTCTCCTCCACAACAAATACACATAGTGCACGAATCAACAAATAACAAAGAGCGGGAAAAGACCTTCAGAGAGCTGGTAGCGCGCAACAAAGACTACATCTTCAACGTTTGCAAGACCTACCGGCTCAGCGCCTCGTGGGAAATCGAAGACGCCTACCAGGAAGTTCTCTGCACCCTCTGGCGCGACATCGACAAATTCGAAGGCCGCAGCTCCGAACGCACATGGATATTCCGGGTGGCCAAAAACACACTCCTGCAACTCAAACGCAAAGAAAGCAACCACCCCCAGCCCGAAGTGCAAACCCCAGCACCCTTCTACGACGAGCAATCCCCCGACATGGAAAACTACAACTTCCTCATGCAACTCATCGACAACCTCCCCCAACCCGACAACAGCATAGTCCACGCCCACATTGAAGGATTCAGCTACAAAGAAATAGCCCAAATGACCCAACTCACCGTCCCCGCCGTGGCCATGCGCCTGGCTCGCGCCAAGGAACGGCTGCGCAAAGCATACGAAAAAGCCAAATAAAGCCCATCACCCACCACAACGAAAAGCACACATTATGGATAAAGATTTTGACACACTCTGGAACGAAAGCAAACGAATCGCACGCCAACAAACAAGCCCCATCAGCGACAACCGTCTTGATGAAATGATAAACTACGCCCTCCAGCACCCCGCGCCCAGCGCCCAGCCCGCCCACAACAGCCACAAAAGCACCACCACCCTGCTCCACAAGCCCTGGTTCCCCGCCGCTGCCGCCGTCTCGCTGCTCATACTCATACCCCTCGCCCTCCTCCACGGCGGCAACCCCGACACCACTCAAATCAACTTCGCCGGAAAAAACGTAGCCTTCTGCTCCAACACCACCTGCAACCCCACCCACATCGTGGGCATCGTGGCACAATACATCGACCGTCAGGCCCTCCCCGCCGACACCTGCCCCACCGTAGCCGTCGCCAGCCCTACGGCGACCCTCCCCTTACGCCAAGTATCATTCCGCTAACACATACCGCACCATGAAAACAATAATATTAATAGCACTCTTCGCCCTGGCAGCCATCGTCAAATGCTCCGTCACCTCCCCGGCCTCCATGGCCAAAGACATGTACGAACACTACGCCTCCCACTCCGACCAACTCCTCGTGGCCTACGTGGGCGACTACAAAGCCGAAGGCCACACCTACCAAGCCCTCGTACTCCAAGCACGCGACAGCTCCGAATGGGACTGGCTGCAAAAAGAATTCAGCATAAGCACCGTCAACGACCTCACCGGACAGGCCGACCTGCCCCTCACCGCCTCCCCCAACTCCGACCCAAAGATGGGCAACAGCGACGGCACCATCCAAGTATACCTGCGCCGCACCGTCGACAACCCCGACCCCGGCCTGCAAATCAAATCACCCATCTCAACCCCCTCGCCGCTGACCGACAAAGACAACCCCGCACCCCAAAAAAGCCACACCCTGCGCATCAACATAAAACAGATAGGCCAGCCCGACCGCTCCGAAACCACAGGTTACGTGATGGGATGCGACCAAAAAGAACATGCCTTGTGCCTCCTCTTCTACGAAACCCTCGAAGAAGAGCAAGCCATCCTCGACCAAGTGCGCCGAAACCTCACCTGACTCCCACCTTCCCCGCCCAGAGCGCCCCTTGCCCCCACCACCCGCTCCCGTCGGCCTCCGCCCTCGGTCGGGCACTTAGTTTACATTTAGTTTACATTTTATTTCTATTTATACTACATTTATACTCTTGCTAAGAGTCAAAGTATAACAGAAATGCCGTGCACCTGGAGGCCAAGCCGCGACCCCCTACGCAATCCTCACCCCGAAAGCCCACACCCCACAATCTTCCATTTTTAACAATAGGAGCTGCAATAAAAAGCGCGGCACCGCGTTAAAAAGCATTATGATAATCACCTTTCAGGACTCCCTCCTGCGGCTCCACGCCGCCAGCAGGCTTTCGGCCTCCCGGCAACAGTACCTCGGCACCGAGGCCCTCGCGCGACAGTTGGACGACTGTTTCGACCGCCTCATTGCCGGACAGCCCGAGGTGGAGGCCCACATCGAGGCCGACCCCCGGCGGGTGGCCGACTATCTGCACCGCCGTTTCCGCATGGTGAAAGCCGCCGGCGGCCTGGTGACGGCTCCCACTGGCGAATGCCTGATGATTCTGCGCGACGGGCATTGGGACTTGCCCAAGGGCATGGTGGAACGCGGCGAGACCCTCAGGCAGGCAGCCCTCCGCGAAGTGGAGGAGGAAACGGGCGTCCGAGCCCTGCCCCACCCTGCCCTCATAGCCAAGACCTACCACATCTACGACAAATACGGAGGCTGGCACCTGAAACAGACCTCGTGGTATGCCATGCGGGCCCAGCGCAGCGTTCCTCGCCCCCAGACCGAGGAGGCGATAAGCCAGGCGGTGTGGACACAGCAAGACGAGTGTCTGCAACGGCTCGGAGGGTCGTACCGCTCGCTTCAAATCTTGGCCCAAGCTTATATTCAACAAAAACACGCTGTCTCTTGAACCCTTACCACATAGCCCTGACTTACGTTCCCGGCCTCGGCAACAAGACCATCCGCCAGCTGATAGCCGCCTACCCCCAGCCGGAGCAATTGTTTGGCATGTCGCGCCAACAGCTGACGGAAATATTCCGCAACCACGACACTATTATCTCCGCATTCCTGAGCCGCCAGCCCCTTGCCATGGCCGAGCAGGCTATGGCCGAAATGGAAGGACGCGGCGTGGAGGCCCTATTCTGCACCGATGCCGACTATCCCGCGCGGCTGAACGAGGCCGGATGCGAGGACTCGCCGGTGCTGCTGTACTGCTTGGGGCGGTGCGACCTGAACGCCCAGCACACGGTGGCTATGGTGGGTTCGCGCAAATGTTCAGACTACGGGCGAACAACGACACACCGGCTGGTGAAGGAGATGAAAACCGACGGCACGACGATAGTGAGCGGGCTGGCCTACGGCATTGACACGGCAGCCCACACGGCGGCCGTGGAGAACGGGCTGCCCACGATAGCGGTGCTGGGACACGGGCTGGACATCATCTATCCAAGCCAAAACCGCTTGCTGGCCAAACGGATAGTGGAGCAAGGCGGAGTCCTGCTGAGTGAGTATCCGCTGCACACCGGCATCAATGCTGTCCACTTTCCGGCCCGCAACCGGATTGTGGCAGCCCTGGCCGACGCCACCATCGTGGTGGAAGCCGCCGAGCGGGGCGGTGCCCTCATCACGGCCAATATAGCCAACAGCTATAACCGCGAGGTGTTTGCCGTGCCGGGCAGGCTGTGCGACCCTCTGTCGGAAGGATGCAACAACTTGGTCATCCACCACAAGGCTGTGATGATTCGCAACGCCGGGGACCTCTTCTACCAAATGGGATGGAAGAACACCTTCGACCGCCGCCGTCAGCAGGAGGAGCAGCTGAGCCTGTTCGCCACCCTCGACCAGAACCAGCAGACGGTGGTGAAACTGCTGACCACCAACCGGGAGATGACCCTCGACGAGATGGTGGCCCAAAGCGGGCTGTCGCTGCCCAAGGTTGCGTCGGTGGTTACCGACTTGGAGTTGAGGAATGTGGTGAGGTGTCTGCCCGGCAGGCTATATAAACTGAATTGAAACAAGAGCTTAGAGCGGAGAGCGATTTTTTTTGTGTTAAAAATTTTGCCGAATGGGAATAAAATCGTAATTTCGCACTTTCAAATATTCTGATTACCTTGGAAGAATAATAATAGATAAATATAAATGGAACAAGTTGTTAAAGGAAAAATTTCGCAGATCATCGGCGCCGTTGTCGATGTAACTTTTGAAGATGGAGCCACGTTGCCCGACATCTATGATGCACTGAAAGTGGTACGCCCCGACGGCACAGAGGTGATTTTGGAGTGCCAGCAGGACATCGGCGAGAACACCATGCGCACCATTGCCATGGACAGCACGGACGGCCTGCAGCGCGGCACAGACGTGGAGACGCTGGGTGGTCCCATCTCCATGCCCGTGAGCGAAAATATCAACGGTCGTCTTTTCAATGTAATCGGCAAGGCAATTGACGGTATGCCCGATCCCGCTCACGAGAAGCGCTATGGCATCCACCGCGAGCCTCCCCGTTTTGAGAATCTGGCCACCAGCCAGGAGGTTCTTTTCACCGGCATCAAGGTCATCGACCTGATTCAGCCCTTCCTGAAAGGTGGTAAAATCGGCTTGTTCGGCGGTGCCGGTGTGGGCAAAACCGTTTTGATTCAGGAGCTGATTAACAATATCGCCAAGAAGTATTCGGGCATGTCGGTATTTACCGGAGTGGGAGAGCGCACCCGCGAGGGCAACGACCTGCTGCGCGAAATGATTGAGGCCGGTGTTATCAACTATGGTCCGGAGTTTGCCAAGAGTATGGAAGAAGGAAGCTGGGACCTCTCGAAGGTGGACATGCAGGCCGTGAAGGACTCCAAGTGCACCATGGTGTTCGGCCAGATGAACGAGACCCCCGGTGCCCGTGCCCGTGTGGCCCTGTCGGGACTGACGCTGGCCGAGTATTTCCGCGACGGCGACGAGAAGACTGGCGGACGTGACATCCTGCTCTTTATTGACAATATCTTCCGTTTCACCCAGGCTGGTTCGGAGGTGTCGGCTCTGCTGGGCCGTATGCCCTCGGCTGTGGGTTACCAGCCCACACTGGCCACGGAGATGGGCGATCTGCAGGAGCGCATCACCTCCACCAAGCGCGGCTCCATCACCTCCGTGCAGGCCGTCTACGTGCCCGCCGATGACTTGACCGACCCTGCTCCTGCCACAACCTTCGCACACTTGGATGCCCAAACGGTGTTGAGCCGTAAGATTTCGGAGTTGGGTATCTATCCCGCAGTCGACCCGCTGGATTCCACTTCGCGCATCCTTAGCCCCGACGTTGTGGGCGAAGAGCATTATAACACCGCCCAGAAGGTGAAACAGATACTGCAACGCTACAACGAGCTGCAGGACATCATCGCCATCCTCGGTATGGAGGAATTGGGCGAACAGGACAAGCTGGTCGTCTCGCGTGCGCGCCGTGTGCAGCGTTTCCTGTCGCAGCCTTTCCACGTGGCAGAGGCCTTCACCGGCCTGCCCGGCAAGTTTGTGAACATCGAGGACACCATCAAGGGCTTCAACATGATTCTCAACGGCGACGTTGACTATCTGCCCGAACAGGCTTTCCTGCTCGTCGGCACCATCGAGGAGGCTATCGAGAAGGGCGAGAAGATTCTGGCCGAAACAAAATAATGCCCCGGAACCATGAAAGTGAAAATCACAAAACCCGACTCGACAGTCTTCGAAGGTGAGGCCAAGTTGCTGCAACTGCCCGGCTCTGGCGGTCTGTTCGAGATACTTCAAAACCACGCACCCATCATCTCAGCCCTCACCAAGGGGACACTGAGAGTGGTGACGGACAGCGACGAGACCAAACTGTTTGAGATTCGTGGCGGTGTGGTAAAAGGGCAGAAGAACGACATCCTCATCCTGGTGCAGTAACCGGCAGCAGTCTGTCGCTCTGTCCTTCACCCATAAAGAGTCACAAGAGATGGAGAGCATTGTAATAAAAGACGTACTGCTGAACGAAAGAACCACCAGCATTCTCATAGAGAACAACCTTATATCAGGCATCGGAGACCACGTCCCGATGCCTGATAATGTTTTTGTGATTGACGGCAAAGGCAAGGCCGCACTACCCTCTTTTGCCAACATGCACACCCATGCAGCAATGACATTGTTGAAAGGGATGGGGAGCGACCTGTCCCTGCACAGCTGGCTGAACGACTGCATCTGGCCTGCCGAGAAGCACCTCGACTGTGAGGCCGTGTATTGGGGAGTAAAACTGGCATGCTTGGAAATGATTAAAAGCGGCACCACCCTCTTCAACGACATGTATTTCCTCCTGCCATGGGCTGCCAAAGCGGTGGCAGAAATGGGTATCCGCGGCATCCTTGGCATCAATGTGTTCGGTGACGGTGACGAACTCACCAATGAGGCTTTCCTGCAACTGCGCGACGAAGTGGAGGGCGCCGGCGACCTGCTGAAACTAAGCATCGCGCCCCATTCCATTTATACTGTCAGCGAAAAAGGGCTGGTTCATTGCGCCGAGATGAGCCACCGATACGGAACCCTATACCAAATTCACATGTCCGAAACTGAAAAAGAGGTTCAGGATTGCCTTGCCGCCCATAATTGCCGCCCCTACGAGCTGCTGGAGCGGACAGGTGTATTGGAGCTAACCGAGAGCCGACTGGTGGGCGCACATAGCCTCTATTTGGACGCAGAGGAAATCGAGCTCATGGCTCGCCACCACGTGACGGCGACACACAATCCTGCGTCCAACCTGAAACTGGGTTCGGGCTACCGTTTCCTCTACAGCGAACTGCGCGAGGTAGGAGTGAACATTACCCTCGGCACCGACGGCAGTGCCAGCAGCAATAACTTAGACATGATAGAGGCCGCACGCCTCATGTCGTACCTTCAGAAAGGGGTGCGACAAGACCCCACCGTGCTGCCCACCACCGAGCTGATGCAGGTGGTCTCGGAGAACGGCTTCAGGGCTGTCGGAATCAATGCCGGGAGAATTGAGACTGGAAAAGTGGCCGACCTGATTCTTGTTGACTTGGAGAATCTGGCCTTCGTCCCCATGCACGACACTCTCTCCGGCCTGTTCTACGCCGCACACGGCGATGCCGTGGACACCGTCATCTGCAATGGCCGCATCGTGATGCACAACCGCCATGTGGAAGGCGAAGATGAAATACGCACCCAAGCCTTCCGTCACGCACGGAAACTACGCCCTTGAGAATCCACCTTTCATTTTTGCCCCCAAATCTTGTTTCAAACTCCTCCTTTTTTTAGGGAAAAGAGTTAAATAATGTTAAATATAAGAATAGGGGGGGGTATCCAAAACGCATCTTTTGACTCAATTAATAAAGACACCTTCGCAACTGCGGAAAAAGTGCTTTCTTCTATTAAAGTCAAAAAATGCATCATGAAACACAAAGACTCCCACTAATTGAAAAGCACCGCCCTGCTGGTGTTCTGTATGTTATTCTCACTCCCATCCTTCTCCCAACACTTCGACTGGGTGAAGTCCTACATTGGAGAGAGCAACTATAACGGACTGACCGACCTAAACACAATAATAGGAGGCGCGGTCGACAATGAAGGCAACTTATACATCTTGGGCGAGTTTACAAAAGGGGCACAGATAGACAGCACTGATCTCCTGCCTTTTAGTCCATACGGCCCAGACAATAAGACAAAGAGTGTTGTCATTGCCAAACTGAGTCCAGCAGGACAGCTGATGTGGCACAAGCCAATCCACACTAACTATGGTTCTCCCACAAATGGCATAGGCATACAGCTTGTAGGCGATACATCCATCGTCTGTATGGTTATGCTTTCGCGTCCTGGCGTTAGGTATCGAAATTACACTTACTTTTTGGACACGCTCTATCTTGAAACCAATGATTTCGCCTTCCCCACAGACAGTGTCAATGGCGCATGGTTCCTTACGTACTTGGAGTTTGATTTGGATGGCCATTTGAAAGACAAACACTTCCTGTCTGCGGCATGCATCTATTCCGACAGAACAATTATGATGGCAGACTCTTGCCATTACAGAGATTGGGGTTTTAATAGCGATGCTTTTTCGGTAGACGAAGATGGCAATATCATTTTGGCTCATCCTGTAATATCTGGAACCAATCTGTTTGACGACAGTACGTTTTGGGGATACCGACTCTTGATTAACGGAGGCGAGAGGCATTTTGATGTCCACGTACCCGCCTTTACTTCGTACAATAACTATCAGATTATTAAGTTTTCTCCTCGTTTCACAAATATCCTGCACCAACAACTTATTTTCGAACCCAACATACCGAATCTTAACGGGGTTGACACTTATATCACTTCTTTGATGTCATCCGGCAAAGACAACTCAATATATCTTTTATTGAGTATGAACGCAGGAACGGTTGCCGTTTTGGACTCTGTCGATTTCAGAATCACAGGAATGCCGGATATACATATCCAGACAGAAAACAGTCTCGACTATTCAGTCATACTAAAATATGACAACGTGCTGAATCCTCAATGGCTATTCCAGCTTGATTATGAAAACACTAGCAACAATCATGATTCGTGGAATGATTATCTGATTAATGCACTAAGCATAGACGAAAACGGAGATGTGTACTGCCTCGGACGCATTTGGTCGCTTTATCAAGAACAAATCTATAGGGCTGATACTTTTAATATAAATGTGCGAAATGGTATCTTTTTTGCACGATTAGACAAAAATACAGGACGGGCGTTGGCCATTGGCGAGATACGGTCATCCAGTACAACGGTGCCGCAACTATTAGAACACATAGAAATTGCAACCAACAACAATCTTGTCATAGCACAGATATCATATCAGCAAAACATCCGTATACAAGATAGTGTTATAACAAACTCAAGGTCGACAGGCTTTTTTGTGTGGGACAAAGACGGCCACGAAGTACAATTCATCGACTACAACTCTCCAAGCCCAACTAATGACCCGCGTGGAGTCATCCTTCGCGACAGCATACTTTACCTGTCGGGAAGAATGAATGGCGGCGGCACCTTCGGCAATTATACGCTTCCCGCTGGGGAAGACCGAGCTTATGTGTTGAAGTACGTCGACACATTCTTCACAAAACCCTACGTCCACACAGACGACCCCGGCGAGGTGAACATCACGCTGGTGGGGAGAGGAAACGCTTTCGTGGCATACCCAAATCCCTTCCGGCAGAGCGTGAAGATTAGAGTTGAAAGTGGAGAGTTGAAAGTTGAAAACGGGGTTGCCACTGCCTGGCTCACCGACCTCACTGGCCGGCGCGAGCAAGTGCACCTCACCCCCGACGGCCCCGGGCAGTACGCATTGGATCTGACTTCCCGTCCCCAAGCCACCTACCTCCTCACCCTCACCACCGCCGACGGCAAGCAGCACACCGTCCGCCTGCTGAAACAATCGGATATCTTTACTCGATAATGAAAACGGATTAATAAACGCACAAAAACAACACAACTATGGCAAGAAAGACCCTCACCTTTGCGCTTCTCGCGCTGCTGGCAATCACCGCCTCCGCCCAGCATTTCGACTGGGTGAAGTCCTACATTGGAGAGAGCGACTGTGACGGACTGACCAATCTAAACACAATCGTAGGGAGCGCAGTTGACAATGAAGGAAACTTGTACATCTTGGGCGAGTTTACAAAAGGGGCGCAGATAGACGGCACAGATCTTCTTCCGTTCACTCCATATGGTCCATACAACAAAACTGTGAATGTTGTTATTGCCAAATTGAGTCCCCAAGGCCATTTACTATGGCATAAAGCAATCCATTCAAATTATCAAAGTAACGCCCACGGCATAGGTATTCAACTTGTTGGCGACACATCTATTGTTTGTATAGCAGTTTTTCCTAGGCCAACTGAGCAAAGTCAACATTACACTTTTTTCTTGGATTCTTTGTTCTTGGAGACAAACAATTTTATTTTCTCCACGGATAGTATAAACGGTTCCTGGGTTCATACCTACCTTGAATTTGATCTTGGCGGACAACTTAAAGACAGTTATTTCTTGTCTGCTGCCGGCATCTATGCCGATGGCTCATTTCAGATGGTTGATTCAACACATTACAGAGACAATCTGCTCGGATGCAGTGCCTTTGCAATTGATGGTGACGGCAATATCATAATGGCAAGGCCATTGGCTTTAGGACCATATTCGTTTAATGACAGCACATTTCGAGGATACCGTATATTAATTAATGGTGGTGAACGGCATATCGATGTGCCGGTGCCAGTGTTTACGGCAAACACAAACTTCCAGATACTGAAGTTCTCACCTCGCTTTGAAAACCTCTTGCATCAGCAGACGATTTTTGAACCCAACGTGCATAATCTTCAAAGAATATACACCCTAATTAACCAATTGTTGTTAGATGAAGACAACTCCGTTTACATTCTGTTAAGTTTGCAGCGATCTGGTGTGTCGTGTTTGGATTCTGTCGATTTCAGAATCACAGGAATGCCGGATATACGTATCCAGACAGAAAACAGTCTGGAATATTCAGTCCTTCTAAAATACGACAGCGTTCTGAATCCTCAATGGCTATTCCAGTTGGATTATGAAAACAATAGCAACAATCCTGAGCTGTATAACAATTATTTCTTTAATGCACAAAGCATAGATGAAAATGGTAACGTGTATTGTCTCGGGAGAATTTGGGCACTTCATCAAGAACAAATCTATAGGGCTGATACTTTTAATATAAATGTGCGAAATGGTATCTTTTTTGCACGTTTAGACAAAAATACAGGACTGGCTTTAGCCATTGGCGAGGTACGGTCAAACAGAACAACGGTTCCTCAATTTGTGAGAAATATAGATATTGCAACCAATAATAACTTTGTTATTGCGCAGCTTTCGTATCAGCAGAATATTTACATACGAGACAGCGTTATAACAAGCCCAACGGGGAGGTCAACAGGCTTTTTTGTGTGGGACAAAGACGGCCACGAAGTACAATTCATCGACTACAACTCTCCAAGCCCAACTAATGACCCGCGTGGAGTCATCCTTAGCGACAGCATACTTTACCTGTCGGGAAGAATGAATGGCGGCGGCACCTTCGGCAATTATACGCTTCCCGCTGGGAAAGACCGGGCGTATGTGTTGAAGTACATCGACACTTTCTTCGCAACGCCGTATGTCTATGTCGAACCTAATGACACCACGAACCACGGCGGTGGCGGCGAGGTGCGCATCACCGTGGTGGGCGACGAGGGGGCTTTCGTGGCATACCCCAACCCCTTCCGGCAGCGCGTCACTATCGAGGTGCAGGGTGGAGAGACGCTGGCCGCAACAGCCTGGCTTACCGACCTCACAGGCCGTCGCGAGGAGGTACGCCTCACCGCCACGGGCAACGGGCAGTATACGCTGGATTTGACCTCGCGCCCCCAAGCCACCTACCTCCTCACCGTCACCACCGCCGACGGCCGCCAGATAACCCTCCGCCTGCTGAAACAGTCCGACATCTTCGGACAATAATTATGAGAAAAAACTGCAATGAATGCAATCATTTCGGCGAATCAACGTTATCAAAAGAAATAACAAAACTTTACCCCGCTATGAAACAACCCATCAAAGTAACCGAAGCCATTTTCCCGATGCCAGTACTGCTCGTTGCCACCTACAACGAGGACGGCAGTGTGGATGTTATGAACGCCGCCTGGGGCACCATGCTCGACCGTGAGCGCGTAGCCCTCAACCTTACCGAGACCCACAAGACCGTGGAGAACATCAAACGCCGTAAGGGCTTTGTGGTGCATATCGCCGATGCCGCACATGTGGTGGAAGCCGACTACTTCGGCGTAGTGTCCGGCCACAAGGAAAAAGACAAATTCGCCAAGAGCGGCCTCACCACAGTCAAATCGCAATTGGTAGACGCCCCCATCATTAACGAATTGCCCATCGCTCTTGAGTGTGAGTTTATTGAGTACCAAAGCGATAATACAGGACTGGGCGTCATTGGACGCGTACTGCAGACCTCAGTCGAGACCGACAAGATGAAAGACGGCAAAGTGGACATAGAAGCACTCAACGCCATCGCTTTCGACCCCTACACCCACGGCTACTACAAGGTATCCCAACGCGTAGGCGAAGCCTTCAAAGACGGCTTGCAACTAAACAAGTAAAAGGACACTCTTGTCCAAGATGTGAATTAGATGTTGTATCTGTAGGTTAGAAAATACACGTGTTAAGATAACCCAACCATGAAGAAGCTAATCCAGACCATAGAACAAAAGAAAATCTCTTTCTTCGGCATCATAATGACCTTCTTCTTGTTGTGTCACGCCGCTTGGATCATCTTCCTCTTCTGCAACCTCAGTGCCTGGAATTCGATGGATGAAGACATGAACCCATACGTTGTTGTCTTCTGGCTGATGCTTGCCCCCGTTGTTGTTGAAATACTCCTTGGACTCATAGCCTATGCCGTCTACGAAAAGGCCCGTAAGCGGAACGCCGTATACTTGTGTCCCATGCTATTTACTGCATTTCCAACACTGTATATCATACACCACTTTGGCACGGTTAATATCATCGACATTGTTTTCATCATCTCATTGGTTGGATACTACACCCTTGCCATCTTCATCGCCACAAAACTGGCAGCCCCCTCCGGGCGCGACATGGCAGAACAGCAGTAGACACCATTCAGCACAAAGCAATATATCCCTATCCGCAACACCCAACTGGTAAAATTATCAGTATGACCTTCTGGGAGCAAGGCAGCGATTAATCAAAAAAAAGTAGTATCTTTGCACTCTCAAAAACTAAACAAAACAACATCTACATTATGACTAAAGCAATGTTTATCAACGGCAGTCCCCGCAAGAACTGGAACACTGCCAATATGCTTGAAAGCGCCATGCTGGGCGCCCGAGAGGCCGGAGCCGAATGCGAGATGGTACACCTCTACGACATCAATTTCCATGGCTGCAAAAGCTGCTTTGCCTGCAAAATCAAGAACTCGAAAACCAACGGCATCTGCGCCATCAAGGACGACCTGCGCCCTGTGCTGGAACGCGCGCGGCAGGCCGATGTCATAGCCCTCGGCTCCCCGGTCTACTACAGCTACCCCACCGGCGACATCCGTTCCTTCATGGAGCGCTGGATCTTCCCCGTCGGCACCTACATGTATGAAAACGGCCGCCACATCACCCTGCGCGACAAAGTCATCCCCACCGCCATGATTCTCACCATGAACTGCCCCAAAGACCACATGCAGCAGATAGGCTATCCCGCCATCCTGGAAGAAAACGCCAAGGTAATGGAAGACATCTTCGGCTACAGCGAAACCCTCTACGCCTTCAACACCTACCAATTCACCGACTACAGCCGCTACGACTTCAACCTCTTCAGCGAGGAAGACAAACTCCACTACCGCGACGAGCATTTCCACATCGACCTCGACAACGCCCGCCAGCTGGGCCGCCGCCTTGTCGAAAAAGCCATACAGCAGTAATCGAGCCGTGTGCGATTGTCCTATTGGGGCAGGAACCGACACCGTTCTGACGCAAGGGCACAATCGCACATACATCTTCTCAAAAAAGACATATCTATGCATAGGCCATCGCGACACACAACCGTCAAAGACATGAAGCAGAGAATCATCCTGATATCCATCCTGATCCTGGGGCTTGCAGGCTGCCGTATGCCCGACAACAGCCGTAAGCAGATATTCCGCTACAACGAGTCGGCAGGCATCGCCACCCTCGACCCCGCTTTTGCCAAAGACCAATCGCTCATTTGGGGCTGCACCCAGCTCTACAACGGCCTTGTACGTCTCGACGAGCAACTCCAGCCCCAGCCCTGCATAGCCAGCAAATGGACCATCAGCCCCGACGGCAAGACCTACACCTTCACACTCCGCACCGATGTCCTTTTCCACAAAACCCCCCTCTTCGGCACCGCCGACAGCACCCGCCGAGTGGTGGCGGAAGACTTTGTTTACAGCTTCGGCCGCATCACCGACCCCGCCACAGCGTCGCCCGGGAGATGGGTGTTCCGCGACGTGGACACCTTCGTGGCCCCCGACGACACCACCCTCATCATACGGCTCAAACAGCCCTTCAGCCCCTTCCTCAGCGTGCTGGGCATGATGTATTGCAGCGTCGTCCCCCGCGAGGTGGTGGAACACTACGGCACCGACTTCCGCCAGCACCCCTGCGGCACCGGTCCATTCTACATGCAAATGTGGAAAGAGAATGTCAAGCTGGTGCTGCGGCGCAACAATCAGTACTTTGAAAAAGACAGCCTGGGGCGCCCCTTGCCATATCTGGATGCTGTGGCGATAACCTTCATCGTCGATAAGCAGACCAACTTCCTGGAGTTTGTGAAAGGGAATCTGGACTTCATGAACTCGCTCGACGCGTCCTACAAAGACGAACTGCTGACCCGGACAGGCCAGCTGAAAGCCAAATATGCCGACCGCATCGACATGATCAGCACCCCCTTCCTCAACACCGAGTACCTCGGTTTCCGCATGGAGGGAGCCACCAGCCCCCTGAGCGACCGCCGCATCAGGCAAGCCATCAACTACGGCTTCGACCGCGAGAAGATGATGCGCTACCTGCGCAACGGCATCGGAGCACCGGGATGCGGGGGCATGGTGCCACAAGGGTTGCCGGGATTCGACTCCGTGAGCGGCTATGGCTACAGCTACAACCCCTCCAAAGCCGCCCAACTCCTGGCCGAGGCTGGCTATCCACATGGCAAAGGGCTCCCCACCATCACCCTCTCCACCATCTCGGCATATCTCGACCTCTGCAAATACATCCAACAGCAGCTGGGCCTGCTGGGCATGGACATCAAAGTGGACGTAAACCCTCCTGCCGCCTTGCGGGAACAGATAGCCCAAGGCAAAAGCTCATGGTTTCGCGGCAGCTGGATTGCCGACTACCCCGATGCAGAGAACTACCTGTCGCTTTTCTACAGCCCTAACCGTTGTCCCGTCGGGTCGAACTATACCCGCTACGCCAACCGGCAATACGACAGGCTTTATGATCGGGCAAAGAAAACCACTTCCGACACGGAACGCATCGCCCTCTACCATACCATGGACAGCCTGATCATGCAGGAAGCGCCCGTAGTGGTGCTGTACTACGACCAAGTGCTCCACTTCACCCACAAGAATGTGCATGGGCTAAGAAGCAACGCCATGAACAACTTGGACCTACGCTACGTGACCATCGAAAAATAAACAAAGGGGGACGGCCCCGAAGCCATTCCCCTTTGTGGCATCGCCTCCTCTGTCGAGGCTCACTTTTAATTCCGGTCGGACATTATCAACCATCGCAACCAGGAAGAAACAAATGTCTGTGGTTCAAACCACAAGAACCGCCTTGCCGAAAAGGTACGCACGGCTCTTTTGCAGTACTTTGGCCGTATATTTTCCCTGTATTGATTGTTTTTTATTTCTGGTCAAGAAATAATACACAATAGAAACACTGTGTAAATAGAAAATATATAGCGGCCTTGCGCATTATCGATGTCCTACAGATTTTCCTGAAAGAATGGCTGATTTTTGCCCTACCTCAGAGAGGTCAGATCATAATGGCACTCTGCTGGTCGGGCGCAAGGCGGTCGATGATGAGAGGCACTGCGCGCGTCCCGAAGGGACGCGACATGGAGGCCATGGGACAAGAATCAGCCTTCCTTTATGGACGAGCGCCGGTGGCTGCGGATTACTGCTCAGGCTGGGGGAAGACACTGCCTGCGCTCCAAGCCTTGGCCACGGAGCCGCCAACCGAACGGTAGCTGACGGAAGCGGCATCAAACACAACGGGCTGCAGCTTGTCGAGGTCGATTTTGCCATCGGTGAGGATGGAGGGGTCGGCAATGGTGTTGACCACTTCGCCAATCACAAAGCATCCACCGTCGTTGCGCTCCATGATTTCCACCACGCGGCATTCCACGGTGAGGGGATACTCGTTGATGATGGGGGCATTGATGTTGGCGCTCTTTGTGACAGTGAAACCGGCTTTGGCCACCTTGTCGGGCACGTCGTTGGCCGACACCATACCGAAATAATCGCTCTGGGCTATGTTGCGCTGAGTGGCGAAAGCAAGCGTGAACTCTTTTGTTTTGAGAAGATTGGTGGTGGTGCGGTGGGGTGAAAGACGGAAGCAGACCTGGTTGCCGTCGCACTGCCCACCCCATGCGGCCATCATAACGTCGGGGTTGCCGTTCTCATCATAGGTTCCAATCATCAGTGCGGGCTGGGGTGTGATGAAAAGTTTGGCACCCATCTGCGTGCGGTTGTTGATGTCCTGAAGCTGGATGGCTTCGGTTTGTTGCTGGTTGTTTTGACTGGTTTCGGCAGGCTCGGTGTTATTGTTGCCACAGGCTGCCAGGGCAAGCGTGAGAGCCACGCAGGCCACAAGGGATAAACGATTGTGTTTCATAAGATATTAGATTGTTTAACGTAGCTTGTAAAGGTCAAGGAGGTGCATTGTGGACCACTTGGATTGCCGGATGTCGGAATCGTAGCAGGTGGCATCGTAATGCATCACACGGCCAGCCAGTGCGGCATTGACAAAGGCGCAGAACTCGTCAATGGTCTGCGGGAGTACAGAGGCGATTTCGTGACCACGGTCCTCAAACCTCAGTATCCAGTGGCCATAACCCTGTTCGGTAAAGGCCCGGGCAACCTTGTTGGCCCCGTATAGAGCTTTGTGGAAAGACCCCCTGAAGGAGTTGTAGTTCACTATTCGGTCCGTCGTGCCGTGGAAGAAGCAGGTGGGCGCCGGCGGGACGTTGTATTTCAATCCGTTGTTGTGACAGTATATACCTCCGGCATAGGGGACTACGGCTGCCGGGACGAAGGTGCGGGGGAGTGCGTCGGTTGGGGGAAGGGAGTTGCACCGGCTGTAATCGGTCTGCAATACGGTTATGGCGCCGGCACTGCTGCCCGTCAATATGATGCGCGACGTGTCAATTCCCAGGGTCTGGGCATGGTCGCAAACCCAGCTGATGGCTGCGGAACAATCCTCGACGGCATAGCGAATGGCGGTGTCGAAAAGAGCATGCATCTTGAACACTGACACTTTGGGAGCGTGGCGTAGATAAAGCCTATAGTCGATGGCGATGGCCACAAACCCTCGGTCGGCAAGCATGCGGCAGCATTGCATGGAATGTTCGCTGTTGCGCTCGCCCGAATAGAATCCGCCTCCGAAAACATAGATGACGCATGCCTTGTCGGGACGTGGGTTGGCGGGTTGGTAGACATCCAATTTCAGCGACAGGGTATCGCGCTCAAGATAAGTGTAAGTCTGCTGGCCCCTGAGACAAAGCACAGTGAGCATCGTAACCAACAATAAGAGACACTTTTTCATAAAAACATCTATAGTAATTTCTAAAATGCAAAAATACATTTTTTTTTTGTATCTTTGCAAATTCGAAAGATTAATATTTATTTTTTATGAGGCTCAAAATTATCCTGTTTACCATTATTGCTGGCGCACTGATGTCCGCCTGCACCAAGGATTTCGACCTACTCAAGCACCCGATTGTTGTCGAAGGCGATATGGATCCCGTCTGGGCAATCCCCGCTGCCAAATGGTCTGTGTCCGTTAATGACCTTATGTCCTGGATTGACACCATAGGCCTGTTTTCGATTTATACCAACGAGGACGATATACTCTCCATGCGCTATCAGGATACGCTCCACTCGGTCTACAACTACGACGACGTTAAGGCCCTGCCGGCCAAAAGCGAGAAAGAGGAGTACGACTCTATGTATCTGTCCTATAAGATCAGCGGACGGTTGGACATGCCTCTCTTCAGCTCCTTGGACGGCCTGTCCGACAATAATCTACAACTGAAAGGACTCTATGTCTCAGCTTCAGCGTTTGTCAAAGGGTTTGTCAACGACACTGCCCGTTTCAATTATAACCATGGAATCAGGATGTTCCTCGACTCCGTCTACGTGACCGTAGTGTGCGCCGACGATTTCAGTCCCGTCATTCCTCTGGCCGACGAGGCTCCCTCCATATTGGAACGTGAACTGATTGCTGGTAAGGAGATTGACATCCTTAACCAGTTCGACATTAGTCCCATCACTAACCGCAAACCCAAATACATTCGTTATTCCATGAATCTGGTCACGGCTGTACCCACCAGCCGCATTCTGGAAGGAAGCGTGGAGAACTATTTGAAGTCAATTGGTTTCGACAGTATTGTTGCCGACACCAGGTGCATAGCCGACTTCCCCTTGCAGATACATTGCAACGACATAAGCCACGGAGACACTCTCGATTGGCAGCTGCCAGCCGACATCTCCGACTCCGTCCTCAACCAGGTGGATCGGTACCTGACACTCGACTCGACAAGCTATCTGGTGATTGAAGCCCGAAACCACATCCCCCTCTCCTTCAACCTGAACCTCTCCCTGATGGATTCGAACATGGCACCCCTCGCCGACAACCTCCTCAACGGTGAGCAAGTAATCCAAGGGGCAAAACTGCGGCTATCGGAAATAATGGACTCATACGTTGCCGACGACTACAGCCGCACCTGTATATCAATACCCATTGACTCCGAACTGTTGCACGACCTCAAAAATACTCGTTTTCTGGGCTACCGCATAGGCCTGAGCACCTCCACGGCCGGTACCACCGAGGAAATGCCCACCGTGGCCGTGCTGGGCAAAGACAAGATTGATTTCCGCATCCGTGTGGTCCTTGCCCCTCACGTTCATTTCTCCACCGAACCAATTGATATTACCAACTTCTAATAGCCGTCTGTCATGAAAAAGAAGATATCACGATTGCTCTCTTTGCTGGTTCTTGCCACCCTGACAGTGCCCACGACCACATCAGCCCAGTCGCTCAGCGACAACGGCATTTTCTACCACTCCTACACCTCTCCCTGGAGCAGTAGCCTCAACCCGGCTCTCTTTCCCCAGTCGGCCGCGTGGTACATAACCCTTCCTCGCTTCAGTGCCGACCTCTCCCTGCCCTTCTCATTCAAAGACCTCAACCTGCAACACGACCCCACACGCGACGTGACCGTATTCAACGCCACCGACTTTGCCAACCTGATGGTGCAACGCAAATTCCGTTTCAGCACCGATGTCGGGTTCAACCTGCTTGGCGTGGGCTTTTCAATTGGTCCCAACCTGCATTTCACCCTCGACGTGGGTGCTAAGGCACATGGCCTGCTGACCCTCCCCATCGAAGTCACACGCCTGCTCACCGAAGGAAACCTCAATGAGAACCGACATCTCCAACTCGGCACCGCACTCCCCCTCTCTGCCATGGCCTATGCCTACGCTTCGGCCGGGGTGGCATACCATATCCCCGATGGCGCTCTGACCGTAGGCGCAAGGTTCAACATGCTGGCGGGCTACGCCATGGCCTCCATCGACCACCTCACCTTCGACATCACCACCTCCGCCGACACCTCTTCCCTCTCCCTTTTGGTCGACTATCAAGGACGTTTCTCCAGTCCATACCCTCTCTTCCACGAAATAAATACAAACGAAAACACAATCTTTCCTGATTTCCTGCCGGAGAACCTTGGTTACACCTTCGACCTTGGTGCCAAATTTTCCCTCTTCAACATCGATTTCAGCGCCAGCATCCTCGACCTCGGCCCCGGCATAACCTGGTCGGACTACACCACCGTCATCACCCCTCCAGCCGACAATCACCCCATCGAATTCGACGGATTCGACCTCAACCGCGTAAACGAACAAGGCTATTTCAACTCCTGGCTCGACACACTGAAACACAAGCTGGACTTTCAAGAAATAGACACCACCTTCCGCTACACCCCTCCCACACGCATCTACTTCGGCGCATCCTTCAGCCTGCTGCAAACGCTGAAAATCGGCTACCTCTTCCACGGCGAAATCGAAAGCGGACTGTTCAACCCGGTCCAAATACAAACCTTCCGCATGAACAACTCCCTCTCGCTCAACGTCAGCCTATTCAAATGGTTTGAACTCACCCTCGCCAACTCCTTGGCCTACGACGGCAACAGCTTCAGCTTATTCAACCCCGGCCTGGCCATAAGCCTCAACCCATTCCGACGGATTCAATTCTATGCAGCCGTCGACTACATCTCAAACTTCCATCTGGTAGACATGCGGGCAGCCCATATCTACTTCGGAATCAACCTCTATGGACACAGATAAAAGACAATACACTTCACAATGAGCAATATAGTAGCAATCGTGGGACGCCCCAATGTGGGCAAATCCACCCTCTTCAACCGCTTGACCGAAAGCCGCCAAGCCATCGTGGACCAAACCTCTGGCGTCACGCGCGACCGCCAATACGGCAAATCCGACTGGAACGGCAAATACTTCTCCATCATCGACACAGGTGGCTACGTGATGGGGGGCGACGACGAATTCGAAACAGAGATTCGCAAACAGGTGCAGCTCGCCGTCGACGAAGCTGACACCATCCTCTTCCTTGTCGACGCCCGCGAAGGCCTCACCCCGATGGACGAAGACGTAGCCTCAATGCTCCGCAAATGCAAAAAGAAAGTCCTGCTTGTGGCCAACAAGGTCGACAACGCCAAGGAGATGGACGGCCTGGCCGAATTCTATGCCCTCGGGCTGGGCGACCCCTACCCCATCGCCGGCATAAGCGGCAGCGGCACCGGCGACCTTCTCGATGCCGTAGTGCAAGACTTCAGCGAGGGCGAGCCCGACCAGAACGACGGCCTCCCCCGCATCGCCGTAGTGGGGCGTCCCAACGTGGGCAAAAGCTCTTTCATCAACCTCATCACCGGCCAGGACCGCAACATCGTGACACCCATCGCCGGAACCACCCGCGACAGCGTCTACACCCACTACAACATGTTCGGATTCGACTTCAACTTTGTCGACACCGCAGGCCTCCGCAAAAAATCCAAAGTGAGCGAGAACCTCGAATTCTACTCCGTCATGCGCAGCGTCCGCGCCATCGAAAACAGCGACATCTGCATCCTCATGCTCGATGCCAGCCAAGGCATAGAACAGCAAGACCTCAACATCTTCTCCCTCATCCAGCGCAACAACAAAGGCGTCGTCATCGTTGTCAACAAATGGGACCTCATTGAGAAAGACAACCATACACACAAGCAATTCGAAGACCTCATCCGCACCCGCATCTCACCCTTCGAAGACGTACCCATCATCTTCACCAGCGTGCTGAACAAACAGCGCGTCTTCAAAGTACTCGAAACCGCCAAACAAGTCTACGAATCACGCTCGCGCCACATCTCCACCAGCGAACTCAACGACCTCCTCCTCCCCATCGTCAAAGAGCAGAACCCGCCTCCCGCCGTCAAAGGCAAATGGATTAAAATCAAATACATCACCCAACTCCCAACCCCCTATCCCCAATTCGTCTTTTTCTGCAACCTGCCCCAATACGTCCGCGACCCCTACAAACGGTTTGTCGAAAACCGCATGCGCGAACTGTGGGACTTCCACGGCGTTCCCATCAGCATCTATTTCCGGGCCAAATAACACAATTCATTCACCCATACAAGTCACCAAAACACATGAAACACATCAATAAAACCACCACACTCATCCTCCTCCTGGCCTCCCTGGCCCTTTCGTCCTGCAACCGCGTCAAAGAGCGCATCGTCCAGTCCTACCCCAACGGCAAACCCATGCTCGTCTTCCTCGAGAAAGGCAGCAAGAAAAACCCCGTCCGCGTAGGCGAGCGCATGTACTACGAAAACGGACAACTCCAATTCGAAAAAACATTCACCGGCAACCCCGAAATACCTGACGGCATCTGGAACTACTACTTCGACAACGGCCAACTCTTCGCCACAGGCGACTTCAGCAAAGACCACAAATACGGCACCGACTGGCAATTCACCAACCGCAACGGCAACCCCTACTACGACGGCAAACTCGACTCCGTCATCGTCACCGACATGGGGTCGCTCGGCACCCCCTCCACCGTAGTCTTCTGCTCCGGCAAACACCAAGACGTAATCCAATTCTACAGCAACTACACCGTCCGCAGCACCGAGCGCCTCGGCAACGACATGCGCCAAGGCAAAGTCTACTTCTATTTCCCCAACGGCAAAATCCAAGTCGAAGCCAACTTTGTCGACGGCCTGGAAGAAGGCCCCTACATCGTCTACCACGAAACCGGTGTCCCCTTCTACCAAGGCACCTGCGAAAAAGGCCAGCGCGTAGGCATCTGGGAATTTTACGACAAGGAAGGCAACCTCGTCGAACGCAAAGACTACTCCCAAAAATAAAACCCCATTGCGCCTGCCCCGCAACCATTCACCCCTATACACCAACCATTAACTCCAACAAAGTGGACGTCATACTCGACAACCCCATATACCAAATCGTAGGCGACGCGGCCGACCAGCTGGGCGTGAGGGCCTTTGCCGTGGGCGGCGTGGTGCGCGACTACTTTCTCAAACGGCACTGCACCGACATCGACATCGTCTGCGTAGGCAACGGCATCCAACTCGCACAAGCCACCGCCCAATCCATCAACCCCAACATACAAGTCACCGTCTTCAAATCCTTCGGCACCGCCTCCTTCCACTACCGCCAAGGCCACACCCTCTGGCAAATCGAATTCGTTGGTGCCCGGCGCGAAAGCTACCGGCACGACAGCCGCAAACCCATCGTCGAAGACGGCACCCTACAGGACGACCAGAACCGGCGCGACTTCACCATCAACGCCATGGCCGTCTCCCTCAACGCCGACACCTTCGGACAACTGCTCGACCCCTTTGGCGGCATCCGCGACCTCGACCAAGGCCTCATACGCACTCCCCTCGACCCCGACATCACCTTCAGCGACGACCCCCTCCGCATGATGCGAGCCATCCGGTTCGCCACCCAACTCCAGTTCCGCATCCTCCCCGAAACCCTCGACGCCATACAACGCAACGCACAGCGCATCCGCATCGTCTCGGCCGAACGCATCACCGCCGAACTCAACAAAATAATCCTCTCCCCCACCCCCTCCCTCGGCTTCAAACTGCTGCAAAAAACAGGCCTCCTACCAATCATCTTCCCCGAATTCAGCAACCTCAAAGGCGTCGACACCGTCGACGGCCGCGGCCACAAAGACAACTTCTTCCACACCCTCCAAGTGCTCGACCACGTAGCCGCCCAAAGCAACGACCTCTGGCTACGATGGGCTGCCATCCTCCACGACATCGGCAAACCCGCCACCAAACGCTACGACCCCAAACTCGGCTGGACCTTCCACGGCCACGAAGTCCGCGGCAGCCGAATGGTCAAGAAAATCTTCTCACGCCTCCGCCTGCCTCTTGACTACAAAATGAAATACGTCGAAAAACTCGTGCTCCTCCACCTCCGCCCTATCATCCTGGCCGAAGACCAAGTGACCGACTCCGCCGTCCGCCGACTCCTCTTCGACGCCGGCGACGACATCGACGACCTCATGACACTCTGCCAAGCCGACATCACCAGCAAAAACGAGGACAAAGTGCGCCGCTACATCAAAAACTTCCAACTCGTGCGCAAAAAACTGGTCGAACTTGAAGAACGCGACCGCATCCGCAACTTCCAGCCCCCCGTCAGCGGCGACGACATCATGAAAACATTCAACCTCCCCCCCTGCAAAGAAATCGGCACCATCAAAGACTGCATCAAAGACGCCATCCTCGACGGCCTCATCCCCAACGACCGCCAAGCCGCCTGGCAAATGATGCTCCAAAAAGCAGCCGAACTCGGCCTCCACCCCGCCACCCCAACCGACCCCCAACAGCCCACCACCAATCAAAACCATTAGGCTCATACTCGGACCCACCGCCGCAGGCAAAACCGCCTACGCCATCCGCCTCGCCCAGCAACTGCACACCGAAATCATCTCCTGCGATTCCCGTCAGTTCTACCGCGAACTCAACATCGGCGTGGCCCGCCCCACCGTGCAGGAACTCTCGGCCGCACCCCACCACTTCATCGCCTGCCGCTCCGTGGCCGACCCCTACAACGTCTTCACCTACCAGCAGGAAGCCCTCGCCTGCCTCGACCGCCTCTTCCAAACCCACGACACCGTCATCGCCGTAGGCGGCAGCGGACTCTACATCCAAGCCATCAGCCAAGGCATAGCCCGCCTGCCAGACCCCGACCCCGCCCTGCGCCTGCAACTGCAACAAAAACTCCAAACCGAAGGCGTCGAAAGCCTGCGCGCCATGCTCCGCACCCTCGACCCCGACTACTACCACACCGTCGACCTCGCCAACGGTGTCCGCATCCAACGCGCCCTCGAAGTCACCCTCACCGCCGGCCGACCCTACAGCCAGCTCATCAACCAGCCCCCCACCCCACGGCCCTTCAACATCGTACAAACCATCATCGAACACCCCCGCCACCTCCTCCGCCAACGCATCGACAGCCGCGTCGACCAAATGATGCAACTCGGCCTCGAAACCGAAGCCCGCCAGCTCTATCCCCTCCGCCACCTCAACACGCTCAACACCGTGGGCTACAAAGAATTCTTCACCCTCTGGCAAACCCAGTCCGGCACCCCAGAGCCCCTCACCGAAAGCCAGCGCGCACAAGTGGCCGACGCCATATGCCTCAACACCTGGCACTACGCCAAAAAACAACTCACCTGGCTCAAAAAGTACGCCATCCAGCAAGAGCCGCCCATCCTCTGAACCCTCGGCCCCCTATCACCCAACCCTCCTCCGGCCACGCACGCCCCGCATCCGCCCCATCTCCGCTCCCTTACCACAAGTTAAACCCTACTTAGCCCCTCAAATCACCCCTCTACAGATAATATATAGTGTATAAATATTGGAGAAATATAAAATAAATTGCGGAGGGTGAGCGGAGGGTGAGCGGAGGCTGAACGGAGGAGGAGCGGAGGGTGAGCGGAGGGTGAGCGGAGGCAGAGCGAAGGCTGAACGGAGGCTGAACGGAGGCTGAGCGGAGGGTGAACGGAGGCT
>DEKU01000042.1:35558-98230 GCA_002354035.1 Bacteroidales bacterium UBA2714
AGCGGAGGAAGAGCGGAGGGTGAGCGGAGGGTGAGCGGAGGAGGAGCGGAGGAGGAGCTTTGCTGCTGGGACTCGCGACACAAAAAAAAGAGACCGCCGGGGCGGTCTCAAACACTGATTCTGGGTTTTTCGCTATTCAAAACGGTGGATGTAGCTGTCCAGCACACCCTCCAGTTGTTGTTTGTCCTTAAAGTAGTTATAGGTGCTAATCTTCAGCTCCTCGCAAGCCTCTTCGTCGCACACCACAATGCCGTGGCGGTGCATTTGGAGCATGCTGGCGGTCCACATGTGGCTTACGCCCTCCTCAATCATGTGGTGCAGGGCGCGCGACTTGGCCGGGCCGTTGCAGAGGATCAGCACTTCGCGGGCATCCATCACTGTGCCGACTCCAACGGTGAGCGCCTGTTTGGGCACTTGGTTCACATCGCCGTCGAAGAAACGGCAATTGGCCTGAATGGTGTTGGTGGTGAGAGTTTTGATACGGGTGCGGGAAGAGAGGCTGCTGCCGGGTTCGTTGAAAGCGATATGGCCGTCGGGGCCGATACCGCCCATAAAGAGGTCTATGCCACCGGCTTGGGCAATCATTTCCTCATAACGCTGGCATTCGGCAAGGAGGTCGGGAGCATTGCCGTCGAGGATGTGGACATTCTCTTTCTTGATGTCGATGTGGTTGAAGAAGTTGTTCCACATGAAGCTGTGGTAGCTCTCGGGATGGTTCACGTCGAGGCCGACATACTCATCCATGTTGAATGTGATGACATTCTGGAAACTGATGACACCCTTTTTATTCAATTCAATCAGATGCTGATAGAGGCCTTTGGGAGAGCTGCCGGTAGGGCAGCCAAGGACGAACGGCTTCTCGGGTGTGGGGTTGGCATCGATGATTCGCTGGGCGACATAGTTTGCGGCCCATAAAGACATGTCTTTGTAGTCTTTTGTAATGATTACTCTCATAATACTAAACTATTTAACACTATAATACTATTTGTATTGAGGAAGAAACAATGTTTCTTCTAATCAATTGCAAATATACAACTATTTTTTAATATATGAGTTTTCTTTATGAAATTTTCCGCATTTTAACAATCGAAGGACTCGGCGAGGGCAAGAAAAAAGCCTTAGCCGAATGAGGCTAAGGCTTTTATATACAGAAGGTATATTCTGATTAATTCTGCATGGCTTTGAGGCGTTCAGTGAGCATGGGCACGATTTTGTGCAGGTCGCCCACGATGCCGAGGTCGGCCACGCTGAAGATGGGGGCAAACTTGTCTTTGTTGATGGCAATGATGAGGTCGCTCTCCTCCATGCCGGCGAGGTGCTGGATGGCACCGCTGATGCCACAGGCAAGGTAGAGGTTGGGGCGGACGGTTTTGCCGGTTTGGCCCACCTGCCGACTTTGGTCCATGACGCCTGCGTCGACCATGGCACGGCTGCTGGACACTTCGCCTTTCAGCTCTTTGGCCAGGGCTTCGAGTTTGGAGAAACCATCTTTGGTGCCTACGCCACGGCCTCCGCTGACAAGCACTTTGGCCTGGCTGATGTCGGTGACGACTTTTTCTTCCTTGACGGTTTTGACAATTTTGACACGGCTGATTTTCTTCTCATCGAATTGGACGGTGTAGTCGATGATTTCGCCCTTGCGGGTGGGGTCGGGGGTGAGTTTTTGCATCACGCCGGGACGGACGGTCGACATCTGGGGGCGATGTTCTTTGCAGAGAATGGTGGCCATGAGGTTGCCGCCGAAGGCGGGACGGGTCATGCGGAATTCGTGAGCTTCGTCGTCGCTGATTTCGAGCTTGGTGGCGTCGGCGGTGAGGCCGGTCAGGTTGCGTGCGGAGACACGGGGACCCAGGTCGCGGCCGATGGTGGTGGCACCGATCAGCAGAATGCTGGGTTTCTGTTCCTTGATGATCTGGGTGATGGCCTGGGTGTAGGGCTCGGTGAGGTAGGTGGCCAGGAGGTCGTGGTCGACCACGAGCACTTTGTCGGCGCCAGCGGCAATGAGAGTCTGGGCCTGGGCCTTGATGTTTTTGCCAAGGAGAATGGCTACTACTTTCTCGTTGTTGGCATCGGCCAGTTCGCGAGCTTTACCTAACAGCTCAAGAGCAACATTTTGGATGACGCCGTCGCGCTGCTCGGCAAATACGTATACGTCTTTATAATCTTGTAAATTCATGGCTATTAGATAATGTGTTTTTCTTTAAGTTTGTTGATGATGAGTTCCACAGCTTCTTCGGGGGAGACTTCGAAGGTCTGGCCGGCGGGTTTGAGCTGTTTGGGGAACGACTTGAAGACAGAGGTGGGCGAGCCGGCTTTGCCGATGCGGTCCTCGGGGACGTTGATGCGGTCGGCGCCCCAGACTTCGACTTCTTTGTTGTAGGCTTCGACAATGCCGTTGACGGTCATGTAGCGGGGCTGGACGGCGCTGGCCAGAGCGGTGACGACGCAGGGGGCCTGCATCTGGAGGATTTGATAGCCGTCTTCCATCTGTTTGCGGACGGTGAATGTTTTGGAGGCCTCGTCGTACTGGAGGTCTTCCATGTAGCTGACCTGCGGGAGGTCGAGGTGCTCGGCAATCTGGGGACCCACTTGTGCGGTGTCGCCGTCGATGGCTTGACGACCGGTGATGACGAGGTCGAAGTCCATGGTGCGCAGGGCACCGGCGAGGGCGCTGCTGGTGGCGAGGGTATCGGCGCCGCCCAGTTTGCGGTCGGTGAGCAGGATGGCGCGGTCGACGCCCATGGCCAAGGCTTCGCGGAGGATGGCCTCGGCTTGGGGGAGACCCATGGTGATGACGGTGACGTGGGCACCGTACTTATCTTTCAGTTGGAGGGCAAATTCCAGTCCACCCTTGTCGTCGGGGTTCATGATGCTGGGTACGCCTTCGCGGATGAGGGTACCGGTTTGGGGGTTGATTTTCACCTCGGTGGTGTCCGGCACCTGTTTTATGCAAACTACTATATTCATGTTGTGATTATCTTATTGTTTGTTGAAGACCGGTTTATTTGAAGAGTTTGCCGGCGATGACCATGCGCTGTACCTCGCTGGTGCCTTCGTAGATTTCGGTGATTTTGGCATCGCGCATCATGCGCTCGACGGGGTACTCGCGGGTGTAGCCGTAGCCGCCGTGGAACTGGACGGCTTTGGTGGTGACTTCCATGGCTGTTTCGGCAGCAAAGAGCTTGGCCATGGCCGCGTCGGCAGAGTAGGGCAGGCCGAGGTCTTTCTTATAGTGGGCCGAACGGCAGAGGAGACGGGCTGCCTGCACTTTGGTTTCGAGGTCGGCCATCTGGAACTGGGTGTTCTGGAACTGGCTGATGCTGCGGCCGAACTGTTTGCGTTCTTTGGTATAGCGGATGGTTTCGTCCATGGCTCCTTGAGCAATGCCGAGGGCCTGACAGGCGATGCCGATGCGTCCGCCGTCGAGGGTCTTCATGGCCAGACCGAAGCCTTTGCCCAACTGGCCCAGCTGACGGTCTTTGGGGATGCGGCAATCTTCAAAAATCAGTTCGGTGGTGGCACTGCCACGGATACCCATTTTCTTTTCTTTCTTGCCGATGCTGAAACCGGGGTCGGTCTTTTCGACGATGAAAGCACTGATACCTTTGGTGCCGAGGCTCTTGTCGGTCATGGCAATGATGATGAACACGTTGGCATAGCTACCGTTGGTGATGAAGATTTTGCTGCCGTTGAGCACCCACTCGTCGCCTTCGAGCACTGCGGTGGTCTGCTGGCCGGCGGCATCGGTGCCGGCATTGGGCTCGGTGAGACCGAAGGCGCCAATCCATTCGCCACTGGCAAGCTTGGGCAGATATTTCATTTTCTGCTCCTCGGTGCCGGCTTCGAGGATGGGGGCACAGCAGAGGCTGGTGTGGGCAGAGAGGATGACACCAGTGGTGGCGCAAACGCGAGAGAGCTCCTCGACGGCCATGCCATACATGATGTTGGTGCCGCCAGCACCGCCATATTGGGTGGGAACAGGGATGCCCATGAGGCCGATTTTGGCCATTTTCTGAACTGTCTCCATGGGGAAACGTTCCTCTTCGTCGACTTCAGCAGCCAGGGGCTTGACTTCTTTCTCTGCAAATTCACGTATCATTTGCAGGAAAAGTTGTTCTTGTTTAGAAAAACTAAAATCCATATAATCGTTGTTTATTTATTCAATACGGGTGATTTGTGTCGTGATGGGCGGGACGGGAGGTCACTGTTTGACAGCAATGGTCTCTATCTCGACAAGGGCGCCAAGGGGTAAGGCTTGCACGGCGAAGGCTGCACGGGCGGGGCAGTCGGTGGGATAATACTTGGCATAGACCTCGTTCATGGGTTTGAAATAGTCCATACTGGCCAAAAGGCAGGTGGACTTCACCACATCCTGGAAGGTGAAACCAGCCTCGTCGAGGATAGCCTTGATGTTTTTCATCACCTGCTCGGTTTGTTCGGTGATGCCTTCGGCCAGTTTTCCCGTCTCAGGGTTGATGGGCACTTGGCCAGAAATATACAAAGTGTTGCCGGCCAATACTGCCTGGCTGTAAGGCCCTATAGCGGCAGGAGCCTTGGGGGTGTTGATAATCTTCTTCATAGTACTATGTTGATTTTTACTTATTTTAAGAGTAAGACAAATGTGCTATCACAGTGATAATTGAATTTGCAAAGATAGCATTTTTTTTTCAATCGGCAAAAAGAAAAAACCTAAAAGGGCTTTTTTGTTGGACAAAGCAGTTGATATAATGGTTGCAAAGTGGCTATAACAGTGGGGTGAACCGAGTCTGTGGCAACGGAGTGCAGGCGGGCATGGCGGGACATTTGCGAGGATGGTGTGATATAAAAAACACGAGGAATGGAGTTTTTTTTGTAATTTTGCAGCCGTTTTATGCTGTTCAATTCGATAGAATTCATGGTTTTCCTGCCGCTGGTGTTTGCCGTCTATTGGCTGTTGCACAAGCGGCTGTGGTGGCAGAATGCCTTTGTGGTGGCTGCTTCCTACCTGTTTTATGGCTGGTGGGATTGGCGTTTTCTGTTGCTGATAGCGTTCACCACGCTGTGCAGCTATGCGTCGGGACTTGCCATTTACCATAGCAGCACTACGCAGCCGAGCGACGGCTCGAAGCCCAAGCTCTACCTCTGGGCCAATATCCTCCTCAACCTGACCATTCTGGGTGTGTTTAAATACTACGACTTTTTTGCCCAGTCGTTTGCCGATGCCTTTTTAGGGGGCAATGCCGAGCACATTCTCCTGCACCTTGTGCTTCCGGTCGGAATCTCATTCTATACGTTCCAAGCCTTGAGCTACAGCATCGACGTGTATCGGGGTTCCATCCGACCCACGCGCGATGTGGTGGCCTTTTTTGCCTACGTGAGTTTTTTCCCCCAGTTGGTGGCCGGTCCCATCGAGCGCGCCACAAGCCTCCTGCCCCAGTTTGAACGGCAGCGGACGTTCTCCTACCCTTTGGCCGTGGACGGTATGAGGCAGATGCTCTGGGGCTTTTTCAAAAAGATGGTGGTGGCAGACAGCTGCGCGCTGTATGTCGACAACATCTTCGAGCATCCCGACTGGTTTAACGGCTCGTCGTTGCTCCTGGCGGCCGTGCTTTTCACCATACAGATTTACGGCGATTTCTCCGGCTACAGCGATATCGCCATCGGGTGCGCCAAGCTATTTGGCATACGGCTGCGCCGCAATTTCAACGTGCCTTATTTCAGCCGTGACATAGCCGAGTTCTGGCGGAGGTGGCACATATCGCTCACCACCTGGTTTCGCGACTATATCTATATCCCAATGGGTGGCAGCCGTGTGTCGAAGCCACGTGTGGCGTTAAACACCATGGTGATATTCTTGGTCAGTGGTCTCTGGCATGGGGCCAACTGGACCTTTGTGGCCTGGGGCGCGTTCCACGCACTGCTTTTCCTGCCCCTCATCGTAAGCGGCAAGAACCGGAAATACCGGGACGTGGTGGCCGCCGGCCGATGGCTGCCAACCTTGCGGGAGACGGGACAGATGTTGCTGACATTCCTGCTGGCAGTGATGGGATGGGTGCTATTCCGTGCCGACAGCATAGAGCAGGCCATTGCGTATTATTCCCACATGTTCTCCACTCTTTTTGAAGGAACCCCCGTACTGACGTCTACCATGGACGCATGGGTTGTGCTGGTATCGGTCGTAGTGATGACTGTTGTGGAGTGGGCAAACCGCGATTGTGAGCACGAGTTCCATCGGCAACCCCGCAGCCGCACGCTCCGTTGGGGATTCTACATCCTTCTGTTATTTATGATAGGGGGATATATGGTTACTAACGAGATGCCTTTTATCTACTTTCAATTCTGAGCCATGAGACGACTGATACGCAATACGATTCTTTTTGCCTTGGTGGCAGCTGTGACCTATACGCTTCTGTTGTTCGTGTTGGGCGACTGGGGCTGGGTGCGCACCGCTCGCACCGAGATGGGCAATCGCGGTTTTCTGAACAGCCGTGTCAAAGACATCCACAACTACCACAATGTCGATGTCCTCTTCCTCGGCTCCTCTCACAGCTACCGCACATTCGACACCCGCTTCTATCGTTCCGAAGGCATAAGCTGTTTCAATCTGGGTTCGTCCAACCAGACACCAGTGCAGACCTACGTCTTGCTGAAGGCTTATCTCGACAGCCTCAATCCCAAATACGTAGTGTTCGAAGTCCACCCCGACATCATGAAAAACGACGGAGTGGAATGCGCCGTTGACCTTCTCATCAACACTCCCATCACCTGGGAGGCCACCAAGATGGCATGGCAGACGGGCAACATGAAAGTCATCAACACCTGGCTCTATAGCCTCTATAACCAGAAAGTCCGCCACCGTCTCCAGCACTTTACCGAAGACAGCATCATGGACGATGCCGAATATATACCCGGCGGCTATGTGGAGATTAACACCAAAGAGTTTGTCCGCAAACGCTACTCGTCCCACCACCTCACCATCCGCCCAGAGCAATGGCAGGCTCTGCAACGCTGCCTCGCCCTGCTCAAGGAGCGGGACATTCCCTACATGCTTGTGGAAGTGCAGGACGCCTACCAGCTACGGTCGGCCTTCAAAAACCACGAATGGTTCGAGGCCAAGATGCGAACCCTGGGTCCCTATCGCTACAAGCTACTCCCCCTCGTCGACACCATCCATTTCTGCAACAGCAACCATCTTTTCAAACCCGGCATCGAAATCTTCAACAAAGACTTTGTCGTTGACCTGAAGAAAGAGTTGGCTCAACTCAAATAACCCGCATATCCCACCCTTAATATAGAGACAATCATGAGAATAATCGGACTAATGTCAGGCACCTCGCTCGACGGACTGGACGTCGCCTACTGCGAAATCGACGACCACGGATTCCAGCTCCTTGCCGCCGAGACATACAGCTACAGCGACGACTGGACCCACATTTTGTCCACACTCGAACGGGCCTCGGCCTTCGAGTATGCTTTAATCAACGTAAAGCTTGGCCATTATCTCGGCCAGATGGTGAACCGTTTCCGCCGGGAACATCCCGGCCCGTGCGACGCCATTGCCTCGCACGGACATACCATATTCCACCAGCCCTCCATCCGGTTCACAGCCCAGATAGGCGACGGCGACGCCATTGCCGCCGAAACCGGACTCCCCGTCATTTTCAATTTCCGCTCGCTCGACGTGGCACTGGGCGGACAGGGCGCCCCCCTCGTGCCCATCGGCGACAGGCTTCTGTTTGGCCAATACGACGCCTGTCTCAACCTGGGTGGAATCTCCAACGTCTCCTACAACGACCCCGACGGCACACGTATAGCCCTCGACATCTGCCCCTGCAACATGGCCCTCAACCACCTTGCGCGGCTTGCAGGCAAACCCTTCGACAACAATGGGCAGATGGCCCGGGGCGGGAAGTGCAACGACGACCTCTTGGCCCGCATGGACGCACTCGACTACTACCGCAAGCCCCTGCCCAAATCGCTGGGCAAAGAGTGGTTCCTGTCACAATTCCTACCCCTGCTTTCGGCCGACCCCGCCCACGCAAAAGACCAACTGCGCACCACGGTCGAGCATATAGCCCGCCAAATATCGTGGGCCATCAAAGGACACAGCATATCCACCCTCCTCGTCACCGGAGGCGGCACCAAGAACAAATTCCTCATGGCACGCCTTCAATCGCTCCTCCCGGGCTGCAAGATCACCATCCCCGACGACGACATCATCGACTACAAGGAAGCCATCGTTTTCGCCCTTTTGGGCTATCTGCGTCTCAACCAACAGAACAATTGCCTGAGCAGCGTAACCGGAGCGCGGTGTGACAACTGTGGCGGCGATATAGCCGGCTTGCCACAAGCCTGAACCACAAGCTGCCACCGGAACGGCATCAGCCGGTTGCCTCGTGGCCAAAGACGGACAACCGAGTCTCCGCAAACTGACTGCGGAGCCATACAGACTGCCTTTTTTTCATCTGTTTCCTCTCTATATTATTTCTATTTTGTTTCTGTATTATTTATATTTTGTTTCTGATCCACAAACAAAATACGGGATAAATAAAAAGGAACCCTTGTAGAAACAGGGTGGAATATCCGTCCTTGCCGTTTCGGCGAAGCGAGGAGTACCGCTGGGAGCGCAAAAGGCAGGTCGCTTTCGCAATGAAACGATTCCGGACGACCGATAGGGGGCAACGGTCACAAGAACAGTTCGGCCGCGATGCCGTCGGCATGGAGCAATCCCTGGTGTGTGGGGCGGAAATGGGTGGTCGTTTCTTCTATCAATCCTTCCGACACAAAGCGGCCTATCCCCTTTCTGAGGCGTTGGGCAAACGGCGGCGCCACAAGAGCCTTGTCTATCCCCTCCACCGTCCGCAATGCAGTCATGACGTACTCGTTGAAGGAATCCTTCAACCCGAGTTCCTCGCTTTCGTGGGCCACATGGCCCGAGGCGACGCTGCTGACATACTGCTTCACGTCGGACACGTTCCATCTGCGGCATGTTCCGTCAAAAGAGTGCGCGGCCGCACCGACTCCCAGATAGGGAGTGCGGTTCCAATAACGGCTGTTGTGAATGGCCTTGTACCCCGGACGGCAGAAGTTTGAAATCTCATACTGTTCGAAGCCATTGGCTGAAGCCCATTCCAACAGGGCTTCGTATTGCCGCACCGAGTCTTCATCCGAGGCTGGCGAAAC
The DNA here is from genome assembly GCA_002354035.1 of Bacteroidales bacterium UBA2714. Taxonomy (GTDB): domain Bacteria; phylum Bacteroidota; class Bacteroidia; order Bacteroidales; family P3; genus Colimorpha. Next base: position 44,721 of record DEKU01000042.1, read on the forward strand.
CTTGCCTTGCTCCACTTGCCGCTCAAGTATGGTTCCATGCTCCAATGTTAAGGCATAAGCTGAAAGGTGCTGCACAGGTAGTTTCGATGCTATGGCCAGGTTGGCCTGCCAATCCCGCTCGTCGCGCCCCGGCAGCCCGTATATCAGGTCGATGCTTAGGTTTCCGAATCCCGAATCGGCAGCCTGTTCCACCGCTCGGACGGCCTGACCGGCATCATGCCTGCGGTTCAGCAACCGCAAATCCTTATCGTCGAACGACTGCACCCCGATGCTCAATCTGTTGAAGAATCCCAGGCTCTTCAAATCATCCAGGAAGGACCGTGTGAGGTCTTCGGGATTTGCTTCGAGGGTCGTCTCCTCCAGTCCGGACAAATCGTATTCGCCGCACAGCACATCCACTATCTGGCCCAGCTGGCCGACGGTGAGCAGCGACGGTGTGCCGCCGCCGAAATAGACGGTGCGCACCGGATGGGGCATTTCGTGTCGTCGCATGGTGAGCTCGCTGCACACGGCGTCGACATAGGTTTGCTTTTCCTGCGATGTAACCACCGAATAGAAAGCACAATAGGTGCATTTCCGGTGGCAGAAAGGGATGTGGATATAAACCATAAACTATTTGGCACTTTCCAACAGCATATCGGCTGCTGAATAAGCACTGATCTTGTTGTCCAGAATGTCCTGGCTCACTTGTGCGATGCGCTCCTCCATCCCGGGGGCGTTGTAGAAGCGGTCGCGCAAACCGTTTTCAATGGTCTCGTTGAGGATGCGGAGATTTTGCTGCTGACGCTTGTGATAGAAGTAGCCGTTGGCCTTGGTGAAAGCCACATACTCCATCACGTTCTGCCACAAGTCCTGCACCCCCTGGTGGGTATAGGCGGAGCAGAGCTGCACCTTGACCGTCCAACCCGACTCGGGCATCGGGAAGAGGTGCAACGCATTGCGGAACTGGGTGGCGGCCAGCTCGGCCTTCATCGGGTCGATATCACATTTGTTGATGGCTATCATATCGGCCATCTCCATAATGCCTCGCTTTATACCTTGCAGCTCGTCGCCCGTGTTGGCCAACTGCAACAGGAGGAAGAAGTCGACCATGGAATGGGCTGCCACCTCCGACTGGCCCACGCCCACCGTCTCCACAATCACCACGTCGAAACCTGCGGCCTCGCAGAGAACGATTATCTCGCGGGTTTTCCGGGCTACCCCTCCCAACGACCCCGCCGAGGGGGAAGGCCGAATAAAAGCATTCGGGTCGACCGACAGCTCTTCCATTCGGGTCTTGTCGCCAAGTATACTGCCCCTGCTGCGCTCACTGCTGGGGTCGATGGCCAGCACTGCCACCTTGTGATTGTGTCCCGTCAGGTACTTTCCCAGCGCCTCAATCGTAGTGCTTTTCCCGGCTCCCGGCACCCCCGTGATGCCCAGACGGACCGACTTGCCTGAATAGGGCAAGCATCGTTCTATCACCTGCTGGGCCTTCTGCTGATGGTCGTGAAGTGAGCTCTCTACCAGCGTTATGGCTCGGCTAAGCATGGCCCTGTCTCCACCGCGGATGCCTGCCACCATCTCCTCCACAGTATACTCCTGTCTCTTTCGGCTACGCATCCGCTCAAGGTAGCTATTATTCACTTGCTCAGGCTGTTTTACGCCTTGTTGGACACTCAGGGCCGAATCATATTCAAAATTGCTGTATAATTTCTTGTCTTCAGTAGTCATTTGTAGTATTTTTTTCTTTAAACGTGTAAACGTAAAAAATTCATTTATAGTATGTACATATTTTTTTTCGAAAAAAATTTTGTCATGTCGCAAAAAGTTAGTACTTTTGCAACCGCTTTGACAGAAAAACAAGGCATTTGATGGCGGGATAGCTCAGCTGGTTAGAGCGCTGGATTCATAACCCGGAGGTCATCAGTTCAAGTCTGATTCCCGCTACAAAGAAAGAGGTCTTGACCAATGGTCAAGACCTTTTTCTTTATCGGTTTGGGCTATTCCTCTACCTGTCGCTGGGTCATACTCCCCTCCGCCGTCCTCAGCACCACCACCGATACCCCCAGCATGTCCTCACAGCTTGGGTAATACCTTTCCTCGTACAGCCCGGAGCCAAAAGCTGTCATATCTATCTTGTGGATATAACTTCCCCACGTATGTGCGGACTGGTTGCCTTCGTCAGACAGATATCGGTACGGCAACCATGTGCCCGACGGGCAGAGTACTGCCCCACATCCCGTTCGACAGAATTGGATAGTGGGATAATCTGAGGCATTTGTCAGTTTATCCACATCATGTTCATACACTTTACCAACGGGATTATTCGGCCACTTGCCATGGGGTACACTCCACCCTTGCCGCATCCACCATCATTTGTGATGCAGACCGGCAAGAGTGCGGCTTTTGCAATATTGGGGTAGGACCTGCCTACAAAGTGCTGTAGACAGCTAAATATCGTCCTCCGATTCGGGTATCATCTCGTCCCAGTTGATTTGTGTGGGGTAGATGTTGTCACGGATGATAGTGCCTGGAAACTCGTTGCGGATGCGTTGCAGGAAAACGTATGCATCCAACCGGGTGCGAAAATCGCCCACCTTAACCTTAAAGTTGGGCTCGTCGAACACCACATAGGCCTCTACGCCGGGGAAAGCCTCCCGCAGGCGTTCCTTCATGTCGAAAGCCCTGTTCTTAGAGGCCGTGCCGGAAAGCGAAGCCACCTGGATACGGTAGCCCGGGATGGTGCGCACCCGCTCGTTCAACTCAATGTGTTTCTGCACAAGCTGCGCCACCGCCACGTCGCCTTTTATCTCCACATGGCCCCTGCTGCGGTTGCTGCCGTATAGCCGTGAGCCCTGCGCCTGTGCCGCGGCAATCATCATCATAAACATTGCGGTAAAAAGGAGTATCTTCTTCATAACATTCGAATAGTCTATATTTAAAAATTGCCGGACGACGGGTCATCCGGCATGTGCTAAACCTTGCCCAAGGCTCACCACCCCTTTAGCGGGCAAAAGAGTTGACCTCCTCCGGACGGATGGACAGCACCGGGCGGTCGGACATGGTGAGCATCTGCTGTGCATAGTTGCCCAGCAGAAAACTGGTGAGGGTAGACTCCTGCTCGGTCATGATGACAATCATGTCGGCATTAATCTCATCGGCATAGTCCAAAGTGGTGACCGTGAGGTTTTTCGGCACACTGACACTCTTGCATACATGCTTCACATCAGCCTTGGTCAGATAGTTGTCCACCTGGTTCACATAGCTGTCCACAATACCCTTGATGGTCTTGTTGTCCGAAGTGTAAAGCCCAAGGATGTGCAGCTCCGACCCAAACACTTTGGCGAAATTGGCTGCGGCAGGCACTTTCTGGCGGGTGTCGGCCGAACTGTCGATAGGCACCACGATGCGGTCCAGCGATTTGTGGAAATTAAAGTTCTCACGGATAGTGAGCACCGGGGCCGAAGACTCGGCGATGGTGCGGTAAGTGTTGCGCCCAATCCAGTTCTTCTCAAACCCCGACATGCCATGCGTACCCACCACAATGAGGAAAGCATTGTCCTCCTTGGCCTGTTCGCACAACTCGCGCGACACCTTGCCTTCCCGTATCACATACTCCATCTTAATGCCCTTCAGCAGATGGGCCACGCCTGCGTTGCGGCGTTCAATTTCTTCGCGTATCGGGCCCTCGTCCTGGCCTTTCTCCTTGACATACACCAACCTTAAATCCTGCTGAAACCGATTGGCAATATCTATAGCCAAATCCACAGCATTGGCCGAACCCGTAGAAAAGTCAAATCCAACAAGTACTTTGCTCATAATATATATTCGATTTTTTTGGTTACACAAATTGCTTATATTCCCGCTACAAAATTACACTTTTTTTTTCATTCTCAAACTTTTTTTTTCTCCATCCCGAAAAAAAATCCGTCCGCAGCCGCCTGACCCGTTCCAATAAACAACTATATTAATCTACAATTCAACATATTAAGCACTATCCTAAATCATCCATTTCCACCCAACCCCACATTCACTCAACCACTACCGTCGAGGCTATGCAATGCCGTTTTTCGGCCATCGGAACAGCCACATTTTTCGTCTCTCCCACCCCTGCAAGCAGGCTCCAGTAGCGCCGCCGCTCCGATTTTGCCACAGCGAGGAAAAACCTCCCGCCATCCTGGGGCACCTCCCCTCCCCATGCCGCAATCCGGCATCCCCCCTCGACTTCTCTTAGCGTTCACTTATACTTCTACTACATTAAGTTTAGTGGCGATAAAACAACCATAAACAAAACAAAAGCCACGCTCTGTAGAACCGGTGGATAACGAGTCTACAACCAGGGCTGGCGGTCGGAGCCGGCCACCCCGATGAGCGGACCCAATGCTGCCGCTGGCCGCAGCAGCAAAAGCCTGACATTGCAGCAGAAAGAGGGTACTAACAGAAGTGGTTGAAATCTTTTTATAAAAAAACTATAATTAAAGATTGCGGAAACAAAAAAAAAACGTAAATTTGCATTTTAAATATTGCGAAGAATAAAAACTAATAAAACACTGATAAAACAATGACTAACATGATTTTGACTGCAGTGCTGGTGCTGGGCCTTATAGGCATAATATTCGCCATAGTACTGTATTTTGTCGCCCAGAAGTTCAAAGTTTTAGAAGATCCGCTGATTGACGAGATAGCCGAAGTGCTTCCCGGTGCAAACTGCGGCGGCTGTGGCAAGGCTGGATGCAGAGCCATGGCCGAGGCATTCGTGAAACAGGGCAACATGGAAGGCCTGAGCTGCCCCGCCGGCGGGGAAGAGGTGGCCAAGAAAGTGGCGGCCCTGTTGGGTTGCACCCCCGAAGTGTCCGACCCCATGGTGGCAGTGGTGCGCTGCAACGGTAGCTGCGCAAACGCAGTGTCCAAGAACAATTATGACGGCTTGGCAGACTGCTCCTTCGCCAATAGTGTGTATGCGGGTGAGAGCGGCTGCGTTTTCGGATGCCTGGGTCTGGGCAACTGCGCCAAGGCCTGTCAGTTCGGAGCCCTGAGCATGGACCCCGAAACGGGGCTTCCCGTGGTGGACGACGACAAGTGCACCGCCTGCGGCGCATGTGTCAAGGCCTGCCCCCGCGGCATCATCGAGCTGCGCAAAAAAGGCGTGAAAAACCGCCGTGTATATGTTGCCTGCCGCAACAAAGAGAAAGGTGCTGCGGCCCGCAAGTCGTGCTCGGCCGCCTGCATAGGCTGCGGCAAGTGCGAAAAGACCTGCCCGTTCGGCGCCATCAAGGTCGAGAACAACGTGGCTTACATCGACTTCAACCTGTGCCGTCTGTGCCGTAAGTGCGTGGCCGAATGTCCCACTGGGGCCATCCACGCCGTCAACTTCCCCCCGCTGCCCCCCAAGAAAGAGGCTCCCGCCGATGGTGCCCCGGCTCCGGTCAAGGCCCCGGCTCCCCAAACCGCACCCGCACAGGCCGTGTAATCTTACCCACCGAACCTTTGGAATAATAAACCAATAGAATCCTTAAAGATGAAGACATTCAAAATGGGTGGTGTCCACCCGGAAGAAAACAAGATATCCTCCAACGCCGCCATCGAGCAGATGCCCCTGCCCAAACAGGTGGCTGTGCTGATGAACCAACACCTCGGAGCCCCCGCCACCCCCATCGTGGCCAAGGGCGACAAGGTGAAAGTGGGACAACTGATTGCCGAGGCACAGGCTTTTATGTGTGCCAATATTCACTCGCCCGTGAGCGGGACGGTGAACAAGATTGATGTCTGCAAAGACATTGTGGGACTGCCCAAAACGGCCATATACATCGATGTGGAGGGCGATGAGTGGATGGAAACCATCGACCGCACGCCCGACATCAAACGCGAATGCAGCCTTGAGCCCAAGGAGATTGTCGCCAAACTGAAAGAGATGGGCATCGTGGGACTGGGTGGAGCCACCTTCCCGGCCCATATCAAATATAGTGTGCCCGAAGGCAAGAAAGCCGAATACCTTATCATCAATGCTGCCGAGTGCGAGCCTTACCTCACCTCCGACCACCGCGTGATGATGGAGCATCCCGAAGAGATTTGCATCGGCGTCAGCCTGCTGCGCAAAGCCTTGGGAGTCCCCACAGCATACATCGGCATCGAGAGCAACAAGCCCGAGCCAATCCGTGTGATGACCGAGACGGCCAAGAAATTTGAGGGCATCGTGGTGGAGCCCTTGGTGGTGAAATATCCCCAGGGGGCTGAGAAACAGCTCATCAACTCCATCACTGGCCGCAAGGTGCCCAGCGGCAAACTGCCTATCGACGTGGGCTGCGTGGTGAGCAACATCGGCACCACCTTCGCCGTCTATGAGGCCATCCAGAAGAACAAACCCCTCATCGAGAACATCCTGACCGTCACCGGCAAGAAGCTGCCTTCGCAGCACAACTACCAGTGCCGCATCGGCATCACCTACAACGACATTATCCGTCACGCCCTGGGCGAGCTGCCCGAAAACACAGGCAAGGTGATCAGCGGCGGCACCATGATGGGCAAGGCCATAAGCAACCTCGACGCCCCCACCACCAAGGGCGCCAGCAGTGTGCTGGTGATGGACGAGTCCGAGTCGCGCCGCCGTCCCGAAAGCAACTGCATACGCTGCGGCAAGTGCATCAACGCATGCCCCATGGGTCTGGAGCCCTACCTTTTCTCCGCCCTGGTGAAAAACAACCGCATCGAGGAAGCTCAGGCCCACAATATTCTGGACTGCATTGAGTGCGGCTGCTGTTTCTTCAGCTGCCCCGCCAACAAGCCTCTCACCGACGAGATTCGCCTTGGCAAGAACAAGGTGCGCGCCATGATGGCTGCCAAGAAATAGCAAAGGGTCATTTAACATCAAGTACGACAATATTATTATAGAAACAATACTATTAAAGATATGAATCTACTAAAAATATCCGGTTCACCGCACGTCCACAGCGACGAATCGACCAAGAAAATCATGTGGCGCGTCAATCTGGCCTTGATACCCATGCTGCTCACGGGCATTGCCTTTTTCGGATTGAACGCCTTGCTCATCAGCATTGTGTCGGTGGCTTGCTGCTGCCTGTTCCAATGGTTGATAGAGAAGTTTATCATGAAAGTTCCCACCACCGTGAGTGATGGTTCTGCCATCGTGACCGGTTTGCTGCTGGCGTTCAACGTGCCCGCCACGGCCGACATGATATGGCTGGTGGCCATCGGCGCGCTGGTGGCCATAGGCGTTGGCAAGATGACCTTTGGCGGGCTGGGCAAGAATCCCTTCAACCCCGCATTGGTGGGCCGTGTGTTCCTGCTAATCTCTTTCCCCGTGCAGATGACCACCTGGCCCAGCGTTGGCAAATGGTTTCCCATGACCACCGACACCGTCAGCGGTCCCACCCCGCTGGGCATCCTGAAAGAAGGCGGCAATATCGACCTTCCCACCCTCACAGAGATGTTCCTCGGCCACATGGGCGGTTCGCTGGGCGAAGTGAGCGCCATAGCCATACTGATTGGCGCCATCTATCTGTTGTGGCGCAAAGTCATCTCCTGGCACATCCCCGTGGCCTTTATCGGCACGGCCTTTATCTTCAGTGGAATCCTGTGGCTGGCTGACCCGTCGGCCTATACCGACCCCATCACCACCATCCTCACGGGCGGCATCATGCTGGGTGCCTGCTTCATGGCCACCGATATGGTCACTTCGCCTATGGCCAAGAGTGGTCAGCTGATATTCGGTGTGGGCTGCGGCCTCCTCACCATCATCATCCGCAACTGGGGCGCTTATCCGGAAGGAGTGTCGTTCGCCATCCTGCTGATGAATGCCGTCACGCCGCTCATTAACCGCTGGTGCAAACCCACACGCTTTGCTTGCTAACATATCATCGTAACAACTTTAAAACCACACAACAATTATGGCAAAGAAAGCTCAATCCACACTTATCAATATGCTGCTGTCTCTGACAATCATCGCAGTGGTGGCAGCGGCGGCACTCGCCTTTGTCAACCAAGTGACAGAAGAACCCATCAGCTTAGCCCAGAAAGCCAAGAAGGAAGCAGCCGTCAAGGCCGTGCTCCCCGCCTTCGACCGACTGGAAGAGGCCATCGTCGACGGCACAGCCTGCACCAAGGCCTACGGCTCCGACGGCCAACTGGTGGGCATGGCTATCGAAGCCAGCACCGAGAAAGGCTTTGGAGGCCATCTCGAGGCCATGGTGGGATTCGACACCGAAGGCAATGTGTCGGGCTACCAAATCCTGCAGACAGCCGAGACTCCCGGCTTGGGAGCCAAGGCCGGAGAATGGTTCCAGAAGGGCAACAAGGGCGACGTCATCGGCATGAACCCCTCCACAGAACTCAAGGTGAAGAAAGATGGTGGCCAAGTGGACGCCATCAGCGGCTCCACCATCACCTCGCGCGCATTCTGCGAGCTTATCAACAATGCATACAAAACATTCCAGAAAGGAGGAATTGAATAATGAAAGCTTCCGATATCATTAAAAACGGACTTATCAAAGAGAACCCCACATGGGTGCTTGTGCTGGGCATGTGCCCCACACTGGCCACCACCACCTCGGCTGTCAACGGCATGATGATGGGCTTGGCCACTACTTTTGTGCTGGTGATGTCAAACATAGTCATCTCCCTGCTGAAGTCACTCATCCCCGACAAAGTGCGCATCCCTGCCTTTATCGTGGTGATCGCCACCTTCGTTACCATAGTGCAGATGGTGATGCAAGGCTATATGCCTGACATGTACGAGACCCTCGGCCTCTTCATCCCCCTCATTGTGGTGAACTGCATCGTGCTGGGCCGTGCCGAGGCCTTTGCCTCGAAGAACAATGTTTGGCATTCGCTGCTCGATGGCCTGTTCATGGGCCTGGGCTTCACGTGGGCCCTCACCCTCATCGGACTGGTACGCGAACTGCTCGGCGCCGGTGCCATTTTTGGCCACAGCCTCATCGGTGGCAACGACGGCATGCTGCTCTTCATCCTTGCCCCCGGCGGCTTTCTGGTGCTCGGCTACTTGATGGCCTTAGTCAAGAGGATGCAGAAGAAGTCATAAAAAAAGTTAAACATCAGTATCAGGGGGGTATCCAAAATGCACCCAACGACTCTGTATAGTAAAAACGTTACGAAACGGAACACAAAAGTAAGTATTATCAAACAGAAAAAATCGCATTGACATGAAAAAAATAGTCTTTTTAGCATTGCTAAGTGTCGTATTTGGGGCATGGAACAGGGCGCAGGCTCAGGACTGCGACGAACTGCTCGCACCCTACTTTCATCTCAACCACATCGACCCCCAGGACTATCCCCCTGAGAAAGCCGAATGGCGCTGCACCTTTGCCAAGACGGCCTTCTACTTCACCAACAGTCTGCCTGAAAACGCAGTGGTCCTCAACCTGAATAATGTCGTGAACCTCTTAACGGGTGAAAAGCTTAGCAGCGACTTCGTTGTCGACCTTGAGCATCTCAGCTACTACGGCTACAACTTCAGCCAGCTCCAAAACCAGAACGACAAAAAAACCATCTACTTCCGCATCCAGAACAACAAGCATAAGTATTTGGCCCTTCGGTCTATTATTGAGATGGCTGCTATGACCGAGGAACTGCAACGACCCAAGTAAGCCGCTACAACTCGGACAACCCTCAAGAAGAACACACATTTTGGTAGAATAATCCTGAAACAGTTTGCAATATGAAAAAAGTACTTGTAATATTAACCATGCTTTTCTTGGCAGGCGGGATAAGCCTCCAAGCCCAGGCTCCGGGTGGCGGTATAACGTATTACAATCTTAACCCCGAGATTAACGGCGACACGATTGACGCTACTGCCCAGACAACCTATCTGTACGACGACGGAAGCTGGGACAACAATTATTACGGAGGCCGTGACGTCTACATTATTGTGTCCGGCACCTGTGAGAACACCGACAGCAACACCCACTTGACTGCTATCCTCAACGACTACGACATCGGATGCCGCGACACCCTTTACATCTACGACGGCCCCGACACCAACTCCCCCGTCCTGTTCAAGATTAACAATTGCTTCGAGACCTCCGCCAACAGGGCTTTCACCCTCAGCCCCTCTAACACAGCAAAAATGCTCACCATCCGCTTCCGCACCAGAGCGGACTCAAACCACTACCGGGGTTTCCACATCGAGTTCCAATGCCGCAGGGCATGCGAAAAAATCGATGCTTTTATCGACAACATGTACGAACGGACCGACAAGGAGGGCAACGTACTCTCGTCACACAGGCTCCGCACTGTGCCCGACCAAAAAGACACCCTCTTTGTGATGGACACCATAGTGGTATACGACACCGTGTGGGAGGACAGTGCCCAAACTGTATTCCACACCGTCCCCCGCGACTCTATCTTCGAAACCGACAGCATAATCCGTATCGACACCATCTCATGGGTCGAGGCGGCGCTGCTCTGCCAGGGACAGGGCATCATCTTCCACGGCCACGGTGAATACACCCATAGCACCGGGTGGTACGATCCCCACGACACCTCTTCCATATTCAAATGGAACTTTACCATCGACACCTTGTTCGAGTTGGCGGCCACATCGGCATACTGTAACAAATTCAAGGAAGTGGACTGCTACGATATAACACTCAGCATCGAAGACATAAATGGATGCTTGTCCAACAACCTGCCCAAGATACAAGTGCGCATAGCCCAAAACCCCATCAAAACCATCTACGACCTGACTCCTGTCTGCTCGGCCGACTCGCTGAAAGTGAGCGTGGGCTACGACGGTGAAAATGGCACACTAACCCTGAAGAAAATCGAACAGGCTACAAGAAAGAGTAAAACCAACCAGGTGAGAACATTCATTCCTGATGGTGACCGATGCGGCTCACCCTGCTACGAGGCTCCTGTAACCTTCAACGAGTTCGGGTCAAAGAAAGTCACCTCTGCCGCTGACATCTGTTCAATATGTGTAAACTACGAACATTCTTTCATGCAGGATTATGATCTTAACATTCTGTGTCCCATATACGACGCAAGCATACCCAACGGACCAGGAAAGGCAGTCCTTAAATTGAAAGAACCCCCTGCATCAGGATCTGGATATATAGGCTCTACAGGCGGTGGCGGCGGCTGCTTCACAGGTGTGCCTTACTTGAAAAACGGGCGAGATGGTGACGCAGACGCTATGAATAATGATCATTGCGACTCAACCCAGAACCCTTATGGACTTGGTTTCTCCTACTGCTTCTCACGCAACGAGAACTATACCCTTGTGACAGGAGGTCCCGCTGGCGTCGCGCCTATTGACCAAGAATCAGGCCTCGGCAGCTCACAGTTCCGCAGCTCATTCACCTACAACCAACCTGCCATCCCTACGGGCTGGTATGAAGGCGGACAACATGGCGGTTCGGTCACAGTCAACACCAAAGACTCCAGCGACCACGAGGGCATGGTCAATTACTATACCCCGGCCGATGACTTCTCGCAACTGGTCGGATGCCCCCTCGACGGAACGTGGCAAATCCAGATATGCGACAAATGGAAAATCGACAACGGATGGGTGTTCAGCTGGACCCTCGACATCTGCGGTGTAAGCGCCGGTGGCGGATGCTCCTATCAAGTGGGTATCGACTCAGTGGTATGGAATCCCGACACCAACTATGCAACCGACTTTAGCGACGGTGTCTACAAAGGTCTCCGTATCAACAAAAAACCGTTGGACAACAAAATCGCCTATATCTCCTCACCCGACACCAGTGGCGACTTCAACATCCTGCTCCACATCTACGATGAATTCGGATGCCGTTGGGACACGCTGACCCGTATCTCCACCGTCCATACCCCGACCCCGCATCTCGGCAACGACACCATCCTCTGCGGTGTCAACACCATCACCCTCGACGCCTCCGACCCCCACACCACTCCCGGCATCTCCACCTTCCAGTGGGAACCCACCGGCGAAGACACTCCCACCATCCAGACCATCGGTGGCATCTACAAACCCACCACCTACGTGGTTCAGGCCATCAACACCGATAAAGGAACCTCCTGCCCTGCCCGCGACACCATCATCATCGACATCAACGAGCAGCCCGTTCCCAGCTTCGACCCCGGCATCTATCCTCTCGAGGGCTGCGAACCCTTCACCATCAATATCGACAACACCACCAAATACGGCGACAAATACCGTTGGGTATTCGGCGACGGCACCTACTCCACCCTCCGCAGCCCCAGCCACTCCTATGCCGCTGGCACCTACGACCTCAAATACTATGTCGAAAGTGAAAAGGGCTGTAAAGACTCCCTCATCTTCATCGACCTCATCACCGTCCACCCCAGCCCGCAGGCAGCCTTCCACTGGGACCCCGTCTTCCCCAACACCGAACACCCCACCGTCAGCCTCATCAACACCACCACTCCCGACTTCGGCAACAACAAATACTTCTGGGAAATCCAGTATGACAAAGACATGCCCTACTCCTTCCACACCGTCACCGAGGCCAACCCCACATTCGAATGGACTGCCAACAGCAGCAACACCGAATTGTCCGGCTCCTATGTCGTACGCCTTATCGCACGCACCGACAACCACGGTCCCAGCGGCCGCCTCATCCAGTGCGCCGACACCGTCGAGAGCAACATCGTCATCATCAACGACCGCCTCATCTTCCCCTCAGTGGTGACCCCCAACGGCGACGGATTCAACGATGTGTTCGTGATTGAAAATCTGGTCGAGGGTATGGCCTACCCCATCAACACACTCGACATCTACGACAAATGGGGATCTCGCGTCTTCCATGCCACCAACATCAGCCAGCGCGACCAGTTCTGGGATCCCTCCAAAAACAACACCCCCTCAGGCTCCTACTTCTACCGCTTCAGCGGCAAGGGCTACAAGGGCAATGTAGAACACAACGGCGTGATAGAAGTTGTCAAATAACGTTCATCCAAAGCCAAACATCAAGGGTGTCCACATGGGCACCCTTTTAGTGCTTCTATCATGCCTGCTGCCGCAGCCCTCGCTGGCCCGCCAGCGCGACACCCTCGGCACCGGCCACCCCACCCACTTCATAGCCAACCTTGGGCAATGGAGCCAACCCTTCCTCTACAAATCGCAGATGCACAACGCAGCCCTCTTTGCCGAAAGCACCTGTCTCACCATTGCCCTGCGCCAACCCCTGCCCCATAGCGATAAAGACCATCAGTTCCACCACACCGTCAGCCAGCAGATGCACGCCTACCGTGTCCACTTCATGGGCTGCAACCCCACGCCCACAGTCACCGGACAGGACATCGACCCCCACGACGGCTACGACAACTACTACTACGGCAAAGACCCCAACCGCTGGGTGACCCGCCTCAGCCACTACCGCACCCTCTACTACCACAACCTCTATCCCGGCATCGACATGGACATCCAAGTGGCCCAGCATGCCCTCAAAACCAACTTCTACCTCGCCCCAAGCACCAACCCCGACCAAATAGAGCTCCGCTACGAGGGCACCGACAAACTCTACCTTAGTGGCGGCAACCTCATCATCCGCACCTCCGTCGGCGAAATAGTAGAACTCAACCCCTACGCCTACCAGGAAACCGACACCGGCCGCCGCGAGATAGCGGCGCGCTACCAACTGCGCGGCGACAAAGTGCAATTCCGCCTCGGCCCTTACGACACCTCCATCCCCTTAGTCATCGACCCCATCCTCCATTTCTCCACCTACACCGGCTCCACCGCCGACAACTGGGGCACCACCGCCACCTACGACGCCCACAAAAACACCTACACCTCAGGCCTCGTCTTTGGCATCGGCTACCCATCCTCTTTAGGGGCATACGACAATTCCTACAATGGCAACACCGACGTGGGCATCTTCAAGTTCGACTCCACCGGCACCCAACGGCTCTTCGCCACCTACCTCGGCGGCACACAGGCCGACATGCCCCACAGCATGTACGTCAACACCTTCGACGAACTGGTCATCTTCGGCACCACGGGGTCCGACGACTTCCCCACCACCCCCAACGCCTACGACGCCACCTTCAACGGCGGCACCGCCCTTCTCTTCGAAAACGCCTCAGTCATAGATTTCCCCAACGGCAGCGACATCTTCATCAGCCGTTTCAACAGCGACGGCACCCAACTCCAAGCCTCCACCTACGTGGGCGGCTCCGCCAACGACGGCCTCAACTACTGCAAACACTTCAACAACAGCTACAGCATCATCATGCTCGGCAACGACTCGCTCTACTACAACTATGGCGACGGAGCCCGTGGCGAACTCATCACCGACGACCTCAACAACGTCTACGTCGGCAGCACCACCTTCTCCACCGACTTCCCCACCACCCCCAACAGCTACCATCCCCACCCCTCGGCCAGACAAAACGGCATCGTCTTCAAAATTGACTACAACCTGCGCAACATGATCTGGAGCACCTACCTCGGTGGCAGCTTCGACGACGCAGTCTACTCCATCGATGTCGACACCAGCTACAACCTTCTGGTGTGCGGCGGCACCAATTCACCCGACTTCCCCACCACCGCCGGCGCCTTCCAGCAAAACTATGGCGGCGGCTCCGCCGACGGTTTCATCGCCAAACTCTCCTACAGCGGCGACCGCCTCATGGCCAGCACCTTCTACGGCTCCCCGGCCTACGACCAAGCATATTTTGTCCGCAGCGGCAAACACAACGAAGTCTTCATCTTTGGCCAAACCCGAGCCCAAGGCAGCACCTTGATATACAACGCCACCTACAACGTGCCCGGCAGCGGCATGCTGCTGGCGCGCCTCTTCCCCGACCTCGACGGCCGCGAGTGGTCCACCGTCTTCGGCACACCCAACAGTCGGCCCAACCTCTCGCCCACCGCCTTTGCCGCCGACATCTGCAACCGCGTCTATGCCGTCGGCTGGGGCCGTGATTTCATAGGCTACGCAGGCGTGTCGTGGAACCAGGCCGGCACCACCAACATGGAAATCACCACCGACGCCATCCAGTCCACCACCGACGGGCAAGACTTCTACATCATGAGCATGGAAGCCGACGCCTCGCAACTCGACTTCGCCACCTTCTTCGGCGAGCTGCACGGCAACGACTCCCCCGGCGGCTACGACCACGTCGACGGCGGCACCAGCCGTTTCGACAAGATGGCCACCCTTTACCAAAGCGTCTGCGCCAGCTGCTACGGCAACGACGAGTTCCCCACCACTCCCGGCGCATGGTCCAACCACAACAACAGCCACAACTGCAACAACGCCCTTTTCCGCATCAACATACACAGCGACTTTGCCGTGGCCGACTTCCTGGCTCCCCCCGTAGGCTGCGCGCCCTACACCGTGCAATTCACCAACACCGGCCGCGGCAACAGCTTCCTCTGGGACTTCGGCGACGGAACCGCCTCCTCCGAGCGCAACCCCTCCCACACCTTCGAACACCCCGGCACCTACTCCGTCCGTCTCATAGCCATGATCAACGAAGGGTGCAAATTGAGCGACACTATCGAATACACCGTCCACGCAATTGACGGCACCCAAAGCCAACACCTACACTACACCATCTGCGACGGCAGCACCATCCAAATCGGCTTCCCCCCCATGCGTGGATGCCAATACCAATGGATCCAAGGCCAAGTGACCGACAGCACCGTCGCCAACCCCTATGTCAGCGCCACCGGCACCTACATCCTGCTCATCACCGCCCAAGACGGATGCACCGAGACAGACACCTTCACCGTCAACTACTACACCCTCTTCGACACCCTCCTGCTCACTTCCCCCACCTGTCCCGGCGGCAACGACGGCAAAGCCCTGGCCCGCGTCCACCCCTCAATGGCCGACTCCGCCCGCTACTTCTGGGACGGCGTCGAGGGCGACTCGCTCCTTACCGGCCTCAGCGCCGATGGCCGCACCCACACGCTCCTCATCACAAGCCATGGCTGCACCCAAGAATGCCACTTCACCATCCAGGACCCTCCCGTCATGACTATTGAAAAGACAGCCCTCGACCTCATCTGCGACACCCTCTGCTCCGGCTTCATCAGCCTCTCCTACTCCATTCCCGGATTCCTCATCGGCGACACACTCCTCGACAGCCTCTGCCCCGGCACCTACATCGTCAACCTCCGCGACACCGTCGGCTGCCCCTACGCCGACACCACCGTCATCCTCGTCGACACCTCCCTCCTCCACCTCCGCGTCTGGGCCGACGACTCAGTGCTCTTCCTGACCGAAAGCACACACCTCCACGTCACCCCCGTGCCCGGCGCACGCTACAGCTGGAGCCACCCCAACACCCTCGACCGCCCCACCTCCACCGACCCCCTCGCCACACCCGTCGACACCCTCACCCACTACCATGTCACCGTCACCGACTCCCTCGGCTGCACCTGGCAGGGACAGCTGCCCATCCGCTGCACCGAAGTCATCTGTGGCCGGCCCAACATCTTTATCCCCAACGCCTTCTCGCCCAATGGCGACGGCGTCAACGACCGCCTCTGTGTCCGGGGCCAGTTCATTACCTCCTTCTATCTGGCCATCTACACCCGCTGGGGCGAGAAAGTGTTCGAAACCCACAGCCTGCACGACTGCTGGGACGGACGCTACAACGACAACTGGTGCATGCCCGGTGTCTACACCTACACCTGCCAAATACGCTGCGAGGCCGGCATGGAGAACAACCTCAAAGGCGACATCACACTGATACGATGAAAGACCAATTTGTCATAGCCTACCTCGCCGACTTCAGCATGACGGAAAGCGTCGTCTCCCATGCCGCCCACCTGTCGCGCATGCTCCACAAAGGGCTCATCCTGCTCTTCATAGCCGACCCCCGCCACCGACTCCCCACCCTCGACCAAGCCGAGCAGCAGCTCCTGCAGCTCGAAGCCACCCTCCCCGACCTCAAACCGGCCCATGCCGCCCTCAAAGGCGACACCCGTCAAATCATCAACGCCCTCCCCACCCTCCTCAACGGCGTGGTGGTCGTGGCCGGAGTCAACCCCCACGCCCCGGGCTCGCTCACCAGCCCACGGCACGTGCTGCGCAATTTTGCCCAATGCAAAATCGCCTACCTCACCGTCCAGCAACCCCTGACCGACCCCTACACCCATGTGGCCTTCGGCATCGACTTCCACAAAGAGAGCAAAGAAAAACTCATCTGGGCCTCCTACTTTGCCCGCTTCAACCGCAGCCAGCTGCACATGCTCCACTTCCAATACACCGACCCCGGCCTCCGCAACAAATGGCACAACAACGTCCTCTTCATGGACAAGTTCTTCGCCAGCCTCAACATCACCTACACACCCCAGCCCGTCGAAGGGCGCAGCCTCTTCCCCGAAACCATCGTCTGCGCCGCCGCCGCCCAAGCGGGCCACTCACTCCTCATATCCGTCACCACCGACACCCGCAGCCGCGACGTAATCGAATGGTTCGTCGGTGCGGCCGAAGACCGCATCATCCGCAACCCCAACCGCCTCCCGGTCCTTTTCATCAACCCCCGCAACGACATCTACGTCCTTTGCGACTGATGCCACCCCTCCCCAACGGTCAATTCAGTCGAAACCCGTTTTTATTTACAAGTTATTAACACACCAACACCACACTATACCACAACAAGTTATGGACAAAATGAAAAATAGTTCATCTTTGGCTGTTACTTTTAGGCCGCTTTTGTTACTAATATAGGCAGAAAGGGGCTAAAAGGCGACACGTGAAAGCTATGCCAACCCGACCGCAACCCCCTGTCCACAGCCCAAGGCCACCCCGCTCACGACAACCACCTCACAAAATCCAGCCTTCAAAAACCCATTCCAACACCCGCCAACATTCATATCGCACCAGCACACACAGCCGCCCCATCACTCACCACCCCGAAAGCCCATGACCCAACCATCCCTGCCCCACACCCAGCCCTCCTCCTCCGGCCCCATCCTGCCCCGGCTGGCAGACAAACTGCGCCTCAGCCCTGATCAACGCCAATGGCTCGGCCGCCATTGGAAAATACTCGACAACAGCTGGCTCAAAATCATCGCCCTGCTGCTGATGACCATCGACCACACCGCTGCCTTCCTGCTCATCCACCACCCCGCCTTCATCACCCCCCTTTTCTTCATCGGCTCCCGCCCCGTGCGCATCTACACCCTCATGCGGATGCTCGGCAGGCTGGCATTTCCCCTCTTCGCCTTCATGCTTGTGGAGGGCTTCGAGCACACCCACAACCGCTTCAAATACGGGCGCAACCTCTTCCTCTTCGCCCTCATCTCCGAGTTGCCCTGGAACCTTGCCCACAGCGGCACACTCCTCTTCCCCCTGCAAAACATCTTCTTCACCCTCTTTTTGGGCTACCTGGGCATCTGCGCCCTCCACTATTTAGGGTCGCGACGCCTGTTCCAACTCGTCGTGCTGCTGGGCCTGCTGATTCTGTCCATCGTGCTGCGTGTCGACTATGG
Organism: Bacteroidales bacterium UBA2714; assembly: GCA_002354035.1. Classification (GTDB taxonomy): domain Bacteria; phylum Bacteroidota; class Bacteroidia; order Bacteroidales; family P3; genus Colimorpha. The sequence continues at coordinate 63,130 of DEKU01000042.1, forward strand.
CTGCGCCGGCTTCGGAATCATCCTGTTGTTCTACCTGCTGCGCTCCCACCCCATTCCGCGGGCCATAGTGGGCTGCTGCCTACTCCCCAGCCGGTGGGTGGCTGGCCTGGCCTTTATTCCCATAAGCATGTACAACGGCAAGCGCGGTTTCATCAAAGGCCCGGTGGGCAAATACCTCTGCTATCTCTACTACCCCCTCCATCTCTTCGTCTTCTACCTCCTGCTGCGCTGACCACCTCCGCCCCCAGTCCCCACCCCCTCACCGACCATTCCCAACCTCCTCCCCAGCCCCTAAGCCCATTCCCTCAACTCTCGTTCGAAGCCAAAAGCCCCCCAGTTCCCCGTTCGTTCTTCGATAAATGAACGATGAACGAACGGGGAACTGACATCCATCACGCATCAATGAGGGGGAGCCTGGCCGACAGCTGTGGGTCGGCAAACCGTGCCAGCCTTTGGGATGGCGGCGTTTAGGCAGCATCTGGCCTGCGGCGCAGGGCAGACAACAGGGTCAACCATGGCGGACTTGAAACAACTAAGCCACAGGCCACTGACCCCCCAACACCAGAGACAGAAGGACAACAAAACGGCGGTACGACAACAAAAAAAAGGAAAAAAGTTTACAATATAAAAAAAAAGAGTATATTTGTAATTGGAATATGCACCCTTAAAACAATACCAATATGAAGTATATCAAGCTATTATCCGTCATTGTAGTAATATATCTGTCCGCATTGGGAAACAATGTATATTGTAATGTCTTGGCTATGGGTGCCGCCTCTGGCTGTGCCGACGTGGACGACTCATGCACCATCACCTCGCTGCCCTACGAGGAGACGTTCGACAGTTGTGCCGCCTTCATAGGAAGTTTTCCGCCCTGCTGGCAACGGATGTATATCAGTTCTTCGTACAATCCGGGTGGGATGTTTTTGCAAATCATTGGCACTGATACAGTTTTAGCGTTCGAATACCACACCCAGGAGAAGCAATATGTGGCTCTGCCCAAGGTGGACGGCACACTTTTGGCCAACCACAGGCTATATTTGGATCTCAAATACCAGTATGTAAATACTTCAAACCAATCGGCCACGATAGTAGGCGCGATGACCAATCCGTTAGACAGCAGCACATTCCGGCCCATACAGTATTTACGGCCAAATCCACTGAAACGGGCGACGGTGTCACTGAGCAGTTTTTCTACCAACGAGTATATAGTCGTTCGGTCACAACTGTCAACAAGTCATTCTTTTCACATCAAAAGTGTGGCAATCAGGGAGCTGTCCGATTATGGGCTGGTGACTAACTTCAGGAGAACAAAGATTGGGAGCACAGCCATGGCTTTGGAGTGGGACTATCTGCCCGGCATCGACAACGGGGAGGAGCTGTTCAGGGTGAAGGCATACGCCTCGGGGCAAACCTCACCCTTAGCCACCATTGTCACCTCCCGCCGCTTAGCCCTGATGAACGGGTTCGACGCGGCGCACAACCCCTATCGGCTGACGATTGAGCCGCTACTTATCGACGGTGCCGACACCTTGAGCGGTGGTGTGCAAGACTCCATAATATTCAATGCATCTTATCCTTATGGATGTCCAGCGCCCTTGGCGGTTCTTACCGAAATAGATGACGACAGCGTCACCGTGGAATGGGTGGGACAGGACACCAACACGTTGTGGAGCATACAACTGCAGCCTGTGATGTCCCCGCCGCAACCTTGGCAAGTGATAGCCACCAATGTGACCGGCACACGCTACAGGCTGGGTGGCTTTGAGGCTGGGCAGCAATACAAGATTGCGGTCACATCGCCATGTTCGGCCATATTACAGGCAAACACCGTGAATTACGCCACACCTTGCCCACCGTATGTCACGATACCTTTCGAGGAGGATTTCGATAGGTTCAACAACTATTGCTGGCTCAGCACTTCATTGGGGTCCTATACATCATCATCCCATGGCAATTGGTTCTTGAACATGTATCTTAGCTCCTTTCATGTGGCTATGCCTCGATTCAATGTTCCGCTGGACAGTTTGACATTGAGCGGTTTGATATATGTCAACAGTAGCGTCACGGGTTCGGGGCTTGTGGCAGGGGTGCTGCCCGAGGGAGGGGTACTGCCCACGGACTTCGTAGCGATGGACACTATCGTGACAACGCATAGGGCCTGGGAGCAGTTTGTGGTTGACTATAGCGGATGTCCCTATCCCAACGGGCGAATAGCCTTTAAGCGCTTTGGGAATGCCTCTGTGAATCTGGACAACCTGCGGGTGGATTACCCGCCCTCGTGCCAATTGCCCACACAAATTGTCGACTCGGTTGTCACCACCCATTCGGCCCAGATAACATGGCGACCCGTAGCGGGAGCGCTGGGCTATGAGGTGGAATACGGCCCGCACGGCTTTGCCCACGGGACGGGCAGCACGGTGAGCGTAGTGACGAACCATGCCACACTGACGGGGCTGAACCCTTCGAGCCACTATGACTATTATGTGAGGACATTTTGTGCCAACCGCGACACTTCGGTATGGACTATTCCGATGTCGATAGTCACCGACTGCGGCGATATAAGCCAGCTGCCATACGTCGAAGACCTGAGTGCATGGGACGAGGGGACATGGTCGGGATGCTGGATTACCAACTTTTCCAGTTTCCCGTACCTCGGCGTCGGGTATGTGACGCTGCCTGACAGGCGGGAGGTAAAATCGTTAGTCTTAGGGAATGGTAACTATTCAGGGATAGTGTGTCTGCCCCGTTTAGGAAGAGTATTCCGCGCGCAGTATCTCCAAGCAACCTTTACGGTGTGGATGCAGCAATACCAGTCTTACTATTATAACCCTTATGGCTCCAACCCCAGTAACCCGATGGAGACTCCGGCAATTGAGGTGGGCGTAGGCATATATGGGGCATCGACTAATGGTTATACTCCTATCGACACGTTGCCCCTCACGTACTTCCCCACCACCCACGAGGTGAGTTTTGCCAATTACACCGACAGCGGCCGGTATATATGCTTACGCTTGTTGGACAACGATCATTATTCAGCTTTTCTTAACTATGCGATGATAGATATGGCATCGTATTGCATCCATCCCGACAGGCTGTCAACCACCGCGGTGGGCAACACACAGGCTCAGCTCAGCTGGAGAGACCAGAGCGAGGCCTCGGAATGGCTGATAGAGGTGGGTCCCCGTGGCCATCTCGACGACAGCGCCACAGTGATAGTGACCAACAACAACCCTTATCTGCTTACCGGTCTGCAAGCGGGCAAGGAGTATGAATGGCGGGTGCAGAGCATTTGCAGCGCAGCCGACTCGTCGGGGTGGTCGTTGCAGAGCGCCACGTTCCAAACCCAGCCGTTTGCTGCCCCAGTGCCTTACTCGTGTGATTTCGACGACCCGGCCGAGGCCCACCGCTGGCTGACCCAAAGCTATCACTCGGGGGCTGTGGAGATGGGCTGGAGCTACGGCGCCCTGAACGATGGTTCGGGCAGTATGGGCTACACCATGCTCCTGGACTCCAACACAACAGCCAATCATCCCTTCCGCCAAGGATACCTGTTTGTAAATTCCTTGATATATCGCGATGTGGACTTTGGCTCGACAGACTCCTTGCGTAGGAGGTACACCATTTCCTTCCGTGCCCGAGGCATCACCACTAACCACTCTACGGGGGTGATGAAGGTATATCTGGCCAATCCGGAAGCGATACCCCTCAATACCTTCAACTATCTGGCCACTCCGTGGGAGAACGACTCGCTCTACTTGCTGGCCGACCATGTGGGGGACAGCAGCTGGCAGACCTACTCCATTGACCTGGACACCCTCTCGGGCATAAAACGTCTTGTCTTCTATGCTACGAGTTACTATTACTACCACAACGAACAGCCTGTGATGTTCCAGATAGACGATGTGGAGATATACCAAAACGAGTGTCCAAGACCTTTCGACCTCCGTACCACCCATGTCACGGACAGCATGGCCCAACTGACGTGGTACGGATCTTCTGCCGAGCAATATGTAGTGCACTGGGGCAATGCCGACACCGCGACCAATCCCTCGCACATCCTGCACTGCGACACGGTGTCCACCAACCAGATTGCCTTGACAGGCCTTCTGCCCAATAACCGCTACGGAATACAGGTGCAACAGATTTGCCCCGGCGGGGTCCTCTCTTCGATGTCGGAGCCTTACAGTTTCAGCACTCTGCTGTGCGACAGTCTGCGTTGCGACTCGGCCCTGGCGCCGTCGCTGCTTTCCTCCGAGTCCACCATCCTGCCCGTATCGCTCAACCATCAATTCTCCTATTCGCAGCAAATCTATCCCGCCAGCCAGTTTGGGGGAACGGGCATCATCCATGCCATAAACCTTCGCTACAACCTCACCGCTCCCGACTCGGCAGTGAACCACTACCTCGTCTATATCGGCCACACCGACAAAACGGCGTTTGCCAACGCCAACGACTATGTCGACCCCGAAACCCTCAGCATCGTCCATGCCGGACCCCTGCCGCAAGGTGAGGGCTGGCACAAGATTGTATTTGAAGCCCCCTTCCACTACAACGGCACCGACAACCTCGTCCTGGCCATCTTCAGCAACAACAACACGGCCAAACCCATAGGCAACCTGATGGCCTCCACCTCACTGCAAACCACCATCGAAGTGCGCGGCAACACATCGATGGACTACCCGACGCTCGATGCGTTGAACCGCTATGGTGGCAGCCGCAACATATTCCCCCTGCGCAGCCAAGCCACCTTTGATTTCTGCCCCCAATGTCAGTGTATACAACCCCAACTGCTATCACCACAGCTTCACTACAACTGGGTAAGACTGCACTGGCATCAGGATGTCGCCGAACGGCACGAAATCAGTTATCGGCCACTTTCCAGTCGGACCTGGAGCCAGGTGATCACCACCACCGACTCGTGCCTGTCGTTGACAGGGATTGTGCCCGGCTTGCCGTACATCTACCGCGTGCGCAACGCCTGCCCGGAATATCCCGAACGCAACTGGTCCTACGGGATGTTCCAGACTTCACAAACCATCTGCCCTGCCCCGGAGAACTTCCATCTGGCCAATCTCACACCCTATGAAGTCTCGTTCCGGTGGACACTCGACACTGCGCTGCACACCTACTACATCCACCTGTTCAACACCATCTACGACTCCACCATCACCACCTCGGGCGACACCGCCACATTCTACAACCTGCTGCATGGCGTCACATACAGGGCAGCAATACAGGCCACCTGCGGCACCATGGAAACGGGCGGATACTGGAGCGACACCATTGAGTTCACCACCCCCACCTGCCCCGATGCCACTGACCTCACCTACTCCAGCATCGGCAGCCACAGCATCGACCTGGACTGGGTCAGCGACTCCATGGCCCAGGAGTGGGAAATCATCTATGGCTCGGTAGGTTTTGCCTTGGATTATGGCACCTCCGTCTTCGCCTCCCACCACCCCTACACCCTCACCGGTCTGGAAGCCGAAACGGAATATGAAGCCTTTGTGCGGGCCTACTGCGGCACCGGGTACTTCAGCGAGCAGTGGTCCAACCGCATTATCTTCACCACACATTCCGCCGGCATCGCCTCTGCCCATCACCAGCCCACCTTCACCGTGAGCCCCAACCCTGCCAGAGGCCAATTTGTCGTCACCTTTGCCGACCACAACATCCGCTCGGCACAGATAGTGCTGCGCGACGTCCGCGGAAGCATAGTCTCCGAGCACCGCTCTGACGGCCAACCCTTAAAGTTTGCCCATTGCCGACCCGGCGTATACTACATCACCGTGATTACAGACACATGGTCCGACACTCGGAAGATTATTGTTGAGTGATTGGTTTTTTTTTCGTATCTTTGCAGCCCGAAAATGATCAAGAAGGAAACCATCGACCGCATCATGGATGCCACCCGTATAGAAGAGGTGGTAGGTGAGTTTGTATCGCTGAAAAAGCGGGGTGCCAACCACATAGGGTGCTGTCCCTTCCACAACGAAAAGACCCCATCCTTCTATGTCTCACCATCCAAAGGCATATTCAAATGCTTTGGCTGCGGCAAATCGGGCAACGCCGTGGGGTTCCTCATGGACCACGAGCACTACTCCTATCCCGAAGCCCTGCACTGGCTGGCCGACAAATACCACATCACCATAGAGGAAGAGCAGCTCACCGACGAGCAGAAAGAAAAACAGACCGAGCGCGACGGCCTTTTCCATGTGAGCGAGTTTGCCCAGAAATACTTTGCCGACCTGCTCTACAACAACGAGATGGGACGGGCCATCGGGTTGAGCTACTTTCACCAGCGGGGCATGAGCGACGAGATTATCAAATCCTTCGGCCTGGGCTACTGTCTGGACGAATGGGACAACTTCACCAAACACGCCCGCCAGCAAGGCTATTCCGACGCCGTGCTGGAGAAAACCGGCCTCACCATCTTCAAGGAAGAGGGCCGCTGCTTCGACCGCTTCAAGGGTCGCGTCATGTTCCCCATCTACAGCATCTCAGGCCGAGTGCTGGGATTCAGTGGCCGCACCCTCTCCAAAGAGAAACAGGTGGCCAAATATGTCAACTCTCCCGACTCGGAGATCTACGACAAGAGCCACACCCTCTACGGCCTCTTCCAAGCCCGCAACGCCATAAGCCGTGCCGACAAGTGCTACCTTGTGGAGGGCAATGTCGATGTGGTGTCTATGCACCAGTCGGGCGTATGCAACACCGTGGCCTCCTGCGGCACCTCTCTCACCGTCGAGCAGATACGCCTCATCAAACGCTACACGCCCAACGTCACCGTACTCTACGACGGCGACTCGGCGGGCATCAAGGCCGCCCTCCGCGCCGTGGGGCTCCTTTTCGAAGAAGGGATGCACGTGCGCGTGGTCCTCTTCCCCGACGGCGAAGACCCCGACAGCTACGCCCAAAAATACGGCTCAACCCAACTGCAGGAATACCTGCGCGACCACGAAGAGAACTTTGTCAACTTCAAGACCCGCGTGCTGCTCGAAGACATAGAGCACGACCCCATCCGCAAAGCCGAAGTGCTGAAAGAGATGGTGCGCACCATAGCCTTGGTGCCAGACATGATTGAACGGCAAGAGTATGTCAAACAAACCGCCTTCCGCCTCAACGTGTCCGAGACCGTCCTCACCCAAGAGCTGGCCAAAGCCATGGCCTCCAACGCTCAAAAAGCCTGGAAAGAGGAGCAGCGACGCAACTCACAACAATCCGCCCCCGACCAGCCCGAGTCCCTCCCGCCTGCCGAACCCGAGTCCGCTCCTGTGGTCGAGACCCCGGCAGTCCCCGAAAACGCCACCCGCAATGCCGAGCCGCAGGAACAACAACTGGTGCGCCTGCTCATAAACCACGGCGACAAAGAGGTGCAGCAAGATGCCGTCGACGAAGCCGGCAACCCCTGCACCATTGCCCTCCGCGTGGCCGAAATCATCGTCGACGAACTCACCTCCAACGAGCTCTCCTTCTCCAACCCCGTCTACCAGCAAATCTTCAACCTCTACCGCGACGCCGTGCAGCAAGGCACTCCGCTGCCCGACGCCAACTACTTTGCCATGAGCACCAACAGCGCCCTTCGCAACACGGCCCTCACCCTCATGCTCAACCCCTACAGCGTCAGCCCCCTGTGGATGCAGCGCAAAAACATAGCCGTCCCGTCGCCCATCACCCACCTGCGCCGCGAACTGGAAGAGTCCATCCTCTGTTTCAAACAGAAGAAACTGGAGCAAGAACTCGAAAAAAACTCCTTCGCCCTGCGCTCCTGCACCGACCCCGACGACATGCTCATACTCATGGCCCAGCGCAAACAGCTCACCCAACTGCGGCAAGCCGTCTGCCAACAGCTGAACCGCGTAATCGTATAACCAACAACAACACGCCTACAATCATCACTAATGGACATACAAACCATCAAACAACGCTACGGCATCATCGGCAACGATCCCAAACTCCTGCTTGCCATCAACAAAGCCATACAAGTGGCCCCCACCGACCTCAGCATCCTCATCACCGGCGAGAGTGGTGTGGGTAAAGACGTCTTCTCCCGCATCATCCACGAAAACAGCCTCCGCAAACACACCAAACAAGGGCGGGGCCTCATCTCTGTCAACTGCGGCGCCATACCCGAAGGCACCATCGAGAGCGAACTCTTCGGCCATGTGAAAGGCGCCTTCACCGGAGCCGACAAAAACCGTAAAGGCTATTTCGAAGAGGCCGACGGCGGCACCATCTTCCTCGACGAGATAGGCGAATTACCCCTCGCCATGCAAGTCAAACTGCTCCGAGTGCTCGAGAACGGCGAAATCATTCCCGTGGGCTCCTCCACAGCCCTCAAAATCGATGTGCGCATCGTGGCCGCCACCAATGTCGACCTCGTGGCCGCCGTCCGCAACGGCCGCTTCCGCGAAGACCTCTACTACCGTCTCCAGCAAATATCCATCTACATCCCACCCCTGCGCGAGCGCATCGACGACATCCCCCTCCTCTTCCGCAAATTCTCATCCGACGTGGCCGAAAAATACCACATGCCCCCCATTTTCCTCACCGACGAAGCCCGCCAATACCTCATGCACTACCCCTGGTACGGCAACATCCGCGAACTGAAAAACGTCACCGAACAAATCGCCGTAGTCGAAACCGAGCGCACCATCACCCGCGAGATACTCCAGAACTACCTCAACTACGTGCCCGAAGAGAAAATGCCAGCCCTCTTCAACCCCTCCGACAACACCAACCCCTCCCTCATCTCCGACCGCGAGCTGCTGCTCAAAGCCCTCTCCATGGGGCAGATGATAAGCGAGATGCGCAACGAAATCAACGACCTGCGCCAAGCCGTCACCCAACTGGCCCAAGGCCTCCCCCTCACCCACGACCACAGCGTCCAGCCCTCCTCATTCCCCATCATCGACACCCCCCAGCCACCCGTCGACCCAACCATCCACGTCATCCATCCCAACGACACCATCACCCCTACCGACGAGGAATTCCAGGAAACCGAAATGGTGGAAGACGAACCCCTGGCACTCGAAGAACGCGAAAAACGAGCCATACGCCTCGCCCTCGAACGCCACGCCGGCAAACGCACCCTCGCCGCCAAAGACCTCCACATATCCGAACGCACCCTCTACCGCAAAATCAAGGAATACGGCATCGACATCTAACCCTCCGTGAAGACCAACGACCTCCATATCGAGCTGCCCACCTCCAAAAGCATCAGCAACCGCTGGCTCATCATCAACCACATAGCCGGCTATCCCTTCGTGCTGCGCAACCTCTCGCCCGCCGACGACACCCAGCTCCTCCAAACACTCCTCAGCCAGCTGCACCGCGGCACCTCCACCCATTTCCACTGCCACAACGCAGGTACCGTGGCCCGTTTCCTCTTAGCCCTGCTGGCCGTCACTCCGGGCCACTGGACCCTCGGCGGCGACCCTCGCCTCCACCGCCGTCCCTTCGCACCACTCATCAACACCCTCCGCAGCATGGGCTGCCACATCCTCTGCACCGAAGAGGAAGGCTGCCTCCCCGTGCAAATCGACGGCTACATACCCCAGCGCAAAATGGCCGAAATCGACCCCACCGCCAGCAGCCAATTCGTCTCCGCACTCCTGCTCATCGGTCCCCTCCTGCCCCAAGGCATCACCCTCACCCTCACCGACCGCCCCGCCTCCAGGCCCTATATCGACATGACCATCTCTGCCCTCACCCAAGCCGGCATCAACACCTCCGTCAGCCCCAACCGAAGGGTCTACCGCGTAGGCCCCCTACCCCCCGCTGGGCTGAAAAAGAACTACACCGTAGCCATCGAGCGCGACTGGTCCTCGGCCTCCTACGTCTATGCCGCCGCCGCCCTCTGTCCTGGCCTCCGGCTCCGCATGCCCGGTCTGTCACTCACCGGCTCCTCCCAAGGCGACAAAGTCACCGCCCAGATATTCGAACACCTCGGCGTCCTCACCCGCGAGGTACGCTCGCCCTACCGGGCCAACGTCCGTTCCATCACCGTGCAAGGCACCGGCCAACACGACACCCAACTCGAGTACAACTTCATCGACTGCCCCGACCTCATGCCCACCGTCCTCGTCTGCTGTGCCGCCCTCGGCATGCGGGCACGGCTGCGCGGCATCAAGAACCTACGCCTCAAAGAGTCCGACCGCATCGAAGCCCTGCGGCAAGAGTTCGGCAAGATGGGAGCCCGCATCACCCATACCTCCACTGAGGTACGCCTGGCCCCCTGTGTGCTGCGACCTGCCGCACCCGTGTCCACCCACGGCGACCACCGTCTGGCCATGGCCTTCGGCATCCTCACCCTGATCCACCCCGACCTCGTAGTGGAAGACCCAGGGCAAGTGGCCAAATCCTTTCCCGACTTCTGGAACCAACTGGACACCATCCGCAAGGCCACCATCGGCACAACCACACCACAATAGCCAAGCCCTACCCAGCCCCTGCCCCCATTCAAAAAACAGTCTCAAAAACCACACTCAATGGTTTTTGAGACATGGCTCTAACAAAGTAACGGGGCATATTTTTTTCAACAGTGTCGCGTCCCACCCCCCTCGCATCATTGGCATCAGGATAGGAAAGACAGCCGTCAGGAGTTTTGGATGCAAAGCATCCTGCCACCAACAAGAATACAGACAGCAGGTTAGCATTCAATTCCACGAGCCCAAAGGCCTACAGGATTTCTCAGCATTTAAATTTTATTTATTTTCCATATTCTCTCTGTTTTATTTCTATTTTATTTCTGTGCAAGAGATAAAATAGAGAAAAATCCGGATGGAAACAGAGGATACTACACGGCGGAGGGAGGGACTGGCCAGCGTCCGCGGAGGAGGACCGACGGAGAGCCGATGTGTGCCAGAGCCACACAGCTCAGGCAAACGAGTAGGCAATGATGCCCACCAGGCCGGAGGCCACGATGAGGAGGATGGGGCTGACTCGGCGCAGGGATAGTACAAATACGGCAGCGAAGAGCGCAACACTGAGTACGAACTGGAGCGAGAGGGCGGGCTGCCCAAAGCTGTCGGCCGTGAGCAGCTGGAGGGCGGCGGCTGCGATGAGGCCCACCACCACCTTGCGCAGCAGGGCAAAGATGTTGTCGATGTCCTTGTTGCCTTTGGTGCGCTGCAGGAAAATGACGGCCAGGAGCATGAGTGCCACAGGCAGCAGGATGACCGCGGCGGAGGCCAGCAAGGCGCCGAGGATGGCCAGCCAAGGCTCGTAGCCCGCATTGAGGACGGCGGTGTAGCCGGTGTAGGTGGCGGTGTTGATGCCGACGGGGCCGGGCGTCATCTGGCTGACGGCCAGGATGTCGGTGAACTCCTGCGGGGTGAGCCAGTGGTGGTTGACAGTCACCTCGCTCTGTATGAGGGCAATCATGGCGTAGCCCCCGCCGAAAGTGAAGACTCCGATTTTGAGGAACGACCAGAAAAGTTGCAGGAATACCATAGGGCGGAGGGTTATTTTTTCAATCTACCATAAACGAAACCGCCCACCACAGCGGCAAGAATGACAAGGATGGGGCTGATGTCGAAGAGCCAGATGAGGAGGGTGGCAAGGAGCGGAATCCAGCAGGTGGACCAGCTGATGCTGGCCGACTTGGCCAGCCGGAACACCGGGGCAGCGATGAGCGCCACCACGGCAGGCCGCACCCCCATGAAGAAGTGCTCGACCAGGGCGTTGCCACGGAAATGGCGGAAGAGCATGGCCAAGGCGATGATGAAGAGGATGGGCATGACGATGTTGCCCACGATGGCGGCCAGCGCACCGCTGAAACCGCGCAGGCGGTAGCCGCAGCCCGTGGCCATGTTGACGGCCAGCACGCCGGGCATGGACTGGGAAAGGGCCAGCTGGTCGAGGAACTCCTCGCGGCGCATCCATCCACGGCGATCCACCAGCTCCTGCTCCATGAGTGGAATCATGGCATAGCCCCCACCGATGGTGAAGGCACCGATTTTAAAAAAAGAGTAGAATAGTTCGCAATATTTGACCATTATCCGCGTTATAAAACTTTCCTTTACAAACGGGAAAAGACAAAAAAAATTGTTCAACACAGCGAAAAGGCACCCTAAGGGTCGCCTCAATAAACAGAAAAAGAGATAAAAAGATGATTCTACTCGACATTTCGAACGGATGGAAGACCGCCATTATGATTGTGGCGCTGGTGGTGGTGTTTTACTTTTTCATTCTCCGGCCGCAGAGCCAGGAGGCCAAAAAAGAAGCCGCCTATCTGGCCGGCCTGAAGGCGGGCGACCGCATCATGACCTCCGGGGGCATCCACGCCACCATTGTAAGCACCGACGCCACACAGGCGGTGGTGGAGATTGCGCAGGGCACACGCATCAAGGTGGCCAAAAACAGCATCAAGCCCATTCCTGAGCGCAAACGTAAATAATTGTTGATAGTTAATAAATGATAAAACTTGGAAAACTTATCTGGTTTTCCAAGTTTTCTCTGTATCTTTGCAGCCGCTTTGTGCAGGGGGGATACCTCCGGAGGACAAAGCATAAGCAAAGGTATATCAACAATATGGACACAGCTGAGAGCCGAAAAAAAATAGTGGAAACAGCGTTGCAGCTGTTCACCGCACGCGGCATACGCGGGGTGACGATGGACGACATCGCCGCCGCGATGCGTATCTCGAAGCGGACACTCTATGAGACTTTCGCCAACAAGGAGGACTTGCTGGCGGAATGCTTGATGCGCGTGCATGACCAGATAGACCGACGGCACAAGGAGGTGTATATGAAAGTGGACGAGCCGCTGCTGGTGGCGATGTATATGGTGCGGGTGAATGCGATGTCGAACCACAGTTACTGCCACCTGATTGAGGAGGCGGAGCGGTACTACCCCGAGCTGCATGACCGTTATTTCAAAATACACACCAACGCCTTCCGCGACATGATAGAGAAATCGCTCAACTATGCCCAGGCCAACAACTATCTGCGCCCCAATGTGGACATAGAGGCCACGGTGGACTTTATCTGCCATTTTGTGCAGCAGCGACGTCTTTCGGCCACGGAGGACAGCAGCGAGTATGCCCGAAAGATGAGCGAGGTGAGTTTCACTTTTCTACGCGGCCTGATGTCGACGGAGACGATTATGCGGTATGAGAGCAAGGAGGAGGATTACCAACAGCTAATGAAAAAATTAAACGATATAAATAGCGAACAATGACGATTCTGAAAAGACTGACAGTAACAGCACTGCTGGCGGTTGCGGCCCTGACGGCCACTGCCCAGCAGCCGACCACGCAGGAGAACCGGTTGCGCCTCACGCTGAAGCAGGCCCAGGACTTTGCCGTGGAACACAATTATGCACTCCAAAACGCCTCGCTGGATGTGAAGAAGGCTGAGGCCACACGCTGGCAGACCCTCTCGAGCATGCTGCCGCAGGTGAAAGCGGGGTTCGACTACCAGAACATGTGCGGCTATGAGATGAACATCGGCGGACGCGGCTCGATGGCATCAATGATGCCTGACTCCATCACCATCGGCGACATGACGCTCCCCATCTCGTTCCCCACCAGCTCGTCGACTGAGCAGACCTCGGGTGGCATACCGATGAACCCGAGCGGGACGTTCAGCATCACCGCCTCGATAGCCCTGACGGGAGCTCAGATTGTGGGAACGATATTGAACAATGTGGCTATCGACATGGCCAACATCACCAACCAGAAAACGGAGCACACCACGCGCACCAATGTGAAGACCACTTACACCTCCATCCTGATTATGGAGCAGACAATGGAGCTGCTCGACTCGAGTCTTCAAAACATGTTGAGGCTGCTGGAGGCCACGGAGGCCAGTGTGCGCGCCGGTGCCTCAGAGCAAATCAACGCCGATAAAATCAATGTGCAGGTGGCTTCGATGCGCAACAGCATCCGTGCCAACGAGCGGACTCTGAAGATGCTTTATAACTCCATGCTTCTGCTGTTGGGAGCTGATGTGAACGCCGAAATTGAGCTGACCACACCGCTCGACGAGGTGCTGGATGTGAACTATGCAGCGCAGCTCACCATGGGCGGATTCAACATCGAGGATAACTACGACTACCAGTTGTTGCAGCAGTCGGAGCGGCTCGCGCGCCGGCAGCTTACGCTGGCATGGATGGACTTCACCCCCACCCTTTCGGCCTACTACCAATACAGCAACAAGACTTATTTTGGCAAGGATGCGGGATTCAACATGACGCCTCCCAACATGATAGGTGCCAGTGTGAGCCTTCCCCTTTTCCAGAGTGGCACCCGCATGGCCAAAATCAAGGGGGCCAAGATAGACCTGATGAAAAACCTGAACAGCAAGCAGCAAGCGGAGGATGGCCTGAAGGTGCAGTATAACCAGTTGTGCTACGACCTTGTGTCGGCCATGGAGAACTACCAGATACAGCGCAACAATCTGGAAGTGACACAACGGGTGTTCCGCAATGTGAGCCAGAAATACACCTACGGACACGCCAGCAACCTGGAAGTGACCAACGCCAGCACCGACATCATCACCGCCCAAAGCAACTATATCCAGGCGGTGCTGAGCATAGTGCAGGCCCAAGTGGCACTGGAGAACCTGCTGGGCAAAGGGATTGACGAGAAATAGCCCAAACAACAAACAATCAGATTCACCTACGATAATAAAAAATCACGAATAGCATAATGAAGAGAATCATTAGAAACACCACCCTGCTAATGGCCGTCGCCGTAATGGCAGCATGTGGAGGAAAGAGTGCCGAGCGCCAAGCCACCACTACAAAGAAAGAGGCCGAAAAAGTAAAAGTTCTCACCCTTCAGAACGAGAGTATAGCCAAACAGCTGGAACTTTCGTCGACGCTGGAAGGCTATGAGACCATGAACATCTCGCCCAGCATCACGGGCCATATCGAACACATATATGTCGAGGTGGGCAGCCGTGTGCAGAAGGGCGCCATGCTGGTGCGTATGGACCAGACGCAGCTCAACACCACCCGCATCAATCTGGCCAGCACTAAGACGGAGCTGGACAGAGTGACTGCCCTGAAGGCTTCGGGAAGTGTCAGCGAGCAGGTGTATGACCAGACCAAGGCCGGATATGACCAGCTGGTGGAGACCGAGCGCTTCCAGAACGAGAACACGTTTGTGAAGGCCCAGTTTGCCGGTGTGATCAGCGCCAAAAACTACGAGGATGGCGAAATGTATACCGGAGCCCCAATCCTGACCCTCACCCAGATCAGCCGTCTGAAAGCTATCATCAATATACCTGAGACATACTACCCCCTGGTGAAACAAGGAATGAAGGTGGATGTGCACAGCGACATATATCCCGACAAGGCTTTCCCCGCCACCATCGAGATTGTATATCCCACCATCGACCCCACCAGCCACACCTTCCAGGCCAAGCTGAATATCCCCAACGGGGGCGAGAAAATCCGTCCGGGCATGTTTGTCCGCACCACTCTGCCGCTGGGACAGATTGACGCCATCGTGGTCCCCTACCAGAGTGTGCTGAAGCTCACGGGCAGCAACGACCGCTACGTATTCACCAACCAGAACGGAACGGCACACCGTGTGGCTGTGACCCTCGGCCAACGTTTCGACGACCGCATTGAAATCATCCCTGTCATACCTGGTGACCTCAAGGAGGGCGACCAGCTGGTGGTTACCGGCCAGGCCCGCCTTGTGGACGGCAGCAAACTCGAAATAGTAAAGTAACATGGCCATATACAAAACAGCAATCAGCAAACCCATCACCACGGGGCTGATATTTGTGGCAGTCATCGTGCTGGGACTTTTCTCCCTGACACGTCTGCCCATCGACCAGATGCCCGAGATGGACCCGCCATACGTGACGGTGATGACCACATACGCCGGAGCCAATGCCAGCGAGATTGAAACCAACATCACAAAACTGGTGGAGAACTCGCTCAACTCCGTCGACGGTCTTAAGAACATCACATCTACCTCCAAGGACAACCTGTCGGTGGTGAGCCTCGAATTTGAATGGGGTTCGAACATCGACGAGGCACTGAACGACATCCGTTCTTACGTCGACCTCCTTTACGACAACCTCCCCGACGGGGTGTCGCGCCCCATGATCCTGAAGCTGAACTCCAGCGCCATGCCTATCATGGTGTACGGCTTCACGGCCAAAGAGAGCTACTCCGGCCTTGACCGTATATTGGAGGATAACGTGGTCAACGTGCTGAACCGCGTGGACGGCATCGGCAACATCACCGTCAGCGGCGCACCCGAACGATATATCTACATCGACCTCGACCCCAAACAGCTCGACGCCTACGGACTCAGCCTGGAGCAGGTGGGCTCCGCCATCAGCTCCAACAACCTCGACCTGGCCTCCGGCACCGTCAAGATGGGCAAGGAGCAATACCAGATGCGCGTGAAGGGTGAGTATGTGGAGAGCTCGGAAATAGCCGACATAGCCGTTGCGCTCACACCCACCGGCAAGCAGATTTTTGTCCGCGACCTGGCCACCGTGCGCGACACTATCAAGGACCTCTCGCTCGACGAGAAAATCAATCGGCACGACGGTGCACGCCTCATCATCACCAAACAGACGGGAGCCAACACTGTGGCCATCGCACGGCAAGTGCAGGCCGAGATGAAAGACATACAGAAAACCCTGCCCCCCGACATCGAAACGACCCTCATCCGCGACGCTTCCGAGGAAATCGTGAACGCAATCAACGGTTTGACCGAAAGCATCTTCTATGCACTTCTGTTCGTGGTGCTCGTGGTGCTTGTGTTCCTGGGCAACTGGCGCAGCACCATCATCATCGCGCTCACCATCCCCATCTCCCTCGTAACGTCATTCATCTATCTGCTGCTTGCAGACAGCTCGTTGAACATCATCTCCCTGGCCTCCCTCACCGTGGCCATCGGTATGGTGGTGGACGACGCCATCGTCGTCTTGGAAAACATCACCAAGCACATCGAACGTGGCGAGAATCCTCGCGAGGCAGCAATCTGCGCCACCAACGAAGTGTGGACCTCTGTCATCGCCACCACCCTCGTGCTCGTGGCCGTGTTCGTACCCCTCACCATGCTGCCCGGCATGATGGGCATCTTCTTCAAAGAGCTGGGTTGGATTATCACCATCGTGGTGTGCGTCTCCACTACTGCCGCCATCACCCTCATCCCCATGCTCTCATCCAAGATGCTGAAAGAAAAGCCTTTCTTCCTGACCAAAGAGGCACGCCAAGAGGCCGAAACAAAAGCCGCCAACAAGCGTTTCACCTACGAGAAGACCATCGGCAAAGCCTTCAGCGCCATCGAGGCCGCCTACGCCAACCTCCTGCGCTGGTGCTTGCGCCACAAGTGGGCCACACTCCTCTTCTTCGCCGGCATTTTCATCCTCTCCCTAATCCCTCTCATGACCGGAGCCATCGGCATGGACTTCATGAAAGAGCAGGACAACGGCCGCATCAGCATCACCGCCGAGTTGCAACGCGGCACCCGTATTGAAGAGACCCTCAAAACCGCCCGCCACATGGAGGACGACATCTACCGCATACTGGGCGACGAGGTTATCGTTGTCTCCACCTCGGCAGGCTCCAACGACGACGCCGGCATGTCCGCCCTCTTCAACAGCACCACAAACAACAAGATCAGCATCACCGTGCGCTGCACCAAGAAATACGAGCGTAAAAAGACCATCTTCGAGATGCAGGAAGAGCTCCGCCAGTGCTTTGCCGAATATCCCGAACTGGTCACCTATCAGGTGAACCAAGGAGGCGGCATGGGAGGTGGAAGCAACAACTCCCTCACCGTCGAGATCTACGGCTACGATTTCAACCAGACCACGGCCTTCACCAACGAGTTGCGCCAGCGAGTGATGGACAACGTGCCCGGTGCACGTGACACCAAGATAAGCCGCGACGAAGACCGCGCCGAGCTCAAAATCACCTTCGACAAAGAGAAGCTGGCCCTCCACGGCCTCAACGGCTCCACGGTGGCCATGTACGTCCGCAACCGCGTCAACGGCATGGCGGCGGGATTCCTCAAGGAAGACGGCGAGGAATACAACATCGTAGTCCGCCTGCAGGAGAAGTACCGCTCCTCCATCACCGACATCGAGCAGCTTTCCATACCCACACCCACAGGCCGAATCATCAAGCTCGAAGAGCTGGCCAAAATCGAGGAATACTGGTGTCCGCCCACCATTGAGCGCAAAAACCGCCAGCGCTACCTCACACTCACCGTCATGCCCTACAAGACCTCACTCCAGCAGCTGGCACAGAACGTACAGACGCAGATTGACGAGATGGGCGTACCGGCCGACATCCACGTAGCCCTGGCTGGTAACTACAAAGACCAGCAAGACTCCACACGCGACATGGGACTCCTTGCCCTGCTCATCCTCATGCTCGTCTACATCGTCATGGCTTCCCAGTTCGAGAGCTTTGGCAAACCTGCCATCATCATGTTCTCCATCCCCTTCGCCCTCACCGGCGTCATCCTCATGCTTCTCATCACAGGGCAGAACCTCGACATGATAGGCATGCTCGGACTGGTGCTGCTGATTGGTATTGTGGTGAAAAACGGTATTGTGCTCGTCGACTACATCAACCTCCTGCGCGAGCGCGACATACCCCTCTACGAGGCCATCGCCCTCAGCGGACAGAGCCGTCTGCGTCCCGTCCTCATGACCGCCTTCACCACCATCCTCGGCATGATACCCATGGCCCTCTCCCGCAGCGAAGGCTCCGAAATGTGGACCACCATGGGCCTCGTCGTCATCGGCGGCCTCACCGTCTCCACCTTCGTAACCCTCCTTGTCGTGCCCGTCCTCTATGGCGCCTTCAACCGCCGTGGCGACCACGAACGGCAAGAGAAAATACGACGCAAATTCGTGTTCATGAACATTAACTTAGACGAATAACCCCAGATTAAAAACAACACCTGCCACTATGAAAAGTATACTCATCGTATTCAACCAGGCAAATACCGAACGTGTCGAATACATGCTTGACGTCCTCTCCATCCGCGGCTTCACCTTTTGGGAGAATGTGCAGGGGCGGGGCAATGTGAACGGCGACCCCCACCGGGGCACACACACATGGCCCGAACTGAACAACGCCATCCTCACCGTAGTCGAGGACGACAAAGTCGAACCCCTCCTCCTCGCCGTCCGCAAGCTCGACAAACGCAACGAAGAAGTGGGTATTCGAGCCTTTGTATGGAACATCGAGCAAATGATATAGACAATTCTGATTTTCAACCCCAAAGACCTCTTTCCCCGAAACCGGAAAGAGGTCTTTTCACTATTATTAGTTACCCACAAAAGCAAAAATCACCTGCACTCGTTACTGTCCAGCTTGTCAAAAAGCAGTAATTTTGCAATCAGAAAACAGAGAGGAATAATACTTTTGTCATAAAGCCATCTCTTTGATTTTTAGGATTAATAACTGTGCTGCCACCTTCCTCGAAGGTGGCTTTTTGCATGTGCAGGGCTTGTCTCGAAGCCTCATGGAAAGGTTAGAAACGCAGCACACAATTTTTTCGGGCCGTCGGCGTTATAAAAGAGTCATTATAGCAGTTTTCATGAATAGGAACAAAATCAAAAGGGCCTTGTTTGCCATTGCTGCCTGCCTGTGCGGCAATGTCCTATGCGGCCAAACGGATGTAACAGGGGCAGAGGATTCGTGCAATGCACTCACCGCTCGTGCCTTGAAAGCTGAACGGCAAGGACTGACCGAGCTGGCGGAAGGCTACTACCGCCGAGCCCTATCGGCTCCCGGCGGTGACACCGCCACGGTGGCGGCCCTCCACCTTGGATTGCTCTTGGAACAAAAGGAATACTACACCCAAGCCTTGGGCTTGCTGAATCGCTGTCCCATGGCCGAAGGCCTGGCCCATCAGGCCTACTGCCTGCTACAGCTGAACCTGGTAGACAGTGCCGCGCACTGTGCCGCACGAGCGGTAGAGCAAGACTCGGCATCACCGACCGCCCTGTCGATGATGGCTTACGCCGAATCGGAACGCGACCACCACATCAATGCCATAGCCTGGGCAAACCGCGCCCTTGCCGCCGACCCCCGCTCGGCGCTGGGAGAGAACGTGATGGGATATGTGCAATACCGCAAAGGGAACCACTCCGAGGCCATGCGCCATTTCAAAAAAGCCATCAAGTTAGACAGTACGATGTCCAACGCTTACTTCAACCTCGGCATGCTTTATTGTCTCCGCAACAGCCACGACATGGCCATCAAACTGCTGAAAGAAGGCTTGCGCCGCACCCCCCGCAACATCCGGCTCTATACGGCCCTCGCCCATGCCTACAGAGAACGCGGCGACCTGCCCAAAGCCCTCCAATGCTACAACCAGATATTGGAGTACGACAGCCTCCACACCCCAACACTGAACAGAATAGGCACCCTATACTGCCAGCAAGGCCACTTCGAACAAGCCATCGCCTTCCACCGGCGCGTGCTGGCCATAAACCCCAACGATGCCGCCGCCTACAAATATATCGGCAAAGCATACACCGAGTGGGGCAAACACGACAAAGCCATCCAGAGCTTTATCCGCTCCACAAACATCAGCACCAACGACCCCGAGACCTACATGTATCTGGCCGAACTGTACGGCCAACAAAAGAAAGGCGAACGCAAACAACAATCTGCCTACCGGAAGGCTGCCCGGCTGGGCAACAAAGAGGCCCAAGCCTGGCTGGTGAAAAGGGGACTGACATGGCCAGGGGCTCAATCGGGGTCCCGATGACATGAAACGGCTGACCCGTATGAGATTCTTCGTCACCTATCGGCCGGCAAAAAAACGCTTCAACACGAAAAAGACAAACCGTATTCACAACGAAGGCCACCCCTTGCTCTTTCGGTGAGGCAAGGGCTATCCTTTCACTCTAATTTGACACGGAAATCTTTGTATGTAGACCCTATTTATTGTCTTATTCAGAGACAAAACAGAAATAATACAGAAACAATACACAATATACATGTATAGCCGACAAAAAACCCACCCCCGCAGGTTAGTGGACCGGACCGCCCTCCGCCGGGCAGAACAGCCCTGTCTTCCGGCACTCACCAATGGCCCCACTGGGTTGAGACAACGCCTGTCGCAAGGCCAATCGCACGAGGATTGGGCCACGATAGATGACGCTCCGCACTACATTTTTTGCGTATATGAAAAAAAAAGTGTTACTTTGCATTCTCGTTCGCGGCTAACAATAAATAATATATAATAATGCAACGAACGAACTGACAGGTTTTTGTATGAACAGAAAAACAACTATTGAGAGATGAAGAATTTAGTAATTGTCGAGTCACCAACCAAGTCGAAGAAGATTGAACAGTTTCTCGGCGCCGACTATACGGTGCTTTCGAGCAATGGTCATATCCGCGACCTCTCGAAAAAAGAGATGAGCATTGATATCGAGAACCAGTACGAACCCGAATACCAGATTACAGAAAGCCAGCATAAGCTGGTTGCTGATTTGAAACGGGCAGTGAAAGAGGCCGAAACCGTTTGGCTGGCATCTGATGAGGACCGTGAGGGAGAGGCCATTGCCTGGCACCTACAGGAGACCCTGAAGCTGGACCCTGCAACCACAAAACGCATCGTATTCAACGAGATAACACAAAAGGCCATTCTCAATGCTATTGAACATCCCCGAACGATAGACATGAACCTGGTGGATGCCCAGCAGGCCCGGCGAGTGCTGGACCGACTGGTGGGCTATGAGATAAGCCCCATCCTTTGGTCAAAAATAAAACCCGCACTGAGTGCCGGACGGGTACAGAGCGTAGCCGTGAGGCTGATAGTGGAACGCGAGGAGGAGATAAAGAAATTCGTGAGCCAGAGCTACTTCCGCGTCACATCGGAATTTCTCTCGCCCAGTGGAAAAATGCAAGTCCACGCCGAGCTGAGCCGCCGTTTCGACAGGCAGGAAGAGGCAGCCGCATTCATGGAAGGATTAAACGGCTGTACCTTCAAGGTAGAGTCTATCGACACGAAGACTGCCAAGCGCTCACCTGCACCCCCGTTCACAACCTCGACCCTCCAACAGGAGGCAAGCCGCAAACTGGGTTTCAGCGTGGCCCGCACCATGCAGATTGCACAGCAACTATACGAGAACGGATTCATCACCTACATGCGTACCGACAGCGTGAACCTAAGCGACCTGGCTTTGGAGATGACACGCGATGAGGTGAGCTACATGTACGGCGACAACTACGTCAAAACACGCCGTTACCAGACTAAGACCAAGGGAGCCCAGGAGGCTCACGAGGCCATCCGCCCCACCGACATGAGCAAACATGTCATCACCGCCGAGACACCTCAGCGCAGACTGTATGAACTCATCTGGAAACGGACTATCGCATCGCAGATGGCCGATGCAGAGATAGAGAAGACTGTAGTTGACATCAGCATCAACACTCCTGACGGACCAAAAGATGACAAGTTTATCTGTCAGGGCGAGCAGGTACGATTCGATGGTTTCCTGAAGGTGTACATTGAATCCACCGATGACGAGGAACTTTCGGACAACGAGGATGTGCACACTCTGCCAAAACTGACCCAGGACATGCCACTGACCCTCTCAATGGCCAAAGCCGCCGAACACCACACGCAGCATGCGCCCCGCTACACCGAGGCCAGTCTGGTGAAAAAATTGGAAGACCTCGGCATCGGGCGCCCCTCTACTTACGCCCCCACTATCAGCACTATTTTGAAGCGGGAATACGTTATCAAAGAGGACCGCGAAGGGGTGCCGGTGGATTGTACAATCATGGTGCTGAAAGACGGTAAAATCGAAAGCTCAATCCGCACTGAAAAAACAGGGTCGGAGAAAGGAAAGCTCTTCCCCACAGACATCGGAACGGTGGTGAATAGATTCCTTATGGAGCATTTCGCCAACATAATGGACTATAACTTTACGGCCACCGTGGAACGCGATTTCGACGACATCGCTTCCGGCAAAAAAGAATGGCGCAAGGTTATCGACAAGTTTTACGTACCTTTCCACAAAAACATAAAGCAGACGCAACAAAACAGCCAGCGCACAAGCGGCGAAAGGCTGGTGGGCGTTGACCCAAAGACTGGCAAGAAGGTCTATGCCAAGATTGGACGCTATGGTACCCTCGTCCAGTTGGGGGACACGTCAAGCGAAGAGAAGCCCAAATTTGCCAGCATGAAAAAGGGGCAAAGCATTGAGACCATCACCCTCGAAGAGGCTCTTGCCCTGTTCCAGCTGCCTCGCAATGTGGGACAATTCGAGAACGATGATGTGATTGTCAGCATTGGCAAGTTTGGTCCTTATGTGCGCCACAAAGGTCTGTTCTACTCACTCTCCAAGAACGACGACCCCTACGAGATTACCCTTGAGCGCTGCATCGAAATCATCAGAATCAAACGTCAGATAGAAGACGACAAGGCCAGGCTGCGTGCCCAGTTCCCCCACACGGTGGGTGATGTCGAAGGTTACCCTGTCTCCGCCAACATCGGGCGCTACGGCCCTTATCTGACCTATCGCAGCAAGAATTTCAGATTGCCGAAGGAGATTGACCCCCTCACTATCACAATTGAAGAGGCTCGGGAAATCGTGAAGGACGGTGAACAGAAGACAAGCCGTGGTCGCAAAAAGAAGGCACAGTGAGGCTGAGCGTTATCATAGTCAACTATAACGTCAGGTATTTTCTTGACCAGTGCCTGGAGTCGGTGTTCGGCTCCGACTTGCACATGGACGACGGCCAGGTG
This sequence comes from Bacteroidales bacterium UBA2714, assembly GCA_002354035.1. Lineage (GTDB taxonomy): Bacteria > Bacteroidota > Bacteroidia > Bacteroidales > P3 > Colimorpha. Next base: position 86,840 of record DEKU01000042.1, read on the forward strand.
GTGGAGCTGGAGGTGATGGTGGTGGACAACGCGTCGGTGGACGGGTCGGTGGAGATGGTGCGCGAGCGGTATGCCGCCGTGCAGCTGATTGCCAACAAGGACAACAAAGGGTTTGCCGCAGCCAACAACCAGGCGTTGCGCGTGTGCACGGGCGATTGGGCCTTGCTGCTGAATCCGGACACTGTGGTGGAGCGCGACACGCTGGCAAGGTGTGTGGATTTTTTCCGGTCGCACTCTCAGTGTGGCGGTCTGACGGTGAAGATGGTCAACGGCGAGGGGCGCTACTTGAGGGAGAGCAAGCGGGGATTCCCCACGGCTGCTGCTGCTTTCTACAAGATGTGCGGCCTGGCAGCGCTTTTTCCCCATTCGCGCCGGTTCGCAGCTTACTATATGGGGCATCTGCCGGACGATGAAGTGAACCCAGTGGACATCCTGCCGGGGGCTTTCCTGATGATTAGCCGTGAAGCTCTCAACAAAGTAGGACTGCTGGACGAGGCTTATTTCATGTATGGCGAGGATATCGATTTTTCGTGGCGCATCCGGCTGGCCGGGTTCGAGAATTACTACATGCCCACGGCTCGCATCATCCACTATAAGGGCGAGAGCACGAAGCATAGCAGCATGAATTATGTCTACACATTCTACAATGCGATGTCGATTTTTGTGAAGCGTTATTACGGCGGGCCGCATGCCCGGCTGTTCAGTGCGCTGCTGCGCGTGGCCATCTGGCTGCGAGCCTGTGTGGCGTGGGTGCACAGGGTGGTGCGGCGGGTGGCGCTGCCGGCGGCCGATTTCGCCGTGGCGTTTGCCGGTTTTGTGGGCATCAAGCACTTGTGGGCCGCCTTCTGGGCAGAGAATGTCAATTACTATCCTGCGGAATACACATGGTTGGTCATCCCTGCTTATATCCTGCTGCTGATGGCTGCGGCATGGCTCTACGGCGGCTATGAGCGGCCCGTGAGGCTGAGACGCCTGGTGAGGGGGATGGCCGTGGGAAGCCTGGTGCTGCTGCTTTTCTATTCGCTGCTGGACGAGAGCCAGCGTTACTCGCGCGCGCTGTTGCTGATGGGCTGCGCCTGGACGCTGCTGGCCGCTGTAGGCATCCGCGCGGGGCTGAGCCTGCTGGGGGTGCCAGGGTTCGACATGCGACCCCGTAGACGGCACTGCTGCATTGTGGTGGGCGGGCAGGCGGAGGTCAGCCGTGTGCGCCAGCTGTACGAGGGACTGGGGGATGCCCGGACGGTTGCGCTGCCCCACGAGGGACTTGATGGCCGCAAACTGTGCGATGCCGTCGACTACTACAAGGCAGACGAGGTGGTGTTTTGCAGCAAAGACTTATCCGTCAGCCATATTATTGACCTCATGGCCGAGCCTTGCCTCTCGGCCAACCGCCATGCTCAGGTAGATTTTAAGATTGTCCCGACCGACGGGGACTTCATTATAGGCAGCGGAGGCAGCATCCGGAGTGCGGAGGACCTCTACACCGAGGAGCTGCACACCATCGCCACTCCGCTCAACCGCCGGAACAAGCGGCTGTTTGACGCAGCCAGCGCGCTGCTGCTGCTGGTTCTTACGCCTGTGTTGGTCTGGTTCCAGAAGCGCAGAGGACAGTATGTAGCCCACTGCTGGCAGGTGCTAACCGGGCAGAAGACGTGGGTGGGTGCCGAGGGCGGCCGAACCCGCAAGGGAGTGTTCGGTCCCGAGGACAGTCTGCCCCGGCGGTCAAAAAGCATCAGTCCCGAACTGAAAAAAAGGCTCCATTTACGCTACATGCGCAGCTATAAGCTCAGCACCGACATCCAAATACTTGTCAACAACTTGTTTAACATTTGAAACCGCCATGAAAAGGATTGCCACCCTCATTTGCTTTGTACTGATATCCGCCACTCTTTATGCCCAACGCATCGATGCCTATCTGGTATTGGGTGGGGTTGCCTCTCAGGTGGAGGGCGACGAGCTGAAGGGATTCGGCCACTGGGGCCTGCACGGAGGCGTGGGTGCATGGGTCAGACTGGACGACCGCGACACTTGGGGCTTAGCTATCGAGACCGACTATTCCTGCCGAGGCATCTTCAACAACAGTGGGAGCGCCGAGAATTACTATAACATCGACCTCGACCTGCACTATATTGACATCCCCGTCACGGCTTTCTTCCGCGACCCATACGGCGGGTTGCGTTTGGGCGCGGGTTTGGTGTACAGCCGTCTTGTAAGTCAGCCGCACGGCTACATCCGATACACACCAACCTATTTTGTGCCTGATACTGCCGACATGCAGTTTCTGAAAAACGACCTGGCCGCAGCCGTCGAGGCCCGGTTCACTATATGGAACGGCTTGCAATTCAGTCTGCGTTACCAATATTCGATTCTCCCCGTAAAAAAGAACTGGCATTTCTATATGCAAGACGAGTCTTGGGCCAACAACTGCTACAACTCGTCCCTTTCATTGCGGCTGGTATGGCAATTCGGGTATGACCGAAGTGCCTCACTCCGTAAAAAAAATCTACGACACAGAAGATAACCCCTTTCTCCATGTCACAGAAAACGGCTATATTCCCCGGGTCTTTCGACCCTATCACCCCTGGTCACGAAGCCATCGTGCGCCGAGGGCTGGCTTTGTTCGACAGGATTATCGTCGCCATCGGGATGAATACCGACAAGCACTACATGTTCTCGATGGATCAACGCATGCAAAAGGTGCGCGACCTTTTTGCCGCTGAGAGCAGGGTGGAGGTTACGGGGTACAGCGACATGACGGTGGACCTGTGCAGACGGCTCGGAGCTCAATTCATTCTGCGGGGCATTCGCAACGCCCAGGATCTGGAATACGAACAAACCATCGCTGCCGTCAACAGGCACTTGGCACCTGACATAGAGACCGTACTGCTGCTGGCGGACGATGCTCACCGCGACATCAGCAGCACCATAATAAGAGAACAATTGGCTCATAAACTGAACAACTGACATCGACACCCCTATCACATATCTCAAAGGCGTTGGCCCTGGACGGGCCGACATTCTTGCCAAAGAACTGGGCATTCGTACTTTCGGCGACCTGCTTGCATATTTTCCTTTCCGCATGGTCGACCGCACTCACGTCAGCACGCTCGGCAATTTCAACCCCGACGAGCCTTACCTTGTTTTCAAAGGCCATATCAGCAACCTGCACACCGTCACTTCCGGTCGCTCCACTCGGCTCGAAGCCCTGTTCAGCGACGGCACCGGAACCATGATGCTTGTCTGGTTTCAGGGCTTGAAATGGATCCGCGAAATCATACGGAGCAATGTTCTCTACCACGTGATGGGACATCCCACCCTCTATGGCAGCACCTGGCAGCTGGTCCATCCCGACATCGAGCCCGCCGACAGCAACCTCTCCTTTTCGGAGACTCCCACGTCTCCTCTCCAGAGGAACTCAGAGGGGTCGGGGGGCAGCACCCGCATCGCCCATCCTCTCCTTCCCGTCTACCGCACCACCGAAAAAGCCAAAGCCAAGGGACTCTCCTCACGCGCTATTGCCCGCCTCACCGATACCCTACTTCAGCAACTCACCTCCACCCTCGACGAAACCCTTCCTCTCAATATTGTCACAAAATACCACCTCCTTTCCCGCAACCAAGCCTTGCGCTACATGCACTATCCCCCGAACCTTCAGGCTTGGCAACAGGCCCTCTTCCGCGAGAAATTCGAGGAGCTCTTCTTCCACCAGCTCGACTACCAATACAGCCGTCTCAGCCGCCTCAACCACTCCATTGGAAACATATTCGGCACTGTGGGCGACCGTTTCAACAACTTCTATCGAAACAACCTCCCCTTCCCCCTCACCGGGGCTCAGAAACGGGTCATCAAAGAAATACGTGCCGACATGCGCAGTGGCCGACAGATGAATCGCCTGCTCCAAGGCGACGTAGGCAGTGGCAAAACCCTGGTGGCGCTCCTCACCATGCTCATCGCCCTCGACAACGGCTTCCAAACCTGCCTCATGGCCCCCACCGAAATCCTCGCCTCCCAACACTTCGCCAGCTTCCAAAAAATGCTCCATGGCCTCGACATCCATGTCCAACTACTGGTCGGGGCGCTAAAGGCCAAAGAAAAAAAGGAAATCAAGAAAAAACTGTCCGAAGGACAGATTGACATACTCATCGGCACCCACGCCCTCATCGAGAACGACGTCCAATTTGCCCGGCTGGGTTATGTGGTGATTGACGAGCAGCACCGCTTCGGTGTCGAGCAACGGGCCAAATTATGGCGCAAAAGCACCATCCCGCCCCACATACTCGTCATGACCGCCACCCCCATTCCGCGCACTCTGGCCATGACCCTTTATGCCGACCTCGACTGCTCCATTATCGACGAGCTTCCCCCCGGTCGCCGTCCCATCATCACCACCCATGGCACCGATGCCAAACGCGCCCTCCTTTTCAACTTCATGCGGCAGCAAATAGCACAAGGCCGCCAAGTCTACGTAGTCTATCCCCTCATCAACGAGAGCGAAAACCTCGACCTCAAAGACATTATGGATGGCTACGAAAGCCTCTCGCGCAGCTTCCCCCAGCCCCAATACCAGCTCAGCATCGTCCATGGGCAAATGCCCGCCGAGGCCAAAGCCTACGAAATGGACCGTTTCAAACGTGGCGAAACCCAAATCATGGTCTCCACCACTGTCATCGAAGTAGGGGTCGACGTTCCCAATGCCACTGTTATGGTAATAGAGAATGCCGAACGTTTTGGTCTCAGCCAGCTCCACCAGCTGCGTGGACGTGTAGGCCGGGGTGGCAACCAGTCCTACTGCATCCTCATGACCAAAGACGACCTCAGTCGGAACAGCATGCAGCGCATCCATACCATGTGCAGCACCACCGACGGCTTTGCCATTGCCGAAGCCGACCTCAGACTGCGTGGCCCCGGCGACCTGCAAGGTCTGCAACAAAGCGGTATGCTTGACCTTAAGGTGGCCGACATCGTCGACGACGAGCCCTTAGTGCGCGCCGCTCGTGACGAAGTCCGCGCCCTGCTCGACGCCGACCCCGACCTGCTGCAGCCCGACAACAAACCTTTGCTCATCCACCTCCAGCAAAATAGCAACCACCAGCAATGGGACAAAATCAGTTAACCCTCTCAATAACTCATATACCCATGACACTCAAAGCACAACAAGGCGACACCCTCTCTTCTGGCAAACTCACCCTCTATGCCTTCACACCCGACGACCGTCCGGTGGGCTGCGTCGAACTCTACAACTACGACCCCATCAATCGCCGTGCGGCCGTAGGCATTGTTGTCTCCAACGAATATCGGCACCAAGGCCATGGCTCTGCCATGATCCAAGCCCTTTCCGACTTCTGCCGCCAAAACACCTCCCTTCATCAAATCTATGCCGACATTGCCGCCACCAATGCCCCAAGCATCCACATCTTTCAAAAAGCCGGCTACATCCACTGTGCCACCCTTACCGACTGGGTCGTTCGCTCCGACAAATTCATCGACACATACCGATACCAACTAATCCTTGAATAAAAAGACACACATCATGAAAACCAAACATCTCATCATTATCATAGTCGCCGCGCTCTTCATCCTTGCGGCCGTAGCCCTTTTGCTCATCCCTCAGCAAACCCTCGGCATCTCTCAACCCGTCCGCATCAACATCCCCGCCGGCACACAATACACAGCTCTCGTCGACTCCCTCGACCGCCACGGCTGCATCCCCAACCATCCCGCCTTCCATGCCATCGCCAAAGCCCGCGGACTTCACAAACACGTCAAACCCGGCAGCTACCTGCTCCAGCCCGGCACCTCACTGCTCAAAGTTGTCCACAAGCTCTATTCCGGCAACCAGGACCCCGTGCGCGTCACCATCAACAAACACCGCACACCTGAGCAACTCTGCCAATTCCTCGGCACACGCCTCACCCTCCACCCCGACAGCCTCCTCGCGCTCATGCAATCGCCTCAGACATGTTCCCAATATGGCGAAACGCCACAAACCATCATAGGTCTTTTCCTCCAGAACACCTACGAACTCTACTGGACCACCACCCCCTCCGCCCTCCTCGACCGCATGAAACGTGAGTCCGACTACTTTTGGGCCAAACGCAAAAATCAGCTCCAAGCCCTGGGCCTCACCCAGCAGCAGGTTCTCACCATCGCCTCCATCGTCGATGAAGAGACCAATGCCGACGACGAGAAGGCCGACATCGCCTCCGTCTATCTCAACCGCTACCGCATCGGCATGCCACTCCAGGCCGACCCCACCGTCAAGTTTGCCATCGGCGACTTCTCCATCCGCCGCATCCGGGGCAACATGCTCTCCTACGACAGCCCCTACAACACTTACCTCTACTCCTCCCTCCCTCCCGGCCCCATCTGCATCCCCTCCGTCTCCTCTATCGATGCCGTACTCAAAAACAAGAAAACCGACTATTTTTTCTTCTGCGCCAAGGAAGATTTCAGCGGCCGACACAATTTTGCTGCCACCTCCGCACAACATTCTGCCAATGCACAAAAGTTCCACAAAGCACTGAACAACCGAAATATCCATTAATCCTCACTTCAACCATCAAAAAAAAATATCGCCCCAAAGCATTTTTTTTCTTGATGATTTCAAAAAAAGTAGTACTTTTGCAAATGGGTAAGTCTTATACGACCAGCTCCCATTGAATCCCCCAGGGTAGGAATACAGCAAGGGTGTTTGGTTGTAGCGGTGCGATATAAACAGCTTACCCTTTTTTTATTTGCCTATGTCAACAACACTAATATTCGCCTACATCCTCATCATCGTAGGCATCGTTGCCTGGGTCGCGCTCATACCCGGCAGCCGCCAAGTCGGCCCCAAATTCACCTCCGCCATCACCATCTTCGGTGGTGCTTTCCTGTTTGCCTCCTGCTTCATCAACCTCGTCCCGCATATCTTCCTCGGCGACGACCCCAACCGCTTCGTCACCCCCAACATCCACTTCAAGATAGCCGCCTCCGTCATGGTTGGCTTCCTCATCCAGCTCCTTCTCGAGCAGCTCACTCGCGGCGCCGAGCATGGCCACAACCACTGCCCCTGCTGCGAAGAGGAAAACGAAGCCCACGAGCACCACCACTCCCATCTCCCCCACCAAGGCCACTGCCACAACGGGGCAACCCATCCCATGACCGGTCTCATCATCGGCCTCTGCATCCACGCCTTCCTCGAAGGCATGCCCCTCGTCGACCTCGACGGCGACATCCACCAAGGCCTCCTCTACGGCATCGTCCTCCACAACATCCCCATCTCCCTCGTCCTCGTCAGCCTTTTCATCGCCAACCGCTACGGCTTCTGGCGCTCCTTCTGGCTCCTCGCACTCTTCGCCGTCATGACTCCCCTCGGCTCCCTCTGCAACCTCTATCTCCTTCCCCCTAACGAAACCTTGCAAAGCCTCATCATGGGCGTTGTCGTAGGCATCCTCCTCCACGTCTCCGTCAACATCCTCTTCGACCACGACCACAACAACTTCACCCTTCCCAAATTCCTCCTCATCATCCTTGCCTTCGTCGCAGCCTACTTCACCCCCGGCTGTCCCGAAATCTACCCCGTCTTCTAATCCCTATGTGAAAGTAAATGAGTGAATCGCCAAATAAAACATTCACACATTATCACATTCACACATTAATGCATTAACACAATCACACAATGACCACCACCGAAACCATCAAAGACCTCCAAACCCGCACCCAGGCCCTGCGCCGCTACCTCAATATCGACACCCTCACCGCTCAAGTGGCCGAGGAAGAGAAACAGACCGAAGCCCCCGACTTCTGGAACGACCCGAAGGAAGCCCAGCGCATCATGAAAGCCATCCAGTCCAAGAAATCCTGGGTCAACGCCTACCACCAGGTCGAAAGCAGCTGTGCCGACCTCTCCGTCATGGGCGAGTTCTTCGAAAGCGGCGACGCCACCGAGCAGGAAGTCCTTGACCAGATAGCCATCACCCAACCCCTCGTCGAAGCTCTCGAACTCAAAAACATGCTCCAAGGTGAGAGCGACCACTTCGATGCCGTCCTCTCCATCAATGCCGGTGCCGGTGGTGTCGAGGCTCAAGACTGGGCCGAAATGCTCATGCGCATGTACATCCGCTATGCCGAAACCCACAACTACCGCGTGGCCATCTCCAACGTCCTCGACGGCGAAGGGGCCGGCATCAAAAGCGCCACCCTCCAAATCGAGGGTGACTACGCCTTCGGTTACCTCAAAAGCGAGACCGGTGTCCACCGCCTCGTCCGCGTCAGCCCCTTCAACGCACAAGGCAAACGCATGACCTCCTTCGCCTCCGTCAGCGTCACTCCCCTCGTCGACGACACCATCGAAGTCGTCGTCGACATGTCGCGCCTCAGCTGGGACACCTTCCGCAGCGGCGGTGCCGGTGGTCAGAACGTCAACAAGGTCGAGAGCGGCGTCCGCCTCCGCTACCAATACAAAGACCCCTACACCGGCGAAGAAGAAGAAATCCTCATCGAAAACACCGAGACCCGCGACCAGCCCAAAAACAAAGAGAACGCCATGCGTCTGCTCCGCTCCCAGCTCTACGAGCGCGAACTGCGCCACCGCATGGAAGAGCAGGCCAAAATCAAAGCCTCTCAAAAGAAAATCGAATGGGGCAGCCAAATCCGAAGCTACGTCATGGACGACCGCCGGGTCAAAGACCACCGCACCAACTGCCAGACCTCCGACGTCGCCGCTGTCCTCGACGGCAAAATCGACGACTTCATCAAGGCCTACCTCATGCAGTTCGGAGGCCAATAACTCGCCTCCTTCTCTCCCTTGGCTCCTCAGCCAGCGTCACGCCTATTTCTCAATCCTATACCCCAACGACATGATTAGTTTCATTGTCTCAATGGCCGTATTTCTGTCATACTCCTTTTCCGAATCAGGCAATTCACTATAGGGAACCAGACAGGGATGCTCTTTCCGCGCATCGTCCCGCTTTGGCCCCCATGTCCACCCTTCGGCCATACGGCCCCGAGCCCATATATCATGCACATTGCAGGCCATCACTTCCGTCAACTGCAGCAACTCCTCTGTCAGTTGCACCTTCGATGTGTCGAAGGGCTGTGGCGTATACCTCTTTTTATCTGTCATAACTCTTTATCCTTACTTATTCTATAAAACGATTATCAGCAGTCACCATCAAAAAGCCTCCAAGAGACGTGACATCAGGCACATGCCAATTGCGGACAACCATTTTCTATAACATCTATCACTTTCTATAACATCTATCCTATTCTATAACATCTATCATATTCTTCACTATCGCCAAGTCATCTTTTTTTGAAGAATCAGGTATCCCATATTCCCCATCGTATGGCGCAATATCCTTATGCTTGAATTCTTTTTTCTTCAACCTGTCAATCTCTTCTTTCGTACCTTTCTCATTCAGGCGTTTACGCTCCTGCATAGGCAATGCACTAAATCCTACCAACAGCTTCTCCATATTCCAGCGCGCATGCTCCAGCTTGGCCAACGTGGTCAGCAACGGTTCCTCTATGGGCTTGGACAAATCTCCCACACAACGCAACTTAGTATGGATAGAGTTTGCCGAATAAAAGCTCGACAGTTTCTCAGCATAAGATAGCTCCCGCCACATACCATCCAACTCTTTCTCATCAGTCGGCATACCTGTATACACCTCCCCGGATTTCTTATAAAGGTAATTAATGCGCTTGGCAGCCGCCACACGTTTTTCAGTCTGCGGGTCAAAACTATCAGTCATCGTCCCGAAGGGACGCAGATTGGCATACCGGCCCACCTCCTCGTATGCTGTCTCTATCAATGCACTGCTATCCGGCTGATACACCCATATCAACGGGTCTCTCAAATCCAAAGAGCTCTTCTCATCCACATAGCGGTAGAACTCCCGTGGCAGATACAAAGCCTGTGCCAGATTGCGCTCTGCCTCAAGCCCACAAAAGGCAAGTGTCAGCAGCTGTTTCTCATCACTGCGCCAGTCCCTCAGCATGTCGCGGACCCACTCATCCACCACCGACCCTTTCACAAACTCCCACTCCACATCCAAGAAATCACCATATTCCGGATTGGGGCAACTCTTCTCAGCCTCTTTCCCCTCCTCCATATAGGTGGAGTGCGAAAGTTCAAACAACCCTGGATAACGGCCCCTGAAAAACTTCTTTTCCTCATCTGCCGCAGGGGCTATAAAGGTAATCACTGTCCTTTTAGGGTGCTCATCACCTTCTTTGAAGTTAGGATAGTGGCACAGATGAGCCGCCGTTGTGGCCAACGCATATCCCATCTGGGTCATCCCCACCACAACAAGATGCACATGGAGGTCACTCTTCTCCTCCATCACCCCTCTGTCAAGGGTGAAAGCCTTCACCATCCCGCCGTCACCAATCAGCAACTGCTGCGCCACCGAATCCAAGCGGTTCATGATAGTGGTCTCCATCGTCGACGTGTCCTCCTTGGGCAGCGCGTTGAACAGGTATGCCGACGCGTTACGCTCCAACAGCAGGTAGCATTGCGCCAAAGCCGTCGCCTTCTTTTCACGCCAATCCCTCGATCGCTTCCAGCAGTCCACATTGATCGAGTCGTGGTCCGCTTCCCCGTCCTCACCAGTAATGTAGATGGCCGAGGCCAGCTCAGCCTGGCAATAGCGCAGCGCCTTTTCCATATTCCGCTCCCCGTGGTAAATCATCAGCCGCTTCTTCCAACTCTCGTCTGGCAACATCGGCACCAACTCATCCCACAGCTGCTCGGCATCGCGGTTGGTCAGAATCACCACATCCTTCTTCAGCTTGCCGCCCACAGCTATCGAATTCAATATCCCCACAGCCACCTTGCTGCCACCCAGTATCAGCACATGGTCACTGAAATAATAGTGCAGATACCCCTTCCTGTGGCTCGCCGCGCGGTTGGTCAATATATTGCTCAACGTCGAAATCAAGAACGCCGTGAAAAGCATCGTACCCACCAACGCAATCAGCAGCTGTAGCCAGTGGCTCATCGTGTTCTCTGGCAACGGGTAGTTCGAGGAGGCCAGCATCAAACGGATAACATCCTCTAAATGACTGTCAGCCTTACAACCCGACAAACAAGGCTCCATCTTCGCCCAAATCACCCACAGGACAATGGTAAACACAACACAAAATGCAAACACAATCAACAAAGGCTTACAAACCTTGTGCGTGCTGTACGCCCGGTCAAACCGCAACGGAGTCCTTCTAATCCATTTCCAGAAAATCCGAATCCATTTCCAGATAAACCGAATCCATTTTTGAATACACTTCATAACCAAACTTTTTTATATAGCTCTTATGATTCTGACTGATTTTTCAACAGCCTTGATGAGGCTGCATCTCAATAACACCGTACAAACAGTTTTGGGCGGTGTCGCGACCGGATGGGAGCAA
>DEKU01000001.1:0-202 GCA_002354035.1 Bacteroidales bacterium UBA2714
TCCAAACTTTGGAGGCGGGATAGCGGTTAGGGGCGGGAGGCGGAGCGACGGTGGGGCTGCGGCTTTGAGGGAGCCGGGCGAAGGTGGCCATAGGGAGCTGGGGGGGGCAGCGGGGGTTGAGGTGAGGGCTGCGGAGCAGGACGGCGGGAAGTGAGAGACAAACTTTTATGGCGGGATGGCGGTGTGGGTCGGAAGGGGGAGC
>DEKU01000001.1:241-626 GCA_002354035.1 Bacteroidales bacterium UBA2714
TGGGGCTGCGGTGGGGCTGCGGTTTGGTGGGAGCCGGCCGCGAAGCGGCCGGCGAACGGAACGAAGTAAGTGGTGGGTAAAAACTCACACTCCACAGGTGTGGAACACAGCATCCTCTATCGAATCGAGGTGTAAGTGGTGGGTAAAAACTCACACTCCACAGGACAGCGGGGTGGCTGCACGCCTGTGGAGTGTGGGGGATATGGGTGTGCCGCTGGCCATGGGGGCTGCGGCAGTGGGGTCAATAGACGGGGAAGGCGATTTCGCGCTCGATGACTTGGTAGGCCACGTTGTTGCGATAGATGGTTTGGCGCACCCAGTTGTCGTCCTCGTCGTATTCGAAGACATAGCTGTGTTTCCAGTTGAGGTGCTCGTCGTAGTTGAA
>DEKU01000001.1:633-11819 GCA_002354035.1 Bacteroidales bacterium UBA2714
CTCGATGAGGTTGTCGTGGTCGTCGTAGTAGTAGGTGGTGAGGGCCACGAGGAAGTCGTCGGCGTCGTAGAAGCGCCATTCGACGCGGTTGCCGTGGCTGTCGTATTTGTAGAGGTAGCGCTGGGTGAGCTCGCCGTCGCGGTCGTAGAATTCCATTTCGGAGTTGTTGCCGGCGGCGTCGTATTTATAGACGCGCTTCTCGGTCATGGTGCCGTCGGGGGCAAAGCTCTGCTCTTCGACCAGTCGGTTGTTCTCGTAGCGGGAGGTCTCCTTTTTGGTCATGTGGTCGCCCATGAAGACGGTGCGCTCGATGCGGTTGCCGTTCTCGTCGTTGCGGTAGGCGGTGCGGCCGGTGAGCTGGCGAGCACGGTTGTACTCGTTCCAGCCGAGGGCGTAGCCATGCACGTCGAAGTAGTAGGAATACCATGTGTATTCGCCATCCTTGGTGCGGTATTTGTCTTGGAAATTGCCGCGTTTGTCGAAGGTGATGGAGTCGATGCAGATGAGCTGACGGCCTCCGTTGCGGCCTCCGTGGATGTCGTAGGTGTATTCAATCACGTAGATGGCATTGCCGTTGATGCCCATTTCCTGGCGGGAGGATTTGCGGGGTTTATTGCCGGCAAGAGCGCTGCCAGCCACCAGCAGAATCAACGATAAAACGATGTATTTCTTCATTTTAAACATTATTGTGCACTATAAATGATGTTGCAAAGATACAAATTTTTCTTTACTTAAAACGCACACTGCCGTAAAATATTATGTCGCGATATGTTTTTTGTGTCTATGTTGGTCGGTAAATGTGTTGTCGTTACTTGGGCTAATACTGTTGGCAGGTTCCAAATTTAGGGCTGAGGTCACGGTTCCATGAGGCTGTGTTGACGACAAGAACATGCCCTTTTGCAATGAGTTCTCTATTCCATCGTGCGGGGTTGGGGATTCCGGCGGGAATCTGCTCGCACATTTTCTTTCGGAGGATGGAATTCATGGCATCATCGAGGTTTGTGAGGAAGACGTAGACTATTGGAGAATCCGTCTTCTCTTCGCCGTATCGGTAGAGGAATGTGTCGCGGAATTTGTATTTGAGGTAGTTTAGGAGGAAATTTGTGGCCGAGCGGCTGCCTTGATGGGTTTTGCTGTTTTCCTTTTTGAATTCGGCAATTTCCGCAGGCGGATATTCTTTGATTTCTATCCAGAGTTGGAATGTGGGGAATTCGGCAAGCACGTCGACGGCCTTCATGGGTGCGCCGTGAAAGGTGGGCGAGGAAGGCTGAGGCTCATCAAACTTGAACAATGCCGTTGCGTTAGGGAAGTCGAAACGGACTTTTTCTTCAGTCAAATCGAGTGTCATAAGTCCGCTATCCCCCTCCTGATTTCGTCGTCTAAGATTCTGCTGAAAGTTTCATCTATCGCATTGGGGTACAGGCTGCCCAAATCGGAGGACGATTCATGGCGGACTATTCCTTCATCGTCTTTATAAAGGGTGTGGTAAAGGATATTGTCGGCCTCGGTTGCGGCAAGGTCGAATTCTTTCAGCAGGACGTAGTCGTGTGTTGCGATGAAAATCTGCACTCCCATTCTTTGCAGTTCGAGGAGTATTTGGACTACGGTTTGGGACAGTTGGGGGTTGAGATTGGCCTCCGGCTCGTCCCAGAAGAGCATGGTGCCTTTGGTGAGTGTTTCGTTTTGGATGAGCCTGTAGAGCAGTCCCAACTTTCTGTAGCCTTCGGCCAGGAGGGAGAATTCCAATTCGCCGGAGGAATTCCGCATGTAGAACGTTTCGTTCTTTTCGACAACTCGGCCTGACATGGCTTTGTTCAGAATGTTGAGAAGCTTGACTCTTTCGGGGCTTTGCTTTCCTCTGACAATGGGGAGGAAGGCCTTGTCGATGATATCTAAATACACCTCTTCGAAGGCCAATTTCTTTTGGCTGAACAGCGAACGGAAGCCCGGCGCATTGGCCAGCATGTCTTTCACAGGGATGAAGATTGATTCCGCCTGGTTGCTTTCTTTCCAAAGGCTGTGGCTTACTGAAGTTTTGTTGAGGGTGGTGATGTCGCATGTGATAGACCGTTCCCTGTTATCGTCTTCGTTCCGCCTGTACACTGTTACGCGGCCGGTTCCCCTGCCCTTGGAGCGATGGACCAAACGCCCGATAGACTGCGGCATGAACACGCCGTTCAATTTCTGGGCGAAGGTGCGGTCCTCTTTCTCGCTCATCACAGAACAGGCTGCATACAGGACTTTCATGAGGTGGGTTTTTCCCGTTCCGTTCTTGCCAATAAAGATATTGACTCCCGGAGCGAAGGAGACATCAACCTCGGTGAATACTGTAAAATTCGATGTCTTGAACCGTGTTAGCATATTGCCTTGAATCTGTCAGGGTGTGACTTGCTGTTTTGTGGTATTAACGGCTTTTCGGCTCAATTATTGTCTTACAGTGAAGACAATAGGTGGGCCTGAGGGCCGATGTGGGCTGAGGGCGGGGATTAGTGTTGTTGTTCTTTGCGCTTGTTTTTGCCGGCCCATAGGTAGAAGAGGCAGGTGGCGGCGAGGGTGATGGCGGAGCCGATGGTGTAGCCCAGCCAGCGGGGGATGACGGAGCCAAAGCCTTCTTTCTCGGCAACGAAGAGGAAGCAGCCCGTGACCATGGTCATGAACATGGCGGGGAGGAGTGTGATGATGTAGGGTTTGCGTTTCTGGCAAAGGAAGACGGTGATGGTCCAGAGGGTGACGGTGGCGAGCACTTGGTTGCTCCAGGCGAAGTAGCGCCAGATGACGTCGAAGCCTTTGGCATCGATGAGGGAGTAAACCAGGACGGCGGCGGTGATGGCGAAGATGGGCAGGGCGACGAAGAGGCGGTTTTTGATGGGTTTTTGCTCGTAGTGGAGGAAATCGGCCACTATGAGACGTGCGGAGCGCAGGGCGGTGTCGCCGGAGGTGATGGCGGCCGAGATGACTCCCAGCACACAGATGACGGCGATGGCTTTGGGGAACCAGGTGTTGGCGATGACGCCCACCATGGCGTTGCCGCCCAGGGTGGCGCCGGTTTCGGGGTTGACGGTGAGGGACTGGAGCATGGGGTCGTGGTAGAAGACGGTGGCGGCGGCAGCCCATATCAGGGCTACGATGCCCTCGGTGATCATGGCTCCGTAGAAGACGGGGCGCGCCTGGCGTTCGTTGGTCATGCAGCGGGCCATAAGGGGCGACTGGGTGGCATGGAAGCCGCTGATGGCGCCACAGGCGATGCTGATGAACATCATGGGGAAGATGGGGTTGTGGGCAGCGTCGGGATGCTGGTTTTGCAGGCCATCCCAGAGTTCGGGCAGCTCGGGGCGATAGACCAGGAAGGCCACCACGATGGCCACGGCCATGCCGAGGAGGAGGAAGCCGAAGATGGGGTAAATCTTGCCGATGAGTTTGTCGATGGGCAGGAGGGTGGCGATGAGGTAGTAGGCGAAGATGACGCCCACCCAGAGGAAGATGTTCCAGTCGGGGGTGAAATTGTTGTTGAGCAGCACAGCCGGGGTGTTGACAAAGACGGCTCCCACGAGGATCATCAGCAGGACGGTGAAGATGCGCATGAACTGTTTGGGACCGTTGCCGAGGTAGGCGCCGTGGATTTCGGGCAGCGAGGCACCGTCGCGGCGGATGGAGATGACGCCGGCTATGAAGTCGTGGACGGCTCCGGCGAAGATGCTGCCGAACACGATCCAGAGGAACGAGGCCGAGCCAAACTGGGCGCCCATGATGGCCCCGCAGATGGGACCGACGCCGGCGATGTTGAGGAACTGGATGAGGTAGATGCGCCACGGTTTCATGGGCACATAGTCGACGCCGTCGGGATGGGCCACGGCAGGGGTCGTACGGTTGGGGTCAATCTCCACTATCCGCTCTATAAGCTTGGAATAAAGCAGATAGCCAAGCACTAATAACACAATAGCAAGTAGAAATGATACCATGATATTTAATTTTTTGAACCTGCAAAGGTACATATTTTTTTTCATATAGCACACTTTTTTCTGTTCTGACGGATTTGAGGGGTGGCGTCACGGGGTCGTGGGCGAAGATAAATTTGCACGGTATTAGAAAAAAATGTAACTTTGCCTGATAAAAACAAGAAAACTTTCTCATCATGAAAAAAAGCTTATCAATTGTAGTCATGGCTGTTGCGCTGATGGGCAGCGTTTCGGCACAAACTCCTAAAAGTTCTTTCACGCTGAACACCCGCGCGTGGTCAACCAATTATTGGACCACAATCCTCTACGGTTTGGCGCAGGGCACGGTGACCTATTTTGCCTTTGACGGCAACGCGACCGACTCGCTCATAGCCCGCGCCGTCATCCCGGCGGCCGACTGGGTGTTCCCCATCGGGATGCAGAAGGCCGGTTTTGCCGGCCCCAACGACATCTACGGGCCTTACCACCGGGCGTTCAGCAACCCCTTTAAACGTCCGGGCGACTATGGCATCGGGCTCGACGCATCGTGGAAACCATCGGCCATCGGCCTCTATGCCGGCGCCTATTTCAAGAGCCAGGAGGTGTGCTTCATGGCTAACGATGCCAGTCTGCGCGGCTACTATTTCCAGCCCCGCGCCGGAGTGGTGCTCGGCGGGAGGAAGAACGCCATTGAGGCTGGCGTGTTCTACGACAAGGTGGTGGGCTGCGGCGGCACCTGGGAACCCCGCTCACAGGATATGCTGCTGGGCGGCTGGGGACTGGACTTTGCGCTGTCACGCACCATGGCCAAAGGGCGCCAGAAAACCGTGCTCATGTTTTCCATGCCCCTGCACAACTTCTTCAACCCCGACTACGCCGACGGCAGCCTCCGCAACCTCAACCGCCGCGTGGGCTACATCATACTCACCCACCGCGTGGTGCTGTAGAACTTACGCCATATAAGGATATGTCTGTGGGAGTTCTTCAGTCTTTCGACTGCATTATCTTCTCACATCCTAACTCTATTAGTTATTGATACAAACAATAAAAGATAAGGTATCATGCATCTTCATAAAGAGCAAAACCAACTAACCCATAAAGTGTTATGATACAAAAAAGGGAACACGCAAACGCGCACTCCCAAGATACTCTTCGGCTTATAGCCTTATTGTGAAAAGCTTAAAAAGTGATGCAAAGATACACATAAAAACCGACATACTGAAAAAAAATATTCACCATGGCACAAAAAATAATGGGCATTGACCTTGGAACAAACTCTATTGGACTGGCTTTAAGAGACCCTGACAAAAGCACGGATATTTCCGATCAATTGGTGTATTTTACTTCCATAGTCTTCCCTAAGGGTGTTGGGAATGGTCAAAGTGGAGAATTTTCCTATGCCGCAGAACGAAGGAGATTTCGTTCTACACGGAGATTATACCAGGCAAGAAAGTATCGGATCTGGGCCACACTCGAGCTCCTAATCAACCATCAATGTTGCCCGCTGACCATTGACGACCTTGACCGTTGGCGCAAATACGATAAGACAAAAGGCCTGAAAAGACAGTATCCAATTGATGCCATCCCATTTGAGCAATGGGTAAGACTGGACTTTAACGGAGACGGCATCCCCGACTATCGCAGTCCATACCAACTTAGAGAGGAATTGACCCTAAAACCCATTGACTGGGATAGCCAAATTGACCGATACAAATTTGGTCGTGCCATGTATCACATTGCCCAGCGCAGAGGATTTAAGAGCAGCAAAGGTGAGACATTAAAAGACAGCAAGGAATCCGAAGACTTATCCAACATTGAGATAAGTGCCTCGATGAAAAAATCGGAAGAAAAGAAGTCCAAGAGCCTAAAAGATTATATGGAATCTCACAATCTCAAAACCGTTGGATGTGCCTTTGCCCAATTAGAGAGAGAAGGTATCCGCGTAAGGAACAGCATTTATCAAGCCGTACAATCGCAATACTTAGATGAAGTCCGTGAAATCTGTCTCTTTCAGCATATCGACACCATCGACCATTCGCTTTTCACCGGACTAACCAGCACCAAAGCCAAGGAAGGCACTATCTTCTATCGCCGACCACTACGCTCACAGAAAGGGGCTGTTGGGAAATGCGTATTAGAGCCTTTCATCAGAAGATGTCCTACAAGCCATCCGGATTACGAAGAATTCCGAGCACTATCATTCATCAACAACATCAAATTCCGCTGCAACGATCAAGAAGAATGGAAATCTCTATCCCCCTCTGAACGAGCTAACCTATACAACGATTGCTTCACGCGCACGAAACCGACCTTCAGGTTTGAAGAGATACGCAAATGGTTAGAAAAGAGTTATCCTGGCAATCAATTCAGCTACGACAACCACACCATCAATTATAGGGATTACACAACTGTTGCAGGATGTCCCGTCATCTGTCGGCTGAAGAAAATAATGGGTGATGATTGGCGCACCCACATATTTACAACCAATAGGACCCGAACCAACTATCATACGGGAGAAGCTCATTCAATTGCATACAACTACGAGGACATTTGGCATCTGGCATACAGCAGCGACGACTATGAAGCTCTGGCAGAATTCGCACGAGAGACGATCGGATTTGACCAAAAACAAGCCGATGAGCTTACCCGCCTGTGGAGTGTCATACGAGAAGGATACGCATCTCTAAGCCTAAAGGCCATTCGTAACATCCTACCATTCCTGCGAGAAGGAATGATTTACAGCAAGGCCGTAGCCCTTGCCAAGATTCCTGACATATTAGGCCGTGACTGCTGGGAGGAACATCGCGACGCTATTATGGCTCGATTAGATACTATCGCTACTGAAAACGATTATGACCGATGCGTATTGAGTATCACCAATTCTTTAATTTCCAACTACAAGTCTCGCACCATCGACAACCAACAAGCCCATCGCAACACTGCGTACAAGTTGGACAGTTCAGACAAAAAAGATGTGAAGAACTGTATTATCGACACCCTAAGCACTCGACGCTGGAACAATATGACTCACAGTGAGCAAAACAACCTCCAACACGATGTCGAAGACTTGTACCAGCAATTCTTCTCCTCCACAAAGCGTGAGTACTACACCATACCACGCCAAAGCGACAAATTAAAAGAGAGCCTAATCAAGCAATTCCCCGAAATTCCCTCAAAAAAATGGGACAAACTCTATCACCATTCAATGATAGACTTATTCCCATCCCAGAAGTGTCAAAACAAAAATACGGGCGACATTGTTATGAATATAAAACAATTGGGGACTCCTGACATTGGCTCCATCAAAAAACCCGTGGCACTACGGGCACTCCATGTATTACGCAAAAGCATCAACCAGCTGCTACTCTCTGGGATGATTGACGACAAGACCCGAATTGTTGTTGAATCGGCCCGAGACTTGAACGACGCTAACTGGCGTAAGGCGATTGAGCGCTACCAAAAAGAACGCGACCGGGAAAACAGTGCTATTACTGAGATAATTAAAGAATTTAGACCCAATTATTCAGCGGAAGATATAGAAAAAGGGCGATTACTATTTGAACAGATTGAAACGGGAACAATCAACAAAGAGGGTAACAACTCACTGACGAGCTCTTCCCACATGGGGAAAGTAAAAGCCACAAAATTTGCCACCGACATGCAGAAGTACAAGCTATGGAAAGAGCAGAAATTCCGCTGTCTTTATACGGGGAAATATATTAGTCTTACAAGCTTGTTTGACGACAATAAGGTGGATATTGAACACACAATACCCCGAAGTATATCTTTCGACAACTCTTTATCAAACCGCACATTATGTGACTCTCATTTCAATCGTTATTCGAAAAGCAACCGCATTCCAACTGAACTATCCAACTATGCAGACATTAAAGAACGCATAAAACCATGGGAGGAGAATGTCTCACACATCAAATCTCAGATAGAACTCTGGAAAGGTTATGCCAAAACTGCTCCGACTGTGGAGCGGAAGAACGAATGCATCCAACAAAGACACATGTGGGAACTGGAGCTGAATTACTGGCAAGCCAAACTACGCACTTTCACAGTTATGAAAGATGATCTCGACCTTGGATTCCGAAACAGTCAATTGGTCGACACCCGCATCATCACAAAATATGCCTTCCACTACTTAAAATCCGTCTTCAACCGGGTTGATGTGCAAAAAGGGAGCGTCACCGCAGATTTCCGCAAAATCCTAGGCATTCAAAGTGTGGATGAGAAAAAAGACCGGGAGAAACATTCTCACCACGCAGTCGACGCCGCAGTCCTCACCATGATACCTGTAGCCGCCAAGCGCGACCGAATGATTGAGCTATTCTACAAAAGCCAAGAAGCCCCAGACTCTGAAAAAGGTTCCTACTTGCACCAACTGAAAGAAGAGATTAAAACATGTAATGTGGGGAATATATCCAAACTTGTTGATACTATCGAGAAGAACATTCTCGTAAACCATATCTCAAAAGACCAAACGCTCTCACAAGCCAAGAAGCCACGCTATTCTGGCAAGAAACGGATTAAAGACCAATGGCTGCAAGGGGATTCCATACGCGGAAGTCTTCACAAAGAAACATTCTACGGAGCAATTCAAAACAATAATACCGTGCGTTTAGTCGTAAGAAAAGAGCCCCGAAGCCTTGGCATCAAAAACAATAAAAGAATAAAAGACTACGACGAGCAACGCATCAACCTTATTGTAGACAAAAAAATAAGAGTTGACATTGCTTATCAAGTAAAATACTACATGCAAGAAGAAAATCTAACCTTTGCAGATGCTCTCGAAAAGGATTTCTATTGCTTAGACAAAAATATGAAAGCCATCAAACTCGACAAAAACGGTCGTCCCATTTCGCATATTAGACACGTCCGATGTTTTGCGACTTCTGGGCAAGGGGAGTTACAATATGATACAGCACTATGTATCAAAACACAAACTTACCCTTCCAGATGCAAATACAAAAACAATTATTATGTTCAAAACGATGATAACTATCTGTGCCTATACTATAACAATGAAGAAAAAGAACATAAAGCATTCCGACTTATCAGCTATTACGATGTCGCCCAACTGCATATAAGAAACGTGAACGCATTGTTTTTAGAACCCGAATTCGCCACCTTGAAGAAAGGGAATCGAAAACACGGAGCAACTGAAGACATTAGACTCAAGGCTATTATTAAAAAAGGCACACGCATACTATTATACAGCAATTATCCAGAAGAAGTAAGAGACTACGATAAAGAAAAGTTAAGCAATAACCTATATGTCGTATACAAATTCAACTATATCAATAAACCTTACATCTACATATACTTAAAACACCACCTTGAAGCTCGGGAAGAAAAGAAAACTCACAAAGAAGAAAACTCGTACCTTCGCTTTACCGCCAATAAGTTCAAAGCACTTATCGAACACGTAGATTTCGAAGTGGACCCGTTAGGAAACATCACATTCAAATAACACGCCCTGCCATGATTAAGCGCACTCTCTGTTTCTCCAACCCCGCCTACCTCTCCATGCGGAACCGCCAGCTTGTCGTCCGCCTCGAAAGACACGCCGACGGCGACCAGCCCGAAGTCACCATCCCCATCGAGGACATCGGCATGGTAGTGCTTGACAACCGCCAAATCACCATCACCCATGGCCTTATGGCCGCTCTGCTGGACAATAACGCCTCTGTCGTCACCTGCGACGAGAGCCATATTCCCGTGGGGCTTATGCTCCCGTTGGAAGGACACACGGTGCAAAGCGAGCGTTTTCAAGACCAATTGGGCGCCTCCCTGCCCCTCCGAAAGCAGCTGTGGCAGCAGACTGTCGGGCAGAAAATCTTGAATCAGGCCGCCTTGCTGCGCGAACTCTACGGGGCAGAGACGGGCAACATGCAGCAGTGGGCCGCCGATGTACGCTCCGGCGACAGCACCAATCTCGAAGGCCGCGCCGCCGCCTACTACTGGAGCCAGATGTTCCCCGACATCAGAGGCTTCACCCGCGGCCGCGACGGACTGTATCCGAACAACTTCCTCAACTACGGTTATGCCATCCTGCGTGCCGTCATAGCCCGTGCCTTGGTCAGCAGCGGACTCCTCCCCACCCTCGGCATCCATCATCACAACCGCTACAACGCCTACTGCCTGGCCGACGACATCATGGAGCCCTACCGCCCCTACGTCGACCGCCTGGTGGTACAAACCATCGGCCAGCACCCCCGCACCGCCGAAATCACCACTGACATCAAACGCATCCTCCTCACCATTCCCACCCTCGAAGTGCGCATCGGCGGACAGCGGAGCCCACTCATGGTGGCCGCCTCTCAGACCTCAGCATCCCTTGCCCGCTGCTATGCTGGCCAAATCCGCCGAATCTCCTACCCCGACATGTAATGGACCGCTTCTCCGAATACCGCATCATGTGGCTGCTCGTCTTCTTCGACCTCCCTACCGACACCAAAAAGGAACGCAAAGCTGCCGCCGACTTCCGCAAACACCTTTTGGCCGATGGTTTCACCATGTTCCAGTTCTCCATCTACGTGCGCCACTGCGCCAGCCGTGAGAACGCAGAAGTCCACCTTAAGCGGGTCCGCTCACTCCTGCCACAATACGGACAGGTGGGCTGCCTTACCATCACTGACAAGCAGTTTGCCGACATCGAACTCTATGTCTGCAAAAAAGAAGTGCCACCCAATGCCCCCGGCCAACAACTCGAACTCTTCTGACCATAGGACAAGAAAAACGCCCACACATAACCAAAAATCCCGCCCAAATGGACGGGATTTTTGATTCCATTGACATTCGATTAGACATTATATATCAGACGACTACACACATCATGGTGTTTATCGTATGTGTCAATGTCCTCTTTTTAAGCAATTCACAACCTCAGGCCATTGTTCTATGATTTTGTCTGGGTGTTTATCGTATGTGTCAATGTCCTCTTTTTAAGCAATTCACAACCTGCACCGAGAGCGACCGCGTGATGCACCTGGTGTTTATCGTATGTGTCAATGTCCTCTTTTTAAGCAATTCACAACATATAGCACGATAGCGAAAAAATTCGTATGGTGTTTATCGTATGTGTCAATGTCCTCTTTTTAAGCAATTCACAACTGCAGTCTATTACTCTATCACAGACCTCCGGGTGTTTATCGTATGTGTCAATGTCCTCTTTTTAAGCAATTCACAACTACCACTCGAGAGGGACAACTATCTTTGCGGTGTTTATCGTATGTGTCAATG
>DEKU01000001.1:11902-27563 GCA_002354035.1 Bacteroidales bacterium UBA2714
CTTTTTAAGCAATTCACAACCAATGGCTGTTTCAATGTTCCACCCAATTGGTGTTTATCGTATGTGTCAATGTCCTCTTTTTAAGCAATTCACAACCTGCTTGCTTGGGCAGGGCCTCGGAGGTGGTGAGTTTCAGAAAAAGGGGACGGAGAACTATGTTCCCCGCCACCTTAGTAGTTTTCACAACGGAATAATCCTTATTGTGAATTGCTTAAAAAGTGTTGCAAAAATACGAAGAAAAAACGACATACACAAAATTATTCAACAAAACACTATGTACCAGCTATTTTCTCGCCGAGCACCATACATTTGCATCGCCAGAGTTTAGTGCTGAAGAATCTGTTTGGAACAGTATTTGAAACCGAAGATATAGCAACGGAAAAAAGGCATGAAGACGCCTCCTCGTAATCGAACAGAACGTCCTGTTTGATCGTAAACGCACTTGAACCGGAATCTTCGGCTTACTTATTCACCCTGTTGCCAGCATGGCCAGCCACAACCGAAGCCTTTGAGGACAATCGGAACTATGTCTCAACGCTTATCCACAGTGTACATGACCACGAGATCTGTTCTACATAAGTTAGTTGTGGAGGTATGGGACGGCGTGTGGGGTTGGGGCTTTGGTGGGAGGACGAGGGCATGAGCTGCGCTTCTATCGACTTATGACGGGGGATGGGGGGGCGAGGACTTCGGGGTTGCAGGTGGCCGCTTATATTGGTTGTCTTTTGTTCTTTATTCCTGTTTTGATTCTCTTTTATTTCTGAATAAGAAGTCAAATGGGAACCAATACCTATAGACTTGTTGGAAAAGTATGGGAACGAGGGTATCAGTGCTTATTGGTTGTCTTACTGGGCGGGCTGAGGTAATCCGATAGCAGGTTTGGCTGTGGAGTGCCTGGCTGAGCGGGGTTGCGGAGAGGAAGAAGCGGGTGGGTTGCGGAATTGCGGAAGTGGAGAAGACTTTGAGGCGGCTCGAGCGGGGCTGAGGGGGTTGCATTTGTTTGGTCTGTTTATTCTCCGCGCCACTGGGGCTGGGGCGGGAGGTGGGTCAAAGGTATTTGGAAAAGAGGTTCTGTACCAGTTCTTGGTCGGCCGGGAGCCACTGGACGGTGGGCAGTAGGTCTGCGGTGAGCCATCGGGCAGCGAGGTGTTCGTTGAGGGTGAACGAGGGGGTGGTGAGGTGGCAGAGGTAGCAGTGCATGGTGAGGTGGAAGTCGGGGTAGGTGTATTGTACCGTGGTGAGGTGCCGGAGGATTTGGATGTCGGCGTCGAGTTCTTCTTTGAGTTCGCGGGCGAGGGCTTGGTGGTGCGATTCGCCGTTTTTGATTTTGCCTCCGGGGAATTCCCACCAGCCTTTCCAGGGGCCGTAGCCGCGTTGGGTGGCAAGGACGGCGGAGCCTTGCTGGCATACGGCTGCCACTACCTGGATTTGGGGCAGGGGTTGCGCGGGGGCAGGGGTTGAATCGGACTGATTGGTCGATGGGGTGTTCATGGGTTGCAGTGGTTTGGAAAAAAATGCTCCGCCAACCCGTGGCGGAGCACAAAAACAAAAATTATGAAACAAATGCTATTGTATATCGTTTTTGTCGAGGGGTTGGGACAGGAGGCCTGTGAAGTTGCCGCCCGAGTCGAACTCCATGCGGGTGTATTTGAGTTTGTTGCCCAGACCACGGACTTTCTGGCTTATGACCACGTAGGTGTAGGGTTTGGGTTTTTTGCCGTCGACACGCCATTTGGAGTCGTAGGTGTAGACTATCATGCGTTCGATTTTGTAGCTCTCGCCTTTGTATTTCTGTTCGAGGTATTTGACGATGGCGGCGGTGTAGTGGTTTTTGTCGAGCACTTTGCCGGACATGACATGGGCGTCGGAGGCCACGTCGTATACTTCTTCCATTTCGACGCCTTGGCGGTTGATGTAGTAAGCCACGACGAGGCTGGGCACGCGGTTGACCCATTCGGGGCCTTCGACCACCTTGGAGGGCGGGCAGATTTTGGCGAAGTGGGCGGTGATGGTGGGTGTGGTGTCGATTTGGATGACTTCGGGGACGTCCTCGACGGGTGCGGGACGTTTGCCGCCTTTGTTGCTTTTGAGGTTGCGGAGGTGCTCGTCGTCGACATCGTCGTCGGGGTTGTTGAGGGTGTAGAACTCACGCTTTACGGCGTCGGGGTCGGGGGCGTTGCTTTTCTGCAGACGGCCGCGGGGGTCGAAGATAAGCTCGTTGTCGTCGTATCCCACGCCAGTCTTGACAATCATCATGCGGTAGTATACGTCGCCGTCCATCTGCTCGACATAGTCGATGGAGCGGATGCGGTAGCCGGGGTAGTTGTCAATAAAGTAGCGGTTCATGGCGGTGGGGCAGTCTTCTTGTCTGGTGGGGAAGGAGCTGTACTGCCAGTCGCCGTTGTGGGTGAAGTAGGCACGGCCGTGCTGCCCGTCGTAGACGAATTCGGCCACATATTGTCCGGGTGAACGATACCAGGTCTTCACCTTGTAGGAGTCGTACTTTCTGTCCAGGGCGTTCAAAACGGATTTGGGCACCTGGGTCTCTTTAATCTTGGTCTGAGCCATTGTGGCCAACGGCAGGACCAGAAGGAGCAAAAGAACTATCTTTTTCATTTATTCAAAATATTTTGCCCTCAAAACGAGCTATTTGTTTTTTTATTGCCTCAAAAGTTAAAAAAATATTCGCCAGCGAACACAAGGTGTTGGATTACAGCCTTATTCTCTGCCATATTGGATAGTTGACGGGCTATTTGAAGAGTACGTCTTTGCGGTCAGGGCTGATGGAGACGGCTTTGACATGTACACCGGTGGCTATTTCGATGGCGTCGAGGTAGTTGAGGAGGTTTTGGGGGAGTGCTTTGTATTCGGTGATGCCGACAAGGCTTTGTTTCCATCCGGGGAAAGAGCGGAGTTGCGGCTTAATTTCCACCTCGTTGAATTCGAAGGGAATCTCCTGGGTGGTGAGGCCGTCGATGGAGTAGTTGACACACATCTTGATTTCGTCGAAGTCGTTCATCACGTCGGGTTTGGTGACGAAGAGGTCGGTGACGCCGTTGAGCATGCAGGCGTAACGGAGGGCAGGGATGTCAATCCAGCCGCAACGGCGGGGACGGCCTGTGGTGGCGCCATATTCGTGGCCGATGTCGCAGAGTTGTTTGCCGGTTTCGTCGAAGAGCTCGGTGGGGAATGGACCTGCGCCCACACGGGTGCAGTAGGCTTTGCTGATGCCCATGACGCGTCCTATGCGTGAGGGGGCTACGCCCAGACCGGAGCAGACGCCAGCTGTGATGGTGCTGGAGGATGTGACAAAGGGATAGGAGCCAAAGTCGATGTCGAGCATGGAACCCTGGGCGCCTTCGGCCAGGACTTTCTTGCCTTGGTCGAGGCAGTGGTTGATGAAGTATTCGCTGTTGATGAGCTGGAATTGTTTGAGGAGCGTGAGTGAGTCGAGCCATTGCTTCTCATAATCGTCGATGGCCATGCCGTCGATTTTGAAGGAGGCGATGTCGAAATTGAGGGTGTGAGCGGTCTGGAGGTGCTGACACTTGAGGAGTTCGTATTTTTCACGGAAGTCGATGGCCATGATGTCGCCCACACGGAGGCCGCTGCGTGCAATCTTGTCGGTATAGGCGGGGCCGATGCCTTTGAGGGTGGAGCCTATTTTAGCATTGCCTTTGGCCTGTTCGT
Organism: Bacteroidales bacterium UBA2714; assembly: GCA_002354035.1. Lineage (GTDB taxonomy): Bacteria > Bacteroidota > Bacteroidia > Bacteroidales > P3 > Colimorpha. The sequence goes on from DEKU01000001.1 coordinate 15,593, forward strand.
TGGCGGCGTCGAGGAGCCTGTGGGAGGGCAGGATGAGGTGTGCCTTCTTGGAGATGAACAGGTTTTTGGTGGCGTCGACACCTTTCTGGCGGAGGGCTTCGACTTCGTGTTTGAAGATATTGGGTTCGATCAGAACGCCGTTGCCGATTACGTTCAGTTTGTCTTCGTGGAAGATACCGGAGGGGATTATGTGCAGAACGTGCTTGGTGCCGTTGAATTCTAAGGTGTGGCCTGCGTTGGGACCGCCCTGGAAGCGGGCAATAACATCATAGTCGGGGGTGAGGACGTCGACGATTTTGCCTTTTCCTTCGTCGCCCCACTGAAGACCCAGCAGAACATCTACATTGCTCATAGTGATATGTCTTTTTGCGTTGTTAGTGTTTCAATATCGTATGCAAAGATACGGTTTTTTTTTCAATTAGAGATATTTTTTCTTCAGCGGGTGCAATGCCTTGGTTTTATGTACTGATTTATCAGCCTGTTATCTTGTTGGTCTTGGGGTCGCAGCTACAGGGTGTGGGTGCTGGCGCGCTTGCATAAGCGGGTGGCAGCTTGTCTGGTTGACACATTTGGGGGCAATTGCACGGCGGGGTCACCCATTGGCTCTGTCCCGCTGCTGCTTGAACCATTCCACAAATTCGGGGAGGTCGTCGAGCGGACGGAACCCGGCCTTGAAGGGTTCTTTGGGCATGGGGCAGAGCTCGACATAGCCGATGAGGGTGGTGCAGTCGAACTCGCCGATGAGTGCCTCGATGGTGACATAGACGCCAACCAGGAGGTCGTCGTCGTCAAGCTGGTCGGGGCGGGGACTGATGCCGTTGGCAAGGTCGGGCAGGGCCACGCGCAAGCCTATGATGTCTGGCTCTTCTTCGTTTTCGAGCTGCATGAAGGCCATCTTGGAGGTCTCGAAACGGTACTTGTCAAAAAGCACTTTGAGGGCTTTGCCTTTGGGTTGGCGGAAGGGGACGAACTCCCACCAGTCGATATCGGGAGCATTGTCGGTGAGTTCGACAACATAGCGGAAGAGGTCGAAATCGCCTTCGGCGCTGATGGTGAGGGTGCGGCCTTGGGCGGTTTGCTCGCCTATCTCGAAGGTGAGGCCGTCGCAGTAGGCGGAAAGCTGTTGCTGCATTTGGTCGATGAGTTGCTGGCGGGCAGGCTCGTCAAGGTCGTTGAGCATGGTGAGACGCTCGTTGTTGGCTATAAACCAGTTCCAGAATTGTTCGGGATGTTTGTCGGTAGGGTTCATGGGATGGAGTTTGTTTAAATGATGATTGCTTCTTTTTCGAGGGTGACGCCGTAGAGGCGTTTGACGTCGGCCGTGATGGCGTCGGCCAGGGCGATGACTTCGCTGCCTGAGCAGCCGCCCAGATTCACGAGCACAAGGGCTTGTTTTTCGTATACGCCACAGCGGCCCAGGGTGCGGCCTTTCCAGCCGGCATGTTCTATCAGCCAACCGGCGGCAAGTTTGTAGCCATCGGCCACGGGATAGGCCACAATGTCGGGGTGGTGGGTTTTGAGTTGCTCGTAGTGCTGAGGGGTGACGATGGGGTTTTTGAAGAAACTGCCTGCGCTGCCTGTTTCGTCGGGGCGCGGCAGCTTGCTCCATCGGAGTGAGGCCACTATGTCGGCCAGCTGACGGGCCGTCGGGTGGACAAGCCCCGCGGCGGAGAGGGCGTCGGACAATGCTTTGTAGTTGACCTGGGGGGTGAAGGTGGAGCTGAGCCGGAAGGTGACTGACCAGACTATGTACTGCCCTTGAAGGGACTGTTTGAAAATGCTGGAACGGTAGCCAAACTGGCATTCGGCATTGGTGAAGACTTTTTCTTGCCCGGTGGCTGTATGGATGGCGCGGACGGAATGTATGATGTCTTTGGCTTCGAGACCGTAGGCGCCCACGTTCTGAACCGGGGCCGCCCCTACGGTGCCGGGGATGGCGGCCAGGTTTTCGGCACCATGCCAGCTGTTGTTGATGCTGTGCTGCACAAAAGCGTCCCATTGCTCGCCTGCTGCTGCCTCGACGAGGAGAGTGCCAGAGGTGGAGTCGGTGCTGAGCAGATGGATTCCTTTGTTTTCGAGATGCAGGATGGTGCCATGATAGTGGCCCGTGAAGACGACATTGCTGCCCCCGCCAAGGACGAAGAAAGGAGCGCTGGACAGTGTGCCTTGTGCTATCAAGTCGAGCAGCTGCTGGCGGTCCGTCACTTCAATGTAGTGGTCAGCGGTGGCGGGAATGCCGAAGGTATTGTATATCATAAGGCGCAGAACGGGTTAGAAAACATATCCGATATTGAGGTAAAGGCTGGCCCTGTGGGTGAAGTCGTTCCAGTTGAAGTCGAGCGATACGGGGCCCAGCGGGCTGTCGTAGGCAGCGCGGAGGGCGAATCCGAAGTTGAAGTGGTGCGACGCATCAATACGTCTGGGCCAGTCGGACGAGTAGATGACGTTGGGCATGAAATAGAGGTAGACTTTACTGAACAGCTGATAGCGGAGGTCAACGCGGGCTATGGCGGCGAAATCGTCTACCCGAATGGGCCTGATGAGACCCATAAAAGCCAACTGATGGTCGAGGTAACGCCCAGGGACGCTGCCGCCCACCAAGTTGTCGTACCATGCGGAACTTTTGCTCACCACCAGCCGTGAATTGAGCTGGGGGATAACGGTGATAGTGGGGGTGACTTGCAAATAGGTCTGTGCGGAGATGTTGAAGTCGAGAAAGCTGAGGTCGAGCTGTCGGAAAAGGTTGTTGTTGTCCACATGCCACCCGATGTCGGCCAGGCCATAAAAGCCGCGTGTGGCGAAATAGGCATTGTCGAGATTGTCGAAAAGGCTGTGGAAGAAAGCCCCGAAGAACCCTTTGGCATTATCGAAATGGAACATGCCGTCGTAAAGCACGTTGTCGAGCGAGAAGCTGTGGCCGTTGGAGTAGAAGTTTTCGTCGATACCAAAGGCGAAAGTGATGTCACGCAGGTGGAACTCGGACAGGAAAAGGCTGAAGTTATGGTGGTTTACTTTCCACACGGAGTAGCGGGACGTGTCGGACAGGCTAAGGTTGAGGGTGCAGTTGTGGTAGCGATAGGCGAAGTTGATGTCGCCGAGACCCATATTGCACCATGACAACTTGGTGCCAAGGCGGATATTGTAATTGAGGTTGGCGTCGATACCCAACTTGAAGCCTGACAGCCGCTGCTCGTTGATGCCGAGATGGAACAGGAGGGCAGCCTTTTCCTGCGAGTCGTAGCGGAAGCCTAAGGATAGCAGGTGGGGCTCGGCCGGTTCGAACTGGATGAGCAGACGGTAAGAGTTGAGAGAGGTATCGACTGGTGAAACCGTGTCGTCGGGCAGCAGTTTATACAGGATGCTTGCATAGGACTCTGTGCCCATCAGAATGCCGATGGCTTTCTGTATCTCGTCGATGGTTGACACGGTGCCACTACGCAATCCGCTTTTGTTGATGAGCCAGTGGGCATCAGTTGCGAGCACCCCTTTGTATAGAACCGATGACAACCAGATGGAATCGTTGTTCTGTACCACCCTGACCCGTGGGGCTTGCAGCGTTTTGCTGCATGGGCCGTATGTTTCGAGCTTGGCTTTAAGCTCCATCAACTCTTTGTGGTGGGCCTTGGCACAGAGATAGCCGCGGGCCACCATGGTGTCGATGGCGTTCTTGCTAAAGCTTAGCATATTGTAGCCAGTGATATCGGGGTGCATATAGAGGTTGCAAAGCTGGCGGTTCTGACTGCGGTTGTTTTGGACTGCGATGCTGAGATACTGCGACAATTGCTGGGGCAGGGACTTCATGTCCTCGGGATTGGTGCGCAGCTCCTCGGCCAGCTCTACTCCAATAACGAAGTCTGCTCCCATCTGAAGGCATAGGTCAACGGGGAAGTTGTTTACTAAGCCTCCGTCAGCCAGAAGGTGCCCCTCCCACTCCACTGGCGAGAAAACACCCGGAATAGCCATGCTGGAGCGTATGGCTTTGGGGAACAGGCCGTGGTCGAGAATAACAGAGTCGCCTGTGAGGATATCGGTGGCCACACAGCTGAAGGGAATGGGCAGTTTTTTGAAATCAATGGAGTCGTTGTAGCCAATACTCAGTCGGTTGAAAAGGTTGATAAGGCTGGCACCGTTGATTACACCGCTGGGCAGGGTGGAGAGAATGTTGAACGACTTCTCCGCGAAATTGCCCGAACCGAAGGGGACTGAGAAAAGATAGGTGCTTTGCCTGGCCCGGATGGTAGAGGATTGGTAGTAGCGGTCCACATTGTTGCTCATGTAGACCGACCAGTCCATGTCGGCAATAAGGGCGGCCATCTCGTCAGGGGTGTAGCCCAACGAATAGAGGCCTCCGATAATGGATCCCATACTCGTGCCCGCAACACAGTCGATGGGTATGCCTATCTCTTCAAGATATTTAAGGACTCCGATGTGAGCCGCCCCTTTCGCGCCCCCACCACTCAGTGCAATACCTATCTTCGGTCGTTGGGTTGAGACTGTGTCGGTTTGCTGTGCATAGAGGCCGCTGCAACCCAGAAGGACAAACAGCAAGGCGACGAAGGTATGTCTGATTTGTAGCATGGCAAAGCTATTGTTTAACCAACCTGATTGTGCGGGTGTCGGTTCGCGACAGAATAGACAATAAATATATGCCCGGCGCCAAATCGCTCATGTCCATAACCGATGTGGGCTGATTGAGTTTGCAGGTTCGCAGACGGCGGCCGTTAATGTCGTAAAGGACAGCATCAAAACAGTGGGCTGGGCCGTCCACAACAATTGTGGCCTCAGTGGTGGCGGGGTTTGGGTAAACCGTGATTTGGGTCTTATGCTCAGGGAACTTGAAATTGATGCCCGTTGTGGTGGTGTCCACTTGTGTGGTGTCCACCTGGGTGGTGTCGGTGGCGAGTGTGTCAGTAGTTGTGGTATCGGTCTGTGTAGTGTCGGCAGGACATTGGCGGAGCCAGAAGCAGATGGTGTCGTACACCACAGTCTGCACAGCTTCACGGATGGTGCGGGCCACCTGCTCGTCTATGCCGGGATTGTAAGTCAGCGCGAGTGGCGAGCGACGGAAAATAAGAGTGTAGAAGGCACAGGCGGCTGCATAGCTCCCTTCGAGCGAGGGGTGGCTGCCATCACCTTGGTAGAGCTGGATAGGGGTGTTGTTGCGGAGGTAACGCCACACGCGACCTACGGGACAGACGGAAGCGTCGAAAGTCCTCGCCATGTAAAGGTAGCGCTCGTACAGCAAGCTGTCCATTCCCTCATAGGTGGCCAGTGGCGGGAAGACTGTTCCGTTCTGTGGGTCGCCGTTTTCGCGACCCCATGTCATATAAAGCATGGCTTCGCCATTAAGATTGCATGCGTACACCGAGTCGATAAGCCGCTGGGCGTAGGGGAAACACTGGGTCTCCACCTGCCCCTGCGGGAAGGAAGGCAACTGGCTCTGCTCTTGCAGTACCACCACGTCCCAGCCGCCTTCGCGAATCATGTCCATGGATTGGTTGCTACAGTGCTGCTCGAAGGTGCACCCGCCAGGAGTGTTGCTTTCATACTCCACACGGTCGCCGACACTCTGTGCCACATTCTGCACCATAAGCGGGAGGTTGTTGACGGCTGTATAGCTGTTGCCGATAAAGAGCACGCGTTTGCTGTCGCCCTGAGACCAGCCCATCTGGATCAAACACAGGGCAAAGGCGAGGAGAATTGTTCTTTTCATATAATATTGGCTTTTTTTCATTAGGTTATTACTGGTTGATTATGCCGTTGGGGCCACGCTCCTTGCGGGGCTTCCTTTCTGGTGGTATGTAACCCGGCATGAAAACTTTGCGCTGGGAGTAGAGCAGCAAACCTGAAAGGGTAGCACCCATCAGGTCGCTGATAGTGCAGCTGCACCACACTCCCGAAAGCCCGTCGGCTCCCAACGATATGTATAGCAGCGGCACAAGAAACATCAAGGGAATAAGGAAAATCACTTGACGCGAAAGGCTGGTGACTATAGCTATCCACGGTTTGTCTATCGACTGGAAAAATTGCGAGTTGGTGGCCGTGAAACCGATAAGGGGAGCCATCACCAGCAGATAACGCATGGCCGGAACGGCGATGGATATCAATTGGGGGTCGTTGTTCATCATCAGCACCAGCAGACGGGGGATGGTCAGAGCCAGCAACATTCCCACTATTCCGAGTCCGACATTCCATTTCAAGGCAAGGGTATAGACATGTTTTAGGCGCAGATTCTGTCCCGCCCCGTAATTATAGCCCGCGATGGGTTGCATACCTTGGCATACACCCATCATGATCATAAACACAATCATTTGCACACGGTTCACCACCCCATAGGCACTCACGGCCAGGTCGCCTCCATAGGAGAGCAGCTGGTGGTTCAGCAATGCCACAACTGCGCAGGCTGCCACATTCATGGAGAAAGGACTGATACCAATGGCAAGAATATTCTTGACGATGTACATTTTGGGCTCCCAACAGTGGCGCTTGAACCGGATGAAAGAATTGGGATTCATGAAATGCATAACGGCCAGGAGTGCCGAGAAAGCCATTGAGATGGTTGTCGCCCATGCGCCACCACGGATTCCCCAGCCCAGCAAGATGATGAACAGATAGTCGAGGGCGATGTTAAGGAGTGCGCCGCTGACTTGTATCCACATCGATCTCGAGGCATAGCCCGAAGCCCTTATCAAACCCGAGAGATTAAAAGTGAGGGTGGTCAGGAACATGCCCGGCAAAACAATGTTCATGTACTCCTGTGCCAGTGAGATTGTGGTGGGTGACGCACCGAACAGCCCCAATATAGGGCGCATAAAAAGATAGCCAGCCGGGACGAACAACGCTCCAAAAAAGAAGGTCAAAAGCATACTGTTGCCCAGAATCTTCTCGGCCCAGCGAACATCTTTACGACCCAGCACAATACTCATGCGGGCTCCGGCTCCGGCTCCCACCAACGAACCAAAAGCATGGATGATATTCATGATTGGCAACGTGATGGCCAAGGCGGCCAGTATCAAGGCACCATGCTCTACGTGACCCAGGAATATGCTGTCCACGAGATTGTATACCGTGGCAATGATTTGTGTCACCACGGCAGGCAGTGTGTATTTCCACAACAGCTGAGGTATACTCCGTGTGCCCAGTTCTTTGGTCGTGTCTATCGTCTCGTTGCCCATCGGTTCTATCGCTTTATTCTGTTCTCTAATGCCATGAAGGCGTTGTATGCCACAAAGCCACCCGCCAGCTCCATCGACCGCTCGTCGACCATCAGGTCAGGGCGGTGCAGGTTGCTGTAAGGTGTGCCGGGTATGTGGATGCCTACACGGAAATAACAGGCGGGTATTTTCTGTGCAAAGAAGGCGAAATCCTCTGCCGTCATCCGCAGGTCGAGCCACTCCACCTTTTCTTCTCCAAGAAATGCCACCCCATTGTCATGCACCTGTTGGGTACACTCATCGTCGTTGATGACAGGTGGGTAACCGTAATCAATAAAGAGGTCGCATTCTCCACCCATGCTCTCGGCTATACCGCAGCTTATTTTACGGATTTTCTCATGGCAGTCTAACCGCCACTGAGGGTCAAACGTGCGGATGATGCCCTCCATTTTCACCTCGTCCGGAATAATGTTGGTACGCCCCTCGCCGATGAATTTCCCAAAGCTGAGCACTGTGGGCATCATCGGAGCTGCGTTGCGGCTCACAATCTGCTGCAAGGCCACCACTATGTGCGAGGCTATCAGTATGGGATCCACACTCATGTGGGGCGTGGCCCCATGTCCGCCTTTGCCCTTCACCGTCCAGTAAAGCTCATCGGTAGAGGCCATGTAGCGCCCTTTCTTCATGCCGATGCGGCCAAAGTCCATCTCCGGCAGACAGTGGAACGAGTACATCTCGTTGGGTGTCACCTCATCAAACAACCCATCGTCCATCATCATTCTTGCCCCACCGGGATACATCTCCTCCGAGGGTTCGAATATCAGCATAATGCTGCCGTTCAGTTGTTCGCGTATGGCGGTGAGAATCTTGGCCGCGCACAGGAGGGAGCTGGTATGCATATCATGCCCACAGGCATGCATCACTCCTGGGTTCTCCGAAGCGAAGTCAAGTCCCGTGCACTCCGTGAGGGGCAGAGCGTCATAGTCCGCCCGCAGTCCCACGCAATAGCTGTCGGGGTTCTTCCCTCCGCGTATCATGGCCATCACACCCGTCTTGCCGATGCCCGTGCGGGGTTCCAGCCCCATCTCCCGCAGCCGCTCGGCCACGAAAGCCATCGTGCCGAACTCCTGCTGGCTCAACTCCGGATGCCGGTGCAGATGGCGCCGCCACCCTATCACCTCTTCACGGTACTGGTGCGAGAGACCCTTTATGATTTCAACTATATTATCCATTCAGGTTATTATCTTGATACTATTCGCTCTTTTTCACTACAATCATGGCGGGCACTCCTTCGATAATCTCGATGGTGGTGCCGTTCTCCACTGTCGGGAGCAGCGTCAGGCGGGTGCAGAGGGTCTCCGTGCAGATGTACTCCATGTGCTGTTTCACGGCCTCGTCCCATTCGCCACTTTGCAGCTCGATAGTGATGCGGTCGGTCACGTCGAATCCCTCTTTGCGTATATTCTGGATGCGGTTCACCAGCTCTCGGGCTATGCCTTCGGCCTTCAGTTCATCACTCACAGTGATGTCGAGTGCCACGGTCAAGCTGCCATCGTTGGCCACCACCCAGCCGGGGATGTCCTGTGTGGCAATTTCCACATCGCTCAACAATATCTCGACGGGCTGGCCCTCGATGGTCAGCTGGCATTTACCTGCTGCTTCAAGTGCGTTAATCTGCTGCTGATCGAATGCCTGGATCTCGTTGCTGATGGCCTTCATAATCTTGCCATAGCGGGGACCCAGCGTCTTGAAGTTGGGTTTGATGCGTTTCACCAGAATATCATTGTCCGGAGCAAGGAACTCAATATCCTTGATGTTCAACTCTGAGCAGATAAGGTGCTGCACACGTTCCACCTGTTGGCGGAAGTTTTCGCCCTGCACCGGCAGCATGACCTTGGCCAAAGGCTGGCGCACACGCAGGTTGCTCTTCTTGCGGAGCGAGAGCCCCATCGAGCAAATCTTCTGAGCCAGCTGCATGCGTTCTTCCAGTGCCTTGTCAATCATCTCCTCATGCACTTCGGGGAAGGGCACATGATGTATCGACTCTGCACCGATGCGGTGGGTAACGCTGTTCATGTCCTGGAACAGGCGTTCACTGAAGAAAGGAGCAATGGGCGACATCAGGCGGGCCAATGTCTCAAGGCAGGTATAGAGCGTCTGGTAGGCGGACACCTTGTCATCGGTCATCTCCCCTTTCCAGAAACGGCGGCGGCACAGGCGCACATACCAGTTGCTCAGGTTGGCGTCCACAAACTCCTGTATAGCACGGCCGGCGCGAGTCGGCTCATAGTCGGCAAAAGCCTCGTCGACGGTTTTCACCAGCGTGTTCAGCTCGCTCAAAATCCAACGGTCAATCTCGGGGCGTTTCTCAATGGGGAGGTCAGCCTCTTTATACTCAAAGCCGTCGATATTGGCATACAAGGCAAAGAAGCTATACGTGTTATAAAGCGTCCCAAACAGCTTGCGGCGCACCTCATCCACTCCTTCGATGTCGAATTTCAGGTTGTCCCAAGGCTGGCTGTTGGTAATCATATACCAGCGGGTGGCGTCAGGACCCTCTTTCTTCAGGGTCTCGAAGGGATCCACTCCGTTGCCCAGACGCTTCGACATCTTATTGCCGTTCTTGTCAAGCACCAAACCGTTACTTATCACGTTCTTGAAAGCCACGCTGTCGAAACACATGGTGGCGATGGCATGAAGTGTGTAGAACCATCCGCGGGTCTGGTCCACACCCTCAGCTATAAAGTCGGCCGGGAACTGGCTTTCCTTCAGCGGTTCGCCCATGTAATGAATTTGGGCATAGGGCATAGCACCGCTGTCAAACCACACATCTATCAAGTCTGGCTCACGCATCATGCGGCGGCCGGTGGGCGACACAAGCACCACATTGTCGATATAAGGCCTGTGCAGGTCATATTTCTCCTCACGGTAGGGATTGCTCTCCATCACTCCGGCAGCCACAGCCTTGTCAATCTCTTTGCGCAGTTCCTCAACGCTGCCGATGCATATTTCCTCCTTGCCGTCCTCGGTGCGCCAGATGGGCAGCGGCGTGCCCCAGTAGCGGCTGCGGCTCAGGTTCCAGTCCACAATATTCTCCAACCAATTGCCGAAACGGCCCGTGCCCGTGGCCTCGGGCTTCCAATTGATAGTCTTGTTCAGCTCTATCATGCGGTCGCGCATGGCCGTGGTGCGAATAAACCAGCTGTCCAGAGGGTAGTACAGCACTGGCTTGTCCGTACGCCAACAATGGGGATAGCTGTGCGTATGCTTCTCGCTCTTGAACAATTTTCCCTGCTCCTTCAACATCACCACAATCTCCACATCAAGACTCATATCCTTCTCGGTCTTGGTGGGGTCGAAAGCATTTTTCACGAACTTGCCCGCATATTGTCCATACAGGCCAAGGTCGACATTCTCTTTCACCCACTCCGGGTCCAAATCTTCCACACGCCAGAATTTGCCGGTGCGGTCCACCATGGGGGCTTGCTTGCCGTCGCAGTCATACATCAGCAGGTCGCCGATGCCCCCTTTTTTGGCCACACGGGCGTCATCGGCTCCGAAAGTGGGTGCTATATGCACTATGCCCGTGCCGTCTTCCGTGGTCACATAGTCACCCAGTATAATGCGGAAAGCCTCGCCCTTCGTTGCCGGACGGTGGCTCTGCTCGGCGGCATTCACCACTGTCGGTTTCACCCAAGGTATCAGTTGCTCATAGGCTATACCCTCAAGGGCTGTGCCCTTGCATTCACCCTTCACCGAGCAATGCAGCAGCTTCGACTTCTCTTCTGGTTCGCCTTCGGTAAAGAAATTCCCCATCAGAGCCTTGGCCATCACTATACAGCAGGGAGTCCCGCTGTAAGGGTGCGTGGTTTCGAGCAGCACATAGTCGATGGCTGGACCCACGCAGAGGGCTGTATTCGAAGGCAACGTCCACGGTGTAGTGGTCCAGGCGATGGCGTATGCTGGCATATCTCCAGCCACAGATGCGCCGAAAGCTTGCTGCAACTTGGCTGCGGCATCCTCCAAGCGGAACATGGCCACACACGTGGTGTCCTTCACATCTCGGTAGCAGCCCGGCAGGTTCAGCTCGTGGCTCGACAGGCCTGTGCCGGCGGCTGGGCTGAATGGCTGGATAGTGTAGCCTTTATACAGCAACCCTTTATCATAAAGCTTCTTCAGCAGAAACCACAAAGTCTCTATATACTCATTCTCAAACGTGATATAGGGGTGCTTCAAATCCACCCAATACCCCATCTGCTTGGTCAGTTCGTCCCAAAGATCCTTGTATTGCAGCACCTCCGTCCGGCAGGCATGGTTATAGTCGTCCACGCTGATTTTCTTGCCGATATCCTCCTTGGTGATTCCCAGCTTCTTTTCAACACCCAGCTCCACGGGCAGGCCATGGGTGTCCCATCCCGCCTTGCGGTCCACGAAGTAACCCTTCTGAGACTTGTAGCGGCAGAACACATCCTTGATGGTACGGGCCATGACATGATGGATGCCCGGTTTGCCGTTGGCCGACGGTGGACCATCGTAGAATACGAACGAGGGATGCCCCTCGGCAAGCTGCTGCCCTTTCTCAAAAGTCTCGTTCTCTTCCCAAAAGCGGCGTATCTCCTCGCCAATCTGGGTCATGTTAAGCTGTTTGTACTCTTTGTAACTCATTTGACCTATAATATGTTATTCTTTATCTTTAAGTATTGCACACATTAATAAGGCTTTGCGTCACAGCGGCGCAAAGAATCCAGTCTGCAAAGATACAAAAAAAAACTCATTCATCTCCGATAAATCCCCCTCTTTAACAAAACGACCATTTT
>DEKU01000069.1:0-63434 GCA_002354035.1 Bacteroidales bacterium UBA2714
GCACTTGTAACTGGAATTTAGGATAAAAAAATGACCCCGCCGGATATTCCGAAGGGGTCAATGCCATTTCATACCGAGTGTTATTCACTCATCCTTACAAGTCTTTTATGGGACAACCAGTGGTGCATCTTGCTTGGATGGTTCTGTCTTAACCAATCCACAAACAAATCACAATCATCGTCGGACAGACGGTTCTTGATGACAAACAGGGATTGGTGCCGCTCGCCGTCTTGGTCGTGCTCACCGTAATATGATATTGCCCGCTCCAATGTCCAACAGTCGGTGAGGGTGAAATGCCCGTTGTGGCGGATTTGCAATCCGCCACAGTTGAGAACGGGATTTGCAATCCCAAAGCAAATAGATGCGGGCGGCTAAAGCCGCCCGCTTCTATTGTGTACCCCATAGTGGGTTAGATGAAAAAGAGGCTTACGCCCGCCACGCTGATGATGGCTCCGAGGATTTGGCGGGGGGTGACGCGCTGGTGGAAGAGCCAGACGGAGGGGGCTATGATAAGAATGGGGGTCAGGGCGAAGAGGGTCTGGGCAATGCCGGTGGAGGTGTACATGGTGGCCAGCAGCGACATGCTGACGCCCACAAAGGGACCGAAGACGGTGGCCCCAAGGACGCACCACATGGCCTTGCGGTCGCGCACGGCGCGGCGCAGCTTGGCCTTGCCGTCGCGCTCAAAGAGCAGCAACAGCGCCACGAAGCCCACCAGCCCCATCGACGCCCGTATCATGGTGGCGGCAAAGGGCATACTGATATAGAGCGGCAGGGGGACAAGAGCCTCGGCGGGCGCGGCGTCGAGGGCATGGCCGGAGGCAAGAATAGAAGCATTGTAGTGTTCAAGCCCTATCTTGCTCAGCACCAATCCAAAGCCCTGGCAGATGCCGGCCACACTGGCGTAGAACACTCCGCGGCGGGGCAGGCTGAGCTTGAAGTGGGGAACCTGGTGGGGCGAGGCCGAGGACTCGTCGCGACGGGAGAGGATGGAGAGGCCGATGCCGAAGAGGGTGACGCACATGCCTACGATGGCCAAGGGACGCATCTGCTCGCCAATGAGCAGGCGCCCCATGATGGCGGCGGTGGGGGCAGAGAGGGTCATGAAGAGCTGGCCGAAGCGCGACCCGATATAGATATAGCCCTGCATGAGGCAGTAGTCGCCAATGACGTAGCCCACCACGCCGCTGAGCAGCAGCCACAGCCAGGTGTCGGCATCGGCAAAGCGTGGCCACGGCACACCCATGACCACCCACAGCGTGAGAGCCAGCAACGAGAGGGACATGACCATGCGCACCACATTGAGCGGAAGGGAGCCCATGCGCTTGGACGCCACTTCGGCAAAGAGGGCTGTAACTGTCCACGACACAGCCACAAAGAGGGATATGATTTCTCCGATAAACATGGGGGCATAACGCAACCCCGCCACTTTTATTGCATCAGCCGTGATGAGTCTATGTCTGAAAGTGCTATTCCTTGGTCGGCAAGGAATATTTCACGGCAGACTGGCGAGCGACGAGGTGCGGCAGGAAGCCGACGCCGGTTGCAACCTCCGCCGCACCCGCAAGCAGCATGGTGATTCTTGAATCTTTCATGGGTCCGCCCTGGGGCTGGCAGAGGGTATTTTGTGGTATGTGGATTTTTTTGTGTATTTTTGCACCCGCTTATGATCAGTTTTGCTCGACGGTTACGACTTGGATGTGAACGGGATGACCGAATGTCCAGACATGTTATTTTGTTGGCGTTATTCATGCTGATGCCGGTGGCTGCGGCGCTGGGCCAGACGAGGGGTTTCCCCGTGTCGGGCACGGTGGTGGACCGCGTCAGCGGCGAGCCGCTGGCTTTTGTGCAGATTGCCATCCCCGGCACAAGGTACGGCACTGTGTCGGACATAGAGGGGCGTTTCGACCTGAGTGTGACGGCAACGGACACCGTGTTGCAGTTCCGTATGGTGGGCTACAGGCCTCAGACCGTGTCGCTCAAAAAGCGCGGCCTGCGCCGCCTGAAGGTTGCCATGGAGCCCGACGTGAAAACGCTCCAGGCCGTGAACGTCACCGCCCAGCGTGGCAGCGGACGCTACAGTAGGCGCAACAACCCCGCCGTGGAGCTGGTGCGCAAGGTGATTGCCCACAAGGATCAGACGGACCTGACGCGGAACGGCACGTTCAGCCGACGGGTGTTCGAGAAACTGAACATGTGTCTGGACCAGTTCCACCCCGATTTTGAACATCACTCATTCTGGAAGCACTTCCAGTTTGTGGAGAAGTATATTGACCGCGCCGAGTTCGACAATGCCGAGATACTGCATTTCTCCATCCACGAGCGGATGCAGACACAAAACTGCAAGGGGGGAAGCATGCGCACCCTGACCACCGCCAACCGCGCCGACGGTGTGGATGCCAACGTGACACAGGAGGGCTGGAACGACGACCTGGATGCCCTCTTCCCCACGGTGGATATTTTTGCGAACGAGATACCGCTGATGTCGGTGCGGTTTGTGAGCCCGCTGTCGTCGGTGCTGGCCACCACCTTCTACCACTATTTTATAACGGACACCGTGGAAGTGGACAGTGTGCGGTGCATCGAGTTGTCGTTTGTGCCGGCCACCAAAGGGAATTTCGGCTTTGTGGGTACGATGTATGTGGTGGCTGACAGCAGCTATGGCATAAAGGGATTCTCGCTGCGTGTGCCCGAGGCGGTGGATCTCAACTTTGCCCGCGACCTGAATGTGGTGCAGTCGTTTGAACTCGACTCGGCCGGACACTACCGCCCCACACGCACCGACACCTATGGCCGTTTCTATATCGGGAAACGGCTGCGCCAAATCTATGCCCACAAGATGCAGCTTTACTACGACTACAGTTTCGACACTCTTCTCCCCCAGCCCGACAGCCTGTTTACCCCCATGTCGTCGCGCGCCGAGTTGCCCAATGCCCACCACGTGATGCGGCGGGAGTGGAACGCCCGCCGTCCCGTAGAACTCACCCTGGCCGAAACATTCCTGGACAGCATGCGCTACGAGCTGATGCGCATCCCCTCGGTCCGCTACACCATCAAGACGGTGGAAATTCTTTTCACCGGCTATATCCCCACCCGCTCCAAACGGGACAGCAGCCGGTTCGACTTCGGCCCCATCTATAATTTCGTCAGCCACAACGGCACCGAAGGGCTGCGCCTCAGACTGGGCGGCATGACCACCGCGCGGCTCAATGCCCGCAACTTTGCCGATGGCTACGTGGCCTATGGATTTAAGGACAAACGAGTCAAATTCAACCTGAACCTTATCCACACCTTTGCGCCCAAGCGCCGTTTTGCACGCGAAAGCCCACAAGGGTATATCTGTCTCCATGCGGGGTACGACATCGAGTCGCCCGGACTCTCGTTCGACCAATACGACCGCGACAACATTCTCATGTGGACCAACAAAGAGGTGCCCGCCCAATATGTAGCCGACATCCAGCTGCGCTTGCGCCAGCAATGGCCCGACTTTATAGGCATCGACACCTGGGTCGGTGCTCAGGACATCCGTCCCACCGGGCTGCTTAACTACTACCGCATCACTCCTGACGGCACCGAAAGGGTGGACAACATCTTCTACGCCCAATGGGCCACCACTCTCAGTTTCTCGCCCACCACGCTGTCCCGCAGTGGCCGTTCGGGCGAAAGCTCGATGCTGAACCTGACCGGCAACGCCACATCCATCTCGCTGAGCCACGAGATGGGACTGCTGGATGGTTTCTACTATAACCGCTCCACATTCAACATGTTCGGGAGACTTTGGTTTGCCGCCTTCGGGTTTCTGGACGTGCGGATGCAAGGCGGCATTGTGTGGAACCGGGTGCCGATGCCCAAACTGTTTGTCCCCAACGGAAACAGCAGCACCTTCATGTCCGAGAACTCGTTCAACACCATGCGCCCCATGGAGTTCATCACCGACCGATATGCCGCCCTCCATGCCACCTACCACATGAAAGGCCTTATCCTCAACCATATCCCCCTCATCAAAGAGCTGAAGCTGCGCGAAGTGTTGGGATTCAATATACTGTACGGAGGCATGTCCGAGGAGAACGACCCCGCCTATGGCCACTCTGGTCTCTACTTGCTCCCTGCTGGAGCCAACTTCCTCACCAACACTCCATACATGGAATACAGCATCGGCATTGAAAATATCCTCAAGCTGATCCGCATCGACTATGTGCGTCGGCTCACCTACCTTGACGACGGGGCCTCACCCCATGCCATCAAGGTGTGCCTGCAATTCACCATGTGAGCGTACTTAAACAGACGTTCCGCTGCCGGAGGAATGTGTTTTTACGGTCTTTATGTCGCGTCCCTATAGGGACACGTGCCTTGGATCCGGTTAGGATGTGAGGGTACAAAAAAAGCGCATCCCTCTTCAGGGTGCGCTTTTGTGTGGTATGCTGCTGTGAGGTCAGAGCTTGTTGTTGCTGCCGAGGACGTTGACGATTTTGTGGATGTACATCTTCTTCATGCTCTCGCGGGCAGGTTTGAGGTACTGGCGGGGGTCGAAGTGGTCGGGATGCTCAGCCAGGTGTTTGCGGATGGCGGCGGTCATGGCCAGGCGGCTGTCGCTGTCGATGTTAATCTTGCAGACGGCGCTCTTGGCGGCTTTGCGCAGCTGCTCCTCGGGGATGCCCACGGCGGCTTTGAGTGCGCCTCCATAGGCGTTGATGGTGTCCACCTCGTCCTGGGGCACAGAGCTGGAGCCGTGGAGCACGATGGGGAAGCCGGGCAGTTTCTTCTCGATGGCTTCGAGCACGTCGAAGGCTAAGGGAGGAGGCACGAGGCGACCGGTCTGTGGGTCGACTGTACACTGCTCGGGTTTGAATTTATAGGCGCCATGGCTGGTGCCGATGCTGATGGCCAAGGAGTCGCAGCCGGTGCGGGTGGCGAAATCAATGACTTCTTCGGGTTTGGTGTAGTGGCTCACCTCGGACGACACTTCGTCCTCGACACCAGCCAGCACGCCGAGTTCGCACTCGACGGTGACGTCGTACTTGTGGGCATATTCCACCACCTGGCGGGAAATCTTGATGTTCTCTTCGTAGGGCAGGGCGCTGCCGTCGTACATCACGCTGCTGAAGCCCATGTCAATGCAGCTCTTGCAGGTTTCGAAGCTGTCGCCGTGGTCGAGGTGCAGCACAATCTGGGGGTTGGGGCAGCCCAGCTCTTTGGCGTAAGCCACAGCACCCTCGGCCATGTAGCGCAGGAGGGTCTGGTTGGCATAGTCGCGGGCACCCTTGCTGACTTGCAGGATGACGGGGCTTTTGGTCTCGACGGCGGCCTGGATGATGGCCTGCATCTGCTCCATATTGTTGAAGTTGAAAGCGGGGATGGCATAGCCGCCGTCCACTGCCTTGGCGAACATAGCGCGGGTGTTCACCAGTCCTAATGATTTGTAATCTACCATATTGTTGAGTTTTTGATATTTGATATTGAACGTTTGTTTACTAAGCCGAACGATGGTGCAAAAATACTAAAAATATTTAATATCGCAAGATTATTTTTCGAAGAGACCAAACACGGCGGCTCCGCTACCGGTCATGCTGGCATATAGAGCACCGCGGCGGTACATATCCTGCTTGAGGGCAGCGATGGCCGGATGGGCTGGAAATACCGAGGTTTCGAAGTCGTTGGTGATAAGGTGGCGCCACTCGGCTATGGGCTGAAGGACAGCAGAGGGCAGATGTGGCCTACTGCCGCCGAGGAGCCGAAGGCCGGCATAGGCCTCGCGGGTGTTGACATGTTCGTCAGGGGGGATTTCGATGACGATGTCGAAGGCCGAGAGGTCAATGTCGATGGGTTGGAGGCAGTCGCCGATGCCGGTGGCGAAGGCGGGCCGGTTCTGGATGAAGAAGGCACAGTCGGCTCCCAGTCGGGCCGCCCGCTGTTCAAGCCCTTCAATGGTCAGCCCGAGGGAGAAGAGTTGGTTGAGCATTTTGAGGGTGAAGGCGGCGTCGCTGCTGCCACCGCCCAGCCCGGCTCCGAAGGGGATGCATTTGTGAAGACGGATGGCTACAGAGGGAATGCCGAACTCCTCTTGCAGCAGCCGGTAGGCCCGCATGCAGAGGTTGTCGTCCGGAGCATTGTCCAGCGCAATGCCGTCCTGCGTCATGGTGGTCTCGCCGTCGGGCTGGAGAGCTATTTCCAACTCGTCGGCCAGCTGGGCCACGGGCAGGAAGATGGTTTCGAGGTCGTGGTAGCCGTCAGGCCGTTTGCCGACCACATGGAGGCCGAGGTTAATCTTGCAGTTTGGGCGACTCTTGAGCCGGGGTGTCGGCGAGGTGTTCATAGGCGCGGATGATTTTGGTGACGAGACTGTGGCGTATCACATCCGTGTTGTCGAGACGGATGATGGAGATGCCTTTTATATTGTCGAGAATGCCCAGGGCTTGCACGAGACCCGACTGCTGATGGCGGGGGAGGTCTATCTGGGTGATGTCGCCCGTGATGACGAACTTGGCGTTGCGGCCCATGCGGGTGAGGAACATCTTAAGCTGGGCGGAGGTGGCGTTCTGGGCCTCGTCAAGGATGACGAAAGCGTTGTCGAGGGTGCGGCCACGCATGAACGCCAACGGGGCAATCTCGATGGTGTTGTCCTCCCAGTAGGAAAGGAGTTTCTGCTGCGGTATCATGTCGCGCAGGGCATCGTAGAGGGGCTGGAGATAAGGGTCAAGCTTGTCGCGCAGGTCGCCAGGCAGGAAACCCAGGTTCTCACCTGCCTCGACAGCAGGACGGGTGAGGATGATGCGGCGGATTTCCTTGTTTTTTAGAGCCCGGACGGCTAAGGCCACGGCGGTGTAGGTCTTGCCGGTGCCAGCGGGGCCGATGGCGAAAACCATGTCGTTCTCCTTTACGGCACGCACCAGCCGCTGCTGGTTGGGCGTTCGGGCCCGCACCAGCAGGCCGTTGCGGCCATGGACAAGAATCTCGTCATTGGTCTCGGCCTCGGGGGTGGACCCCCCATTCTCAAAAATCTGCATGATGACGTTCTCGTTCAGACGGCCCACCTTGTCGTAGTAGGTCTTCATGGCCTGCAACTTCCCCTCGAAATGGTTGATATCATCAGGGCTGCCCACCACTTTCAACATGTCGCCGCGCACAATGATTTTCAGTTTGGGAAACAGTATGCGGACAAAGTCGAGTATCTTGTCGTTATCGCCCCAAAAGCGTGTGTAGTCAATCTCTTCGAGCGACAATATTTTTTCTGTAACGGGTTCTTCCATGATGCAAAGGTACAAAAGTTTTGTTACATGGAGGCGATTATTGAAAAAAAATGTGTATTTTTGCATTCCATTGTAAAACAAAAAACGCAACACGAATATGCAAAATTCATACGCTATCGGAATTGACATCGGAGGCACTAATACCGACATCGGATTGGTAAGAGACGACTCTAAAATCGTATCACGCAGCAGCATCCCCACCAGCAACTACTCTGCCTTGGAGCCCTACGTGGCCGACATCATGGACCAAATCAGTGCCATGGTGGCCAAAGGCGACCCCGAGAAAGGCGTGGCCTCGATCGGGCTGAACGAACTCACAGGCATCGGCATTGGCGCTCCCAACGGCAACTTCTATACAGGCTGTGTTGAGTGGGCCCCCAACCTGACCATCCGTGGGCTGCTGAATTTCGAGGAGGAATTCCACAAATATGTCTCCATCCCCGTGGTGCTGAGCAACGATGCCAACGCCGCCGCCTATGGCGAATACGTCTACGGCGGAGCCAAAGGGATGGACCATTTCATCATGATCACCCTCGGCACGGGCGTGGGCAGCGGCATCGTAGTGGACGGCAAGCTGGTTCACGGCTCCACCGGCACGGCTGGCGAGCTTGGCCATAACATCCTCATCCCCGGAGGCCGCCGCTGCAGCTGTGGGCGCAAAGGCTGCCTGGAAGCCTACACTTCCGCCCGAGGCATCGTGCAGACATACGTCGAACTGCGCAAAGAGAAAGGCACTCCCGCCGAGGCAAGCCACATGGACGGCTGGATTAAAGCCGACATCGACGACAAGGACATCACCTGCAAGATGATTGGCGATGCCGCCAACGCCGGCGACACCCTCGCCAAAGAAACCTACCGCATGGTGGGCGAGTGGCTCGGACTGGCCTGTGCCAACGCCTGCACCTTCTC
The DNA here is from genome assembly GCA_002354035.1 of Bacteroidales bacterium UBA2714. GTDB lineage: Bacteria > Bacteroidota > Bacteroidia > Bacteroidales > P3 > Colimorpha. The sequence continues at coordinate 8,157 of DEKU01000069.1, forward strand.
GGCTCCGCAAGCCATCTTCCTCATGGGTGGCCCCACCAAAGTGGGCGACCCCCTTCTGATTCCCCTGAAAGAGTCGTTCGAGGCCAATCTGCTGAATATCTATAAAGGCAAGTGCGAGATACACATGTCGCAGCTTGCGGCCAACGAAGTGGCCATACTCGGCGCCGCCGCCCTCATCAGGCTGAAAAGTTCAAGGTAGACGTCGCACCGCAGAAGGTTAGTTGAAGTTTCGACGCCTGTGCGGCGGCACTTCCCTTGTCCATTCTTATCCCAACACCAAACAATATTGCAAAATGCGTACATCAAAACAACCTCTTTCGAGAATACCCGTGCTCCTGACCCTCATGCTCACCATGCTCGTTTTTGCGAGCTGCGAGCAGGGCCTGAGCCGTTTCGTGAATCCGCTGGTGGGCACCGACGGACACGGCCACACCTACCCCGGAGCCATCGTCCCCTTTGGGCAGATACAGCCCGGCCCCGACACCAGGCTCAGCGGCTGGGACGGCTGTAGCGGCTATCACTACAGCGACGACACCCTCTATGGCTTCAGCCATACCCACCTCAACGGAACCGGCTGCGAGGACTATGGCGACATACTCCTCATGCCCGTCGCCGCCGAGGGCAGAGTGTGGCATTTCTCGCCCGATATGCCTCAGTCCGAGTTCCGCTCCCCCTTCAGCCATAGAGGGGAGAAAGCAACTCCCGGCTACTATCGTGTGGTGTTGGACCGCAACCGCATCATGGTCGAGCTGACCACCTCCGAACGGGTGGCATGCCACCGCTACACCTTCCCCGGACGGGGTCTCAAAGGCTTTGTCGTCGACCTGCGCCATCGCGACAAGGTAATCAGCGCCGGCTTCAACCGCGTGGGGGACACCCTCCTCACCGGCTGGCGCCAAAGCAGCGCCTGGAATCCCAACCAATGGTGCCACTTCGCACTCGAATGCAGCCAGCCCATAGTGGATGTGAAATACTTCGACGGCGGCAAGAAAGCACTTGTCGTCCTGCCCGAAGACTGTAAGGACGCCGAGGTCTATGTCGCCATCTCGGGTGTCGACGCCGACGGCGCACGGCTCAATCTCGCCACCCGCCAGGGTCGCACCTTTACCCAACTCCGTGCCGACGCCCACGACCGCTGGGAGGAAGCCCTGGGCAAAATTCAAGTCGAAGGCGGCACACGTACCCAACGCCGCAATTTCTACACCGCCCTCTACCATTGCTACACCTCCCCTTACCTATGGAGCGATGTGGACGGACGCTACCGCGGCATGAACGACACCATCTATCATAGCGACCGCCCCATCTACACCGTCTTCTCCCTCTGGGACACCTACCGCACTCTCCACCCACTCATGACCATCCTCGAACCCCGAATCACCGAGGACTGGATTGCCACCATGCTCGACCAATACGACAAAGGCGGCGAACTGACCATGTGGGAACTCTCCGCCCACGAAACCCACTGCATGATTGGCTACCACGCCTGCCCAGTCATACTCACCGCCCAACAGGCGGGCATCCTCGACCAGTGGACCGTCCGCCGTCGCCTTGCGCTGCTCGACGCCATGATAGCCACCTCCAACCGCACCGAAGCCCACCAGGCCTACGCCGCCCAGGGCTATCTCGACAGCCAGCAGGACAATGAATCGGTCTCCAAAACCCTCGAGTATGCTTACGACGACTGGTGCATAGCCCGCTATGCCCAGCACGAGATGATGCACGGAGCGTTCAAAACCGACACCTCCGCCACCTACCGCCGCCTACAGGACATCTACAACACCTACATGCGCCGTGCACAGTCATGGCAGAACATCATGGACCCCGACGGATTCATGCGCGCCCGCCGCAACGGAGGCTTCATCACCCCCTTCAACCCCACCGAGGTCAACAACCACTACACCGAAGCCAACAGCTGGCAGTACAGCTCCTACGTGCCACACGACGTGGCAGGCTGGATTGCCCAGCACGGCGGAAAAAAGCGTGCCGAAACCTTCCTCGACTCCCTCTTCAACTCCAGCAGCCAGACCACCGGCCGCGACCAAAGCGACATCACCGGCATGATAGGCCAATACGCCCACGGCAACGAGCCCTCACACCACGCCGCCTACCTCTACGCCTACCTTGACGCCCCCGACAAGCTGGACAACATCGTCCACCGAATACTTGACGAACTCTACACCCCCCATCCCGACGGCCTCTGTGGCAACGAGGACTGCGGACAGATGAGCGCTTGGTACGTCATGAGCGCCATGGGCTTCTACCCCCTCTGCCCAGGCAGCGGCGAGTATGTCACCGTCACACCCCTCTTCGACCGCGTCACCATCGCCGGCGCCAAAGAAAACATCATAATATCCAAATCCGACTGGGCTCCGGGCAAATTCTGGGACGGCAAAACCCTTGTCGACACCCCGGCCAACTCCTTCCCCGACGACCTCCGAGTGCCACCCGCTCCCTACTTTTCCGACTGGCAGCAGCGCTTCAAGGACTCCACCCTCATAACCCTCAGCGCCCGTGCCATCATGGCTGCCTCCTCTCCTGAAAAGGGAGAGAGCATCGCCCCCCGCATCTACTACACCACCGACGGCCGCACCCCCGACACCAACGCCCTCCTCTACCTCAACCCCATCCCCGGCAACCGCGACATCACCCTCCGCGCCGTAGCCTTCGACCCCCAGAGCGGCCGCTACAGCCCCGTCGTCACACAGAACCTCACCCGCTTCATAGCCGATAAACGCCTGCGCTACATCACCCATCCCGCTCCCCAATACGAGGAGAACGGCCCCGAAGGCCTCATCGACCGCCTCTACGGCACCCCCAACTACCGCATCGGCGGCTGGCAAGGCTGGCAAGGCGACATGGAAGTGGTCATCGACCTCCTGCAAAGCAAAACCGTCACCAGCGTGGCCGTCGACTGTCTCGACAACATGAAAAGCTGGATATTCTTCCCCACCCGCATCGAAGTCAGCATCTCTGCCGACGGACAGCACTTCACCCCCTGGGCACACCTCGACAACGACGAGTTTGCACCCGCGCGCGAACGGCAGGAAGAAAGCGTTCAACACAAATTCATCTGCCACGGCCCCTACGCCACTGCCCGCTACGTCAAAGTCAAAGCCATAAACTTCGGCCCCCTGCCCGACTGGCACATCAGCTCCGGCGAACAGGCCTGGCTCTTTGTCGACGAGATTGAAGTGGGGAGCCATATAGCCACCTTCCTCTCCGGAGGGTATGGCTCCTCCACAGAGGGAGGCGAACCATCCGCCGAGTAACCCGACGACACAAACGCCACCCACACAAACTACAAACACATGAACAGATTAACACCTCAACGCATCATGAAAAAATACATCATAGCACTGGCCCTCCTCAGCCTCAGCTCCTGCGATACCAAAGACTGCCGCTGCTACCAACTGGTAGGCGGGCGCTGGACGGGACCCCGCACCACCGTCGCAACCGCCGGCACCCCCTGCAACTCCCTCAACAGCCGCACCGAAGTCTGCAACGAGATGGACGACCCCATCCTCGACCCCTCCGACATCGGCGTCGACAACAAACGCAGACAACCTGCACTTTAGCCCTCACCGGCCAGGAGTCAGAGAAGTCGCTTTTTCGGCTTCCACTATGTCATGGGCCAACAACTGAGTCCATCGGCATATGGGCTGACTTTCATCGTCACCTCTAAGCTCATCGCGCTTGGATAGGTGCCCGAGAGGTCGGTGCCGCATGCCATTCGGCAAATCCCTTACCCATAAAGCTGAAAGGCACAGCCTTTCTCTGGCATGCAGGCCCTACCGCCCTTGGGCGAAGCGTTTCAGCCGCTCCTCTGTCATCCGCTGCACCGTCCACTCCTCCAGCGGCACCGCACCGATAGCGCGATAGACCGACAGCGCGGGCTTGTTCCAGTCGAGACATATCCACTCCATCCGCCCGCACCCGCGCTCCACAGCTAATCCGGCCAGATGGCGCAACACGGCGGTGCCATACCCTTTGCCCCGTTTCTCCGGCACGATGTACAACTCCTCCACATATAGCCCCCTCCGCCCTACAAAGGTCGAGAAATTGTGAAAGAAAACCGCAAACCTAATCACCGCCTCAGCACCTGTCTCGCGCACCAGCAGACACTCGGCCGCCCGCTGCTCGAACAGCGATTTGCGCAAAGTCGCCTCGTCGGTCACAAAGTCGGCCTCGCATTTCTCATAAATCGCCATCGCATGGATGAAGTCATAAATCACGTGAATATCGTCCGGCATGGCCGGTGTGATGGTAATCATACCGTTTTCCATAATGCTTATTATTGAGTGATAACATATTAAATATCTGGCAATCCTATACCCACAAGCGGGCCGCACAACCCTCAACCCCACCCTGCAAAAATACACAACTTTCCCCACATAATCGCACTTAAACAGTACTCCAGCCCTCCAATAGCCAAACCAACCCGCCTCCCGCCCCCCACAGCCCTCGCAGTAGATCCATTGAAGATTCATTGAAAGTCCAATGAAGCTCCATTGAAAGTCCGTTGAAGGCCCATTACAGGTCCATTGGAGCTCCATTGAAGCTCCATTGCAGGTCCGCTCCTCCCTCGCTATTTATACTCTACTTAGTTTCTATTTTGTTTCTCTTTTGTTTCTCCTGAGAGGTTAATTGAACGAGTAAGTGCCGTGGATTCCGAGGCCAAGAAGCGAAGGCCGGGCCTTAGTAGCCCCATGGCCGATGGGCAGTGGGATAGGCGTGCGGCAAAGCGCGGTGGGGCAAAAAGAAAAACACTGCGGGCGTCGATTGCTCTCAGCTCGCAGCGTTTTTCTCGCGGAAAGAGAGGAACAGAGTTCCGTCTTATTACATTACTTTGGCAATTGTGAGGATCAATGATTCACTGTCATTGAGCTTGCCTCTTACATCACGATTGTTTGTTTGCCATGAGTGTAAAGCGTTCATAGGCGCATTTGCTTTCAATATAGTAGGCCAAATGTCCATAATGGAATGACTATTCCATAGCCGTATTCAATATCGTCTTTTACGACATGCCCATTGGGAGTGTCTTCTATCTGTTTGGTCCCCTTCTTCTTGCCTCCTACTTCAAAGGTGTGGTCTCCAATAACAAAGTCCGACATCTTGGATGAGATTACATCGGTGACTACTCGTGTCTGATTGTAGAAGAAGGTCTCACGGATATTGCCCATGTTGGCGCTGTCGGCCCCGAGCACGTACATGATATTGGTGTTGTCCAAATAGATTTTCTCCACCTTTCCAAGACTTCTCAGCCCCCCAGTTTCGTCACGTAGCTGTCCAATCATGCCCGCTCGCTCCATATAGAGAAAGTAGTCGGGCAGCACGTTGCGGCTGACGCCTATGGCATTGGCAATGCTGGAATAGTCGGGCTTGAAGGGTGCGCTCTGCGCCACTATGCCCATCAGCCGGCGCAACTTGCGCCCGGTGGATACCGACAGGCGGGCGTATTGAGGAATGTCGGTCTCAAGTGTTTGTGTGATAATCTGGTCTAAACGTGATTTGTAAGCCCCTTCCATTCTGAAAGGATAGTAGCCGTCTTGGAGGTATTGGCGGAAAAGAGGGAGGGGGTGAGGCAGGATAGAGTCGTCCACTTTATTATCCACAACCTCTTCCAGGGTGTATATCGGCATTTTGATGCCGTGGTACATCCCTAAGTATTCGCGGAACGAAAGCCCCTGCATGGTGTACATCACTGCACGACGGCTCAGGTCGGCCTGTCCCTTGAGCAGGTTCAGCACGGATGAACCTGTGAAGACGACATAGAGGGTTGGGTGCCCGTCGTAAATATTTTTCAATTCGGTTGACCAGTTCTCATATTTATGGATCTCGTCGATGTACAGGTGGGTGCCTCCTTCCTTAATCCAAGATGATGCCACCTCGGCCAGGGTGTGCTGGGCAAAATAGCTGTAGTCGGCTGAAATATAGAGGGCTTTCTGGTTGTCCTTTTCGAAAATAATGTGCTGTTTTATAAGGGTGGTTTTCCCCACACCACGTGGACCCACAAGCCCGAACATCCTTAGGGACCAATCTATTTGTGAATACTTATGGCGCACAAAATCAACATTTGTGATTGCCAATTGTTCACGCATAAACTCTATTAGGACATTGTCAATCATAGGAACGATAGTTCTGTTTGTGGCTGCAAAAATACAAAATAATTCTGACATGCACTGAAAAAAGTGCAATTGCAGTGAATAATTGCACTAAAAATTGTGCACATGTGGCACCGGTGCAGCTAAGGGGCAAAAAAGAAACGCTCGGCCAAATCCAGCCGAGCGCTTAATTAGTGGAAGTTTCTCTCAGACGAAGAAATTCTCGCAGAAAGAGGGGAACTGTGTTTAGTCTTATCTTATTACTTTTGCAATTGTATGAATCAACTATTTCTTATTGCAAATAATTGAATCCTTGCAAAGTACATAATATTATTGTGCAAGGGAACACTGCGTATAGTCTGGCGTAGAATTGTATTCTTATCGTCTCGTTGCATTTTTTTGAGGCTAATAAAGCACCGATTACTTTCAGTCATTATCACAAATCGACAGCCCCATCATCCTAGTTATTTGGCATAGTATCCTCCTGTCTTTTTTGAATCCCGTTGTTCAATCAAATCTTCTTTTATAAGTATAGCTATATGCCTTCCTATTGCAGCAACACTCCTACCTGATATATCGGCAATACCTTTACGTTGGATACCCGGATTCAAGCGAATAATTGTGTATGAAGCCAATAAATTGTCATTTAGTGTATCATTTATCGTATCACTTGCATCTTTATTCCTATTATTCGGTATTGGAAGCACCAATTCCACTTCATCAACTTCAATCTTGTTTTTCAAGTTGGTATGGCACCATTGGGCTTCTTTCCAAGAGGATAAGACAGTCGAGAATTCAGACATAATGCACCACTTATATACCATCATTCATATGAAACAAGCGTAAAGATACTAAAGACTACTAATCACATCCAACATATCCTGGTAGCCAGATACTTCACTGTAGCGGACTATGCTGGTAGAAATGTTGTTGAAGAGCTTCTTGGCACACTCTATCTTGGCCTTCTCCGCGCATTTCAGCTGCATTGATTCCATACTGCCTTTGGTCTCGGCAATGAAGTAAATGTGCTTCACGCCTACGTTGTCGTTGAAGGCGATGGCCCAGTCAGGAGCATAGTTGCCCACGGGTGTCGGTATCTGGAACGACCGCGGCAGCTTGGCATAGACGCATACCTCCTCGGCTTTGTCCAGTTCTTCGGCAAAGGTTCGTTCTCCCTGGCTGTCGGCAAACACATAGTCAAGGATGTGTTTCTTGGCTTCGTAGGCTTTGTCTATAGTCTGTCGGCTCTTTTCTTGAGTGAATATGGCAGAGTCGTACTGGTTTTCTGTGCGGTTGTAGCTGATGTGCTCCACTATCATCGTGGCCTTCTGGTCTCGGATGATGTGGCTTACCTTGCGGATGAACTCTTCGGGGTTGTTTTTGAACATATACAGCTTGGAAAGCTGAATTCCTTTGAGTATCTGTACCACCGTCCGACGGGTCAACGTGGCGGCCTTGGCGATGTCGCCCACCAGGTCATATGGCACGCTGCTGGTCGACACATCGCGCAGCACCCTCGTCTTGGTGGTCTGCTCTCCCGTAAAGTCCAGTTCTTCATCGCCCTGCGATCCTGTAGTAACCACATATTTCAGCTGCGTGACATCCAACTCTTTGTTGATGGCACTGATGGATTTCTGTATTAACTCTTCGCTGTCGTAGTGCACAGTATAGACATAGCGATGGTTGATTTCGTTCCACAACGCCTTGAACTCTTTCTTCTCGGCATTGTCGTTCAGGTGGTCGTTCACCGCCTCGGCCTTGTCGTTGGCATCTTCCACCATATCCACCAATGCGGTGGGGTCGAAGATACTTTGTATCAATTTGTGCACCTGCTCTTCGATGGGTTGGAGCTTCTTGCTCATAAGGGCAAGTGTGCCGTTCTCCAGGTCGGTATGGTATGCCTGCTGTATGTTTCCTTTCTCGTCGATATAGTCGTTGTCGAACAGGTAGCTGACAATGCTGATGGCCTCCTGTTCCGAAATGGTGTGCTGCCCGCCGTCCACCTTGAGGGTGATATCCTTGAAGTATTCCACGGTGGCCTGTGTCGGACGTTCGCGCAGGGTCTCCTTGGTTTCCTTTTGCAGGGCGTCAACAAAGGAGCTGTAGTTTTCATTGGCGATGACGGTCAATTTGTTGATGTCGTGGACGGCTTCGCCCAGGCGCTCTTTGTCCATACGATTGCCCTCTCTGTCCACACATATGCGCAATCCGCGCCCCACTTCCTGCCGCTTGGCGGTGGCACTGTTGGCGTGGCGCAGGGTGCATATCTGGAACACATTGGGATTATCCCAGCCCTCACGCAGAGCGGAGTGGGAGAAGATAAACCGCGTAGGTTCGTCAAAACTCAGCAGACGCTCCTTGTTTTTCAGTATCAAGTCGTAGGCCGAAATGTCGTCTGTGGTGTCTTTGCCACGCTTCACCTCACTGTTGACCGAGTGACCTTTCTTGTCGATGGAGAAGTAGCCGTTGTGCACTTCCGCGGCCGAGAAACGCCGCAGATAGTCTTGATAGTCATCCTCGAACAGCGTCAGATTTTCATTCAGGTAACGGCCGTATTCGTCTTCGAACATCTTCCACAAGGGACCTTTCGTCTCGTTTCCGTCGCTGTCGTAGCTCTTGTAATTGGCCACCTCGTCGATAAAGAACAGCGAGAGTGTCTTGATGCCTTGCTTGAACAGGGCACGCTCTTTCTCGAAGTGCGACTTGACGGTCTCACGAATTTGTATCTGCTGGATGGCTTTCTCGCTTACATCTCCCATCACCTCACCCTGGCGCAGCGACTGTCCGTTCTGGAAGTGGATGGTATTGGTGCGTGGATTGATCTCTGTTATGACATATTCCTTGTAGGCCGGAAGCCCGGAGGCATCGAATAACGAATCGTTCTGTCTGAACTTGCAGGTCTGACGACGTGTACTTTCTGCTCCTTTCACCTCTATCTCAAGCCGCACTTCGGGAGCCTTGTTTTTCGAAAGGATAATACTGTCGAAGTAAATATAGCTCTGGTTGCCCAGCAGGTTCTGTACGGTGATACCTTTCACCTGTATCTTCTTTACCAGACGCTGCCTATAGGCGTCGTAGGCATCAAGTGCATAGATGCAGTTGTGCGAGGTCTTGTGGGTGGCCGAGTAATTGAGCACGAAAAGCGGCTTGAAGTTGCGCAGAGCTTTCTGTGTGGCTTCACCCTCCATCTTCTGTGGCTCGTCCATAATGACGATGGGACGGTTGGCGGCAATCACGTCAACAGGGCGGCGGCTCTGGAAGTCGTCGCGCTTGGAGTAGATGATGCGTGCCTCCTTGTTCTTGGCATCCTCTTTGAACGAGGTATTGAATGCCTGCACGTTGATGATCATCACGTTGATGCTGGCATCGCTGCTATAAGAATCTATCTGGGTGAGGTTGTTGCTATTGTAGATAAAGTAGCGGGCTTTCTTGCCGTACTGTTCCATAAAGTGGTCATCGAGCATAGTGAAACTCTTGTACACACCCTCACGGATGGCGATACTGGGCACCACGACGATGAATTTCGACCATCCATAGCGTTTGTTCAACTCGAACATGGTCTTGATATAAACGTAGGTCTTGCCTGTACCTGTTTCCATCTCAATATCGAGCGAGCAGGCACCCAACCCGACGGGTTGGCTCAGTGTCGGTGACAAAGGGATGTCGCCAGCCACCTGTTGTTGATGGATATTGTCCAACAGCTGTTGTCCTGTCAGCTCCACATCGCTGTTGCGCCAGCCGACTTCTTCCTCGTACACCTCGCCGCTGTCAACATCAAAGGCTTTCGCCTGTTTGCCTTTACGTCGACCCAGGTCACGCCGATACTGCGCGTTATCCTTCGACGGCTGCCCGGCAAACACGTTCACTGTCTGCTCCACAGCCTCGGTTTGGTACTGTTGTATTTTGAATTTGAATTTCATTCTTCTGACTCCATTTGTTGTTTTGCCCTATATTTCTGTCTTGGGTGATGGGGTATGTCGTACATTTTTTCAATGACATCTGACATTTGTGGCAGAACCCGGTCTCTTATATAGTCAAGATCTCTACCTACATAAAGTGCAATTTCCTCAGCTGTCTTCCATTGTGTACAGAAAGACACCAAAATATCCCTAAGTTCATTTTTAGAATATCTTTTCCGATGAGGTCCTACATTACCGCCTGGAAGTCCTACATTACCGCCTGGAAGTCCTACATTACCGCCTGGAAGTCCTACATTACTGTCTGGAAGAGCAACATTACCATCTGGAAGAGCAACATTACCATCCGGAAGAGCAACATTACCATCTGGAAGAGCAACATTCATTCCATACACGTGGTACTTTGTTCCCCTGCCATATCCTGCAGATTCCAACATTTTTTTTGCGCACATCTTACTCAACATAAGTGTGATATCAGCCCTATGCACACCCAAGGCGTGCTGTAGGCGTTCATTAGTGATTTCTTCTTCAGAATAAGCTAACGCAAGGGTCAAAAGTTGCTCTTTGGGGATGCCAACTATCCTGTCGCCCAAAAGTTTTGTCAGGTTTTCCATAACCGTTTCGTCCAACAAAGATTCCATCGATAAGGTCAATACGACTTTGTTAGGCTTTTTCTTTTCGACAAGGTAAGGACGTTTCCAATTCAAATCTTCCCAACCTCGGATAATCTTATCAACGCCGCTTCCCGCTTTTTCGGCGGAGCCGAGGAATGTGAACATCGTTTGCAGATACTTGTTCCTGCAAATACTCTCTCCTCCTTGGTAATACTGCCTCAACGAGATAAGCATAATACCAGGATTGGAGAATACCATCTTGTTGGGGTACTTATAGATATTTAATGAAGCATTCTCGGTGTAATCGGCGTGGACCAAAGCATTAGCAAGAGCTTCTCTCACTGCGATATGGGCTGGTGTTTCCGTCCTTCGTTGGTTCCCTTCCAATTGGAAAGGTTTGGGCAGGAAGTTCTGAAGTATGGGCAATACGCGGCTATAGAACTGGAACAAGTTGGACTCCCAGTTGCCATCAGGGCAGATTCTATTCACCCATCGGTCTTTTGGGTCTTGTATCTCTTGATAGTCGGGGAAGAAATTGGGATTTGCATCCATAATGGCACTGTAAGTGCCGAACATTAGCAATCCAGCATAAGTCAAACCATACTCCCCCGTCTTTCTATCCTTTCTGAACACATTCAGTTTCTCCAAAAACTTGTCTTCCGGCAAAGCATTCCATACGTGGTCCGGGTTCCATTGCTCAAACCGGCGACGGTATTGCTTGATAGAGTCGAGATCCAAGTCCTCCTTACCAAAGTTCTTCAGAATCTGGCCATCTACAGGGCTGGCCAGATTGGCATCAGCAAACATACTGTTCACCTCTTCACGGGAGCAGTGGTAATCTCCGTCAAGGTCACGCCGATAGGTGCCTGTATAAGGGTCGAGTCCACAATACACGGGTCTCAAGCTTCTGTCCACCCTCGGGATATATAGAAACAGGAAATAGGCACCCTCGAATTGGACAGCCTGCACGTCGTCTTCTTTCAGCAATGCAATATTCACAACGGTTTTATTATGCATATCGCTGAAGAAATCCTTTTGATATTTCTTTACTTGTGCCTCGGTAAGCCCGTCAAGAAAAAACTGCTCGTCCTTTTCTTTAATGCCAAAGACAATAGCCCCGCCATCCGTATTAGCAAACGACGAGTATGTCTCCCACATCGAATGCGGGAAGCCCCCCTTGGCTGACTTGAACTCCATATCGCCAGACTCCCTATCTTGAAGCAATTGTTCCAAGACAGGTTGCAGGTCTTCGTATTCGTAGATGCGCTTCATAGTTTAATGCCATATTTCTGTTCTCTTTTCTTAAACGCTTCAACACCACCTTCAAGTATTTCACACACATGCTCTCTTATCCCTTGAGACTTCAAGATATAATTACAATCTTTATCTTTTATTTTTGTATTTTCAAGAGCACCATTAACATATTGGAAACGACAAGCATTTTCATTCTGACTGTCATTCCCTTGTTGATTTGCTACTATAACATTTTCAGAATCTGCACTCACAACCACATTTGGGTTGTGCGTTACAAGAATAATTTGACGTTGTTTTTTCTTACGAAGAATATAGGTTACAAGTTCATTATAAATTGCACGATTATCCAGGCTATCCTCAGGTTGGTCAATAAGAATAGGATTTTTTTTGTCACTAAAATCAAGCAATAATTTAAGAATCACAAATGCTTGTTTACCCGATGACATTTGTTGGAATGTATCGTTCTGATACTGCAACTCATAATCAATCACGAACCAGTTTTCTGACAGGAATCGTGTTGCCACTTGTTGAATTTCATTGTAGTTTTTAAGAGCGATGTCATTATTCAATGCTTTTCCAAGGAATTCTCGAACAACAGATTCTGTTTCATTCTCATAATTTGACTCAATCGTTCTCAGATATTCTTGTCTTTCATAACTCCTGATATTAAATGTATTATCAAGAAATCCGCTCATCTCTTTTTTACATAGTCTCTGTTTTGCGCTTATCTTAAGTTCATCCGCCTCAAAGTGCAAACTATCAACGACATTTTGAGCGTTAGTTTTATAATTTATATGGTTTTTGACAATAGCTTCGAAAAGACGAGTTTCTTCATCCTTGGCTTGCTTCTGCTCCTTTTCAAAGGTTTCAATCTCTTGTATTTTTTTCTCCTCCTCTTGAATCTTCACCTTTAAATCACCAATCTCTTTATTGTCAGAATAGAACTTTTGACCTTTTTTATATGTTTCCAAATCTTTGATTTGTGTTATTTCATTATTTAGTGTAGAGATTGAATCTGTTGTTGTTTTAATTAACTGTTGGATAAAAATATTCCATTCTGTATTTGCCCTTGATACAAGGTTGTTGAAACGTTCTTGTACCAGAGCTTGATTGTTGCTATATTCTAAACCTTCCAAGCCTGTTTGTCGCAGATACTCGTCGTTTATTAGAGGCCATGAACTAGATTTAGCGAAAACAGACAAATCACGATTCGCCTTTGCTATCTGAGTTTCTTTTTGTGAAATTTGCTCAGAAAAACTCTGGCATTGATTAAGTTCTTCTTCTGATAATGATGCACCTTTGCTTAGCTCCTGTAATTTAGATTTCAATGTTGCTATCTCATTTGCTATTCCAGCTTTATTACCCTTATTTCTTATTTTTTCTTCTAAAGCTAAAATTGTTGTACGATTTTGAAAAATAGCAAGAATATCATGTGCTAATTGTGCTTTTAATTTGCTATTTGAAGCTTCATATGTGGAAATGATATGTTGTTCATCTTTATCAGAAATAATCCCCTTTAGTACTGCATTAAATTCATCTTCATTCTCTGCCAAATCATACATATAACTTTGTCGGAAAAAATCTATTTGATTTTCAGGGTGCTCAGCACCGTCTGCCCAAACAACTTTAATTCCATTCAAATGTTGCCTTACAAAATCATCTTCTTCTTTCAATTTGACATTGCTCTGTTTTGCTGCCATAGCTTTAAGTAGAGTAGATTTCCCTGTAGCTCGTCCGCCAATGATTGTATTCAAATTGGGATTTAACGGTATTTCATCATTCCAAAAACCTGCTTCATCAAGTTCTACATGGTCTATTATTTGGTACGTATTTTTGTCTTGAGGAGTCATTAAAGATACTGTTTTGCGCTCGTCAGGCTCATACAAAACTTGTCTTAAACCCTCAAATGTTGTTTCTGCTTTTACCCAACAATGACAATTGCCAATTCGGTCTTTATCTACAGAAGTAGAATTGTAATGGGCATCACTACAATCCAACAAAAGATTATTAACGCCACCATTTGTTAGTTTTTCTAATCCTGCAAAATAGGCATCAACAGTCTCTGCTGCCGTAAACACAAAATCTACACTATTTATAATGTGCTTTTTTTCTGCAATACTATTGTCATTCCACTTGATATCTTCCCATTCAGTTTTTCCAATTGCAGTTAAATACTTCCCTTCAAAAAATTGAGGAGCAGATTCCAATATATTCGTAATGTCCCTATAGTTGAAATTCAAATTATTAAATCCCTCAACAAGATCTGACCTGTAATTGGCTTTTTCTTCTTCAGGAACGCTATCAATGATCTGTCTCCCTAAATTTCGCAAATTGTCTTCTGTAATCAAACCACCCCATACTAATGACGAATGCTCAGGTGATATTTGATATTTGGTTGAAAGCGCATTCAAAAATTGAGACTGTATTATATCTGCATCTAGTTGATCTGAGAAAATAACGTGGAAATTAATTCGACTAAATTGTTTGTTTCCACCGAATTGAGCTAACCTAAATTCCACTACGGGCAGAATCAAATCAATGTTCTTTAATCGTCCTGCTTTTTTATATTCAATAACCTTTTTATAACCATCCACAAAAAGATAATCATTGATACCCAATACCTTTATATCATCTGGAAGTTTTTCCAAATCACGTATATAATTCTCCCAAACGTCACAATCATTACCTGCCTCATAATGATTAACTATAGAAGCAGGAGTATGGACATGTAAATCCCAAATATGCCATTCTGAACCACGTGGATATTTATTTGTTGCCATAATTGTCGGTTTTTAAATGATTCTTCTTATTGTGTCTTTGCTGTATTCTTCCCAGATTTGTTCGAAGTTGTCGGCGACGTTGTCGGTGGCGAGGCTGGCGTCGCGGAGGACGAAGTAGTAGGGGTGCTGCTTGGCGATGGCTTTGATGGCGGTCTCGTTGACGTCTTTGTCGAAGCAGGCCATCAGGTAGCCGTTTGCGACGTTCCAGACGGTCTTGCCGGCAATCTCTTGTTTCTCTATCTTGGCCGACAGCTCGATGCCCAATTCTATCATAGCTTGGAAGAGCAGGTCTTCATCTGTGCGGTCAGGTTTGATATTGTCCTCAAAGAGCAGTTTCTCGTTGAACTCCTCTGGCGAGTAGTACACATCCTGCATATTGGAACTATCGAGTTTTAGCACGCGGAAGCCTACATCCAGTTTCTTCTGCTCGCCACTGAAAAGGTCACCCTGCTTGGCTTTCTGCTCTTCAAGAATTTTCTTACCCGCTCGGCGGATGCGTTCCTTGCCGATTTCGCAGATATTCTTGTAGCCAGCCTTGTATGCCTCGCTTTTTTCATCTGTTGCCTCGGGCAATTGAATCATAATGAACTTACGGTTGCCACCATCATCTGCGTTGAGTTGCATAACGGCATGGGCGGTGGTGGCAGAACCAGAGAAAAAGTCAAGGATAACAAAATCTTTATTCGATTTCGAATTGATTTCAAGTTTCAGGAAGAATTCGATTAATCTAGATGGCTTTGTAAAATCAAAAATTGCCTTTCCATCAAACAAATCGCGCATTTCTTTCGTTCCATCCTGAGTAAAAGGCCCATTCATTATCGAAACAGGTTTCCCCCGTCTAACATTCCCCATTTCATCATACAAATAAGATTTTGACCTAACCGTATATGATCCATCCTTTTGTAATGAAAACTCCACATCGTTGTTTTCTATTGCTTTTTCCATTCGTTCTTTTGACCACACCCACTGTTTATGTGGTTTAATTTCAACGCCATTATAGAAGATAGAATACATTAAGTTTGGCCTATCTCCTAAACTATTTGTCATCAAAGGTTGTGTTCTATATGGACCTCTTTGCGCATACTTTTCATCTTTTTTATTATACTTATCTCTCTCCTCTCCTTCAAATTCGCAAGTTATATCTGTTATTGGATTCCTTGAGTAACACAAAATATACTCGTGAGAACTAATAAAGCCTACCGTTTTGGCACCTGCTCCATATTTATTCTTCCAAACAACCGTCTCTATATGATTCTCAAGTCCAAACACTTCATCACAAACTTTCCGTAAGTTCTCCACTTCATTATCATCAATGCTTATAAAAATCACCCCATCCTCGCTCAACAAGTCTTTTGCCACTTTCAGGCGAGGGTAAATCATATTGAGCCAGTCAGTATGAAACCGACCATTACTTTCTGTATTGATAACAAGGCGGTTCCCTTCTTCATCCTCTTGTCCGCTATTGTGCATATACTCACCAGTAGACTGTGAGAAGTCATCGTTATACACAAAATCGTTGCCGGTGTTGTAGGGCGGGTCGATATAGATCATCTTCACCTTGCCGAGGTAGTTCTCGCGGAGCAGCTTCAGCACTTCGAGGTTGTCGCCCTCGATATAAAGGTTCTGCGTATTGTCGAAGTCCACGCTCTCTTCACGGCAGGGACGCAGGGTGTCTGTAGTTGGTGCATTGGCCAGCCGGATGGCATTGCGCTTGTCGGGCCACGTGAACTGATATCTCTCCTCCGGGCCTTCCACGATGTCCTTCGACAGCTCCTGCCGCAGCTGGTCGAAGTCGATAGCAACCTCCGGCCGGCCGTTCTCGTCCAGCCGCTCCGTCAAGCAGTTCGGGAACAACTCCCCAATACGTTTTATATTTTCATCCACGATGTTTGTGGTTTGCATCTTCAGTTTATTCATCAAATATATCTTTAAGATTTGCTAATACCAAAGAATAAAATATATCAAACCCTGATATGATTTCAGGCTCCTTATATTCTCCATTTTCATCAAAGAACGATTCGTTCTCTATGTCTGGATTGGTTGGTATTTCAACCATTAAAATCCAATTTCTGCTTGCAGCTTTGGCAATATTGATTAGGTCTATAAGTAGTTTCTTGTCCTCTGCTGATACTTTTCTTTCTAAACACGAGGCAATCTCGTGTCCGTATATATTGCGTTTTTCATAACACTTGGACAACGTCAGGAAATCATTCTCCTCTATCAATCCGACACCAACCATCCATCGAAATAAAGACAATTTTGGATTCCAGTTCCCATTTTTATTTTTCTCCAAATGTAAAACATCGTTTATGTACTTTTTTTCTGCATCTTTATCTGGGACAAATTTTATCTCCCCATTTCTTGTAATTGGTTTGACGAAATTGCATATCAATTTCTTTTTATTTTCATCCCAAGAATAGCTATTGGCAAAAAACGAACGACTTTCTTCCATCCAATGCGAGACAAAATTCTCAAATACCATTAAGAAAAGACTATAATATATTAGTTCCTTTCTTTTTTTCTCACGATCAGTTACAATATCATAAAAATCGGTATCCATAACAATTCTTTTAGTTTCTGTATTTCTTGGTGCAACTCATATTTCTTTCGCGTCTGCTTCTCTGTACGACATTTCTTTTCGAGAACTTCTATCTGTCGGAGCAGTTTCTCTTTCTGTTCACGGTTGAGTATCTGCTGTTCGATGGACGCCTCCGATGTAGCGTCAAGACTTCCAATACTTGCCACAATATTGTTCCAGACATCATCGAGGTTCAGCCCTTGAAGTGGAATTGTGGTCTCTTCTGTTGGCATCCACTCCGATTGTTGTAATCTGGTGTGGAAGATGCATAGTTGCGTCTGATCCTCATACTGTAGGGCAAATACGATATTCTGAGATATGAGCTTATGAAGCAGGAGAATACTCTTTGCGTCGTATTCTTTATGTTTCAGTGCTACCAGCAAAACATAAAGGCCTTTTATTTCACTTCCTTCCTTCAGCGCTGGTACAGTTGCCGAGGAAATACGCGCAACGAGAGTAAGCCTGCTTATGTCAGCATCGAACCGTTCACGCTCCGGTGCTTTGAGATTGAACTTCTCAAAGACGGCCTTTTTTGTAAGTGGCTGACTGATTTCAGTGGTGACAGGTAGTCCAAACATAGGCATCACTTGATTACAAGAAAACAAATAAGTTCGAAGTCATCCAATCCTGTAATACTATCTCTGAATAGTTCACCCTGCACCCCATCAAGGAAACTGTCAATGTCTGATTCCTTTTTGACGTTGATAATTGAGTTGATGGCTTTGCTGAGCAAGTCTGAATATTTGTCCATACGCAAACCATCACGGGTCTCTTTGTTGAAGGCGGTGCAGAGTTTAATGTCGGGCTGTTCCATAGGCTTGCAGAGCAGGCGCATCTTGTCGAGGAGGTCCTTGGGGTGCAGGTGGTCAACCATCACCTCGCCATCATCTTGGATGTAGACCATATAGAATGGGTGCAGCTGGTTCTTGTGGTCGATATTGACGCCGGCAGTTCTGTTTTTCAGCACGAAGATGGTGCCGGCGGGCGCTTGCTCGTTACCACGCACCACGGCGTGAAGGCCAAAGGGGGTGTGCTCAATATCGTGGTTACCCTGCATATATTCCAAGAGATCCAATCGGAACTCGTTCAGCCCAAGGTCCATGATGCTGACTCCGGTATTCATCTCTTCGAGGTCGACGACATCTTCTTTAAGCTTTTCCAGTTGTCGGCGGCGGTACTCAAGGTCATCCTTTTCCTCGGGCGAAAGGAGATTGTCATCGCCAGTAGCCGTCATCACGGTCACCTTCATACGAGCCTCGACACGTCCTTTGAGGTTGATATACTCGTCGAGCGTCATATCGGGCCAATAATTGACCAACTGTATCTGTGCATTCCTGGAGCCAATACGGTCGATACGGCCGAAACGCTGGATGATACGTACGGGGTTCCAGTGGATGTCATAATTGATAAGGTAGTCGCAGTCCTGGAGGTTCTGTCCCTCGCTGATGCAGTCGGTGGCGATAAGCACGTCAATATCTTCGTGCAGATGAGGGTAGACGGCATTGCGCTCCTTGGAAACCGGCGAGAACAGGGTAAGCACCTTGTTGAAGTCGAGTTTTTCGCGCAGTTTCAACGTGCTGCGGGCCTCCACATCGCCTGTGACAAGAGCCACATTCAGGCCATAGTGGAACTTTATCTTGTCGGCCAGGCAGGAGTATAGATATTCAGCAGTATCGGAGAAAGCGGTAAAGACTATCACCTTTTTATTGTCGCCATTAATAGGGTGGTCGAACTTGTCTTTCAGGTCGCTGACAAGTTGCTGCAACTTGCTGTCGTGCTCGGGTGTGATAGGTTCAAGCTGGGCGAGGAGATTGCAAATGATGCTGAAGTCGGCCTTTATCTCCTCCTGCCACGAGAGGTAGTCCATATCCTCCAGCCGGATACGGTTCTTCTTTTTGCCGATGGTGAAGTCCTGCTCGTCCTCGTCGGCATCCACGCTTTCATAGTCATCGACAGAAATCTGAACATCGCCCTGCTGGAACCGGGCGATTGCATTAAGGGTTTCCTGCATATAGTCGCGGATGCGGCCCAGCGTGAGACGGAAGGAGTTGACGGAAGACTCCAAGCGTTTCAGCAACTGCATATTCATCAGTCGCTGGATGCCGCGCTCACGCTCCTCAATACTCAGTCGATGGCCCGACGTACCTTCTTCTTCCTTGTATTTCCACAGCTGGCTGGGTTGGATGAAGGCCGAAGGCGCATAGATGGCCAGGTGGAGCAACTGAAGCTGCTCGAATATCTCGTTGTAGTTGATGGCAGTATCGAGGTCGGTCAAGTGTGGCTGACGAGAGATAGGTTTCAGACGGTCGGGGAAGGAGCCTATATCCGTGGTGTCGTAATATTGCTGGATATGTTTGCGGCTGCGGGCAATGGTGACAGCATCGAGTAGGCGGAAGAAGTCAAAGTCGAGCATGCGGAGCAGCCGCTCGGTGGTGCGTTCTTGTGGCGGCAGGTTGGACCACGTGTTATAAGCCCCTTGCGCCTGACGGAAGATGTCGTCGATACCTTTGTTGGTAGGCAGCAGTTGGTCAAAAGCTTTGGATTCCCCTTCGTATGCCAGCTGCAGCTGGTTCTTGAGGTCGTTGAAACGGTTGTTGACGGGTGTGGCCGAGAGCATCAGCACCTTGGTCTTCACGCCAGAGCGTATGACCTTGTTCATCAGACGCAGGTAGCGGTTGTCGCGAGGATTCTCACCATCCTCGTCAGTCGACACCTTGCCGCCATTGCGGAAGTTGTGGCTCTCGTCAATCACCACAAGGTCGTAGTTGCCCCAGTTGACACGTTCCAGGTCGAGGTCGTTGCTCTGCCCGTGGTCGCGACTGAGATCGGTATGATAAAGCACATCATAATTCAGACGATCCTTGGCCAAAGGGTTGTTGGTGTAGTTCTGCCGATAGGTGTTCCAGTTCTCGTATAGTTTCTTGGGACATAGCACCAATACTGTCCGGTTACGGCTTTCGTAGTATTTGATGACAGAAAGTGCGGTGAACGTCTTGCCAAGACCCACAGAGTCGGCAAGGATGCATCCATTGTATTTCTCCAGTTTGTTAATGATGGCCAAAGCGGCATCGCGCTGGAAATTGTAAAGCTTGTTCCAGATGACAGAGTTTTTGAATCCCGTGGACTCGTTGGGCAGCTCGTCCTCGCTTATATCTTTCAGAAATTCGTTGAAGATATTGTATAGTGCCACAAAGTAAAGAAACTCCGGGGCGTTTTCTTTGTAGGCGTTGCTGATGCTGTCGACAACCTCATCAGTCACCACCTGCATACGGGCTGAATCTTTCCAGAGCTGGTCAAAGAGGTCGATATAGGCTTTCGAGAACGGAGCCTCGGCCTTCTGGATCATTGTATAGGCATGATTGCCCTTTTCACAACCGAGGTCTACCGTAGTGAAACCGTCAAGAGGCGAGTAGCTGTTGTCGTCAAGAGTGATGAATCCCATCATCTGCTCGTTGGTACGGTTGGACTTGAAGCAGACCTTTTGCCGGATCCATTCTGCACATTCGCGGGCGATAGCCTTTTGGGTAAGTTCGTTGCGGAGCTTTACTTCAAATTCCGAGCCATAAAGTGTGCGTTCTCTGTCCAGACGGGGGATATAGAACTCCCGCTGTTGTTTTGGTGTTTTCTCTGTCGTGAATGTAGGCGAAGTGAATATGAATCGCAATTCCTTGATATCCTTCAACGCGTCTCTCAACTCTTGATAGGCATAGATGGAGAAGCAGGAGGCCGCTATTGAAAGGCGGCTGCCCGGCCGGATTTGCTGCATCAGGTCGTCGCGTAAAGTTTTGTTTATGTTATTTATCAGTTCCATTTTTCAAGTTCCGATATCCAATGTCTCCATCAGCAGATTAACAGAAAAAAAACATGAGACTAATATGCTCTACATAATGCCTTCTTTTTAATTCGTTTTAAGTTGCAAATATACGCATTTTTTTTGACACCAACTCCTCTTTATAGAGAGTATCAATTGTAAATGGACAAGTATCAACGGCTTGGCATGTGGATTTTTCTTATAGAAGCCCCACAAATAAATCACCTTGACAAGAACGATTAGTTTTTATTAAAGAATTCAGTGATAAATTATCGTTTCGAGCCAACAAGAAGTGTACTAACGCCACCTAAAATTGAGACCGAGTTTCTATAATCATACTCACTTGCCACACTAACCATAACTCGACAGAGTCTTTTATCTTGCATATGTTCAAAGATGGGAAATGTATCGTAACTTTCTTAAAGTGGTTATGACCCGACCTGTTCGATACTGGACACTTCAAAGGGAAAGACTGTCTATCGAAAGTTGGATATCGTCGGCATACTCCATAAGGTAATCAACTTTCATTTTTATATTTCCCATCTACTTATCCTCCTTCCTATGCTACATTTTCAACATATTTCTTCTCATTCTCTGAACGGGACTGACACCCACACCTTCGTTCTTGGTAATCATCCAGATGGGATAGCCCTATCTCAACTGCTTTACGACAGCGACATATTGTTCCAGAAGAGTCTCATCTGATTTCGTCCAACCGTTCTTCTTTCCAACTGTCCCTACTTCGACGATGAACTTTTCTTTTCCAGATTTGAGTCTACCTATTGCTCTCTCTTACATGACGATAATAAAAAAACTCACAAGCCTATTTTGTAAGAGCTTGTGAGACTTTGAGGGCGGAAAGAGAGGGATTCGAACCCCCGGACCCTCGCAGGTCAACGGTTTTCAAGACCGCCGCATTCGACCGCTCTGCCATCTTTCCATATGTCAACCAGCGTTTTGCACGATTGGCATCGTTCCGATTGATTTTGCAAATATACGAAGATTGTCGGATATGGCAAAAAAAAATTTAGACCAGTGTGCAAAAATGAGGGAAAGGCTCTGTATATTATTTTTTTTTCGTATATTTGCACGGTTTAAAAGAGAAAGCCACCAGTGCTTAGTTATTATATAAAAGTATAATAATGAGAAAGATTTGGATTTGGATAGTGAAGATGTGCGGTTGGCACTTTGAGATTCCCACCCTGCGGGAGCGGCCGGAATTGCGCCATTGTGTGGTTGCGGTGGCTCCGCATACGGCTTTTGCCGACTATCTGGTTGGGGGTGCGGTGCTTTTTGCCGCAGGGGTGAATCCCCGGATTTTTGTAAAGAAAGAATTTTTCAATGTTTTCACGCGCGGTCTGCTGACCCGGCTTGGGCTGGTGGCCGTGGACCGCGGAAACATTCACAATGACCTTGTGGCCAAGGCTGTAGACACCTTGAAGAGCAGCGATAACATCTGTATTGTCATCACACCTGAGGGTACCCGCAAGCCTGTGAAACGGTTCAAACGGGGTTTTTACCAGATTGCCATGCAGGCGGGAGTGCCCATCGCGCTGGGATTTTTGGACTTTAAGAACAAGCGCGCAGGCTATGGCCCCACGATTTACCCCACGGGAGATTATGAGGCCGATGTGGAGCAGATGGTGGAGTTCTTCGACCGCCATACGCCTTGTCATCCCGAAGGGTGGGCCATCAGGCCCAAACGGCAATCGTGACCGGGATATGACAACAACAAAAAAAACTATAGAAAACAAGTATTCATTCAAGCGAAAATAACTGCAATATGATAAGAAGAATTTATGTTGAGAAGAAAGAGGCTTACGCCGCCGGAGCCAAAGGGCTGCGCGAGGAGCTGGAACGCTATTTGGGCGTGGAGCCTGAAGGGGTGCGCATGATGGTGCGCTACGATATAGAGAACCTGTCGGACGAGACATACGATAAAGCCCGTGGCACGGTGTTTGCCGAGCCGCCGGTGGATGTGCTGTATGAGGAGGAGTTTCCCCACAGCGAGGATGATTTTGTGTTCACGGTTGAGTACCTGCCGGGACAGTTCGACCAACGGGCCGACAGCGCCATGCAGTGTGTGCGGCTGCTGAACGCCGCCGAGCAGCCCATCATCCGCTCGGCCACGACATACGTGATCAGTGGCCACCTGACCGACCAGCAGCGTGAGGCTGTGGTGAAGCACTGTGTGAACCCGGTGGACAGCCGGGTGACGGACGCGCCCAAGCCGGCGACCCTGGAGGAGCATTACGACGAGCCCGCCGACGTGGCCATTCTGGACGGCTTTGCCGCCATGGGCGCCGACGAGCTGGAGAAGCTCTACGGCTCGATGGGTCTGGCCATGACGCTGGCCGACTTCCAGCATATCCAGCATTACTTTGCCGAGGAGGAGAAGCGCGACCCGAGTGTGACCGAAATCCGAGTGCTGGACACTTACTGGAGCGACCACTGCCGCCATACCACTTTCGCCACCGAGCTGAAGGGTGTGGAGTTTGACGAGGGCAAGTACCGTCCGCTGCTGGAGGAGGCTTTCTCCAAGTATCTTGCCGACCACAAGGACCAGTATGAGGGTCGTGATGACAAGTATGTGTGTCTGATGGACCTCGGCACCTTGGCCGCCAAACGGATGCGCAAAGCCGGACTGCTGAACGACCAAGAGGTGAGCGACGAAATCAATGCATGCAGCATTGTGGTGCCTGTGAAGATGGACGGAAAGACCGAGGAGTGGCTGGTGAATTTCAAAAACGAGACCCACAACCACCCCACCGAGATAGAACCTTTTGGCGGAGCAGCCACCTGCCTTGGCGGATGCATCAGAGACCCGTTGAGCGGTCGCACATACGTCTACCAGGCCATGCGTGTGACGGGAGCCGCCGACCCGCGCAAGCCAGTCAGCGAGACCCTTCCGGGCAAGCTTCCGCAAAGCAAGATCGTCACCACTGCCGCCCGTGGCTACAGCAGCTACGGCAACCAGATCGGCCTTGCAACAGGGCTGGTGAACGAGATTTACCACCCCAACTATGTGGCCAAGCGCATGGAGATAGGGGCTGTGATGGCCGCTGCCCCACGCCGACAGGTGAAAAGACTGACCAGCGACCCCGGCGATGTGGTCATCCTGCTGGGTGGCCGCACTGGCCGCGACGGCTGTGGCGGTGCCACCGGCGCCTCCAAGGCCCACAACTCGTCGTCGCTGACCACCTGCGGAGCCGAGGTGCAGAAGGGCAACGCCCCCACCGAACGGAAAATCCAGCGCCTGTTCCGCCGCGAAGAAGTGTCGAGCCTCATCAAGAAGTGCAACGACTTTGGCGCGGGCGGAGTGAGTGTGGCCATCGGCGAGTTGGCCGACGGTCTGCAAATTGACCTTGACAAAGTGCCCAAGAAATATGCCGGACTGGACGGCACGGAGCTGGCCATCAGCGAGAGCCAGGAACGTATGGCTGTGGTGGTGGCACCCGCCGATGTGGAGAAGATGCTGAAGTATGCCGACGAGGAGAACCTGGAAGCTGTGGTGGTGGCCACCGTCACCGCCGAACCCCGCATGGTTATCAGCTGGCGCGGCAAAGAGATTGTGAACCTGAGCCGCCGTTTTATCGACACCAACGGGGCCCATCAGGAGACAGAGGTTCGTGTGGCAATGCCCGCCGACCGGGCGACCGCCGACACCGGCGCCACACACCCGCAGGAGAGCGTGAAGAGCCGCTGGATTGAGAATCTTGCCAACCTGAATGTGTGCTCGCAGAAAGGGCTGGTGGAGATGTTCGACAGCACGGTGGGCGCCGGCAGTGTGGTGATGCCCTACGGCGGGCAGACCCAGATGACGCCGACCCAATGCATGATAGGCATGCTGCCCACCCTGACCGCACAGAGCGACACGGTGACACTGATGAGCTATGGCTACGACCCCTATCTGAGCAGCTGGAGCCCCTTCCACGGAGCCGCCTTCGCGGTGGTGGACTCGGTGGCCAAGATTGCGGCATCGGGTGGCAACGTTAGCCGTATCAGGCTCACGTTCCAAGAGTATTTCAAGAAACTGGGCAAAGACCCCTACCGCTGGGGCGAGCCCTTTGCGGCCCTGCTGGGTGCCTACAACGCACAGATGGGGCTGAAGATGCCCGCCATCGGAGGCAAGGACTCGATGAGCGGCACTTTTAACGACATAGATGTGCCCCCCACTCTGTGCAGCTTTGCCGTGTGTGTGAGCAACCTGAAGCATGTGGTGACCCCGGAACTGAAGCGCGCTGGCAGCTACCTCTACCTGCTCGAGGTGAAGCCCGACGCGATGGGAATGCCTAACTACAAGCTGTTGCTCTCCATGTACAACGCCCTGCATCAGGCCGTGGGCAAAGGCTCCATCAAGTCGGCCTACGCCGTGGGATTTGGCGGCATAGCCGAGGCTGTGAGCAAGATGGCCTTCGGCAACCGGCTGGGCGTGACCTTCGACGGCGCTTTCAGCCCGGACGAGCTGTTCGAGAAGAAATACGGTGCCATAGTGGTGGAGGTGACCAATTGCGGCTCACTGCCCGCCGTGGCACGCAAGATAGGCCGCGTGACCGACAGCGGCACGTTTGTCATAGGCAACGAGACCATCAGCATGGACGAGATGCTGAAAGCCTGGACCGGCACACTGGAGAGCATCTTCCCCACCACGAGCGGGAGCACCCCAACCCGGATGGGACAGCCGAAACTCTATAAGTCCAAACAGGTGCATATTTGTAAGCACAAGACCGCGCGGCCCAAGGTGTTTATCCCCGCTTTCCCCGGCACCAACTGCGAGTACGACTCGGCCCGCGCTTTCCTGCGGGCAGGAGCGGAGGTGGAGACACTGGTGTTCCGCAACCTGAGCAGCAGCCATATCGAGCAGAGTGTCGAGGCCTTCACCAAGGCCATCGACAACAGCCAGATTGTGATGATACCCGGCGGTTTCTCGGCCGGCGACGAGCCTGACGGCAGCGCCAAGTTCATCACCAGCGTGTTCCGCAACCCCATGATAAGCGACGCCGTAATGCGGCTGTTGAAAGAGCGGGACGGCCTGATGCTGGGCATCTGCAACGGATTCCAGGCCCTGGTGAAACTGGGACTGGTTCCCTACGGCGAGATACGCCCGCAGGAAGCCGACGCACCCACCCTCACGTTCAACACCATCGGCCGCCACCAAAGCATGATTGCTCACACCCGCGTGGTGAGCAACCTGTCGCCCTGGCTGCAACAGGCCGAGCTGGGCAAGACCTACGTGGTGCCCATCTCTCACGGCGAGGGCCGCTTTGTGGCTCCACAGGCTTGCATCGACCAGTTGTTTGCCAATGGGCAGGTGGCCACACAGTATGTTGACCTGCACGGCAACGCCACGATGCAGGAGCCGTATAACATGAACGGCTCGTTCCTGGCCATTGAGGGCATTACCAACCCCGACGGACGTGTGCTGGGCAAGATGGCCCACAGCGAACGCTGGCGTCCCGGCACCTATATGAACATCGTCGGCGATCAGGACCAGCGCATCTTTGAGAGCGGTGTGGCCTACTTTGGCAATTGAATTGACAACCCATAATGATAACACACTATGAAAAAATCGATCCTTTTCTGCATTATGCTGCTGGCGGCAATGGCCACCTTTGCCACACCCGTGGGCAAAGCACGTGCCACCCGTGTTGCACAGAACGCCGTGGCTCTTTTCTGCGCCGAACTGCACAACACCGACGCCAAGCAGCCTGTGGAGCTGACCCCCGTCTCTTTGGGGATGGAGCCCAAGCTCTACATCTTTAACTTTAGAAACAACGGCATTGAGGGCTTTATCATCGTCAGCGGCGACGACATGGCCGACCCCGTGCT
This sequence comes from Bacteroidales bacterium UBA2714, assembly GCA_002354035.1. Classification (GTDB taxonomy): domain Bacteria; phylum Bacteroidota; class Bacteroidia; order Bacteroidales; family P3; genus Colimorpha. The sequence continues at coordinate 35,041 of DEKU01000069.1, forward strand.
GGCTTTCTCCGATGAGGGCATGCTTGACCTCAGCGGTACCTACAATGGCAGCACCCCTACTGTCAAGAATCCCGCTTTCCTCGACCATCTATTGCGCTATATGGACCAGATTGACTATGGCCAGCAGACCAAGGCAACTGCCCCCGCCCATGTGGCCCTGAAATGGCAAAAACTGGAGAGTGGCAACACCGCGCCCAAGGGTGACTTTTACCACGACCGCATCAACAAACTCCTCTCCACCCGCTGGGATCAGTCCAAGCCCTACAACAACTATTGCCCAGGCAACTCCGTCACAGGATGTGTGGCCACAGCATTCGCACAGATAATGCGCGTGTGGAGCTATCCCGAACATGGCTTCGGCTACCACGCATACAATGGTGAAAACAACCCCGCCGCCTATCCCAACTGGCGATGGGGTGTGCTCGAAGCCGACTACGAGAACACCTACTATGACTGGGAACACATGCCCGACTACCTGACCCTCAACAGCCCGGCCGAGGAGATTGACGCCGTCGCAAAACTCATGTTCCATGTGGGCGTGGCATTCGAGATGAAGTACACACCCAACGGCAGCGGCAGCTGGTCGTTGCCCGAATATGCCATTTTCGACACCAGTCTCCACCTCGGGACTGAAAACAGTGCTCCCTATTGCTTGCACAAATATTTTGGCTACAAATGTTCATACTCCGGTATGCGCGACTCCATCGGCGACGACACCCTCTGGATGACCATGATTTACAACAGTCTTTCCGCGGGCATGCCCGTCTACTATGCCGGGTGGGCCAAGGACGACAGCCCCGCCGGACACAGCGGCACCGAAGGCCACGCCTACGTCATCGACGGCTATTTCTCCGACGAGGTGGACTCCAACCTGTTCCACATCAACTGGGGCTGGGGCGGGACGGCCAATGCATATTTCAAGCTCGATGCCATGACCCCGAACGGAACCGACTTCACCCAATGGCACGGAGCTGTGATAGGGATGGAACCCGACACCTCCTACCACGGTTATAACTACCTCGACATCCACACCACCGAGACACCCACACACCAGCTTTCGGTCCGCAACCACTCTATCGTGGCGCAAGGGGTGGCCGGACAGACCGTAGCCCTCTACGACGTCATGGGGCGGCGCCTTGCCTACCGTGCCGCCGAACAAGGCGACAGCTGGACAGTCCCCGCCAAACCGGGCATCTACATTGTCAGAATTGGCCAGCAGCCCGGGCAGAAAGTCATCGTACTCAAGTAGCCGACACCATCTTTTCAATCATTATACAATACACGACTCATAAAACATAAAATAGAACTCAACAATTATGAACAAAACACTCGAAAACCTCCAGCCCGCCGCAGTATGGCAATACTTCGGCCAACTGATGAACATACCCCGACCCTCCAAGCATGAAGCCAAAGTCTCCGCCTTTCTGCAAGAATTCGGACGAGGCCTCGGCTACGAAACCCTTGCCGACGAGGTGGGCAACGTCCTAATCCGCAAGCCCGCCGCCCCCGGCTACGAGAACGCTCCCGGTGTCTGCCTCCAGGCCCACATGGACATGGTGTGCGAGAAGAACGGCGACAAGGAATTTGACTTCCTCACCCAACCCATCCAGGCCTACGTCGAAGACGGATGGCTGATAGGCGATGGCACCACCCTCGGTGCCGACGACGGCATAGGAGTGGCCGCCGCCATGGCCATCCTGGCCGACAAAAGCATCCAGCACGGCCCGCTGGAGTGTCTCTTCACGGTCGATGAAGAAACCGGCCTCACAGGCGCCGCCAACCTGCACACCGACTGGCTCAAGAGCAGCATCCTCCTCAACTTCGACGACGAGGACGAAGGCGAGTACTGCATCGGTTGCGCCGGTGGCATCGACACCACCGTGGCCATCGACTACACCACACGTCCCGTCCCCGCTGGCGAGAGTTCCTACCGCGTCAAAGTGTCCGGCCTGCAAGGCGGCCACAGCGGCGACGACATCAACCGCGGACGCGGCTGCGCCATCAAAATCCTCAACCGCATCCTGTGGAACGCCACCGAGCAGCACAAGATTGGCCTTGCCCGCATCGATGGCGGCAACCTCCGCAATGCCATCGCCCGCGAAGCTTGGGCCGACATCGTCGTGGCCCACGACCACGAGGAGGCCTTCAAGCAGATGGTAGACAACTTTGCCAAACACATCTGCTTTGAGTTCCGCACCACCGAGCCTAACCTCCAGGTCACCCTCGAACCCATTGCCGAACCGGCCTGCCTCATCGACCGCCAGACACAGTACAACCTCCTCAACGCCCTCTACGCCTGTGCCCACGGGGTGCTGGCAATGAGCCGCGAAATAGAGAACTTTGTCGAAACTTCCACCAACCTGGCCTCCGTCAAGATGGACGACCACCAAATCCATATCGCCACCAGCCAGCGCAGCTCTGTCGAGAGCGCCAAGCATGCGGCAGCTCAGAAGATTGAAGCCACCTTCCGCATGATCGGTGCACACGTCTCCCACGGCGACGGCTATCCCGGATGGACCCCCAACCCCGACAGCAAGGTGCTCAAGGTCGGCGTGGAGACCTATAAGCGCATGTTCGGCCACGACCCCATCGTCCGCGCCATCCATGCCGGTCTCGAATGCGGCCTGATTGGCGAGAAGTTCCCCCACATGGACATGATCAGCTACGGCCCCACGCTGCGTGGTGTCCACGCTCCGGGCGAGAAAATCGAAATCCGCACCGTCCAGATGTTCTGGGACCTCACCTGTGAAATATTACGCAACCTGAAATGATAGGAGTACTTGGAAGTGGCTCCTGGGCCACCGCTATCGTCAAAATGCTGCTCGAACAGCCCTCCGCACGTGTCTGCTGGTACGTGCGCGAACCCGACATCCGCAAAAGCCTCTCCTCCCATGGCCGCAATTTCCGCTACCTTGCCGAGGTCATCATCGACCCCTCGCGCATAGAGATATGCAGCCATCCCCAGGACGTGGTGGACCGCTGCGACATCATCTATCTCGTCATCCCCACTGCCTTCCTGCACAAAACCATGCTACAGATAAACCCCGACACCCTGCGCCGACGCCAGTTCGTCTCCGCCATCAAAGGGTTTATCCCCGAGGCCGACATGATTGTCACCGACTACTTACAGAGCTACTACCATGTGCCCGAGAGCCAGCTGGCCATCGTCTCCGGCCCCACCCACGCCGAAGAGGTGGCCCGCGAGCGCCTCACCTTCATCACCGCCGCCAGCCTCAACCCCAACCTCACCAACACCGTCATGCAGCACCTGCGCTGCCAGTACATCAACATCAACCCCTCCACCGACATACGCGGCATCCAGTACGCCACAGCACTCAAAAACATCTACGCCGTCGCCGCCGGTCTCTGCATCGGCATGGGCAGCGGCGACAACCTCATGGCCGTCCTCGTCAGCTACGCCATCGCCGAGATGCACGCCTTCCTCAAAACGATGGACACCGCCCCCAACCTGGCCATCACCCCCGAGAACATGCCGCCCTACGTCGGCGACCTCCTCGTCACCTGCTACTCCCAGCTCAGTCGCAACCGCACCTTCGGCACCATGGTGGGCCGAGGCTACTCCGTCAAGACAGCCCAGCTCGAAATGCACATGATTGCCGAAGGCTACTACGCCGTCAACAGTCTTGAGAAACTGCGGCGCGCCAAAGGCATATCCATGCCCATAGCCCAAGCCGTCTACAAAGTCCTCTACGAAGGCGCACGCCCCGACGTGCTCCTCCGTGCCTGGCAGATATACCACAAACAAGAATAACACCCAACAATCACAAGCAAACAACAATGACCCCCTTAGTCAGCATCATCATGGGCTCCACCTCCGACCTCCCCGTCATGGAGAAAGCCTGTCAGTTTTTTGAAGAGATGGCCATCCCCTTCGAGGTCAACGCCCTCTCCGCCCACCGCACCCCCGCCGAAGTCTCCGACTTTGCCCGTGGCGCCGCCGCACGAGGCATCCGTGTCATCATTGCCGGCGCCGGAATGGCCGCCGCCCTCCCCGGCGTAATCGCCGCCGAGACACCCCTGCCCGTCATCGGAGTCCCCATCAAAGGCAGCACCCTTGAAGGCCTCGACGCCACCCTCGCCATCCTCCAGATGCCTCCGGGAATCCCCGTGGCCACAGTGGCCATCAACGGCGCGCAAAACGCAGCCATCCTCGCCATGCAGATGCTCGCCCTCGCCGACCCCGACATCATGCAACGCCTCGTGGCCTACAAGGCTGGCCTTAAAAACAAAATTGTCAAAGCCAACCAGGAACTCTCCCAGCTACAGTACAAATACAAATGCTAAAACGCTAACACATTAACACATTCCCACATTAACGAGTTCCCACATTAACGCATTCCCACATTATCACATTAACACATTCTCCATGATCACCATCGGCATCACAGGCACCCTCGGGGCCGGAAAAGGCACCATCGTCGACTACCTTCAGAAAGAAAAAGGATTCGACCACTACTCCGTCCGCGCCTTCCTTATCGACGAAATCAAACGGCGCGGTCTCGAAGTCAACCGCGACAGCATGACACTCGTGGGCAACGACCTCCGCGCCGCCCACTCCCCCTCATGGATTGTCGAACAACTCTACGACCAAGCCCAAGCCTCGGGCCGCAACTGCATCATCGAAAGCATACGCACCCCCGGCGAAGTCGAGGCTCTCCGCGCCAAGCAGAACTTCTACCTCTTTGCCGTCGATGCCGACACCCGCGTGCGCTACGAGCGTGCAGTGCTGCGCGGCAGCGAGACCGACCACATCGACTACCAGACCTTCCTCGCCAACGAGCAGCGCGAAATGACCAGCGACGACCCCAACAAGCAAAACCTCCGCTATTGCATCGACCACGCCGACTTCCGTTTCGACAACAACGGCTCCATCGACGACCTCAACCGCCAAGTGGAGCAAGTGCTGGGCCAAATCATGTACCGCAGGCCCTCGTGGGACGAATACTTCATGGAACTGGCCAACACCGCCTCCAAACGAGCCACCTGCGACCGTGGACGCTCCGGCTGCGTCATCGTCAAAGACCGCCAGCTGCTGGTCACCGGCTATGTCGGCTCGCCCTCGGGCCTACCCCACTGCGACGAGGTGGGACACCTCTTCCGCAAAACCATCGAGGCCGACGGCCGCATCACCACCCACTGCGTCCGCACCGTCCATGCCGAGCAAAACGCCATCTGCCAGGCAGCCCGCCGTGGCATAGCCCTCGACGGCGCCACCCTCTACTGCCGCATGACCCCCTGCCGCACCTGCGCCATGCTTATCATCAACTGTGGCATCAAGCGCGTGGTCTGTGAGCGCAAGTACCACGCCGGGGCCGAGAGCGAAGAACTCTTCCGTCAAGCCGGCGTAGCTATTGAATTCTTCCACGACGAAGTGCAGCAATATGCCAACCAGTAAAGCCGTCACGCCAAGTACACTCCCCGACCCCGACCTTCAACCCACACAGCTGCACCATTCTTTGTGACAAACACTCAGACCCAAACAGCGAGATAGAACGGAAGAATACACGACGGCCGCGGATAAGTTGACAGCAGCACCAAGACTGTAAAAACACAGCGCGGAGACTGGCCGAACCAGTCCCCGCGCTACAATTTAGTCTTATCAGTCCTGACAGGAAAGAGCTGTTCGCGGTCTACTTCTTAATCAACGACACCAGCCAGAGCAGCAGGCACGAGCCAATGACCGACGTGACAAGGGCGCCCACAAACGTGTCGCCCCAGTGGATGCCGAGCCACGAAAGCACATTGCCGCCCAAAAAACCACCGACCACACCCACAAGCAGGTTGACCAAAAAACCGAAACCAGAACCTTTCAACAGCTTACCGGCGAGAAAGCCCGCCAAAGCTCCAATAATGATACTTACAATGATACTCATAATAGCAATTGCGTTTAATGTTTACTTAAGAATAACGCCGCGGGTGGCAAAAAATTGCCCACCCCACAGACAATCCGCACCATCACCTCCAGGCGCCAGCATGACCCTCTTGTCAGACAGGGTGCAAACAGGCAGTTAGTCCAATATATGACTGCATTATGTTTTATTCTTTGTCTACACTTCTCCTGTTTCAGTTAAATAAAAGGTAGAATAAAGCTTGGAGAAGTATCGGGGAAGGAGCGAAGGCAGAACGACCGTGGGGTGGAATCAAGGACATCCATTCCCCGGCAGATGTCGGGGACAATACGGGTCGTCGGCCGAGAATGGACGGCACAGACGAGGCTTAATTGGCAAACTGTTGCACCACCTCTTGGGCGTAGGTCTTGGATACGGGGATAAGACGTTCGCAATAAGAGATTTCCAGCACCAAGCCGTCTTTCTCCTTGCGCATGTAGCGCACGTTGGCCAGATTGACCAGGAAGCCGCGGTGGCAGCGCACCATGCCCTGCGACGAGAAAGTCTCGGCTATGTTTTTGAGGGAGTTGTGTAGCACGAGCGAATCCTCTTTGTCGGCACTGATATAATGGATTACGGTGTAGTTGTCGGCCGCTTCGATATAGAGGACGTTGCTGCGTTTGGTGACAAAGACCAGCCGCCCTCCCTTGTCGTAGAACTGTAGCACATCGTCGCGGCCGGAGTCGATGGCGCTGGAGTGGTTTTCAAGCAGTTGATTGGTGAGCGACGCGATTTCGATGCGTTTCTGCTGGAGAAGGAACACCAATGCTGTGACGATGTAGGGCATGGCGAGCAGCACGATTATATCGACTGTCACACGGCCCACAAGCACTGGAAGTATGAGGTTTTCGTCTTGGTTGATAGACCATGCGACGGCAGAAATGGAGGCCACCAGCACCAGAAACTCTACTCCAACCCAGATGAAGTAGTGCTGTAGCCTCATGTCGACCCGTTTCTGCGCGAGGAAGAGGAAGCGCCGACTGACGCCGAACACCAACAGACCGATGGCCACCAGAATGAGAGAATAGAACCGATAGTTGAGGAGCCGCAGGACCGGAGGGGGATTTAACAGACCGAGGGGCCTATATACAACGACAAAAAAGGCACAAAAAAAGAGTACCAGAGCAAAGAAAAGAACAATGGTCTTTTTTTGCGTGAGGAACTTCGGAATATATAATTTTAACTGATTTACGAGGGTCATTGTGCTTGTGTATTTAACAAATTTCGCCCATTATATGACGATTTCGCCCACTATAACGAGACTTGGCCAACTAAATTGTGTGGTAGGCTGAATTTAACATTCAGGTATGGAAGTTTCGTTGTTTCTTTGCACTCCGATTTTGAAATATAATGAGGGTGAATTATGCCCTCACAAAAAAGAAATAAAGCTCTACTGAAATGAAAATTATTGGAACTGGAAGCGCTCTGCCCAAAAAGGTTGTGACGAACGACATGCTGACAGAGTTCTTCGACACCAGCGACGAGTGGATTCGCACCCGCACGGGCATTGAGACTCGTCGCATCATCACTGACGAAAGTTTACTCGAATTAGCCATTACCGCCTCCAACCGCGCGCTGGAGGCATCGGGACTGAAAGCCCAAGACCTCGACTACATAATTTGTTCGAATGTGAACAATAATTATGTGTACCCCTCGATGAGCTGCATGGTGCAGGGGGCTATCGGAGCCACATGTCCTTGCTTTGACATCAGGATAGCCTGTGCCGGATTCGTCTATGCGATGGACTTGGCAGACTCGTTCCTCAAAACCGGACGCGCCACGAGAATACTGGTGCTGGCTGCCGAGGAGCCTACGCGGTTCTGCAACTGGGCTCAACGCGAGACGAGCGTGCTGTTTGGCGACGGCGCCGCCGCCGCAATAGTGGAGGACAGCGACGGCTATATGGGTGCACGGATGACCACGACCAGCAATACCGAAGTGCTGTTTCAGCGCAAACGGCTGGAGCCAACCCCCTTCGAGGTTGAAGGCAAATACCTCGACCACCCCATGGTGATGAACGGCCGCGAGGTGTTCCGCATGGCGGTGAGCAGCTGTTCGAGCGAGATCAGCAGTCTGCTGAACGATGCCGGTTACAAGGTGGAGGACATCAAATTCTTTATTCTTCACCAGGCCAATTTGCGCATCATCAAAGGGATTGAGCAATATCTGGGTGGAATCCCCGAACAATATCCCACTACGGTGCAGAAATACGGCAACACCTCGTCGGCCAGCATTCCCATCCTGCTGGACGAGTTGGTGAGAGCAAACAAGATAGAACGCGGCGACTTGATTGTGATGAGCGGGTTCGGCTCGGGATTCACCACGGGTTCGCTGCTGATGAGATATTAACAGAGCGCGCGGGCAGGGATGCCCGGCAAAAGTATTATTAACCAATTAAAAACAAGAAACAAGATGAATAAGGTATATATCACAGGCCTGGGGTGCGTGACACCGCTTGGCAACAACATTGAGACATTGTGGGAAGGACTGATGGCAGGCCGTTGCGGCATTGCCCCCATCGCGGCTCCGCACAGCGACACACTCCCTATCCATGTGGCAGGCGAGGTGAAAGACTTCAACCCCGAAGACTATGACATTGACAAGGGCACGGTGCGCCGCAACGACATGTACACACTCTTTGCGCTGGCCGCCGCCCATCAGGCCATGACCGACAGCGGTCTGCAGGTGGGCACGGATGTGGACCCGTTGCGCATAGGCTGCGCCGTAGGTTCGGGCATCGGTGGCATCAAGACCTTCAACACTGAGCACAAGAAACTGCTTGAAGAGGGCACCCGCCGTGTGTCGCCCCACTTCATCCCCATGATGATTGCCAACATCGGCTCGGCCAATGTGGCCATCAAATACAACTGCCAAGGCCCCAACCTGCCCGTTGTGACGGCTTGCGCCACCGGCACCCATGCTGTGGGCGAGGCATACAGAATGATTCGTGAGAGCAGAGCAGACGCCATGATTTGCGGTGGCGCCGAGAGCGCAATATGCGATATGGCTCTGGCCGGTTTCAACAATATGAAGGCCCTCACGCAGAACCCCGACCCGCTGACGGCTTCGGTACCCTTCGATGCCCGCCGCAAAGGGTTCGTGATGGGCGAAGGAGCCGGCATTCTGGTGCTGGAGAGCGAAGAGTGCGCCCGCAAACGTGGAGCGAAGATCTATGCCGAGGTGAGCGGCTATGGCAACACTTGCGACGCTTACCACTACACAGCTCCCCATCCCGAAGGACGTAACGCAGCCGAAGCCATCCGTCTGGCCGCCGAGGAGGCTGGTTTCCAGCCCACGGAGAAGATGTATATCAACGCCCACGGCACCAGCACCCCCCTCAACGACGCCAGCGAGACTATGGCCATCAAGAAGGCCCTGGGCGAAGAGGTGGCTCGCAAGGTGGAAATCAGCTCGACCAAATCGATGCTGGGCCACATGCTTGGCGCCGCAGGTGCAGTGGAGTTGATTATCTGCGCCCTCGCCATCAAGCACGGCATGCTGCCCCCCACCATCGGCTACCAGGAGCCTGACCCGGCATGCGACCTCGACTATATCCCGAACAAGGCCCGCAAGAGCGAGGTGGACATCACGCTTTCCAACTCGTTCGGCTTTGGCGGACAGAACGCCTGTGTGGCACTGAGAAGAGTGAAATAATCCCGCAAAGAAAAGAGCAAGAAATCCTGATTTGGAATAGACGAAAGGCAAAAAGGGGTCGAGGCGGAATAGACGGTAATTTGAAAGAACGCCTTAGCCCCTTTGAACCTGAGTTAAACATAAAAGACCAAAAAGAAATAAGACGTTATGTTGACACGTGAAGAAATCAAACAATTCCTGCCCCACCGCGAGCCTATGCTGCTGGTGGATGACATGTCGATGGAAGGCGACATGGCTGTATCGCACTACCATGTACGCGGTGACGAGTTTTTCGTGCAAGGCCATTTTCCGGGCAACCCCATCGTGCCGGGAGTTATCCTGTGCGAGATAATGGGACAGGCATCGTCCATTTTGGTTTTGGACGAGTTGAAGAACCGTCTCACCTTATACAGCGGGTTGAACGATGTGCGTTTCCGCCAACCCGTGCGTCCTGGCGACACTATCACCGTGAAATCACGCATCACGGCCCGCAAAGGACTTATTTTCTTTATCGACGCTACCGCTTATGTGGGAGACAAGGTGGCCTGCAAGGGCAAGCTGTCTTTTGTGCTGGTGGACAAAGAGTAAATCATTTTTTGCTGAAGCCACACAATAATAACGGAGAAGGCACGTTAAAGAAACTTAACAGACCGGTGGGGCATAGACTCCATCGGCATAATGATTAGTTAATAAAAAAAGAAAGACTGAAATGAACCTGTTAGAGAACAAGATAGCCCTGATTACGGGTGCTGCCCGTGGCATAGGCCGCCGCACGGCTGAGCTTTTTGCCGAAGAGGGCGCAACGGTGATTGTCACCGACCTGAAAGAGACCGACAGCAGCGTGGAGCTGATGGAAAAGCTGAAAGGTATCAATCCTGAATGTGCATTCTACACCGCCAACGCCGCCGACTGGGCACAGACCGAGGCCCTGGCCAAGACTGTGATAGAGCGTTACGGCCGCGTGGACGCCATCGTGAATAATGCCGGCATCACACGCGACAACCTGTTGCTGCGCATGAGCCCCGAAGACTGGGATTTGGTCATACAGATCAACCTGCGGTCGGTGTTCAACTACTGCAAAGCCTTCATCCCTTATATGATGAAAAAGCGCAGTGGCAGCATTATCAACACCAGCTCGGTGGTGGGCGTGAACGGCAACGGAGGCCAGTGCAACTACTCGGCAGCCAAAGCCGGTATCATCGGTTTCACTAAATCGTTTGCACAGGAGTTCGGGTCGCGCAACATACGCTGCAACGCCATTGCCCCCGGTTTCATTCAGACGGCCATGACCGATGCCATTCCCGACGATGCCCGTAAGAAATGGCTTGACGATATCCCCATGCACCGCGCCGGCACAGAGCTGGACGTGGCAAGGGTGAGCCTCTTCCTGGCGTCGGACCTCTCGGAGTATGTCACCGGTCAAGTGATTTGCATCGATGGAGGCATAAGCTTATAATTGAACAACTAAAATGCGGGGAGTGCCGACGGGTTCTCTCCGCTCACTATTTAATACAAACAAGACTTTAAAATATGAAAGCATACGTTTTCCCCGGTCAGGGAGCCCAATTCGTAGGGATGGGCAAAGACCTGTATGACAACAATGACCGCTGCCGCGAGATGTTCGAGCGCGCCAACGAAATCATAGGCTTCCGCATTACCGACCTGATGTTTGCGGGCACCCCCGAAGACCTGAAACAGACCAAGGTGACGCAACCCGCCATTTTCCTCCACTCGGTGATACTGGCCACGTATATGGGCAGCGAGTTTATGCCCGACATGGTGGGCGGCCACTCGCTGGGCGAATTTAGCGCCCTGGTGGCCACGGGCGCCATGGACTTTGAGGACGGCCTGAAGCTGGTCATTGCCCGCGCCAACGCCATGCAACGCTGCTGCGAGAAACAGCCCTCGACCATGGCCGCCATCCTCAAGCTGGACGACAAGACGGTGGAGGATGTCTGCGCCGAAATCACGGCGGCTGGACAGGTGGTCGTGGCCGCCAACTACAACACTCCCGGACAGCTGGTGATCAGCGGTACCGTGGAGGGTGTGGCCCAGGCTTGCGACCGACTGAAAGAGCTGAAGGGCCGCGCTGTGCCTTTAGCCGTGGGCGGTGCATTCCACAGCCCCCTGATGGAGCCTGCCCGTGTGGAGCTGGCCGAAGCCATTGAGCGCACCCAGTTCCATACCCCCATCTGTCCTTGCTACCAGAATGTGTGTGCCACCCCCGTCGACAATCCCGACCAAATCAAGCGCAACCTTGTGGCACAGCTCACCTCGCCCGTCCGCTGGACGGCCACTGTGCAGAACATGATAGCCGACGGCGCCACCGAATTCATCGAAGTGGGTCCCGGCACTGCCTTGCAAGGCATGGTGAAACGCATCAGCCCCGACACCGACGCCCATTCGGCCTGCTGAAAGAAACGGCATCCCGTGTCCATGTTGTGCAAGGTTGGAGACGGGATGCCCCAATCATAGCGCTGGACGCCACAGCAAACAACAAATCATTTTTGAATCATTAACTTAGAACAGTATGAGTATAAAAATCGTAGTATTGGCCAAGCAGGTGCCCGACACACGCAATGTGGGGCCCGAGGCCATGACCCCCGAAGGCACTATCAACCGTTCCGCCCTTCCGGCAGTCTACAACCCCGAAGACATCAACGCTCTGGAGATGGCTCTCCAGGTGAAAGAGCTGCTGCCCGGCGCCACCATCACCGTGGTGACCATGGGACCTCCGCGCGCTGAAGAGATAATCCGCGAGGCTATCTACCGTGGTGCCGACGACGGCTTTGTCCTTTCCGACCGCCGCTTTGCCGGTGCCGACACGCTGGCCACCTCCTACGCCATCTCTTGCGCCGTGAAAAAGCTGGGCCATGTCGACCTCGTTTTCGGTGGTCGTCAAGCCATCGACGGCGACACCGCACAGGTGGGACCCCAAGTGGCCGAAAAGATGGATATACCCCAGATCACATACGCCGAAGAGCTGCTGGAAGTGAGCGACAAGAGCATCCGTATCAAGCGTCGCATCTCGAGCGGCACCGAGGTGGTGGAGGCTCCGCTGCCCGTGCTCGTCACCGTGTGCGGCAGTGCCCCGCGGCCCCGTTTCCGCAACGCCCATCTGGTGCTGAAAAACCGTCACCTCGAAGTCCCCGTGTGGACAGCCGACGATGTGAACCCCGAGTTCGACCGTCTGGGTCTCTCCGGCTCACCCACCAAGGTGAAGAACGTGGACAGCGTGGTGTTGACCCAAAAGGATAACATCCGCGTGGAGAACACACAGGAATCACTTAACAACCTCATCTCAAATCTTGTCACCAACCATATCATAGGATAGTTATATGAACAGCATACTCGTATATATTGAAATCAACGAATCGGGTCGCGTAGCCGACGTGAGCCTTGAGCTTTGCTCCAAAGGCCGCCGTCTGGCCGACCGTCTGGGTGGGCAACTGGAAGCCATCGTGGCTGGGAACAACGTGGCCGACCTCGAACAGCAATTATACCCTTACGGTGTCGACACCATCCTCTATGCCAACGACCCGCGCCTGTCGCCCTACCGCACGCTGCCCCATTTCAGCATCGTCGACGGCATCATCCGCGAGCGTCAGCCCGAAGTGGTGCTCTATGGAGCCACCAGTGTAGGCCGTGACCTTGCCCCGCGTATCGCCTCCCACCTGCGCTGCGGCCTCACCGCCGACTGCACAGCCCTCGAAATTGGCGACCACACCGACCTCAAGACCGGCAAGGAGTATCACGACATCCTTTACCAGATTCGTCCCGCATTCGGTGGCAACATCGTGGCCACCATCGTCAGTCCCGAAACACGGCCCCAGATGGCCACCGTGCGCGAAGGCGTGATGCGCAAAGAGATTATCGACGCCAACCGCAAAGGGCAACTTATCAACCTCGACGCCGCCAAATACCTGCGTGCCGAGGACGAGTGCCTCAAGGTCATCAGCCGCCAGATCGACCCCCAGGGCGTAGACATCAAAGGAGCCTCCATCATCGTGGCCGGTGGCTACGGCATGGGCAGCAAGGAAAACTTCGACATGCTGTATAAATTCGCCAACATGATAGGCGGAGAGGTGGGAGCCAGCCGTGCCGCCATCGATGCCGGTTTCTGCTCCAACGACCGCCAGATAGGCCAGACCGGCGTCACCGTCCGTCCCAAGCTCTACATAGCTTGCGGCATCTCAGGTGCCGTGCAGCACCGTGTGGGCATGGAACAGTCCGGCCAAATCATCTCCATCAACACCGACCCCGACGCGCCCATCAACTCCATTGCCGACTACACCATCATCGGCGATGTGTGCGAAATCATTCCGCGCCTGATGAACGCCTATCAGTCGTGCAAAAAATAATTAACCTCAGCAAATTCAGCCATGAACTATTATAGCGACAACGAAAGCCTGAAGTTCTACCTTCAGCACCCCGATATCGAAAAGATAGCCACCCTCCGCGAAAACAACTTCGAAGAGGCTGGCCAATACCCCGACGCCCCAGCCAATGTGACCGAGGCCGTCGAAGGCTACCAACAAGCCATGGACCTCATTGGCGAAATCACCGCCGAGGTTATCGCACCCAATGCCGCCGAAGTCGACGCCGAAGGCCCCAAAGTGGTCGACGGCCGCGTGGTCTATGCTCCCGGCACCGCCCAGAACCACCAGGTTCTCACCCAGTCCGGCCTCTATGGTATTAAGCAACGCCGCAAATATCACGGCCTCAACATGCCCGGCACTGTCACCACCATGGCGGGCGAAATCGTAGCCCGTGCCGATGTGGGCTTTGCCACCATCTGGATGCTCCAAGACTGCGCCGACACCATCGAGGACTTCGCCTCCGAAGAAATCAAAGACAAATACCTCCCCCGCATCTATCAGGGAGCCACCTGTAGCATGGACCTCACCGAGCCTGACGCCGGTTCAGACCTCCAGTCCGTGCGCCTCAAAGCCACCTTCGACGAAGCTGCCAACTGCTGGCGCCTCAATGGTGTGAAGCGGTTTATCACCAACGGCGATGCCGACATCCACCTCGTCCTTGCACGCTCCGAAGAGGGCACCACCGACGGCCGAGGCCTCTCCTACTTCGTCTACGACCGCAACGACGGTGGCCTCACCGTCCGTCGCATCGAGCACAAGATGGGCATCATCGGCTCTCCCACCGCCGAGCTCGTCTTCACCAACGCTCCTTGCCAGCTGGTGGGCGAACGCCGTTTAGGCCTCATCAAGTACACCATGTCCCTCATGAACGGGGCACGCCTTGGCGTCGGCGCACAAGCCGTAGGCCTGTGCGAAGCCGCTTGCCGCGAGGCAGTAGAATATGCCGCCACCCGCGAGCAGTTCGGCAAAACCATCAATCAGATGATCCCCGTCCAGGACATCCTCAGCACCATGCGCGCCAAGACCGACGCCGTCCGCTCGCTCCTCTACGAGACCGCCCGTCAGGTCGACCTCGCCAACTGCTACGACCGACTCTCCAAAGTTCGTCCGCTCACAGCCGAAGAGCGTCAGGCCATGAAGGCACACCTTCGCAATGCCGACTGCCTCACGCCCATCACCAAGCTCATGGCCAGCGAGTATTCCAACCAGTGCGCCTACGACTGCATCCAAATCCATGGCGGAAGCGGATTCATGAAGGAATACACCTGCGAGCGCCTCTATCGCGATGCCCGAATCCTCAGCATCTACGAAGGCACCTCCCAACTCCAGGTGGTCGCTGCCACCAAAGGCATCAGCAACGGCAACTACCTCAAACGCATTGCCGACTACGACGCCATGCCCATCAGCGCTGAACTCGAACCCCTCCGCGAAATCCTTCGCGGCATGACCGCCGACTATCGAACCATGCACGACAAGCTCACCGAAGGTGGGGCTGGCGAAGCCTTCGAGCACCACGTCCGTGCTCTGGCCGAGAGCCTGGCCTATATCATCATGGGCTACCTCCTGCTCCTCGACTCCGAGCGCGACCGCCGTTTCCTCGACTCCTGCCGCCGCATGATACAGATTGGCCGCGCCGAAATTGCTAAACACCAGTGCGAAATAAACTGCAACTTCTAATTTTTTTCAATCCATATTGTAGATTGAAAAAAAATTACTATTTTTGTATTGAAAACTAAAAAACAATATCATGAATAAAAGCAGTTATATCAAATCGTTATGCCTCGGTGCCGTCCTTATCTTTGCGGGTATTCGTGTTAATGCTCAGCATATTGAGACATCTGTGTTTGTCAACGGTACCCTTCCTGTAGTGCAGTTCAACAATGCTGTTGAGCTGGAGCCGTTTGGCAGTTTCGCTGTTCTTGACCGCAACAGTATAGGCAAAGGAGCCAGTGCCGGTCTCGGATTCACTGGCCGTTTCGGCCTTTGGTTCGACGTAGGAGTTGGCGAGCTGCAACCCTATGTCGAGGCCAGTGTACTGTGGAACAACTCTGGTTCCAAAATCCGCAAAGCCTACGACAACCACGCCGACTCGCTGGGCAATTACCCCACCTTCCCCCAGTACATCAATATCCCTGTCATGCTGGGTCTGAAATATCGCTACAATCTGATGCCCGATGTGCGTCCCTTTGCCGAACTGGCCATTGGCTACGACATGCTCATCATCACCAAGAACGGCTATCCCTCACAGACCTACCGCTACAAAATGACGGGTGAACTGGCCTGGATGGCTGGCATCGGCACCTACCTTGGCGAGTTTGTCAGCGTCAACCTCTACTACATGGGTCTTGGCAACCACTACATCGAATACTCCGCCAAATCAGCCTCTCCGGCCGAGGAAGTCTTCGAAGGCCGTCCCAGCAGCAGCCTTGGCGTGCTCGGACTCCGCGTCGGTTTCCATTTCTAACCCTCTCGACTTGCGGCCACAAAGCATAGCATGCCGCAAGCCGCACCCCCTGGAGCAAGAGAAAATTTCCTCCTTTCTATTAATGTCAAGGGCAGCCCGATTCCGAGCTGCCCTTACTCTTTTTCTGTCTAAAAGGAACAGGCCTTATTTAATCTCGAGCCGAAACATCGGTTGGCCCTCAATCCGGCCCTCCAGCACATCGCCTATCTCCACTGGTCCCACACCCGCCGGAGTTCCGGTAAAAATCATATCCCCCGTTCGCAGCGTCATAAACTGCGACACGTGGGCTATCAGCCTGTCCACCGAGAAAATCATATCCTCCGTATTGCCCTGCTGCACCATCTTCCCGTTTCGGCTCAAATCAAAGCCCATATTGTTTATCGTGAGGGTCTCCTTCCCCGTGGCCTGCCTCAGCGCTTCCAGGGTCACGAAAGGCCCCACCACAGCGCTGCCGTCAAAACCCTTCGACAACAGCCAAGGCAGTCCCGCCGCCTTAGCCTTGCGCTGCAAATCACGCGCCGTGAAATCGATTCCCAGTGCCACCGCGTCATAATACTTGTGGGCAAACCGGGGCTCTATGCACTTCCCCAGCCGGTCTATCCTCACCACAATCTCCACCTCATGCTGCAAATCCTGCGTAAAATCAGGATAGAACAGCGGCATTTGTTTCGGGTTCAACGCACTGTCCGGCTTCAAAAAAAAGGTCGGTTCAGAAGGCACCTCGGCCTTCATCTCGCCAGCATGGGGAGCATAATTGCGCACCACACATAAAATCTTCATATCCTTATCCTTTAGCTCTATTTGATATATTCATAATCAACAATGTCAATCCTCCGAGCGTGGGCAGCCTCCATACTGTACACCGACTTCACACTCCGGGGATTACGCAAAGGGTCCGACGGCGCCACCGCCGTGCTGTCGGCTGCGCCATGCGCCACAGTTTTCAGCTTCAGCGAGCCGTTGTTCCAGAAAGGCAGCAGCGCCTGATTGTTCCAGTGCAGCAGCTCATTGCGGAAACTATATATTCTCCTCTTCGACAGATTCACATTATACAGGCTCTCAAACAGCGGGCTTGCGTAGCCATCAACCGTAATGCACACCCTGCGGCCTGCCCGCAGATCGGCATACATCAGTTCCAGGAATTCCACCAAATTGCTGTAGCCCTTTTTCAGCTCATAGTCAAAAAACATGTCCACCGCTCCCTGCACCGAGTCCCATTTGCGCCGGTCCACAGGACTCGGCTGCGCACCCTTATACTCGTCGCGCATCTGATAGTAGCGTCTGAACGTAGTGGAGTAATCAAGCCGCGTCACCGTGTCCAGCGTGCAGGGCGTAGGCTCGTCGTTATGGAAATAAAGGCTCAGCGGCAGCAAATCCAGTGCCCGTTGGCTCGGTGGCAGCGGTGCCTGTGCCACGGGGGCATTCTGCGGTCGGTAGAGCCGCCTCCAGCGGAACAAATCGTTGCAACAATTGCTGTCCGACTCATAGAGCGACCCCGGTCGGTTCGACGACAGGAAACCGCAAGCCGCCACCACCTCGGTCGTATCCTCGCGCTCCTGCACACAGCGGCAGCGGCAAGGCTGGACATTGAAAAACAAATCATCATAGACGCTGTTCACCTCCTTGCCCAGTGTCTGGGGCAACTGCCAGCTGTTGCGGAACCCCTCCGACACATACACATCAAAGCCGCCTTGACCTCCGGATCGGTTGCTGGAGAAATACAGGCAACCCTCCTCGTTCGAGTAAAACGGCGTCACATCATCCTTCTCGCTGTTCACCGGCTGCCCCAGATTCGTACTGTTGCCCGGCTTCCCCTCATCAATCATTATGGCGTACCATATATCCATCCCGCCGATACCACCCTCGCGGTTCGAGCTGAAATAGAGAATCGTCTTCCCGTCGGGCAGATACCCCACGGCCGGGTGAGTGCTCGAGTAGCCCTCAACATTCACATCGCCCCCCAGTTTCACCGCCTTCCTCCAGCGCTTATTCACCCTCTTCGTGTAATAAATATGGGTCGCGTCTTCTTTGCCATTCGTGCTACGCGTGAAATACAGAACATCATTCTTCGCATCATAGGCCACATGCCCGCAATTCATGCTCACCGTATTCAGTCCCCAGCGGTTTTGCTCCGCCTGACCCAGCGACCCGTCTGCGCCCACCCGCACCTGCATCACCTGTGTCAGCACAGGCGTAAAGTCAACCAGATACAACCTGTTCGCACTCTGGTTCATCATCGACGTATATAACAAAACGCTGTCATCCACCAACACTCCTCCCGTCTCACTGCCAGCGGTATTCACACCCACCGGCACATGCGTAATCTCATAGCGCGTCTGACCCCAAGTGCAAACAGCAAACATCGTCGCTGCCACCAATACTAACAATTCTTTCTTCATACAGTCAAATAATTTTATCCATCCCGGCAACTGCCGGCCATTGTTTTCCTTCATTCGTGGCTGTGGGGCTTCCCCTCATCAATACTTCGGACACTTAATGCGCTTGGTCCGCTTGCTGTTTTTGGCAAAACGGTACACCACGCCCACCTCAAAAGCCCCCACGCCGCCGCTGGCCACCGCCAGCCCCGACACATTGGCATCATAACAGAACGAGAATAGGAACGCGTCGTACTCCATCATCAGGTTGGCAATCAATGCATCGGCATGACGATAGGCCAACCCAGCCCGCAGGCTCACCTCGCGTGCGCCGCCCTCCTCGATATACCACTTCACATCGCCGCCATACACCAGCTCCCGGTGCCTCCCCTGCGCCTGTGCCATCACCACCGGCAACAGCGAAATGCTCTGCCAGCAGCGCCATTCGGCACGTGCAAAAAGGCTGTACCTCCGCTCCAGAAAAGTCTCATCCAGACCCATATACGAAATATTGGGCCTGTTCATATTGCGGGCCGAAAAGCCCACTTTCGTATGGAAATCGGCCATCGGCTGCCAATACCACGCCACACCCAGCGCCAACAGGGGATAGTCCACCTTCGGACGCTCAAAACTCTCCGAGGCGTCCTCCATCTCGGCATTCGAGGGGTCGAACCCACTCTGTGCCCATCCGCCTTCCACGCCCACCGACAGCACACTCGTCCCCGCGCGGTTCAGCGCCTGATAGTAGGCCAACGACAGATGGCCCGAAGTAGTGCCATAGCCCAGTGTGCCGGCATCGTCGTTGAACACCGCCGCGCCCACACTCAAGCCACTGCTCACCCCTCCGCGCCACAATGCCATCTCGCCCGTCACAGCCACCGTCTGATAAGGGATGCTGACCGAAGCCCACTGGTTCCGGTACACCACCCCGAAACGTCCCGCTCCCTGATAGAATCCTGCATAGGCCGGATTCAGCAGCAACGGGTCGGCATCCACCTGCGAAAAGTGGATGTCCTGCCCCCAGCCCGCCACCGAGCCAAGCAACATCGTCAATATGAGCGTCAAACGTTTCATCAAACAATATATATCACATTCAATTCAACCCATCACCCCTCAGCCAGTCCGTTTCCTGCGCGTGCATAAGGAGGCAGCGCAATGTCGGCAAAGTCGCCCTTCAGATACTTGAAATAGCCCGCAATGCCCACCATGGCGGCATTGTCAGTGCAGAACTGGAACTTGGGTATAAACACCTGCAACTTTCTGCGACGTCCCAGCCGCTCCACTTCGCTGCGCAACAGACTATTGGCCGACACACCGCCCGCAATGGCCACCTGCTTCACACCCGTCTCCTTCACGGCCTTCTCCAGCTTCTTGACCAAAAATCCCACAATACACTGCTGTATCGAGGCGCAGAGGTCGGCCTTGTTCTTCGCAATGAAATCCGGATCTTCGGCCAGACGGTCGCGCAGAAAGTAGAGGAACGACGTCTTGATGCCACTGAAACTGTAGTCATTGCCCGGGATGTGAGGTGTGGCGAAATGGAAAGCGTCGGCGTTGCCATCGCGCGCCAGGCGGTCTATCACCGGCCCGCCAGGATAGCCCAAGTCCATGATTTTGGCGGCCTTGTCTATCGCCTCGCCCGCCGCGTCGTCGATTGTCTGCCCCAGCACCTCCATGTCGAAATGGCTGCGCAGTAGCAATATCTGCGTATGTCCGCCGCTCACCAGCAGGCAGATGAACGGGAACTGCGGTACCACGCTCTCATCATTCTCCTTGATAAAATGCGACAACACATGCGCCTGCAAATGGTTCACCTCAATCAGCGGAATGCCCAGCGACTGCGCAAACCCCTTGGCAAACGACACCCCCACCATCAGCGACCCCAGCAGCCCGGGGCCCCGGGTGAAAGCCACCGCACTCACCGCCCGGCGGTCCACCCCGGCATTAACCAAGGCGGCGTCAACCACCGGCACTATATTCTGCTGGTGGGCCCGTGATGCCAGCTCCGGCACCACGCCGCCATATTGCTCATGCACCTTCTGCGAGGCTATGACGTTGCTCAGTATGCGGTCGCCGCTCAGCACGGCAGCCGACGTATCGTCGCACGACGACTCGATCGACAGTATTAAAGGTTTCTCCATTACAGCTATCCTTGATATGTTTTTACAAGCAGTACATTTTAGTTAGTAAGATGCAAAAGTACAAATAAATTCTCAATTATCGCAAAAAAAATTCATCCCACCGCCGACCGACCCCCTTTCAGCGGTCGCTCCCGGCCGTTTCTGCCCCGCCTCCGCCCTCGCTCAGTGGCCGCCACTTCTCCTACATTTAGTTGAGATTTATCCAGCATTTATTCTCTATTTATATTCTCTTTATATTCTCTTTATACTCTCTTCAAGAGTCAAAGTAGTGTACAAACGATGGGTAAATGGCAACTAAGCACAGGGCATGTGGCGGCCTCGCACGGTGACCGTCGCGGGCGGCCGCCGCCGGGGTTTAAACTTTTCGAACAACTTTCGGCCTTACGATACAATAATAACGCCCCGTTTGCGTTGTAGTAAATTAATCGGCACAGAGGCCTTCCGGCGGGGCCGGGGCAGCACCACCCCCACCCTCGGCAGGCCATCCGAAGAGAGACGCCATGAGCAAGGTAAAAGAATATGCGTTGCGGCGCGTGGCCATCGGGCTTGTTCTGGGGCTTTACGTCCTGATTGCGCTGCTCAACAGCACGGTAGTACAGTCGTACATCGGTGCTGCGGTGGGCAGTTATTTCTCGAACCAATGGGGCGGAAAGGTACGCATCGGGGCTTTGCACGCCAGCCCCATAAGCCACGTGATACTGGACAAGATAGAGCTCATTTCGCCCACGGACGACACCATCTTTGTGGGCGACCGCATCACATGCCGTTTCAAGCGTTTCCCGTTCCACAATTCGAGTCTATCGTTCCGCTCGGTCGAGCTGTGGAACGGGCGTTACCACCTACATACTTTTCACCACCCCGATGGGCAATCGGGCATCAATCTGGACTTCATCATAAATTACTTCAAACAGAAGGCCAAGCCCGACGACGGAGTGCCGGCCCCGGTGTTCACGGTCGAGGTGGGCGAGCTGAGGCTGCACAATATCGACTATATCCAGGACCTGCCCGAACCTGCAAGCTACCAACCCCGCCCCCACGGGGTGGAGATACCCCACATGCGCTATTGGGACATCAGCGGCGTGATTCGCAATGTGCGGGTTGAGAACGACCACATCAAGGCCCGTTTCGTGTCGCTCAGCACCACTGAGCAGTCGGGTCTGCACATCGTGGACCTCTCGATGGATGCGGAGGTGGGTCCCACGGGCATATATGCCACCAACCTCGACTTGCAGACCGACGACAGCCGTGTGTTTATGGATGCCAGCCTGAAATACAACAGCTGGGAGGAGATGAGCGACTATTGCAACACGGTGGTGCACGACGTGGTGCTGAAAGAGGGCACCGAGGTGAGCATGCGCGATGCCGCCTACTGGGCTCCCCTGTTGTGGGATGCCGAGGTCAAGGCCCGACCGCAGGGCCACGTGTACGGCACCATCGCCAACCTCACGGCCGAGAACTTCCTGGCCTTTTTCGGCAACAACAGCAACCTGCTGTTCGACGGCAATATCACGGGTTTGCCACATATTGAGCGCACGCAGGTGCATGCCGTGCTGCACCGGCTCCACACCAGCTATGCCGACCTGAGCGAGGTGCGGCTGCCCGACAGTGTGCCGCTGCCGCTGCCCGCCGCCGTGCGGCACATGGGGACGATAGACCTCAGCGCCGAAGCCACCGGAGGGATGCTGGACATAGAGGCGTGGGTGAACATGAACAGCCAGGTGGGCGACCTCGAGGCCCATGCCCGGCTGATGCACGACACGCTGAGAAACGACTATGCCTACTGGGGGGATGTCGACTCCCGTATGCTGGGCATACGGTCGCTGCTGCCCAACGAGTGGGTGTGGCGCTCGGGGATGCACCTCTCCTTCCAAGGCACGGGACTGGACCCCGAAAAGATGGACGTCTCGGTGGAGGGACGGCTGTACAACACCTCGCTGCGGGGTGCCACACTGCAACGCACCGCCATCTCGGCCGAGTTGGCAGGGGGAGTGGCCTCGGCCGAAGCCGAGTTGCGCGACTCGCTCATTCACCTCAACCTGACGGTCGATGCTGACCTCAACAAGGGCGACTACCATGCCGATGTGCAGCTCAACAACGCACAACTGACGGCGCTGCACCTGTTGCAGACCGACTCGACGGTGGCTCTGACCACTCAGCTCAAAGCCCATCTGACCGGGAAAGACCTGGAGCAGATGGCCGGCAATATCACTCTCGACAACACTCACCTACAATATGGGAGCCACAAGCTGGACATGAGGCACCTTGCCCTACAGGCTGAGTCGGAACCCAGCCTTGCCCCCATCGGCACGGACCAGCCCGACGGCTTGGCGCTGCCGGTGGCAAACTGGAAACGGCTGGTCCTGCAATGCGACTGGCTGGACGCCACGGTGGAGGGCCATTTTGCCTATACTCACCTGCCCGTCATAGCCCAGGATTTTTGCGCACGTTATCTGCCCTCCTACTATAACCCCTATCCCTACGACGACCAGAGCCGCAGCCAGGCCTATGAGCAGCTGGCGGACGACCGGCTGGACATGGAACTGCAATGGGAGGACCGCTACGGCACTTTTGCCGAGCTGATGCCCTCCATCGTCATTGCCGAGGGGACAAGGCTGAGGGGCAACTACAACTATGGCGAGGCACTGAAACTTGTCATACAGAGCGACTCGCTGCGGGTAGGTTCGTTCGCGCTGCAAGATGTGGGCGTGGACGGAGGGTCGCTGGGCGACAGCTACAGGCTGCGCCTGCGCGCCGCCAATGCCAAAACGGGTGCCATGACACTGATGCAGGCTCCCGCTCTGACGGCTGCGGTGGGCCGCAACCTGTCAACCCTTGCCCTGGAATGGGGCAACGAAAACCCCTCGACGGCAAGCAATAGCGGCAAGCTGGAATTCCTCCTGACCTCGTCGGCCAGCGGCAACCGGCTGATGGTGACCCAACCCCATTTCTACGTCATGGGACAGAAGTGGACTGTAGTGTGTCCGGACGGGGTGTGGCTGAACCGCGAACGCATCAAGGTGGACAATCTGAAGGTGTATGGGCTGGAGCAGGCCATGCGAATCGACGCCAACATACCCGGCGCGGGCCAGCCCGCCACCACCGAGCAGGAGGACTATGTCCGGGCCAGTTTTGACGACTTTGCAGTGGGGCAGCTGAGTTCATTGCTCTTGGCCTCCAGCTCGTTGAACATTGAAGGGACGCTGGACGGATACCTGCGGGTGCAGGGGCTGAGCAGTCAGGCACTGGTCGACGCCGACTTGAACGTCCAGCAGTTTGCCGTGAACAACATGGCGTTGGGCGACCTGTCCATCACCACCCACCAGCAGCCCAACGACCCCTTGCTGTATATCGATGTGGTGGCCGACGCTCAGGGGCATCACCCCATCGACATACACGGGCACCTGAACCCCGAGGGAAAGCCGATGGATTTGTCGTTTGACCTGAACGCCGACCAACTGCCCATCGGGATGGCGCAGCCGTTCTTAGCTTCGGTGGCTTCGAAGATGGAAGGCATGGCCGGAGGCAAGGTGTCGGTGCGCGGAACGACGGAGGCATTGCGGGTGGATGGGTACATCAGCCTATCACAAGGACGCATCGGACTGGCCCCGACCGGCGTGGAATATCTGGTGGACGACACCGTGAGGATTGAGAACAACACGCTGAATCTGCGCAATTTCATCATCCGCGATTTGGAGAACAACACAGCCTATGCCAACGGAACGCTGGCCTTGCTGCCCGAGCCAAGGCTCGCCATGCGGCTGCACACCTCACGAATCATGGCGCTCAACAAGCCGGCGGACGGCGAGACCTTCCACGGAAAACTGATGGCATCGGCCGATGCCGACATCAATGGACCCCTCAAAGCCCTACAGGTCACCGTGCAGGCTACGGCCCAGAACGGGAGCGACCTGTATGTGCCCATCAGTAACAAGAAACAGGTGAGCGAGAACGAATACATCGTGTTTGTGTCGCCCTACCCCACACCGCGCCGCAACCGGCCCACTTCCCGTGCCGCCACGACGGGCTCCATTAACTTGCAGGCCAATGTCAGCGTGACGCCCGGCGTCACCGTGCACCTGCCCATGGATTTCGAACAGCTCACGGCCAACGTGACCGCTGTGGGACGAGGCGACATCCAGGTGGTGATGCGCGACGGCAAGACCCCCGACATCTTGGGCGACTATGAGTTCACATCGGGCAATTTCTCCCTCACCCTGCTGCAACTGATTAATAAGACCTTTGCCATAGAAGAGGGAAGCACGCTCAACTTCCCCGGCGACATCAACAACGCCCGGTTCAACGTCAACGCAGTATATTCCCAGCGCGTAAACCTCTCCACCCTGATGGGCAACAGCTCGTCGTCCTCCGCCTCGGACAACTATGTGCAGGTGCAAGACATCATCACCCTGGCCGGCACCCTGCAAGACCCCTCCATCAAGTTCGACATCCAGATACCCAATGCCGAGCAGAGCGTTCAAGATCAGGTGTTCACCTATATCGACAAAAACAATGAACGCGACATGCTTAACCAGTCCATATCACTCCTGCTGTTGGGACGGTTCACTCCCCAAGGCACCACCGACAACGACGCGAGCCCCTTGGGCGACGGCGGCAGCATCAACATCCTGACCTCGTCGGCCAGCAGTCTGGTGTCGCGACTGGTGAAGGTGGTGGATGTGAACTTCAACTATTATGCCGGCTCGGGCAATACGCCGGGCCAGTTTGATGTGGGCATCAGCAAACAATGGAACAAATTCTATTTCGAGTCCACCTTTGGTTACGCCAACACCACGGGCGAGATGGAAAACACCACCTCCAGTGTGCTGGTGGGCGACGTGGAGGTGGGCTACCGTTTCAATCCCTACTTCAACATATATGGCTTCCACCGCTCCAACACCAGCTTCTACACCCGCACCGAGCTGCCCTACAAGCAGGGCATAGGCATTAAGCTGACCAAAGACCTGGACAATCTCAGCGACCTCTTCCCCTGGCTGAGGAAACGGAAAAAACTGACCTTCGAATAAGCACACAACATCCCAATACACCCATTCCACCATGCGAATATCCGAACAATACTACCACATTAAGAACAATATACTGTTTTGCATAGCAGTGCCGTTGTTCATCATGATGTTCATAGTGATATACCAGCCCCTTTTCTACGGCGAAGCCAACGCCCTGCAGCTGGGGTGGCAGCAGCACATCAGTTTCTGTCTGCCGGTGGTGTGCGCCATCGTGCTGGTGGTGCTGGGGCTGAGCCGCACACTGCTGTGTGTGGCCATGGTGCGCCACTCCCTCAGCCGTAGGGAATGGACCCTGTGGCAGATATGCGAGTGGGTGGTGGGCAGCCTCTTTGTCGACCTCTTCCTTTCCCTTTTCCTGCACTTGGGTTTCTTCGCCCTGCTGCCCCAACTGCTGGTCACCGGATTCTCGCTCGTGGTGATACCCTATGTGTGCTACTGGCTGGCCATTGAGCTGATAGACCGCGACCTGAGGCTGCGCCAATCGGAGTCGTTGGTGGACGAGCTGCGCCGAGGAGTGGAGCGCAATGAAAGCGGCATGGTGCGTTTCGCCGACGAGAAAGGGAATGTGAAACTGGTGGTGGGAGCCGACCGGGTCATCTCGCTCGAGTCGGCCGGCAACTACGTCACCATCTGCTACGACGACGAGGGCAAGCTGGTGCGCTACAGCCTCCGCAACACCCTCAAAGCCATGGAAGGGCTGGCTGGCACCAGTGGGCTGGTGCGTTGCCACCGCTCCTACTTCATCAATCTCAGCCATGTCCGCACCCTGCGGCGCACACCGCAAGGCATATATGCCGAGATTGGGCATGCTGGCGTGGACGACATACCGGTTTCCAAATCCTATGCCTCCGACCTTATCCGCCTTTTCGGCAGCTGAGCTAACGTCGGGAAAAACTGTCAAGAAAACATTTCGAGCCTATGAAGCACAACATACCCTCTGACCGCCAATCCACCTCTTCGTTTCTGGGTTCCCGAGCCCTGCTGCGGGCAGTGGCTCTCTGCACGCTGGCCGTAGCCCTGCTGCCCGCACGGGTTTCTGCCCAACGGGACTATACCGCCGATTCCATCGCCTTCGTCAACGCTGATTGGCACGCCGACACACTGGACGGCTTCCTCTTCCTCCACCACCACTTTATGCACCGCCAGGTGTTCAACTCCAACCAGTGCTTCAGCGTTGTAGAGATACCCTCGGGCTCGCCAACAAAGATGCGATTCGTGGCCGACACACAGATGACCACCGTGGCCGATTTCGCCACCCGACACCAGGCCTTGGCCGCCATCAATGGCTCATATTTTAACATGCGGACGGGAGCTCCCGTATGCTACCTCCGCATCGACGGACGCGAACTGGGCATCAACACCCCCGCAAGGAACGACAGCACTTACCGCAAGTATTATCAATACGCCACCATACGGCTTACGGCTACACGCCGTCCCCGTTTCCTCGTGCCCGACAGCAACCGACATGCCGAGCGGGCCCTGCCCGACAGCAACATCATGACCGCTGGGCCCATGCTGATTCGGAAAGGGACTGTCATCCCCCAACGGATGGACCGCCATTTTGTCTACGGACGGCACAACCGCACGGCCATCGGTCTCAAGCCCGACGGCACAGTAGTGCTGCTGGTAGTGGACGGACGCCACTCGCGCGAAGCCGAGGGGCTGAGCCTGCCCGAACTGACAAGGGTGATGCGGTGGCTGGGATGCTGCGACGCGGTCAACCTGGACGGAGGCGGCTCAACAACCATGTATATCAAAAACCGCGGCAACGGAGGCATCGTCAACCACCCGTCAGACAACGGCCGCTTCGACACCGCCGGCCAACGCCCCGTCGCCA
Organism: Bacteroidales bacterium UBA2714; assembly: GCA_002354035.1. Taxonomy (GTDB): domain Bacteria; phylum Bacteroidota; class Bacteroidia; order Bacteroidales; family P3; genus Colimorpha. The sequence continues at coordinate 62,803 of DEKU01000069.1, forward strand.
ACGCCATCATCCTCACCCAGACCCCATCCAAGAAAAGCTCCCCGACCGAATGACCCTGTAGCCATTCCCCTCACCTTTACACCCAAAAAGCTAAACAAGAATAGCCGCATTCAGTCAGAGAGAACCCCTACGGGGTATTACACTGGCTATGAGATAGGAGGTCTATTGAGAGAGAACCCCTAACGGGGTATGCCGCTGGTGGGGGAAGATACGCCGTTAGGCGTTTCCTCTTAATAGAGTGGCGCCTTTTTCTGTACGTATTCTCCCCCTTATGGGGATTCCGAAAGGGTCGCTATTGAGACCGCCCCCCCACGGGGTACGCTGTGGTGGGGATAGATACGCCGTTAGGCGTTTCCTCTTAATAGAATGGCGCCTTTTTCTGTGCGTATTCTCCCCCTTATGGGGATTCCGAAAGGGTCGCTATTGAGACCGCCCCCCCCACGGGGTACGCTGTGGTGGGGATAGATACGCCGTTAGGCGTTTCCGCTTAATAGAATGGCGCCTTTTTCTGTGCGCATTCTCCCCATTATGGGGATTCCCTACATTAAGCACCCCGGAGGGGTGTGATTACAATAACACCGTACAAGCCGGAGGCGCAGTGCGGTGAAAGTCTCCGGCGCTGAATGGCGTCC
>DEKU01000069.1:63517-63882 GCA_002354035.1 Bacteroidales bacterium UBA2714
AGAAAACCCCTACGGGGTATTACGCTGGCTATGAGATAGGAGGCCTATTGAGAGAGAACCCCTAACGGGGTATGCCGTTGGTGGGGGAAGATACGCCGTTAGGCGTTTCCTCTTAATAGAATGGCGCCTTTTTCTGTACGTATTCTCCCCCCCTATGGGGATTCCGAAAGGGTCGCTATTGAGACCGCCCCCCACGGGTTACGCTGTGGTGGGGGAAGATACGCCGTTAGTCGTTCCCTCTTAATAGAATGGCGCCTTTTTCTGTGCTTCTTCTCCCCCTTATGGGGATTCCCTACATTAAGCACCCCGGAGGGGTGCGATTTCAACAACACCGTACAAGCAGGAGGCGCAGTGCGGTGGACGTC
>DEKU01000069.1:63967-64282 GCA_002354035.1 Bacteroidales bacterium UBA2714
CTACGGGGTATTACACTGGCTATAAGACAGGAGGCCTATTGAGAGAGAACCCCTAACGGGGTATGCCGTTGGTGATACGATGGGGTAAGTTGAGAGGGGACACCTAAGGGATACGCTGTGGTGGGGATAGAGACGCCGTTAGGCGTTTCCTCTTAATAGAGTGGCGCCTTTTTCTGTGCGTATTCTCCCCCTTATGGGGATTCCCTACATTAAGCACCCCGGAGGGGTGCGATTTCAATAACACCGTACAAGCAGGAGGCGCAGTGCGGTGGACGTCTCCGGCGCTGAATGACGTCCCGGAGGGACGCGACATGG
>DEKU01000010.1:0-35084 GCA_002354035.1 Bacteroidales bacterium UBA2714
CACTTGTAACTGGAATTTAGGCTGCCGGGCTAGCGTCGCAATGGTTCGAGCAATGTATTTGGAGCAATGACCTTCGACGATGTTGCTTGGCATATACTGCGTGCCGATGTGGTGGGATTGGTGGTCACATCTAAAACCCTCAAAAAAGAATAAAGGGGAAGCCGTATCGAACAGACTTCCCCGCCAATTTGCTGAGGGAAGAGGGCGACTACCCGCTTATCGGGGATCTCACGCGATAGCGGAATAACGACACCTCCCATGGTGGTGCCACAGATAAAAACAATGACTATAGTCCATGTCAGTTCTTGTATTCGTAATAGACTTGGGTCGTCAACAGACTTGTAACGACTGACGTACTCACATCGAGTATATGCGTACGTTGTGTGGGCCACTGTCCTTCGTATTCATAGGTGTATCTCGAACCGTCGTGAATGGGTTGTTCACCCGTAATACTGGTGCTGTCGAACACGGGATTATTGGCACTGCCCCATTCATTTAAATCAATGGGATTAAACAGCTGACTGGTCAATCCACGGTAGGGGTTGTTCTTGTTGTCGTAGGCATAGATTTTTTCGGCGACGACATCGATGGCAGTGCTGGTCATGACAAATTTAGTGATGTTGTCGCCTTCCCAGAGTACACTTTTTTTTGAGTTGGAACCATTTTTCGAAGAAATGAGTATTCTGCAATCATTTTTTCTTGCCGTTTGGCGGAAAAGTTGTATCTTTGCATCGTCGTTTACACCGAAGCCCGCAAGGGCGAGGGGTGGGCGACAGGACATATAAAAGACGTTGTTCTTAGACTGACATATACAATATTTATATCATCAATTTACGAAAATAGAACTTATAAAAAAATGACCGATATTAATAAATTAGAAACTATTGCCTCAGAAATCCTCAATGGTAATTGCATGCTTTTTTTAGGGTCAGGATTCTCATTAGGTGCTACGAACACATTAGACAGTGATTTGCCCTCCAGCGATGCCTTAGCAAATATTCTTGATGCTGAAACGGAATATGATAGTGAGGGAGACTTGGAAGAGGCGGCTGAAAAATATGAAGAAAAATTTGGACAAGAAAAACTATCACAAAAACTCCATGATACTTTTACTGTCAAAACCACTTCTGAAGAACAAGAAATCATCTGTAGAAATAAGTGGCGGAGAATATACACCACAAATTACGACAATATTGTAGAACTAATCACCACAAAAGATGGCAACAAATACTTACCAGTCTCTCTGTCTTCCAATCCACAAGATTATTTGGACAAACGGAAAATAGTTGTACATCTCAATGGCAGTATTTACAATATTCGAGATGGAATCAGATCAAGTGAATTTAAGCTTACTTCAACAAGTTATCTAACAAATTCATTCCTGAATAGCAGTTGGGCAAAATTATTTCAATTCGACATTAAGGACAGTGATTACATAATATTTATCGGTTTTTCTTTAAAACATGATTTAGATATAAAAAGGATACTTTGGGAAGATTCCGAGACTCATAAGAAATGCATCTTTATCATCAAAGAAGATGAGAAAGAAAGTAATATACAGAAGTTTTCACGCTATGGAAGTGTTTTCCCAATCGGGCTGAAATCTTTTGCAGAAGTGATAGATAAGTGCAAAAAAACAGCCACATTAAAAATCCATAATAATAATCGGCCGTTATTATGCTTTACGGAGCACAGCTTTAAACAAAATAACAGCTCAAAGACACAAACTATAACAAAGATACAGGATGAGAGCATCATCAACCTACTACTTTATGGAAAAGTCGATGATGCATTGGTTTGCCAATCCATTGAACATCAAAAAGAGCTCCCATACTACATAAATCGTTCTAAGATAGATAACATAATAAATCTTATCGAGAATGGAGCAAAAGACATTCTCATACACAGTGACATGGGAAATGGCAAGACCATGCTCATCAAAGGTTTATCATACATATTATCAAATAAAAATTATAATGTATATGTATTCAAAAAATACTATGACAATCTAAATGATGAAATAGAAAGGATATGTAGTTCTAACAGCTCTAATACCATTATAATAGTAGACAACTATAATACTAACAAAAAAGTCATTGAAGCCATACTCACATTCCGCACTAAACAAATATTAATTGTAACAGAACGTACTGTTACGAATGATTTGACTTTTGACTGGTTGCGTGAAAAATCCAAAAAGGATTTCTATGAAATCGACATCAACCATTTAGATAACGGAGACATTAGCCAATGCATGTCAGTCCTTGATAATTTTGGGCTTTGGCGCGAATACTCAACGTTAAATGACTTTGAAAAAAAAGAACATTTGAAGATTCAATGCAAAAGCAGTATAAGACTTATACTACTTGATATAATTAAGTCAACCGATATTAAAAATAGGATAAGTAACGACATCAAACAAATTGCTGCAGAACCTATTGCATACGAAGCTCTAGTACTAATGTTTGTAAGTAATATTTTAAACTGGAACATTGACCTTGACGATATCTCATACGCATTGGACAACACCATAAAAGGGAACAGAAGTTTCTACAGAAACACAATAATAAAAGAATATGTAGACTTTATTAATTCAGAAATCAAAGTAAAATCTCCTATTCTTTCCGAAGTAATTCTAACTGAAATTATGGACGTTAAACGTATAAGAGAAACACTTGTAAAAGCCTTTAAGAACTTCAGCACAAATAGCAGTGTATCAGACTACAAAAAATACATGAAAACTATATTATCATACGCAAGTCTTCAACGAATCTTCAACAAGGAAGAAGGTGAAGACGTATTTAATTATAATATTGTTCAGTTTTTTGAAGATATTAGGAGCTGTACTTTTTGTGAAAGGAACCCACATTATTGGCTTCAATATGCAATTGCAAAACTGGGAGAACGGAAATATGATGTGGCCAAACTTTATTTTGACAATGCATATACATTTGCAAAAAAAATTTCATCATTTGACACATACCAAATAGACAATCACTATGCACGTTACTTACTTGAAAACACTATAAATAATGAGTATGACACAGAAACTTTTAAAGCTTTCAAGCAAGCTCATAATATATTAACCGACGAAGACCATGAGAAAGAGAAGAAATATTACCCTTTTAAAGTAGCTCGACTATATTATCCATTTTACGAAAAATTTATAACAAAAATGAGTAACGATGAAAGAAAATATTTCTTCAAAGCATGTGATCAGATAAAAAGAATGATACAAAAATATAAGGAAGCCGTTCCTCATTCAAGAATCAAATTTGAGGTTAGGCAAGCTGAAGAAATTATTAATAAAATACCAATGTGAAGATGGGCGGTATTGAGCCGCCTCTTCCCTGCCCTGCTGCATTATTCCGCTTATCTTACCGCTCTGTTTCAACATTCAAATCTCTGCCGTATCGGAATTGATCCAACACGGCAGGGATTTTTTATTGCAATGATTCTCCTCATTTACCATAAAAATGCCTCGGTGAGGCATAATTTCAATAACACCGTACAAGTGTAGCGCAGTGCGGCGGCTAACCGGGGACACCACCTTACGTCTCGAAGAGACCGTCCAATTGCAGATAATCACTATCATTTTTGTTGTCATGACGCAATCTCTATCTTGCCCATTATGTCCCTCAACAAAAAAGAGTAGCCCCCAAAACTATACAATGTCAATCCAGAAATATCATTTATACCCAATGAGTTGAGCGGAGCGTAATAAGTTTTTCCCTTGCATTCCAATTATTTTATGTAATCTTGCAATTGGATTGCAAGATTACATAATAAAATATTTATGCGATAATAACCAGGACTTTAGAAAGCACTATCAAAGTAAATTTGCGGTATTTTCCTATCGCGACTATAACCGAACCGCGTCAATCGAGCAAAACCACACTCATCTGCAATATGATTCCCAACCTGCCATACTTCTCCTTGGGAATATACAATCCTAAACAACCTACCACTCAATAACGTATAGTGTAGGTGTCGGTGTAGTCACACCAGTACAGATTGGAGTATCGATGGGCTATCTGGGTTGGCACGCCATTGGTACATTCGTATTGGAGCGAGTAATATACATCCTGCATGGGGCCGTTTCCGGTGTGGTAGGTGATGGAAACCGGGATGTTCTTTGAGAAGAAGAGCGGGGCATTCACAATGGAATATTGTCGGAAGAAGTAGGGCGACAGCAAGCCGCAGAAGGGATTGTCGCGGTCGGAATAGGTATAGGTAATCGAGTCGAGGGTATAGGCATCGTTGTCCGGCCCACATACGGCGGCAACAAGATTGCCGTCGCGCCAGCGCAGAGTGTAGGTGTACGTCAGCTCTGCATACTGCCCCTGCGCGTGTTTGGTAAGGCTGACGGGGTAATCCTCGCCATCGTAACCGAATGTATAATCCGTATGCCATCCCCCAAACGTCTCGGCTATCGACACCAGGCGTGAACCCTCATACTGGAGATTATACGCATGATTCAAGACAGTATAGTCGGACTCCACCAGCGACAAACGCCCAGCCGGGTCGTAATAGTACCGTGCCGTCAAAGGACCAGGAGTATTGACGCGGTTGTCGTAAACCTCGATACTGTCGAGATGCTGAGCCGACCAATGCCAATTCATCCGCACACAATCTGGCAGTTCATAGTCGCCGCATTCCACACCCGTCACATGTTCGGAACAGGAAAGAGATTGCACCCTATTGACGGGGGTGTAAACACCCGCAAAGAAATTGCTGTCACCACCGACGGGGACAATTTGCTCTGCCTTGTGGCAAGCCGACATCGCAGCTGCTAAGACCTGAATAATAAAAATGACACGTGTTTTCATCATTGCATGTATTAAATTGGACAATCGTTTCATCTATATAACGGAAAGCAAGGCAAAATCTCACAGCGGGCAGCATAAAAAAACAAAATGATTATTCGCAATTGGCATGTGTACGATGTCGCGTCTCACCGGGTCGCTGGTTGGGATGTGGTCTTCAAATACAAAAAAGGAGGGGAAGACTCAACTTCACCCTCCTTTGTTATTGCTGTAGAATAAACTTTCTTATCTGATGGTACGTGAACCCATACGGTCCATAGCGCAACGGAATCCAATCCACGAGGTGCTGCGATCCTGATCGTAGTAACGGCGGGTGCCGCACTGCATCCAGTAGGCGCGGTCTCTCCAGGAGCCACCCTTCACCACGCGGACACGGTTGTTGATCATAGAAGTGATGTTGTGCTTGTCAATGCTGTCAGAACGGTGGTACATCTGGTTGGTCTGCTCCTCGTCGGAACGGCTGACTGCATCGTCACCACCCTCGTCCTCTTCGTCGGTCTCTCTCAACCAACCGGAAGCGGAAGTGGACTCTTTGCTTTCGAAGTCGTAGATGCTGGAATTCCAGTCACCATCCAGATAGTTGATGTTGTCGGCCTGGCGATAGTTGCGGCGGTTCATGTCATCGGGAACATTCTGATAGATAAGGTTGCCGGTAGCCTCGTCGATGGCGGCTTCCTCGCCGTCCTCGCTCATAGCCACATACTGGTAGACATTTCCACGGAAGGGGTTCTGGTCATCGGCTCCAATGGGGTTGACATCCTTACGATAGACATCGCCACACCATTCAGCCACATTGCCAGCCATGTGATACAGACCATAGTCGTTGGGGAAGTACCACTTGACGGGAGCCGTATACTCCCAGCCATCGTTCAAGTTGCCAGCCACACCCATGGCATCGCCGCGCGAACGCTTGAAGTTGGCAAGGAACTGACCATAATACTTTTTATTGGCGGAGCGGACACTCTGGCCAGCCCAAGGATAGGTCTTGTGCTCAACCACACGTTCGTCGAAGGTGTTGCCGATGATACCCAGAGCGGCGAACTCCCATTCGGCCTCAGTCGGGAGGCGGTAGTTGGGCAGCAGAATACCGTCGGAACGACGCACGTTACGGTTCTCACCACCGCTGGCGGGGTTGAGGTCAGGCACACCTTTGCCTTCACCCTTGTAAAGACCGGCCAGATAGACATCGGTCTGGAAAGCTTCCGAGCCAGTCAGCTCAGACTGTGCCAGATCAATGATACCGGCATCAACAAGAATCTTCTCATTGACACGGTCGGTACGCCATTTGCAGAACTGCGAAGCCTGCTCCCAAGTGACACCCACAACGGGATAGTCGTTGAACATGGCGCACTGGAAATAGTTCTCCACAAAGTTCTCAACCCAAGAGAGGCGCTGACGCCAAACATTGGTGTCGGGGTAAATCTGCTTGACCAGCTCGGGGTATTCCTCGCCGTAAGCACGATTCATCCAATATACAAATTCACGGTAAGAGATGTTGGACACTTCCGTCTCATCAATATAGAAAGAAGAGACGGTGACGGTGTGGACCAAGTTGTTCCAAGAGAAGCGAGCCTCGTCGGCCACACGACCCATCTGGAACGAACCGCCCTCGATGAACACCAGTCCCGGACCCGTGATTTGTTCCTGAAAGGACGAACGGTCGAAACCGCCCCATTCAGTATCATTCAGATTCCAGCCCGTAGTGGAGGACTGTTCTTTGCTACCACATGCCACCATCAGCAGTGCGGAAGCCAACATTAGGAATGACAATTTAATAATCTTCATAGTGGATTAGTTTTTTCTCTGTATACGTATATGACGGATTTTTGTTTCGTTTTAAGATTTTTTAATTAGAAGGACGGGCAACGGATAGCCTTGACCTTGTGTTTCTGCTCGGGAACGGGCAGGAGGAATCCCAACGTGATCTCGTGGGCACCCAACACACTGTTTGACAACTCGGACACGGTCACATCATAGCTGTAGCCGACCTTGAAGTAGTCGTGTTGCGCACCGACCATAAAGATGAAAGCATCGGGGTTTTCCAGTCCATGACGGTACCAAGCTCCCACCAAGAAGGGCATCCAGTCGAGATAGAGACCATAGTTGAAATAATGGAAACCTCCCTGATATTGATAAATGAGGTTCGGCGAAATGACGGGAACACCAAGTCCCAGCGGCGACTGGCGACGGCGCTCCTCGGCAAGGTTGATCAGGCCGCCCGCATTGGCTGTAAACTTGATGGGTACACGGTCCTCGCTGTAGAAACCCTGGCTGGGCTGGCTGAGGTGGTGGGCCGCAAAACCGGCATACCAAGCCGGGCCATAAACCATTGCGCCGGCTGCGAAGTCGGGATAGATAACACTCGTTTTGTCGGGTTGTGTGGCCGAAGTCAAGTTAATCCAGCCGCAATTGGCATCAATCTGGTCAGGCCAGCGCATTATATTCGGGTCCCAGTTCAAGTTGATATTCACCACCGAAGCCTGCAAGGCAAGATTGACATAAATATCCTCATGCACACGGAAACGGAACGAATACATGGCACCCAGCATATTGGTATTCAGCATACCATGGTCGCCCATTTTGTCAGTCATCAATATTGCACCGATACCGCCGTGAAGGTCAGGAATATACTGGTCATACGAGGCACTGGCGGAAGAAAAGGCCGAAACCAATCCCGGCCACTGCGACCGATAAGTAAGCGAAATACGGGGCGCCACCTTCGACCCTGCAAAGGCAGGATTGAGATACAGCGGATTGGCGAAGAACTGTGAAAAGCCTACATCTTGAGCTTTCACCCCCTGCATGCCCAACGTGACGAGCAGCAGTATCAGCGTAATTTTATTGTACTTTTTCATCATGCTTATTTTAGTATAAAATGAGCCTAAAATTGATTGGCAATATTACGATTTTTTTGTCACATAATTGTGTTTCTCTCAAAAAAAAAATACAACACCATGATTCTCACCACATTTATTTTTCAACAAACAGTTCTTTCGCCCTGTTTTTTTGAGCCTTTCAGGCCTTTTTTTTTGAAAAATAAGCCCTTTTCTCCAGCCTGTTCACGCCCTTGGACAACCCCAGTTCCACGACCTTCCGGCGGGGCTTCACGCCCTCCCCGAACGCCCTCTTCCCAACACCTCGACCCAGAACCCAAAAAAAGTCTCCCGCCAGCACAATAAAAAGAGTGAAACAGAGTTACCGAAGACATGCAATTCAGAAGAACCCACACCCCCATCCTCTGCCTCATTCTCTGCCTCATGCAGGCGGTCCCCCTCTCCGCGCAGAGCTATGCCCCCCAATCGCTGCTGGCCTCCGGCCAATGGTACAAAATACCCGTGTCCACCAGCGGAGTATATAAAGTAACCACAGCACAGCTGCCCGCGCTATCCCAAATCTCCTGCGACAAGATATGCCTTTACGGCGCACCCGGCGACATGCTTTCCGTCAGCAACACCGCTCCCCATCCCGACGACCTAACCCCGGCCGCCATTCAAATTGTCGACCTCAACGGCAACGGCCTCTTCGACTCCGACGACTACCTGCTTTTCTATGGCGAAGCCCCCAACACATGGCGATATGTGGCGGCCGACCAACGTTTTGAATACAATGTTCACGCATACGCAAACTATAATTGTTATTATCTCACCATCGACGGCACCAGCCAAGCCCTGAACCATGTCCAGACTCGCCAACCCTCATCCGCCACCCCCACCGACCTGCCCAACCATACCGCCGTGGCCCTTTTCCACGACGACCGCATCAACACCCATGGCGGTGGCCAGATATGGGTGTCAGACAAGTTCTCGCCCAGCTCCCCCACCCACACCTACACCCTCTCCCTCCCCTCCCCTCCTGCCGACAGCACACTGAAAGCGCGCTACGCCCTTGCCAGCATCTCCACCCTCCAATCGTCCTACCAAGCAACCCTGGGCGCCTCCACCCGCCAGCACACATTCCCCAACAGCAACAACTACATAATCTTCCGTGAGGAATTCTCCGCCGTCACCTCCGCCAGCAACACCTTCCAATTCACCTACCAGCCCCGCGAGGCCAACGCCGCTGGCTACTTCGACTTCATCGAACTCAACGCCCAAGTGCCACTTGTCTACCAAGGAGGGCAGCAGCTCTTCCGCAACAAAGAGCTCTTGCAAACCTCCACCCCCTGCCGCTTCACCATCTCCGGCCTCATCCCCAACCTCCAAGTGTGGGACATCACCAACCCCTCACAGCCCTCACAACTCACCATCGCCCAATCCGGCTCCACCTTCTCCTTCCAATTCAACACCGACAGCGCCCGCACCTTCGTGGCCTTCACCCCCGCCGACGCCCTCATCCCCGCCTCCGTCGACCCCCTCCCCAACCAGAACATCCACGGTGCCACCCCGGCCGACTATATCATCGTCTCCCACCCCGACTTCCTCGACCAAGCCAACCGCCTGGCCGACCTGCACCGCACCCACCAAGGCCTCTCCGTCATGGTCGTCACCCCCGAACAAGTCTACAACGAATTCTCCTCGGGCAAACAAGACCCCGTAGCCATCCGCCAGATGCTCCGCTGCCTTAGCAGCCACAGCGACACCTCGCAGTCCAAACCCCGCTACCTGCTCCTTTTCGGCAAAGGCACCCACGACAACCGCGACATACTCGGCTTCCACCAGACCACCGTCGTCACTTACCAGTCCCCCACCTCTTTCGACTCCGAAGGCACCGCCTTCCCCAGCGACGACCTCTATGGCCATCTCAGCGACTACGCCGCCGGCCCCTTCGAAGGCACACTCTCCGTCAGCATAGGCCGTCTGCCCGCCAAAAACCTGGCCGAAGCCACCCACCTCGTCGACAAAATCGAAAACTACATGCTCCGCAGCGACCTCTCCCACGACGACATCCGGGGCGACTGGCGCAACTACGTGGCCCTCCTGGCCGACGACGCCGACCCCTCCTGCCCCTACGACACCAACTTCGCCAGCGACTCCGAACGCCTGGCCCGCCGCATCAAAAACCTCTATCCCCACTTCAACATCGACCGCATCTACGCCGACGCCTATATCCAGCAGTCAGGCGCCGACGGCTCCTACTATCCCGACGTCAACAACGCCCTGCGCCAACGCATGGACTACGGCTGCCTCCTCCTCAACTACATAGGCCACGGCTCCAGCAACTACATCGGCACCGAACGCTTCATGGAATTCTCCGACATCGACAAATACACCAACACCGAGCGCCTCGCCTTCTTCGTCACCAGCACCTGCACCTTTGGCAAATACGACCTCGTGGGCGACATCTGCGGTGCCGAAGCCTTCATTCTGGCCGACGCCGCCGGCATCGGCATCGTCTCCGCTGCCCGGCCCATCCACCACGTGCAACGCTTCAACTCCGACGTATGCACCCACGCCCTCAACCCCGACAACTCCATCGGCGACGCCCTGCGCCTGGCCAAAAACGCCACCAGCGTCCCCCAGTGCATCACACTCCTGGGCGACCCCGCCCTCCACCTCTCCATACCCCAAAACCAAGTGGTCGTCACCCACATCAACCAAATGCCCGTCAACCCCGCCGTCACCGACTCCGCACAAGTCCTCTCACGCGTCACCGTCCAAGGCGAAATACGCGACCCCCAAGGCAACACCCTCACCGACTTCAACGGCCTCATCTACCCCATCGTCTTCGACCGCGAAGTGAACTGCCGCACCCTCGCCAACGACAACGACAGCACCGAAGTCAACTTCAAACAACAAAAAAGCATACTCTACAAAGGCCGCGAAACCGTCACCGACGGCACCTTCTCCTACTCCTTCATCGTCCCGCGCGACGTCTCCTACCGCTACGACTACGCCAAACTCTCCCACTACGCCCGCACCCTCACCGACGACGCCACAGGCCAATACTCCAACATCATGTTCGGCGGATTCAACGACGACATCGCCATCGGCGACCTCTACCCCGACATCCAGCTCTACATCGGCGACACCACCTTCCGCAACGGAGGCCTCACCAACGAAACCCCCACCCTCTACGCACGCCTCTCCGACTCCATCGGCATCAACGCCGCCGGCAGCGGACTCGGCCACGACATCACCGCCCTCATCGACGGCAACCCCTACAGCACCGTCATCCTCAACGACTTCTTCGAACCCGACATCACCGACAGCCGCAACGGCCAAATACGCTACACCCTGGGCAAACTCGACGACGGACCCCACACCCTCACCCTCAAATGCTGGAACATCTTCAACCACTCCGCCTCCGCCACCATCCAATTCTACGTCGCCAACGACCGCACACCCCAACTCGGCACCTTCCACGCCGCCCCCAACCCCGCCTCCCTCCAAACCACCATCCGCGTCGAACACAACCTGCCCACCACCATCCAATCCGCCTCCATCGACATCTACGACATCCGCGGCACCCTCCTGCGCACCCTCACCCCCACCATCGGCTCCTGCGTGCTCAGCGCCCCCTGGGACTTCACCGCCGCCAACGGCAGCCGTCTGCCCCGCGGCATCTACATCGCCCGCATCTCCGCCACCACCGCCGACGGCACACTCCTCACCCAAACCACCAAAATCGTACACAACTAAAATAAACACCCCATACAATAAAAAACGGCCCTCGCCGTTTTCAAGGCATTATTACGAAAACGACACAAATGAAAAGGACAACACTCATCATCATTTCATGCCTCATAGCGTCAAGCTTGGCAAACACCATCATCGCACAAACACCCGCCGGTCTCACCGGCCAAACCAAAAACTATATCTCCACCGGCATGCCCATCCTCCTCATCGCCCCCGACGCCACCTCCGCCGGCATGGGCGACGCAGGCGTAGCCTCCACCCCCGACATCTACTCCGCACACTGGAACAACGCCAAATTCGCCTTCATCGACGGCAACTTCGGCTTAGGCACCACCTACACCCCCTGGCTCCGCAACCTCAAAGTGTCAGACATGAACCTCCTCTACCTCGGAGCCTTCAAACGCATCAACAGCCGCAGCACCGTCGCCGCATCACTCACCTACTTCTCACTCGGCGAAATCCAAGGCACCGACGAACAAGGTCAAAGCCGCGGCACCATGCACCCCAACGAATTCGCAGCCGACGTCACCTACGCCATGAAACTCAACGACCGCCTCTCCCTTGGCGCCACCGGCCGCTACATCCATTCCGACCTCACCAACGGCCAGTCCATCTCCGACGGCAACGGCTACGTCACCACCCAGCCTGCCACCAGCATCGCCGCCGACCTCGGCGTCTATTGGCAGAGCCCCATCGACAAAACCCAAGACCTCGCACTCGGCGCCTTCATCAGCAACCTCGGCGCCAAACTCTCCTACTCCAACGACGACACCAAAAAAGAATTCCTGCCCGCCAACCTGCGCATCGGCGGCCGCTACACCAACCACCTCGATGAATCCAACGAAATCACCCTCCTGGTCGACGCCAACAAACTCCTCGTCCCCACACCCCCCATCTCCGTAGGCGAAGAAACCTACAGCGACTACTACAGCGACCGCATCGAATACTACAACACCGGTGTTGTCCGCGGCGCCCTCCAGTCCTTCTACGACGCCCCAGGCGGCATATCCGAAGAGCTGCGCGAAATCCAGCTCTCCGCCGGTGCCGAATACTGGTACAAACAAACCCTCGCCGCCCGCGCCGGCTACTTCTACGAAAGCGCCACCAAAGGCGGCCGCCAGTACCTCACCTTCGGCTTTGGGCTGCGCTACAACATCCTCCAGTTCGACATCTCCTACCTCGTCCCCACCACCAGCTTCAGCAGCAACCCCCTCTCCAACACCATCCGCATCTCACTCACCGTCAACTTCAAATCGGCCAAAACCGTACCAACCATCTAACCCCATGCGCATAGGAATAGGATACGACGTACACCAACTCGTCCCCGACCGCAAACTGTGGCTCGGCGGCATCGACATCCCCCACACCCATGGCCTCATGGGCCACTCCGACGCCGACGTGCTGCTCCACGCCATCTGCGACGCACTCCTCGGCGCCGCCGCCCTGGGCGACATCGGCCAACACTTCCCCGACAACGACCCCCAGTACAAAAACATCGACAGCAAAATCCTCCTCAGCCGCACCAACCAGCTGCTGCTGAACCACGGCCTCCGCGTAGGCAACATCGACAGCATCATCGTGGCCCAAAAACCCAAGCTGGCCCCCTACATCCCACAAATGCGCCAAACCATCGCCCACCTGCTCAGCATCGACCTCGCCCAAGTATCGGTCAAAGCCACCACCACCGAACACCTCGGCTTCGAAGGCCGCCAAGAAGGCATCAGCGCCCACGCCGTAGCCCTCCTCCTCCCGCTCACACTCACCCAACAATAACCACCCTACACTATGGAAACACCCAAAATTTCACCCCAAACCAACGACGAAGCCGCCGTGCTCGAAGACTCCGGCTGCAGCCTCGTCCTCCACAACGACGACGTCCACACCTTCGACTACGTCATCAAATCGCTTGTCGACATCTGCCGCATCACCTACGAGCAAGCCGAGCAATGCGCCATCCTCGTCCACTGCCACGGCAAATGCACCGTCAAACACGGCAGCTACGACACCCTCCTGCCCATGCACACCGCCCTGCTCGACAAACAACTCACCTCCGAGATAGTCAAATAGCATCCCCCCTGCCCCGCCGCAGGCGCCCCCTCCTCATCCAGTCCCAACCCCACGCCTCGTACCCCGGCGCGCCCCTCAGCCTTGTCTCCTTGCCCAACATTTCCCCACCATTTCTACTCCTTTTAGCCCCTATTTCTCCTCTTACCAGAGAATAAATAGAAACTAAATCTAAAAGAAATAGTGGAGAAATAGCGGACCTGGAGCGAACGTGGAAACACCGATGAACCCATCACCGCCGGAGCCACTCCGTCCGTAGGACGGAGCTCCGAAGTTCGCTGTCCTGATCCTCACGGGCCAAACTCCGGCTCAACCATTCCTAAAGGAGCCAATAACAGACATTCAACTTGTTGATTTTGCACATCATAATAAGAGCCACCGGAGGCGGGGTAAAAAAAATGATTGCTGGTTGGGGCAATATCGAAAAAAATTTGTATCTTTGCAAATTGAAAACAACAACAATTAAACAAAACTTCCAACAAAATGACACCTACATTGATTATCATTGTGCTTGTGGTGGGGCTGCTGCTCCTGACCCTTGAGATTGTGGCCATACCCGGAGGTTTTGCCGGTGCCATCGGCTTCCTGATGACAGCTTTTGGTGTGTGGCAGAGCTATCTGTGGCTGGGCACGACTGGCGGAACGATCGTGCTGGGCTGCTGCGTGGCCATCTGCATAATCCTGCTGGCCATATTCATGAAAACCAAGACATGGAAAAAATTCAGTCTGAACGAGGAGTCGGACAGCACCGTCAACCAAATCGACGACCCCGCCATAGCGGTGGGCTCACGCGGCACCACCGTGGCGCGTCTGGCCCCGACGGGCAAGGCCTTGATAGACGGGAAGCTGGTGGAGGTGCACGCCATCAATAAATTCATCGACCAGGACCGCCCCATCGAAGTGGTGGCCATCGAGGGTTACCGCATCGATGTGCGCGAATCGGGCGACAACCGCTTCGAATAGGTCGCACGAACGAACAATACCGAACAATCAATTATTAACCTTAAAAACAAATAATCATGTCATTACCAGGAATTATAGTGCTGAGTACAGTGATTATCATCCTGCTCATCATCTTCCTTTATTTGGTGCCGGTGGGACTGTGGTTCCAGGCACTCGTGTCGGGTGTGCACACCTCGTTGATTCAACTGATGTTTATGCGTTTCCGCAAGGTGCCGCCCAGTGTCATTGTGAACAATATGATCAATGCCACCAAGGCGGGTCTGAAACTGTCGCAGAACGAGCTGGAGGCCCACTATCTGGCCGGAGGCAATGTGACCAACGTGGTGCAGGCGCTCATCTCGTCAAGCAAAGCCAACATGAACCTTGATTTCCGCACCGCCACAGCCATCGACCTGGCTGGTCGCGACGTGCTGAAAGCCGTGCAGACATCGGTGAATCCCAAGGTGATCGACACGCCGCCGGTGGCCGCCGTGGCCAAGGATGGCATTCAGCTCATTGCCAAGGCGCGCGTCACCGTGCGCACCAACATTAAGCAGTTGGTGGGCGGAGCCAGCGAGGAGACAATTCTGGCCCGTGTGGGCGAAGGCATCGTGTCGTCCATCGGCTCGGCGCTGAGCCACAAGCAGGTGCTCGAAAACCCCGACAGCATATCGAAACTGGTGCTCACCAAGGGTCTGGACAGCGGCACGGCGTTTGAGATTCTCTCCATCGATATAGCTGATATCGATGTGGGCAAGAACATCGGAGCCCAGTTGCAGATGGACCAGGCCAACGCCGACAAGAACATAGCCCAGGCCAAGGCCGAGGAGCGCCGCGCCATGGCAGTGGCTTCGGAGCAGGAGATGAAGGCCAAGGCACAGGAGGCCCGCGCCAAGGTGATCGAGGCCGAGGCAGAAGTGCCCAAGGCTATGGCCGACGCGTTCCGCAGCGGCAATCTGGGCATCATGGACTACTACCGCATGAAAAACATACAGGCCGACACGGACATGCGCGAGAGCATTGCCAAGCCGGCAGGTGCCAAAGCCATGCCCCAAAAGCCCGGGACGGAGAAATAGTTTTACGCACTGACATGAGACGCTTGGTGTCTATCCTGTTGGTGCTTGCAATGGCAGCGGGTTGTGCATCGGCACAACGGCTGCCATTGCGTTTCAGAGCCGACGGGACGTTTAAAATTGTCCAGTTCACCGACCTGCACTACATCCACGGCAACCCCCACGCCCTGCGGGCACTGGCACGCATGCGCGAGGTGGTGAAGGCGGAGCAGCCGGACCTGGTGGTGGTGACGGGCGACATGATATTTGGCCAGCCCGCCGAGCAAAGCATGAGGGATGTGGCGCAATGTCTGGACAGCCTGGGGGTGCCGTTCTGCACCACTTTCGGCAATCACGACGAGGAATTCGGGCTGAGCCACGACGAGTTGTACCGCCTGCTGCACACCCACCACAATGTGGAGCCGGAGCATGAGGCGGGGACGGAGTATGACTATGTGCTGCGGATTAAGGGCAGCCGCGACGACAGCACCCGCGCAGCCATCTACTGCCTCGACTCGCACAACAAGAGCCAGAGCCGTCTGGTGGGAGGATATGCATGGCTGACGCGGAGCCAGATAGCGTGGTACCGCGCCGAAAGCCAGCGGCTGACTGGCGAAAATGGGGGCCGTCCCCTGCCCTCGTTGGCCTTTTTCCACATCCCGCTGCCCGAGTTCGAGACCGCTTTCTGCAAGCCCGACACATGGGTTATCGGCGCCCGGATGGAGGAGGTGTGCTGCCCAAGGCTGAACAGTGGCATGTTCGATGCCATGAAGAAGGGGGGCGATGTGATGGGGATATTCTGTGGCCACGACCACAACAACGACTATGCCGTGATGTGGAAAGGCATATTGCTGGCCTACGGGCGATATACGGGTGGCAACACGGTGTATAACGATCTGGTGGGAGGAAACGGCGCAAGGGTGATTGTGCTGCACGAGGGCCAGCGGACTTTCGAGACATGGCTGCGCCTGAAGCACGGCACTATTCGGAACCGGTTGAGGGTACCCGACAATTTTGCTTGGAGCGACCCAACGAAACGCCCGGTTGAGAGGGACTGAAACTGATTAAAGGATTATTTACTCAATAAAGAAATGAAAAGGAACTACTTGTTAGGCCTGATGACGAGCCTGCTGATGGGCA
This sequence comes from Bacteroidales bacterium UBA2714, assembly GCA_002354035.1. Lineage (GTDB taxonomy): Bacteria > Bacteroidota > Bacteroidia > Bacteroidales > P3 > Colimorpha. The sequence continues at coordinate 16,600 of DEKU01000010.1, forward strand.
TGGGAGCCACGGCTCAGACCCATTTCACAGAACGCGACACGATAGATGTGCTGCATTACGATATCTGCCTTGACATGGGGCATAGGCAAGCGGCCTACATGCACGGATGGTGCGAGCTGAGCGTGCGGATGCTCCAGCCGTCGAGCAATGTGGCTGTAGGGTTGATGTATGCTACAATAGACTCGGTGGAGCTGGACGGCAGCCCACTTGGCAACGGAGCATACAGGTACAACAACAAACAGCTGCGGGTGCAGGTGGGCAACAGGGCTGTGGGCGACACAGTGCGGCTGAAAGTCCATTATGGCACCGAAGGATGGGTGGGACGTGACGGCGGCTTCTGGTGCGACCAGAATCTTTTCTACAATCTTGGCGAGGACCGCTATACACGTCCTTTCAGCATGGGGAGGAGCTGGTTTCCGTGCAACGACAGCGTGTATGACCGCGCGACGTATTCGTTCCACATGACTGTGAACAACGGATGGACAGCGGTGTGCAGTGGGGAGCTGACGGGAGTGGACACGAACGCCGACCGCAGTCTTACGTTCCACTATGAGCTGCAGCACCCTGTGTCGACCTACCAAGTGGGGTGCAATGCGGCGCGATACCGCGTGTACCGATTCAACGCCGAAGGCTTGTATGGCACTTATCCTGTCCAGGCCTCGTGTCTGGCCAAGGACAGCGCGACGGTGGCCGAGTATTTCAGGTATTTCAACAGCACGCTCCAGTTGTATGAGAGGCATTTCGGCCCCTACGTGTGGGGAAGTATCCGTTTTTCAGAGGGAGGCGAGGACGCCGGGATGGAGCATGTGAACAACATTTGCATAAGCTATGACTACCCGGACATGACCAACTTGCTGGACCATGAGTTTGCCCACCAGTGGTTTGGCAACCTTGTTACATGCGCCCGGATTGATGACATGTGGTTCAACGAAGGCGCGGCAACGTTTGCCGACCAGATGGCCACGGCTGACCACACAGGAAACAACAATGCGGCTAAAACGTATAAGAGGATGGCGATTCTCATTTTACCGCAGGACGAAAGCGGCTATCACCCTTTGTGTGGGATGCCCCACCGGTATTCGTTTATGGGTACTACTTATTATAAAGGGGCCATGGTGTTCAGAGAATTGAAGCAGTTGCTGGGCGACAGTATTTTCTTTTCCATGCTCCGTACCCTGCTGGTCCGCAACAAGTTTACCAACATGGACAGCTATCAGTTGCGGGACTCGATGAGCCTGTACTGCGGCGTGGATTTGACTGACTTCTACGATTTCCATATCTTCCACGGCGGATTTGCCAGCTATGGGGTTGACTCGCTCCGCACTTACGGCGACTCGACCCATGTGTGGCTGAGCCAGAAGCGGTGGCACGCCCCCGACTATTGCCGTCAGGCCCGTGTGCCGGTGACGTTCTTCTCGGCAGAGGGAGACACGCTGACGAGTTGCGTGATGAGCCGCGGACAACACTCGGAAGGGGTGTTCGCGCTGCCCTTCACGCCTACGTTTGCCATCGTGGACTATTACGGCAACATGGCGAGCGCGAACTTCTGCGTGAGTTTCAACTTGAGCTCGAGGGACCTGACAGAGAGCACGGAAACGCAAATAAGGATAACGCCAACACAGATGAACGGAAATGTGCAGATGCATGTGGCCCTGCAATTGGGCGAACCCGAGGAGGAGCTGATGCCGGGAGTGGTGCGGTGGGACTATCGCCGATGGACCATCAACGGCGACTATGGGAATGACTTTATGGCGACTATAGGTTTTTATGTGGGGGAAAGATACCCTGTTTACGACCAAGAATTTTGCACTACGCCGAGAAGCAGCGACTCGTTGCGGCTGTTCTACCGCGAGGATGGGAGCCAGCCCTGGCAACTGTGCCCGCGAACAACGATAGAACAAGGACTGATCGGAGTATGGAACCAGGTGACGTATGTGCAGATGAAAGGTAGGCCGAGGAAGGGAGAATATGCCCTGGCCGTGGTGGACACCAACCGGCTGGGCATTGACGAAGGCGGAAACGAGGCTTTGTCGTCCCAGCCGGGGCTGACGCTGTCGCCCAATCCTGCCGAGAAGTATGTGACGGTGACGCTGGACGCACCGGGTTGCGACGCGGAGAAAAGCCGGGTGACGGTGGTGAACGCCGCAGGCGAGGTTGTGGCAGCCATCGAGCTCAATGGAACAACGGCTGAGATAGAGACAACCACATGGCCCGCGGGCATCTATTTCGTGACAATCACCACCCCTACAGGGTCGGCAACGAAGAAACTTATCGTACAATAAACAGCCTGTTTCCAAAAGGTTAGAAATATTGTTTAAAAAAAATACGGGGCAAAAATACGCTAATTGAAAAAAAAGACGTATTTTTGCATCCCGTATTTTTGATTCCAAAAACACGGAAAGATGAAAAACGGTTTTGACAACGAAAAGTATCTCAAAATTCAGTCCGAACACATCAAGGAACGTATTTCCAAGTTCGGAAACAAGCTTTACTTAGAATTTGGCGGTAAGCTATTTGACGACTACCACGCCAGTCGTGTGCTGCCGGGCTTTGAGCCGGACAGCAAGTTGAAGATGTTGATGCAGCTGCGCGACGACGCAGAGATTGTGATTGCCATCAGCGCCCGCGACATAGAGAAGAACAAGGTGCGCGGCGACCTCGGCATCACCTACGATGTGGATGTGCTGCGGCTGCGCGACGAGTTTATGAACCGCGGGCTGATGGTGAGCGGAGTGGTGATTACGCAGTATAACGGACAGGCCAGCGCGATGGCTTTCCGCGAGCGGCTGGAACGCCTTGGGATAAAGGTGTACTATCACTACATCATCGAAGGTTATCCCACGAATGTGGATTTGATTTGTTCGCCGGAGGGATTCGGGAGGAACGAGTATGTGGAGACCACGCGGCCACTGGTGGTTGTGACCGCACCGGGGCCTGGGAGTGGAAAGATGGCGGTATGCCTCAGCCAGTTGTATCAGGAGAACCAGCGCGGGGTGAAGGCGGGATATGCCAAATTCGAGACTTTCCCGATATGGAGCATACCGCTGAAACACCCTGTGAATGTGGCCTACGAGGCGGCCACGGCCGACCTGAATGATGTGAACATGATTGACCCGTTCCACCTCGAAGCTTACGGCACCACTACGGTGAACTATAACCGGGATATTGAGATTTTCCCTGTTCTGAACGCCATCTTTGAGGGCATATACGGCCACAACCCTTATAAATCGCCTACCGACATGGGTGTGAACATGGCAGGTTTTTGCATCAGCGATGACGATGTGTGCTGCCAAGCCTCGAAAGACGAGATAATACGGCGCTACTACGATGCCTTGTGCAACTTTGCCTCGGGCAAAACATCGGACACGGAGGTGAACAAGATAGCCCTGCTGATGAAGCAGCTGAAACTGACCACGGCCAACCGCCGCACCACGGTGGCAGCACACAGACGCAAAGAAGAGGAGAAGGCCGACGCCTCGGCCATAGAGCTGGCAGACGGCACCATTATCACCGCCCACAGCAGTGCCCTGCTCGGACCCAGCGCCGCCCTGCTACTCAACGCCACCAAACATCTGGCCGGGATAGACCACAGTGTGAAACTCATAGCCCAGGAGATAATTGAACCTATCCAGCACACGAAAGTGAAGTTGCTGCATGGTCACAACCCACGGCTGCATACGGACGAGGTGCTGGTGGCATTGTCGATGCTGAGCTTGACCGACGAGAACTGCCGCAAGGCGCTGTCCACCCTGCCTCAACTGGACGGATGCCAGGTGCACGCCACGGTGATGCTGAGCGAGGTGGATCGCAAGATTTTCAAAAAGCTGGGTATCGGACTGACTACCGACCCTATTCAGAAAAAGAAGTAAGCTCCCCTCCACACGATTGGTGGCGAATAAAAACCAGAAAGTCCTTATCGCAGATTGCGGATAAGGACTTTCTGGTTTTTACCGATGCGCAAGGAGTAGGGTTTGAGCCCTGCGCCGGATAGGTCAGTATTGCTCTTTATCGTTGGGGAAATCGAGACTTTTGACGTCGGAGATATACTGGCGAACGGCATTGCTGATGTCGGCACCAAAGCTGCCATAGACACGCAGATAGCGCGGGGTGAACTGCTGGGTGATACCCAACATGTCTTGCAGTACGAGTACCTGGCCGTCGGTGTGGGGACCGGCACCGATGCCGATGGTGGGGATTTTCAATTCGGAGGTGACTTGCTGGGCCAGTTTGGCGGGGATTTTTTCGAGCACCACGCTGAAGCAACCCGCATTTTCGAGGACATGGGCGTCGTGAATCAGGCGGTTGGCTTCCTCTTCCTGGGTGGCGCGCACGGCATAGGTGCCGAACTTATTGATGCTTTGAGGTGTGAGACCCAGGTGTCCCATGACAGGGATGCCCGCGGTGAGAATTCGGCAGATGGACTCGAGGACCTCTTCTCCTCCCTCAAGCTTGACAGCATCGGCACCGGTCTCTTTCATTATGCGGATGGCCGAAGCCAAAGCTTGTTTGGAGTTGCCTTGATAGGTGCCGAAGGGCATGTCGACCACCACCAGGGCACGCTTGATGGCACGCTTGACCGAGGAGGCGTAGACAATCATCTCTTCGAGGGTTATGGGGAGAGTGGTATCGTATCCTTCCATAACATTGGCCGCAGAATCGCCCACAAGGACAACGTCTATCTTAGTAGCATCGAGTAGTTTGGCCATGGAATAGTCGTAGGCTGTGAGCATAGCAATCTTTTCTCCCGACATTTTCATGCGCTGGAGAACATGGGTTGTAACTTTAGTTACATCAGTCTGTAAATAAGCCATATTGTAATGTTGTTATTCTATTTCTTCATCTCCGTCGTTGCGGAATAGGTCGACATCGGAGGGGGTAAGTGTCTCTTCCTCGTCTTCTATGATACGGAGCATATTGCGGAATGGTTTTCGAAATTCGTATTGTCCATCGCGGTCCATCCGGAAGGGCTTGAAAAAGCGTTCCTCCCCTTTGATAGTAATGGTCACGGCACCCTGTTCGGTGGGCGAATCGGCCGGGAAGAGGTATTTTGAAACCTCGTCCTCTGCAATGCGCTTGCCGATATAGATGGTGTCGAACTGGGTGGGGTTGAGCGCTCCCTGTATCATCAGCACCGGGCCATTCTTGATTTTTTTAGTGGTCAGGGGTTTGAATTCCATGCCTTTGGTAGTGTACTTTTTTGCATAGATGCGCAGGCGGGACTCCAACTGCTGGTCGGTGACAGGGAAACGGATAAAAATTGAGTCGGTGAGGGATGTGCACTCGTCGGGTTGACGATTGAACGAGGAATGGAGCACTACATAACCCACTGGCAATATGATGTTACGCCGATGGGGAATCAGGAAATACTTCTCGACAAGTTGCTGATAGTCGAGATGCTCGTCGATGGAGATTTGAACAGGCGGCGGACAGGAGTCGCGGGTGTTGTCGACGGAATAGATGGAACCTTTCTTGAGGATGAGCTGTGTGTAGTAGGCTCGGATATTGCTGTCTTGCGAAGGGAGATAACAGCCTCCGCCACCGCCTATGCACTCGATGGGGTTGTTGCGGAAAGTGACCAGGATGGTCCCTTCGAGCTGTATGTCTTTGTTGAGCAGCTTGCGGCTGGAAGGGAGGTCGGCGCAATCGTATACCTGCTTGTCGGTGGGCACTTCGTACCGGATCAACTCGACAGTGTCGCCATGGCAATTGCAATGGATGGGGTTGTAGGCATAGCGGACCGGCACTACCTCATGCCCACGCATGGTAAAATAACGGTATACCGACTCGACACGGGCTTGCATCAGGGCTTCATCCCGGCTGTTGCCATAGGCCTCGATGGACATGGTGTAGAGCATCGGATTGTCGCGACTGAAAGCCACATGGTAGGCGGAATCGAGCAGGTCGAGGTCTTCCTCGCGATAAGCGCTGTCGCCCTCGTCAAAATGGAGCAGCAGACAAAACTCTTCGGGGTTGGTCCAGGCCTTGGGCAAGTCGCGGGGCTTGATGGGTTTCTCGGACGGGATATGGAGCCCGGAGGTCTGGGCATTTGCCGAAAGGGCTATGGCCAGTGTCAGGAGCAGGACGATGCGTTTCATGGCGGGGTGATATTACTTGTCAAACAAAGGGCGCGAAAAGCTTATTCTTTCAGGGAAAGCAGCTGGCTGATGATTTCCTCGGTGGAAATGCCTTCGGCCTCGGCATAGTAGTTGCGCACTATGCGGTGGCGCAACACCTCGGTGGCAACAGCTTGGACATCCTCTATATCGGGGGAGTATTTCCCTTGCATGGCGGCATGGGTTTTGGCACCCATCACTAAATACTGCGATGCACGGGGGCCGGCACCCCAAGAAAGATATTTGGATGCCAGCGTGGACGAAGCATTGGTGGCGGAGGCAGAGGGCCGTGTGGCCGACGAAAGACGCACTGCATATTGGCACACGTTGTCCGGCACGGGCAGACGACGGATAACATCTTGGTAACGCAGAATGTCGTCGGCAGAGAGGACTATCTCTACTTGGGGGTTATTGCTGGTAGTGGTGCCTTTGACGATGTCCACCTCCTCTTGAAACGAAGGGTAGTCCATCCGTATGTTGAGCATGAAACGGTCCAACTGAGCTTCGGGCAACGGGTAGGTTCCCTCCTGCTCAATCGGGTTCTGGGTGGCCAACACAAAGAATGGAGCCGCGAGCGGATAGCTCTTGCCCGAGACAGTGACCGATTTTTCCTGCATGGCTTCGAGCAACGCAGCCTGGGTTTTGGGAGGGGTACGGTTGATTTCGTCCGCCAACACAATATTGGCGAACACCGGCCCTTTCACAAACTGGAAACGACGGTTCTCGTCCAGAATCTCCGACCCCGTGATATCGGAAGGCATGAGGTCTGGGGTGAACTGTATGCGACTGAACGACAGACCAAGGGCTTTGGAAAGGGTGTTCACCATCAGCGTCTTTGCCAATCCAGGAACACCCACCAGCAGACAGTGTCCGCCAGTGAAGATCGACAGCAACAAGCTGTCGACAGCCTTGTCTTGTCCCACTATCACCTTGCCCATCTCGTTCTTGAGGGTATGGTACTGTTGCACGAATGCGTCAATAAGTTCTTTATCAGACATACTAACTGATGTTGTAACTTTTATCGTGATGGGGGATGGGTGCCGACTAAACAACAGCCCATCCCTACATTTTACGGTTCTTATTAGTTGCTACTCAGTGCACCCTGATTCCAGTTTACCTGAAAACCGGGGCAATCCTTATACTCGTCGGCAATACGAACATAAGTGGTGCGCACCATTCTGTTGCACCAGTCGTACACCTTCTTGGCCTTGGCGGACTGAAGAGCGGCATTATAGATACGGTCGTAGTCGTCGGTGAGGTTGGCCTTATGGGCAGGGATTTTCTTGGTAAGTTTCACCAAGCAGTAAGCCTGCTTGTTCTCGGGAGTGGTGATGGCTGTGGCGTTCGAAATCTCGCCCTCGTCCATGGCCACAATACCGATGCCGGGATAGAGCTGGTTGAAAGTAGCTTTGTCGAAACGCGCTCCACCCTCAACCGGGTTGGAGACGGCACCGCCTTGGCCCTTGCTCACGCCATCGGAATAGCGCATAGCGGCCTCCTCGAAAGTGATGGAACCTTGACGCAGCTCCTGGGCCAGGCTGTCGAGGGTGATGCGAGCCCGCAACAAATCCTCCGACGACGTCTTAGGTTGCATGAGGATATGACGGACATTGATGGTGTTGCCGCGCCGCTCAATCAACTGGATGATATGGAAGCCGAACTTAGTCTCAACCACAGGCGACACCTCGCCGGGCTTCAAGGCAAAGGCAGCCGACTCGAATTCGCCCACCATCTGACCGCGACCAAAGAAACCCACCTCGCCTCCTTTCGAAGCCGAACCGGGATCCTGCGAGTAGAGCTTGGCCAACATGGAGAAATTCTCCCCTTTGAGAATACGCTCGCGCAGCATGCTGAGTTCTTCACGCACTCTGTCGCGCTCGGCCTCACTGATGACAGGCTCAATGACAATTTCAGACACTTCGTATTGCGTCGGTATCTCGGGCAGACTGTCGGCATCGTATTTGGAGAAAAACTCCGTCACCTCGGCAGGGGTCACATTCACATTCTGCGTCAGCTCATATTCCACCTGCTGGCTCAGCATACGGTCATGCAGAATATCGAAATACTGGTCGTGCAACTCATCGTATGAATAGTTAAACACTTGACGCAGTTTGTCTTTTCCCCCAGCCTGAAGCACGGCGGCCTGCAAATAGCGCTGCACCTCGCGCTCCACCTGGTCTTCCGACACCTGCACACTGTCCACCATTCCTTTATGCACAAGCATCTTGCTGACAAGCATATTCTCCAGCAGCTTGCACTTCTCGACCTGCTCGTTCTGCATGCCTTGGTGCAGACGCACTTGGGTGTAAGCCTGTTCGATGTCGGAGTGGCGGACTATTGTCTTGCCCACAACGGCGACTATGCCGTCGACCACCTGGCGGGATTGGGCCTCAGCCACAAGCGCCATGCTCAGGGCGGCAACTATCAAAATCAGTCTCTTCATTATCACGTTGTTCGTTGGTTAATTATCCTCTGGGGCAAATCAGTAGGTGATGGAATCGAGAACATCCTGATGGATGATCACATTATATTTCTTGCGCAGTTCAAGGTTGTTCTGATCTTCGAGGTAGTTCTGATAGTCATTGAGGTAATATCCGCGTGCCTCATCACGGCTCTTCAGCTCAGGCTGCAAAATCTGCTCCACAATCAAGAACTGATAGCCCTTCTCGGTGGCACGGGTGTAGACCCCTTTCCCCCACTCGTTGCCTTGCAGGAGGGTCTGGTTGCCGGCCTCCACCACCTGCAGCTCTGAGCTCACAGGCACCTCTTCCGAACATTTCTTGCGGTTCACCTTGTCGTTCAACTTTTCCAGAAGCTCGTTCATGCCCCATCCTTTGCGGACAGACTTGTCCACAATCTTACGGGCCTTTTCAGGTGCCAGGCAAGCGCTGTCGGCCACCGTGACCACATTGACGCGCGCACGGTTATTCCAGAAATAGACCGCGTCGTTGGTGTCGTCATAGCTGTGGGTCGGAGCCACCCGATCGTAGAAAGCCTCGAAACCGGCCGAGTCCTTCAGGGCTCTGCCCCATACCATCCGATCGTTATAGGCAAAAATCATCAAGCCATGACGATACTCATCCATCAACTCCCCAAACTCCGGGTTGTCAATCTCCAGACGGCTGTCGGCATATTTCAGAACCATGGCGTCCACAAACTCATTGTAGCGTTCCGCCACATAAATATCCATCGGGCAAATCTGATGCACCTTCTTGTTCTTATAGATATAACGGGCAAACTGGCGCGAGTTATACTCCTGGTCGCCAATCTTGAACAGGGGCCGCATGTCAGTTATCTGGTTCGAGTCATAGTTGAAGATGGCGGAGAAAACAGAATCAGTCATCAACGCCTTCACGGCATCCAGACTGGCAGCGTATGGGGCTTTCTTCTTCTTCGAAGTCTTCACCTTGGTATAGTCCACAAAGTTATACTTCTGCTTGCACTGCTCAACAAAGATATGTTGCGGGCGGGTGCTGCGCTCTCCACGAGTCATCCTCGACTTATAGTAAGGAATCAGACTCTCAAACTCAGGCATCGTCTCCTGCTTCACAAGCTTGATAATATGCCAGCCAAAACGGCTTTTGAACGGAGCGGAAAACTCCCCTACCTTCATCCCCTTCGACACTTGCTCCACATACTCAAAAGGCAGCTGGTTGCAGACCAGTTCAGGCATCATACCGCCAGACTTCGCAGAGGTTTGGTCATCGCTGTGGTTTTTGGCCACCAATGCGAAATCGACTCCATCCTTCAGCTGGTTGTAGGCCGACGTGATGACGCCCTGGGCATTGGGGGTCTTGTCCGACACCCACACATGGGCCAGCTGAACCTTGCCATAGTACGGGTAACGGTCAAAAAGCTTGATGATATGGTAGCCATAGCGCGACCGCACAGGCTCATGTATCTGCCCTGGCAGCATCCCGTAGGCCGCCGACTCGAAAGCATAAATCATATCAAACACCGTGAAACAGCCCAAGTCGCCCTCGTAGGGGTTCACCTGGTCTGCCTTCTCTCTCACCAGCGGGTCTATATTCTCCATGCGCTGGTCGTGCATCTCCTTCTGCGCTACAGCGTAGAAATTAGGATTAGCCAACGCTGCTTTGTACAGCTCCATGGCGTGATTGTAGGCCTTCAGCGTGTCGTCAGGGCCGGCCGACTCGCTGCACGGCACCAGGATATGGGCTGCATGGAGCGCATAATGGTTCCGCTCATAAGCCTCGCGCAGCAATTCCATCATCGTGACCGAGTCAATCAGATAGGGAGCCGCCAAATCCTTGCGGTAGGCAGCCAGCTCATCCTTCAGATAATTCAGCGTGTCCATCCCCATGGCATAGGCATCGGTCAGCTTGGCATTGAAATTGACATACAGCTGTGCATAGTCTTCCAGCGCCTTGCGCTTCTCATAGGTGCAAGCCGTGGGCTGCGCCGCCGGGTCCTTGCCTATCGAGCGGAAAAACTCCTTCACAAACTGCGACTTGTAATACTTCTTACCCCCTATCTCAAAAATCACGGGGTCCGTGCTTGTCTGTGCGCCGACACTGAAAAACAGCACACTCAACAACAATGATGACAATAATTTCTTCATAAATCTCTCAAAGAATAAAACAGATTATCCTGACGTCCTATTAGCGTGAATAATTCGGAGCCTCGCGGGTGATGGCAATGTCGTGCGGATGGCTCTCGGTGCGACCGGCGGCGGTGATGCGGATAAATTTGGCCTGCTGAAGGGTGGCGATATCCTTAGAACCGGTGTAACCCATACCGGCCTTCAGTCCACCCACCATCTGGTACAGCACCTCGCTCAGCGTGCCCTTGTAAGGCACACGTCCCACAACCCCTTCGGGCACCAGCTTCTTGGCATCCTCCTCCTTGTCCTGGAAATAACGGTCTTTCGAGCCGCTCTGCATGGCCTCCAACGAGCCCATGCCGCGATAAGACTTAAACTTACGGCCCTCAAAAATAATCGTCTCGCCAGGAGCTTCGTCCACACCAGCCACCAACGACCCGACCATCACCGTACTGGCACCTGCCGCCAGGGCCTTCACTATGTCGCCGCTGTAGCGGATGCCGCCGTCGGCAATCACCGGCACATCAAAGCCACGCTGCCGCAACGCACCCACGCATTCGCACACCGCCGTCAGCTGCGGCACACCGATACCGGCCACAATACGGGTCGAGCAGATGCTTCCGGGTCCGATGCCCACCTTAATGGCGTCGGCTCCCGCCTCGGCCAGCATGATGGCAGCCTCGCCCGTGGCAATGTTGCCCACCACCACGTCTATCTCCGGATAAGTGCTCTTCACCTGCTTCAACGCCTCCACCACACGGATGCTGTGGCCGTGGGCGGTGTCAATCACGATGGCGTCGGCACCGGCTTTCACCAGCGCTTCCACACGCTCCATCATGTCGGGTGTGATGCCCACTCCCGCAGCCACACACAGGCGGCCCTTGCTGTCCTTGCAGGCCAGCGGACGCTCCTTCGTCTTCATGATGTCGCGGTAAGTTATCAAACCCACAAACACCCCGTCGGCAGTCACCACCGGCAGCTTCTCAATCTTGTGACGCTGCAAAATCTCCGTAGCCTCGGCAAAGGTGGTGCCCACATGCGTGGTAATCAAATCCGTAATCATAATCTCACTCAAGGGGCGCTCCATGTCCTTCTCAAAACGCAAGTCGCGGTTGGTCACCATGCCAATCAGCTTGCGGTCCTCATCCACGATGGGGATGCCGCCAATGCCATACTCACTCATCAGGTGCAGGGCATCCTTCACCAGCGCGTCCTTCTTCAGCGTCACCGGGTCCACAATCATGCCGTTCTCCGCACGTTTCACCTTGCGCACCTCGTTGGCCTGGCGCTCAATCGACATGTTCTTGTGCAACACACCGATACCACCTTCCTGAGCCATACCGATGGCCATGGCAGCCTCCGTCACGGTGTCCATGGCCGCCGAAACCAGCGGCATGTTCAACCTTATGTTTTTCGAAAAACGGGTTGCCACCGTCACTTCGCGGGGAAGAATCTCTGAATACGACGGCACCAAAAGCACGTCATCATAAGTAAGGCCTTCGCCAATGAATTTTGTGGTATCTGTATACATAGCTGTTAGTTATTACGTTCTAAACGGAGTTAATAAATTGTGCAAAGATACCCATTTTTCCCGACATAAATAAAAAAAAACGCCCCGCCCGCCGCAAATTAACGTCTATTACCAAATCTCCCACCCCCACTAAACACTTAAACCCAATGTCTTAACCCCTCCCCACCCCTCCCCTCTTGAGAGGGGAGCAAGGGGGTATGGAAGAGAGGAGGCCGGGGGTATAACTGGGAGGGGCCGGGGGTATGAATGCGATGGGAAGAGAGTCTGAGCAAGAGGGTCAAGAGGCAAGAGTAATAAATGCCGAAAGCACGAAAGAGCCACATTAATCGCTCGGTTTCCATGCAAATGCTACATTAATCTTTCTATTTCTTCTCTTGGCAAGAGATAAAATAGAAACAAAACAGAGACAAAACAGAAAGTAACAAGCGGGGCGGCACCGAATCTTCAACAGCCTCACGGCTAAGCAACACCTATCTCGTCCCTCCGCCTGGCAGGCCCTACTCCGTCCCACCGATCACCGTGCGTAGCTTCTGGATATCGGCTAAAAATACCTCTCCTTTTTTAACGTTCATATCAAAAGCGACATGGCTCTTTTCTGCCATGGTGCGGAATATGTCCAAACTCTCCTGCGCGGCGCGCTCGGCCTCGTCCAATTCCCCTTTATCAAAATGTAGCAGGGCAATGTTGAAAAGGGTCATGGCCACATCGGGCAGGAAGGCATCGGGATTGGCCTCGGCCAAGGAGCGGCGGATGCTTAGGGCTTCGGTATACTCCTCTTCGGCGGCAGCGTGGTTGTCGGTGTTCTTGTGGAGGATGGCCAGATTATTCAGGGTCATGGCCACATAGAGCAGGAAGGCATCGGGATTGGTCTCGGCCAAGGAGCGGTATTTGTCGAGGGCTTCGGTATACTCCTTTTCGGCGGCAGCGTGGTTGTCGGTGACATCATGGAGGACGGCCAGATTGTTCAGGGTCATGGCCACATCGGGCAGGAAGGCATCGGGGTTGGCCTCGGCCAAGGAGCGGCGGATGTTGAGGGCTTCGGTATACTCCTCTTCGGCGGCAGTGTGGTTGTTGGTGCAGTTGTGGAGGTTGGCCAGATTGTTCAGGGTCGTGGCCACATGGGGCAGGAAGGCATCGGGATTGGTCTCGGCCAAGGAGCGGCGGATGCTGAGGGCTTTGGTAAACTCCTCTTCGGCGGCAGCGTGGTTGTTGGTGTTCGCGTGGAGGATGGCCAGATTGTTCAGGGTCATGGCCACATCGGGCAGGAAGGCGTCGGGGTTGGCTTCGTCCAAGGAGCGGCGGATGCTGAGGGCTTCGGTATACTCCTTTTCGGCGGCAGCGTGGTTGTTGGTGTCCGCGTGGAGGATGGCCAGATTGTTTAAGGCTCCGGCTTTGTGTCGCAGGTATGCATCTGAATCGGTTTGGGAAAGGCGGGAGAAAATGTCTACCGCTTTTTGACCGCTGGGCAGGGCTTTGGAGAAGTGGTTAAGGTCATCCAGGCTATTGCTGATGCTGAGGAATGCAAAAGCGAAATCTTCCTCTTTGACCTCGGCATTGAGCATGGAGAAGGGCTTCTTGTTGCCGTTGGTGAAGGCGTCGTAGAGCTGGTCGAAGATTTCCAAGGCGAAGTCCAAGCCCCCGATGTACTTAATCTCCTTTGGGTGCTGAAGGAAGTAGTAGGCCAAGAAAAACTCGAAGAAAGAGCGGTGGGAGAAGTGGTATTCGTCACCTGTGCGGGTGAGAAGAGAACGTCGCTTGAAGTTTCTTGCTTTGTCTGAGGAGAGGATTTTTATGTTTTCAGATTTATTCAGGAGTTCATCGAATTCTTTGTCCGTGAGCGACTGCTCTCCGCGCTGATACATGTGTGCTGCTGCGATGGCAGAGAGTTGCCACCAGTTGCGCACCCGTTGTTCAATATTGCCTGAGAATATCTTTAGGCCAATATCGCGTTTCAAAAGTTCATGGATGATACAGTAGTGTACATCAAGGGGAGTTTTGATGGGTTGTTGTGATTTGATGAGGATGTCGATATATGTAAGAACAAGGGGACGGATGAAGAGGAGAGGGGCTTGATTGATTATTTCGCAAGCGTCTTTATAAGCAGAGCTATCGTGGCGAAAGGAGAATTTATGGCTAAGAAAAGAATCAATCTGAGTGTCGTTGAATGGCGCAAGATAGCGGTTTTCGCATTGGAGAAAAGATACCTCGTTACTAATGTCATTGGGGGCCAAGACTGATTGGTGGTCATTGTCGGGGAAGAATTGAGGTCGGCAAGTAATAACCACTCGTGCAAAGTCGCTGTAGGCATTGCGCAGAGCAGTTAGAAATCGTTCGAAATCTTCGGAGGATTGAACTTGAGGACATTCGTCCAAAGCATCGAGAAGGAGGATGGTGTGCTCTTTGTCAGGGATACTGTCGATTGCATGGAAATCCATCTGATTGCGGAGGGAGAGGAGTTTGATATGAGGGAAAGGCAGTTGGCCTTTTGACTTGTAATGGTGGATGTAATCGTACAGCAGGTGGACTAGGGCGGAGGATTTGCCACTGCCAGAATCGCCCAAAAGACAAATAACTGTGGGTTCGTCGGCAGTGTCGGTGAACACTTTTGTTATGAAGTAGTCTTTTAAAAGCACCTGTTTGCCCGAGTCGGTTGTTTCGGGGTGGTCGAGTGAGATACGGTTGGGGGTGATGAAAGGCTGCACGTATATTTGTGTGGGACCAAGGTATTCTTTCCTAAAGCTTTCGGGTATGGCTTGTTTGATGTATTTCCCTTGCCAAGTACACCATTCTTTTATTTTGCGGATGAGGAATGCTGCTGTGTCTATGGGGATTTTCAACAAGAGTTCCAAAAAGGCTATCATAGTGCAACGTGTTTAAAGGGGTTATTTGCAATGTGTTGAGTATTGAATCAAGGATTATTGTTTAATACAAATATACGTGTTTTTTGTGATATGTTGGAGCGGGTGGGGATTTTTTTTGGAATGTGCGTCCTGGGCGTGGTGGCCCAGGACGCACTGGGGGGAGGTCAATAGACTATCTTCAGGTTGCGGAACAGCTCGTGCCCGGCGAAGGTGACGAGGTAGGCCCCGTGGGGCAGATTGGCAAGGCTGATGGTGGTGTTGCCGTCCACATCGGCCGTGCGGACCAGTCGCCCATCGACAGCGTAGAGGTTGAGCCGTCCTTTGACGGGGCGGTCGGTGAAACGGAGGGAGACCGTTTGTCCCACATGGGTGAGGATGGCGTCGGGGGCGGGAGCTGGCTCGATGGCGGTGCGGCCACGGAGGGAGGCGTATTCGGCCCGCGCGTTGCGCAGCAGCGTCTGGAACTGGGGCTCGCGCTGGATGCGGACGAGGGTGTAGGCGGCCACAAGGCGGGCGGCCTGCACGTCGGTGGCCCAATGGTAGCCGGCTATGACACGGCTGTGCCCATACTCAAAGCCACGGTTCAGCACGGAGTTCATGCTGTCGGGGGTCAGTTCGACCATGGCCATGGCCAGTCCCCAGCCGAAAGTGGAGTGGGACGACGGGTAGGAAGAGGTGAGGACATGCGACTCCTCTTCACCGGGGATGAGGGTAGGTTCGGCCAATTGAACGTATGGGCGACGGCGGAAGTAGGTATCTTTAAGTCGGTTGGCTTCGTTTTTAAGTGCCGTGCGGACATAGCTGAGGTAGGCAGTGATGTGGGGTGCGGAGGTGGTGTCGAGCTGCATGTTCAGGCAGTTGGAGAACTGGCTGAGGAAGTGGTGCACTTTGCTTGCGGCATCGGTAATGGCTTGTTCGCCACGCTCGGAGTCGCGCTCGCCCTTGGCAAACCAGTGGGCAGCCACATCGCCTTGGTAGCGGAAGGAGGCTGTGTCGATGGGCGGCGGGAGGATGCGGCTGCCATTGGGGAAGCCCACGTGGGTGGGGGTGGGACCATGCCAGAGGAGGTACTCGGCACGGGCTGCGGCAAGGTCGGCCTGGAATTCGGGGCTATCCTGCAGACGGGCCACACATGCCGAGGCAGCCAGACGGGCGGCATCGACATCGCTCTGCCAGTGGGCGCCCACTATGACGCGGCTTTCGCCATATTCCCATCCGCGGCGCAGGATGGTGTCCTGCTGTTCGGGAGCCATCTGGGCCAGGATGAGGGCTGTGGTCCAGCCGAGGGAAGTGTGGCCTGAGGGATAGGAGCCATTGCCCCGAAGCTCCTCCTCATTGTCGAAAGCACCGGCCACATGCTCGTTCATCCGGGCAAAGGGACGTTTGCGCATATACTTGGCTTTGGCCTGGTCCACCGCTTGGGCGGAAGTTACCCTGGCACGGCTCACGAGCCGGTAGATGGCCGGGGTGGCCTCCTTGCTGATGGTGAAGCCGAGAGCTTCGCTGAAGACGGTGCACATGCGCGGGACCCCATAGAGCGATTCCCAGCTGGCTTGCTGTCCGCGAGGGGTGGAACGCATGGATTTGCCCCACAGCCACTGCTGGAAGTCGTCGATGAAAAGCGGACTGCATGTGTCGGGCGGGGCGGGAAGGTAGATTCCGGCATCGGGCAAAGAGTCGGTGCGGAAATAAGGCAGGGTGTCGACATCCTGCCCCATGGTCTGGAGACCCAAGAGGCAGATGAGAAAGGATAATAAGATTTTCTTCATGCTGAAAGAGTTTTTAATGTTAATATGAACGGTGTATTTCATACCCCCAGCCCCCCCAAGAGGAGAGGCCGACAGGGGTTAGAGCGTAGAGCTTAGGTGGTGATGGCCGTTGGTGAGAGTCTGTTTCTGACAGCCCTTGGCGGTGGGCAGCCACACCTCGGCAGTGGTGTTGGCGGGGATGAGGATGTCCCATTCAAAGCGGTTCCCGTCCCGGCGCCAGCTGCTTTTGATGAGGCCGGAGACGGACTGGTAGGAGCAATCGACATGGTTCAGCCCCTCTATGGGATGGGGACAGAGCTGTATTTTGCTATACCCCGGCTCGAGGGCACGGATGCCGGCCAGATATTCGTATTCCCAGATAAGGAGGTCGCCGAGGAGCATGACGTGGTTGGCGCTGTTCATGGCGGGGTCGCCTGTGTCGCCGTTCCAGAGCTCCCAAATGGTCGTGGCGCCGTGGGTGGCCATATAGCCCCAGGATGGATAAGTAGTGTCCGAAGCTAAGCGTAGGGCGAGGTCGGCGCGGCCATAGTCGGTGAGGGTGCGCATGAGGTGCTGGATGCCGATGACCCCCGTGGAGACATGTCCGCCACAGTCGTGCTCGGTCTTACTGACTATATTGGCGAACACTTTATCCTTCACCTCGGCGGGCACCATGCCAAAAGCGAGGGGCATGATGTTGGCGGTGACGGTGTTGTTGGCGTAGCAGCCCTGTTCGGGGTCGAGGTATGCGGCATTGAAGGCGTAGGTGGACATCTCCGCCTCGGACTGCCACATGGCGACATCGTCTGTGCGGCCCAAGAGCTGGGCAAAACGCGCCAGTTTGCCCGACAGCCAGACATAATAGGCGGTGCTGATGACAGGAGCGGCGGTGATGCGGGAGGGGTCTTTGGAGTGTATCAGTTCGGGGCTTTCGGGAGGCATGCACCAGTCGCCGTATGTGTCGCGGGTCATGATGCCGTCTTTAAGATACCACAGCTTCATGTGCAGCAGCCAATGGCGCATGGCGTCGTAGTGGCTACGGATGGGCTCGATGTCGCCGAAGCGGGTGTAGAGCATGTCGGCCACAGTGACGAAAGCGCCGGGCCATGTGAGGTTGTCGGTATAGTTGCGCCAGTAGGCGGGGGCGACGTCGCTAAGCTGCCCGTTGGGCCATTGGCAGTCGGCAAGGTCTTGCAGCCATTTGGCATAGAGGCGGTGGTTGTCGAAAAGGAAGCTCTCGCCGTAGCAGCCAGTGGTTCGGTCGCCGGTCCAGCCCATGCGCTCGTCGCGCTGGGGGCAGTCGGTGGGCATGGAGCGGTAGTTGCCACGGATGCCCCAGTAGGCGTTGCGGTGTACGGCATTGATGACAGAGTTGTCGGTCTCGAAGTGACCGGTGGTGGCCATGTAGTCGTAGAGGACCAGACCGGTGAAGTCGCTGAGAGCGGGCTTGCTGCCCTCGGGCAGGCCGCTGATTTCGACGTAGCGGAAACCGTGGTAGACAAACTGGGGGTGCCACGGAAGTTCATACTTGGCGAAGGCGATGTAGCGGTCGGTGCATTCGGCCGAGCGCAGGTTGTCGATGTAGAGGGAGCTGTCGGCGGAAAGCAGTTCGGCATAGCGGAAAGTGATGGTGTCGGTGCCGTCGCCTTTTTTAGCAAGCAAGGAGGA
>DEKU01000010.1:35145-37409 GCA_002354035.1 Bacteroidales bacterium UBA2714
TCGCCTTTGCGGAAGATGGCTTTGGGTTTGAGGCGCTCCATGATGCGGATGTTGGGGTTGGGCTGCGGCGAAAGCTGATACTGCAGCCTGCGGCTGGCGATCTCGGCACTGTCGGGGAAAGGCATGGAGGCATCGTACTTGTCGTCGCGACGCTTCCACTTGGGGTTGAAGCGGTCTTCGAGGTTCATGTTCTGGCGGTCGTAGTTGACGATGGCATCGTCCCAACGGCTGTCGTCGTAGGCAGTGTGAAGCCAGGCCCCAAGGGCTGCGTCGAGGTGCTGGTCGAAAGTCTCGCCGTCGAACTCGTTGGCCTTGCGGATGGGTCCCTGGTTGGTGATTTTCCACCCCGAGCCAGAGGTGATAATGTCGGATGTTCCATCCTTGTAGAACACCTCTAACTGCATGAGCAGTTGCGGGCGGCCATAGTGGGCGGCATGGTTGATGCCGCACCATTCTAAATAGTTGGTGTCGTGGCGGATGGTGGTGAAACGCCCTGGGGCAAGGATAATGCCCACGGCGTTGTCGCCCTCGGTCAGCATGGAGGTGACATCGTAGGTGTTGAAATAGACGCGCTGGGTGTAATCGCTCAGGGCTGGTTTCATCAGTTCCTCTTCTGCTACTTCCTGCCCGTTGAAGAAGGCCTGATACTGGCCGAGGCCGCTGATGTGAAGGCGTGCGCGGTCGATACCCTTGTTCAGATGGAACTCGTGGCGCAAGTAGCGTGCGGCAACGGCGGTATGGCCTTCGATTTTGTCGTCAGGATAGTCGCGGCCAATCCAGCTTGCCCGCCAGTCGGAGGGACTGAGCAGACTGATTTCGAAGCGTTGCACCTCGCTCTCTACCTCAGCCCTCTTGTTCTTGTCGCCATAGGTGACGGTGGCAAACACTTTCCAGTAGGCTATATCACGGCTCTTCAGCTCGCGCCCTTGATAGGGGATGTAGAGCATCTGGCTGGAGGCGGTGACCTGAGAGTCCCAAAGGTCGCCCACGCCCTGTTCGGCCTTTTGCCGGGTGGAGGAGACGACAATCCTGTAGTTCGTCTGCATGACATTCGGCTGGTTTGTCTCATACTGCCAGCTGAAACGGGGAGTGGCCGTGGCCAGCGCTTGCGAGCCATCCTGCCCCTCGACGGTCAGATTTTTCAGTTTCACAGCACCTCCACAGGCGGTAAGCAGGAAGGTGGCCAAGATGATAAATGATATTTTTTTCATGTGTTTTTGATAGTTGATGTCTCTATTTCAGGTTATCTTATTTCCCACACTCCGGCAGGCAGCGTTTGCTCGCGGTCGGTGTTGGGAAACACTGTGGCTGTTGTGCCGACAGGCACTGTCAGTTTCATAGTTCCTCCCTCTATGGCTACAGCAATATCCCCGTAAGGGGTGGGCTTGGTAGCCCTGACCCAAGCGACGTCACTGACTGGTTGGGGGTCGACGAAAAAGTGGCGGTAGCCTGGCGCGGAGCTGTCTGGACGGATGCCCGCCATGGCCTGATAGAACCACAGGCCTATGCCGTTATAGCAGTTGTGCACACGGCTGCGCTCCCCGTCCCACGACTCCCATGTAGTCGTGGCGCCGTGGGCCATCATGTCTAAATAGCCCGGATAGTCCGGCTGGCGCAGCAGGGTGGCCATCAGCTCGGCCTGGCGGTCGCGGATGCACCACTCCGTAAACACCGGCACCCCCATCAGCCCTACGGCTATATGGGCATTGTAGCGGGAATAGGCATCGCTTATCAGCTGCCCGCGCACCGCGCTGCGGGTGACGCTGTCGGGTGGCACCCCAGCCAGCAAGGCGTATGATTGATCCAACGGCGTTCCGTTGGCGTAGGTGTGCGATTCGGGGTGGTAGAAACGACGGTGGATGGTGGCAACGAGGACCTCCCTGCGCTGGGCAAAGAGCTTAGCCTCCGTGTCCCGACCCAGTAGGCGGGCCATCTGCTCCATGTCGGCCAGACATTCGGCCAGGAAGCAGCCCGACACATGCAGCACACTCTCGCCGCCCACATCCACACCCTTCGGTGCAAGCCAGTCGCCCAAAAACCACATCCGCCGCTCCGTGTCCGCCCAAGGCTGCGGCAGCCCGTCCGGGCTGTTCCGCTCGACAAACGTGAGCCAGCTACACATCAAGTCATAATGGCGCTCAATCAGAGTTCGGTTGCCATAATTGACATACGTCCTCCACGGGGCTTTCACCACAAATCCACTCCAGTAAAGACCGCCCCCTGTGCGGAACGCGGGAGCCACGTAAGGCAAATCACCGTCGGGG
>DEKU01000010.1:37438-67758 GCA_002354035.1 Bacteroidales bacterium UBA2714
ACAGCGTCGGCCCATGCCGTCATCCAGTTGGAATAGGTCGACTGCACATCGAACATCGTCTGTAAGGTCATGGTAGACGAATTGCCGTCGCCGCCATAGCCCATACGCTCTAAATGGGGGCAGTCCACCATATAACCGCCAAAAGTGAGACAGCTCAGCGTGTATTTCACCATGTCGTGGATGGCATTCAGACTGGAGTCCGAGCATGCGAATGTAGCGCCTACTTTAGGGTCGACCGCACTGATTTGCAGGGCTCGGGCCGACACGACCGCAGCACCCCTGATGCGCACGAAGCGGAAAGAATGGGAGTGGAAACGGTTGCGGAAAACCTCCTTCCCACTGCCGCGGGCAATATACAAGTCGCTCTCCGTATGTGGCGGAACAGCTCCATCATGGTCCAAATATTCCATGGAGACCTCCGCTCCGGGCTCCAAAGACACCGCCTTGCCGGTGCCTTCTGAAGGGGCGAACTCAGCCCAGAACCAGCCCATCACCACCCGACCGAAATCAACCAGCAACGACCCGTCATCCTGTCTCGTCACCGACACGGGTTCTACCGTGTCGACAATCCTGTTGCCCTCAAACATCTGAGGAGAGGCCATACCGCCCACCGTCTTCACCTCGACAGCCGGATGCCATTCGGGCTGAAAGCGAGCATCGACCCTTTCACCGCCAAACTGAAGAGGTTGCCACGACCCCGTATAGCTATAGCAGCTCGAGGCCGTCTGCCACGTCTCATCGGTAGAGGACAGCGTGCGCCACCTCCCTTTATTCAGCTGTGCAATCTCGGCCCTCAAGGCAGCGGCGGAGTGAAAAATCCGGCCCCACCCCTGCCCTACATGTATCTCAATCAGATTGTCGCCAGTGTGCAGATAAGGGGTGATGTCGTAGGTGACAATAAGCGTGCGCTTGTCTACTTGTGACACTGCGGGTTGCAGCACCTTGTCGCCCACCCGATTCCCATTGACATACAGCTCGTGATACCCGACCGAATTGATGTGTGCCATGGTCGTGCCCATCGACTTCAGGTTAACATGTTTGCGAAAAATGGGCGTTTGGGTCAAGGTGTCGAACTGCTGACATCCTATAAACTTGCCTCCGATGCCGTCGATAGGCCCGATGGCAAAACGCTCTGGCTGGCTCCACTCCGTCGCGTTGCCACGTTCATCCCATGTGCGGACCCGCCAATAGCATAGCTGTCGTGAAGCAAGAGGCTTGCCCCCGTATGGCACCATTACCTGGTTTGCCGAGGTCACCTTTCCACGCCGCCACAAGTCAGCCTTTCCCAGCCGCAAACAGACCGTGTCCGAAGCCACTTCTATCTCGTAGGCAGCCTGAATCTGCCCATTATGGTTCAGCCTGTTTTTCCAGCTGAAATGGGGATGGGTGTTGTCCACTCCCAGCGGCGACGGCAAACCCTCACACCGCAGCTCATAGACCTGCGCATGACCCAAAAATGGCACAAGGCACACCAATGTCAGCACCCAGGCCGCTCGCCGCACCGACTTGGTCGAAAAATGGGTATTGAGAAACATGGGTCTATCTTACTTATTATTCCAGTCTGAAGTCGTAAATGCGGGAGTAGTCGTTCCACGGACGCATGCGGAGTGTCAGCGCCGACTGGTCATACACATTGCTGTACTGCGTCACCTCAATCTTGCCATTCGGCAACTCCAGATGTTCCCAATGCACCAGACCCAGGCATTCCATCACTTGGTCCGATGTCAGCACTCCGTTGCGCTGGCCCAGATAGTTCTCCGCCACCTCGTAGCGCCACCAGCTGCGGCTGTTCGGATTGCCCACCGCGGGGTCAGGCTCTGTGGTTCTGAACTTGTCCGACAGCAGATGGTTGGTCACCAAAAGGTGGTTTGCTTCAGCCGGTTTGCGCACCACCATGGTTTTCCACCCCTCTTCTTTGTCAAACTCCACGATGGCGCAGTCGCCCTGTGCGTCGGCCACCATATAGTGGTAGCCCGACCCCACCAACGAGTCGTGGCGCACATCCACCGTGGCCAACAGGTCCAAGGCCTCCTGCACCGTAGCGCAGCGGTCGAGCCAGAGGCGCATGATGACGCTTGTGCCTACGCTGTGTTTGCCCGTCTGCTGGTTGGCTGGCTGGTGGGGCAGAGCCATCACCGAGGTGCAGAGTCCCTTCTCGTTGATGCCGTCCACCGGGGCATAGATGGCCGCAAGGCATAGCAGCTTCTTCATGAAACTAGTGGGCAGCTCCTCCAAACTATAGCCAAAGTGCGACATGTCGCTCACCGCTAACGAGGCATAGCCCTTCTTAGGATGGGACAGCGTCACCAGCGTGGGGTTCTGGAAATAGTCGTAGTTGCGGCCATACAGGAATCCGTCGCCAGCCGCGTTCCGGGCTTGCAAGCTTGTGCAATTGAACGTGTTCATCTTGCCGTTTTCGTCGGCCACCTGGGCGCTCTTCCCTTTGACGGGGAGTCCTTTGCCAATCTTCTTGGTGACATACTCCAGCAACTCCGGGTTCTGGTCAATATCACTAGCCAAAACCTCATCGAGGTCGTAATTGGCCTTATACTCCATAAAGTAGAGATACTTGTTTCCTTCCACCGAGTGCAACGAGGCGATAGTGCGTATCTCGTTCCTCCAAAGGCACCATACCACAATACACAACAATACAATTACCCCCAACACAATCAGGAGAATGTTTCTTGCTTTTGAACGTTTTGCCATAACTATAAGTTTTTAAGGTTGATATTCATTATATATTTTGTTGTTCTACAACGGTTACTTTGTACATGACCACTATGCAAAGATAATGAAGATAATAAATACAACGTTTTTTTCGTATTCGTAGAAGTAGCGACTGTGGGTAGTCTCCGGTCTTGGCTTCCGGCAAACCACTTACAGGCGGGGAGGTGTGTAGTCTAACGGAATCTGGTGGATTCCGTCGCGGTCAATCTTCAACAGGATGGATTCTGTAGGCTTGAACATGAGGCGGTAGCGCTCGGTCTTGCCGTGATGGGTTACGGCTATGTTGCGCACAGCTCCTTTGTCGGTATAGGCATAGCAATACACAAGTGGATAGCTGATGGTTTGGGTCATGGGGTTGGCGAAGAAGATGTAAAAGGTCCCGTTGTCCTCGCGGCACCAGAAGTCGGGCAGGTTTTCACCGGATATGAGTTGGGTGGTGGTGATACTGTCAATGTTTCCTACCACATTCCCCATTCGCCTGAGACGCTCCAGCATCTGCTTGTACTCTTCGGGATGCTTGCTCTTGCCCGGCTCTCGGGGTATGCGCATCAGGCATACCGGCAGCCCTTCTTCCGCCAACCGCAGTATCTGCTCCAAGGCACTAAGCTCCATGTACTCCACATCGACATAAAGTGACTGGAACGAGGCCTCACCACAATGCAGCGTCCCTCCCTCGTAGTGGGCGGATTGGAGGAAATGCCCGTTCACCCAAAGGGGCTGCATGCCCTTCAGTGCATCGGGGGTGTTGGCATACCGCATCTCATATTGTCCCCAAAAGAATGCCTTCACCTTGCGCAGCGAGTCGGGGTAGGCTCCGCCCATCCAGGCATCCTCCACCGGCATGTAGACAGCCACCGAGCTGTAGTTATGCCCCTTGCGCATATAGGACGACACGGTTGTCATGTATCGGTTGAAATCGGTGAGGTTCTGTCCGCTGAGGTTGTTCAGGCTGCTGGTGCTCAGCTGGCAAGTAGTGTAGAAGAAGTTTGAGGTGTCGCCCACTTTGTTGTAGGGGAAGCCGTGCCAGATGATCTGATTTGTGCCGTTGGCGAAGAGGGCATCGCATATCAGCTTCAAATCGCCAAATTGCTCTTTCCCTTGGTGGGGACTGTGGCCACGGCCGTTCTGGTTGAGCAGCCCAGTCCATCCATAGACGCAGGTGAAGGTCTCGGCAGTGACGATGCCCCGTCCGGTCAGGGTGGCAGCCGAGGCGGCTATCTTGCTGAAGGGTGGCTCGTAGAGGATAGCTTCGGTCTCTGGCACATCCACCAGGGTGAATGCCGTGAGCAAGTCGGTGGGTGCTCCGCCGCACTGGGCTCGCGCAAATGCTCCCACGTTCCGCGCATTCTGGGCAAAAGGCTGGTAGAACTCCCGCATCACGTAGCCCGACAGAGTGTGCATATAGTCATAGAACACATCGGGGTCGGGCACCACATGCGTCGAAGGGTCGATGAGGGTGCGCTGCTGCATGTAGGGGGTGATGTCGTAGCCATGCTCCCGTCTGAAGGTGGAGTCGAAACCGGGTGTCCACAGGTATTCTGTCTCCACCTCCCACGAATCAACAAACAGACCGGACTTCGACCCCTTGTAGGCTTCAGAAAGGCCACGGTTCATCTTCGACGCATAGCGGGCGAAGGCTTTGCTGTCGAGATGGTTCAGGATGCGGCCTTGGCGGGGGTGGTCCCAGGTGAAACTGCGACGGGCTGGCTCTATGGTGTCGAAATAGTTGCGGGTCTGGTCACCGTATGGGAGATTCACATCGTTGAAGGGCCATAGGGTGCCGTAGGTGAAGTCGCAGCCCAGCCCGAGCGAGTCGGCCGTCCGTTTGGCAAAAGCCACATGTGCTGCCCATTCGTCGGACAGAAAGTCGGGATGAGGCGCGAGCGAGTCAAGCCCCATGGGGTAAATCCAGGCTATCTCCACCCCGCCGAAGCCGTGGTCGGCAAGCCACAGCAACTGGTTGCGGATGTCGCGGTCGTCCAGCTGTCCAGCAAACCACCACCAACGGGTGTAGGGCTTGCATGAGGGATAGAGCGAGGCCTCATCGGCCGAGGGCAGGGTCGGCTGGCAGCCAACGAGGAGCAACGCCAGGAGGGTTAGGGTCGATAGGAGTTTCTTCATGGCAGCGAAATTCCAATGGTTCTATTATCCAGACAATCGTTATCTACTTGCCCGCTCGCGGAGGCTGATGGCGAAGCCGCCACAGGGGGCCATGCGGAGTTTCAGCTTGCTTTTGGCGGTCACCTTCTTGGTGGTGATGGTGTAGGACTTAGGGTTGTAGCCCTCGCCCGTCAGGCCTGAGGCATCTTTGCCGTCGGTGTAGATTATGGCATCGTATGTCACGCCGGGTTTCAGGAAGTCCAGCTTAACTGTCACCTCGCGGGCATTTTCGTCTGTCACACCACCCACGTACCACACATCCCGCGCCTTGGCTCCCTTCAGGTCGGCAGCCGTCGCCTCGGCAGGCAGGGCATAGACGTAGCGCGCCACGCTGGAGAGCATGTCCTTCTTTCCGTCGGCCAGTTGGCCTACGCCCTCGGCGGCCTTGTTGAGGGTGGACACCTTCGGGTGGCGTGCCGTGACGATATAGGCTCCCGGCTCGGCCATCAGGTAGAGGCTGGTGTCCCAGTCCACAGCCACATCCTTGATAAACTGGAACGCATCCATATAAGGCTCGTAATGCTCCGGGAAGTCGGCAGCCATCTGCAAGGGGGAATAGAACGTGACGTACAGTCCCAGCTGGTTGCAGATGGTATGCTTCATCTGGTTGCCTTTGCCCCATGAGATGATGTTGCCCATATCGGTCTCGAAGATACCTGGGGTGTAGTCCATCGGTCCTCCCTGTAGACGGGTGAAAGGCAGTATAGTGGTGTGGCCAGGACGTATGCCGCCGCGGAATTCGGTGCCGAGGGCGCTCTCGTTGCCTATCATGTTGGGCCAGGTGCGGCACAGGCCGGTGGGCCGCACGGCTTCGTGGGCGTTGACCATGATGTGCCGTTCGGCGGCCTTCACTATGGCACGGTGGTAGTGGTTGATGATGGGCTGGCTATAGTGATGCTCGCCATGGGGCACTATCTTGCCCACATAGCCGCTCTTCACTGCGTCGTAGCCATACTTGTTCATCAGGCTGTAGGCGGTGTCCATCCAGCGGTCGTAGTTGCTCACGGACGATGAGCTTTCATGATGCATGATGAGACGTATGCCCTTCTGATGGGCGTAGTGGTTCAGGGCGGGCAAGTCGAAATCAGGATAGGGCGTCACGAAGTCGAAGACGAACTCTTTCTCCTTGCCGTACCAGTCTTCCCAGCCGATGTTCCATCCCTCGATAAGGAGGGCGTCAAAACCGTGCTGGGCGGCAAAATCGATATACCGGCGCACGTTCTCGTTGTTGGCGGCATGGCGGCCATGGGGTTTGGCTTTGGTCCAGTCGGTGGCGTAGCCTTGCAGCGAGGGGGGCACGTTGGGGTCGCCGGGCAGCCGCACGGAGGTAAAGTCGTTGGTATAGCTCCAACAGTTCTTGTCGCTGATCATCTCCCACCACACTCCCATGTACTTCACCGGGTGAATCCAGCTCACATCCTTCAGCGCACAGGGTTCGTTGAGATTCAGTATCAACCGCGAGCGCAGCACTTCGGTGGCGCTTTGACACACCTGCACCGTGCGCCAGGGGGTGATGCAGGGGGTCTGCATCCGTGCGCCGTAGCCGGTGGCGTCGGGGGTCAGCCAGACGCGGAAGGTCAGCGTCTTGTCGTCGAAATCGAGGTTAGCGGTGGGGTAGTTCAGCACCGCTGCCTCGTGGATGTTGATATACAGCCCATCGGCAGTCTTCATCTGCAAGGCCGTCTGCACACCCGTCTCCGAGAAACTCTCCCACGGCCATCCGCCGCCTATCTGTGAGCCGGCATGCAGGCTGCGAATCTCACTCAGGTGCGACTCGGTGTAGTTGAACTCCTGCGTGTCGTAGTCGCCGGGAATCCACCATGCCAGATGGTCGCCCATCATGGCAAACTCCGTGATTTCCTCCTTGACCCAGAAATATACCAGCGCATTGTCCACACGCTTGCCGTCCACCACTTGTGACGACTGCAGGGGGAACTCGTAGCGGAACCCCAAGCCGTCGTCGTACAGGCGGAAGCGAATGTCCATCAGCGTGGGACGGCTCTTGGTGGAGTTGTCCATACTCTTCACCGCTCCGGCGGGCTGCTCCAACCGCACCACCAGCTCGTTGTAGTGATTGCGGATGTGGGATTCCTCGCCCCACACGGGCTGCCACACCTCGTCGAAAGTGCGGCGCTCCGAATCACGCAGCACAAAACAATGGGTCAAGTCGTCGCGCCATTCGAGCGTGAAGCCCATGCGCGACTTCCCCACCACCGCCTTCCCCTCGCGGGTAAGGGAATAGAAGGGCATACCATTCTCCAAATAGAAAGTCATCTCCAACTTTCCGTCAGGGCTTTTCAGGGTGAGCTGGTCAGCGCTCCACACCGGCACAGCCGTCAATGCCATCAGGCAAAAAAGGATAAAGAAACGTATTTTCATGGTTTTAACTATTGTTAGGATTCTTTGTTCTCGACTGCAAAGATACACATTTTTTTTGATTGTGTTAATGTGGAAATGTGGAAATGTGGGAATGAGGGAATGTGTTAATGTGGGAGTGCTGGCACCGTCAAAAGACTAACACATTGGCACATTAACGCATTAACACATTCAATTACAATTCCACTTTAACGCATTAACGCATTCAATTGGCAGGTACAAATAATTCACAAATTAAAAAAAACTTTGTATCTTTGCAGCAAATTTTTTACACAACTCTTGTCATGAAAAAGAGCCTCATCTTCATCGCTGCTATCTTTTGCCTCATAGCCAGCTCGCAGTCGCAAACCGAAGCCTCGGTGCTTCGCGACGCCGACCGTCTTGTGTCACAGCGCCAGTATGCCACCGCCTACAGTCTGCTGGACCGTTTCGACCCCACCAACGACATCCCGTCCATCCTCCTGAAGAAGGAAGAAATCATGCTGGACTATTTCGTCCAGAGTATCAACCACATGGTCTTCTCGCTACAGGACTTGAAACCCGGCGAAAGTCTCGACAGCATCCGCTCCCATTTCACCATCGGCCAGATGATACCTTTCATGGCCGACAGTCTTCTCCGGCGGCTTATCGACCGTCACCCCGCCGACTGTGCCTTGCTCTGCGGCTATGCCCGCTATTACCAAGCCCTGCTCGACGACTACGACATGCAGCTTTGGGACATCTATGTCGACACCACGGTCTTCTACCTCCTTCGCCGTGCCGCCAAACCCGACTGCCATTGTGCCGAAGCCTCCTACCAGGTGGGTCTGCGCTACAACCGACTCGACCTTGACGACAGCGCCTCCCACTACTATCGTCGCACCCTCGCCATCTGCGACACCCACTGGCACGCCCACTACAACCTCGGCGTGAATGCCTACGGCGACGAAAAAACCGCCGAGGCCATTATCCACTTCCGCCGTGCCTACCACGGCTACACCGACCACCTGCTCAAAGCCGATGCCGCACGCGCCCTCGGCATCATCTATTCCGACCACCTCCGGCAGACCGACAGCGCCCTCCACTATCTCCAGGCTGCCCACCGTCTCACTCCCTTCGACTTCGGCAATGCCGCCAACCTCCTCACCCTCCTGGTAGAAGAAAAGCTCCCCTGCCCCACCGCCCTCATCGACACCTGCTGGCAGGCCGCCTTCAACGGCGACCAGACAATGAACGACGCCATTCATCTCACCAACATCTTTGCCAACAGCGATAACCAGAGTCAGATAGAGGACTTCCTCACCAAAGGCATACCCACCGCCGAGACCGACTACGAGCGAGGCTTGATGCACCTGATGCTGGGCCTGTACGTCTACACCGACCCCGCCAAAGCCCTGCCCCACCTCGAAGCCGCCCACAAACTCTTCACCGCCGACGGCGCACCCGACGACTTCCTCTCCCAGCTCCGCGACCAAATCAACACCCTGACCCCTTAGAAAAAGCCTAGGCCCTTCTATGGAAACCTAGGCTTCTATAGGGGGACCTAACTTCCAGCAAACCCTCAAAACCCAAACACCATGAAAAAATACACACATGCCTGGCTGGCCTTCATGGCCATCAAACGACTCCAACACGCCGACATCCCCGACGCCAACAAGGAGGATGCCGCAAGCCTCGTGAAATGGTTTCAAGACTACCGCGACTTCGTCATCGAAGGCGCCTGGTACCCCGACGATGTATTCAAAGACATGTCCACCAGCCACATCATCAAGTACACCCCCGACCCGTCCGACCGCGAGCAGCCCTTCAAAAAGCTGCCCCGCACCATGAAGGCCTACTCCCTGGGGCAGAAATCACCCCTCTACAAAAAGCCCTTCATCATCGAAGGCGGCAACTGCGCCGACCGCTGTGAGTCCATCTCCCACAGCATTGTCGACAACTTCAAAATGCTTCGCATCGAGGAACGCGGCTGCCCCATCACCACCACCAACAACCACATAGCCATGCGCTTCTTCATCCTCAGCCACTACATCGCCGACTGCCACATGCCACTCCATTGCGACAGCCGTCCCTTCTCCTCCGGCACCAACCTGCATGGCCTCATCGAGTCGGAGTGGGACAAGCAAATACGCAAATCCTACGCTCTCGACACCCCCAACAACCGCTTCTTCTACGACCCCGAAGGCTACCCCCTGAAAACCAAGCCCACCCCACTGGTGCTGGCCGTCGAGGAAGACGCCGTCAGCCGCGAATACCTCCACCCCTGGGGCACCGGCAACGGCAACACCTGGGACTATATCAGCGCCGTATCCGAATACTCCTACCTTATGGCCTACCGCCTCATCCCGCCCGAAATGAACGAGCAGACCTCCCACAAAGACTACAAGGCCAGCGAAGCCTACAGCCACCTGGAGGAATACAGCCGCTACATCTTCGCCGACTCTATCGACTCCATTGCCCGCGTGTGGCTCCACGTCTGGTCGCGCTACCGCAGCTGGGCCAAAGGCCGTTAACCACCCCTCCGAGCGGGAACTGAGCCCCTGAAGCCCCGAAACCTCGGCGAGAACATCGCCGCCACATGCACCATACCTACTCAGCATTTGCCCAGTAGGTAGACACTATTTATTTTCTCAAACAGAATATAAATATAAACAAACAACAAATATAAACTAACGATAAAAGAAATATAAACCGACTCATGGCGATACAATGGCGGTCACCTTGGAGCGGCCCGATTGACATGCTTTTTCGGAAAGGACTGCGTTATATCAAGAAAAATATGTATATTTGCAAATCTGTAAACAAATAAAAAAGTAGCAATATGCAAAAGATTTTCAATCTCTTAATCGCCGCCGCACTGCTGACCACTTTGGCATCGTGCAACCGCGGCTACACTGTTTTCGGCAGTCTGCCCGTCGACGGAACCGACGGGGCAAAGGTTTATCTGCGCAATCTCACCGATGGCTCGTTCATGGACTCGACGGTGGTTGAAAACGGCACGTTCCAGTTCAAAGGCAAAGCCGACCAAAGCCAGATGGTAGCAGTGTATGCCATGTCGCCCGCCGGCCAATGGGTGAGCAACATCGTGCTTGAAAACGGCAAAATCCACATCAACCTCGTCAACGACTCGCTCTACGGAACACCGATGAACGACCTATATTTCAGCTCTTTCACCAACGACACCACAGTCCAGCGCATGGAGAAGGAACTGAACGCATTCACCGAACGCTACTATGCCGCCACCACCGCCGAGGAGCAGGTGGCCGTGGCTGCCGACTATGGCGTTGCCATGAGCGCCTACGAGGCCTACAAACTGGCCCAGGCCCGTCGCGTGTTTGACCAGAACAAGGACAATATCATCGGCGCCTACGCCCTCTGCCAGATGGTAGAAGGGGACCAAGAGGGTATGACCTTCGAACGTCTCGACAGCATCATGAACCGCAGCGGCAAAGCCATCACCGACTTCGAGCCTCTGCGTCAGGCCCGCAAATGGCTCTTCAACATAGCCAACACCAGCGAAGGCGAGAAGTACGTGGATGTGGACGGCATCGATTTCGCCACCGGCCAGCCCACCAAGCTCTCCGCCATGCTGAGCAGCGACCAAGTGACGTTGGTGGACTTCTGGGCTTCGTGGTGCGGACCCTGCCGCAAGGAAATCAGCGAGAACCTTTTGCGCCTCTACGACAAGTACAAAGACCAGGGTCTGAACATCATCGGTATTGATGTGTGGGACAAAATCCCCGACCACAAAAAAGCCGTGGAGGAGCTCGGCATCACCTATCCCCAGCTGATTGACACCACACGCACCTCCACCGACAACTACGGCATCAACGGCATCCCCGCCATCCTGCTGCTGGACAAGGACGGCACCATCCTCAAGCGCAATATCCGTGGCGAGGCCATCGAGGCCGCCATCGTCGAGGCCCTCAAAAAATAAAAGTGCCAATTAATAACAACGTATAAAAAACCTTTTTATGAAGAAACAAATCACCCTCATGGCCATTGCCGCCATGCTGATTGCCACCCCCGCCGTGGCACAGAAGAAAGGCGGCAAGGCTGCCGCACAACCTCCCAGCGGCGGCATCACCACCGAGATGATGCAACAGATGAAACAGAGCTATGGTGGCTCGGCCTCAGACAAGGCCCTGCGCAACATCATGGTCACCAACAGCCCCGCCAAGCTGGCCCTCAACTATGAGAACGCCACGGCTTTCGACTCCCACTTCTCCAACCGGGTGGAGAGCAAGGCCATCACCGACCAGAAGTCGTCAGGTCGTTGCTGGATGTTCACAGGCATGAATGTGCTGCGCAACAAAGCCATCCGCCAGCACAACCTCCCTGCCGACTTCCAGTTTTCACAGGCCTACCTCTTCTTCTACGACCAGCTGGAGAAAGCCAACCTCTTCCTCCAGGCCGTCATCGACACCTACAAGCAGCCCATGGACAGCAAAGAGGTGGAGTGGCTCTTTAAGAACCCCATCGGCGACGGTGGCCAGTTCACTGGTGTGGCCAACCTGATTGACAAATACGGACTTGTTCCCGCTGAGGCCATGCCCGAGACCTTCAACACCAACAACACCTCCAGCATCAGCAGCCTGCTGGCCCTGAAGCTGCGCGAAGACGGCCTCCAGCTGCGCGACATGGCCGCCAAGAAAGGCATTACCCCTGCGGCCCTCCAGACGCGCAAAACCGAGATGCTGGGCACCATCTACCGCATGCTGGCCCTCACCATGGGACAGCCCCCCGCACAGTTCACCTGGCAGCAGAAAAACGCCAAGGGCGAGATTGTCTCGACCGAGACCTACACCCCCATGTCTTTCTACCAGAAATATGCCAAGACCGACTTCTCCAAATACTACATGGTGATGAACGACCCCACCCGCGAGTACTACAAGGTGTATGAAATCCAGTACGACCGTCACGTCTACGACGGCCAGAACTGGCGTTATCTCAACCTCCCCATGGAGGACATCGCCCCCATGTGCATAGCCTCCATCAAGGACAGCACCATGATGTACTTCAGCTGCGATGTGGGCAAATTCCTCAATCGCGAGAAGGGATTTATGGATGTCAACAACTATGACTATGCCTCGCTGTTTGGCACCACCTTTGGCATGAACAAGAAACAGCGTGTAAGCACTTTTGCCAGCGGCTCAAGCCATGCCATGACCCTCTGCGCTGTCGACCTCGACAAGGAGGGCAAACCCCTTAAATGGATGGTGGAGAACAGCTGGGGCAGCAGCTATGGCTACCAGGGTTTCCTCATCATGACCAACGACTGGTTCAACGAGTATATGTTCCGCGTGGTGCTGGAGGAGAAGTACATCCCCGCCAACATCCGCGCCATGATGGACCAAAAGCCCATCATGCTCCCGGCCTGGGACCCCATGTTCGCTCCCGAGGAGTAGTTCCGCTACAGGCAACAAGAAAAAAGGCAGAAGTTGGTCACCCTCCTTCTGCCCTTTTTCTTTCTTGTTATCCCCTCACATCTTCCATGGCCCGCTGGATGAAACGATTGAGAGGCAGGCTGGCTCGCCACACTTCCAGCACCGCATCGAAGAGTTTGGGACTCTCCAGCAGCTTGTCAGGCATGGTGTATGACGTGCAGTAGTCCTTATATTTCAGCAAGTCGGCATGCTCCCAGTCGGCGGGATAGCCTTTGGGCACTCGTTGCAGCACTTTCGTGGTGAAGAAAGTGTTGCCGAAATACTTCTTATAAGAAGGCTCGTTCATTATCTCCAAAAACTCGTCGGGGCAGTAGAAAATCTCCTGCCGGATGGCGGCAAGAGCTTCGGGAGTGGGCATAAAGATGCCGCCACCCAGGTTGCAGGTGCCCGTCAGGCCGTATGCCTCCTCGGCGCCAATCTGGAAATAGTAGCCTGGCACGCCGCTGTTCTTGGGTCCCCACGAGGAGAGGAAGCAGGACACGTGTGTCTTATACGGCGTCTTGTCGGCCGAGAAGCGTGTGTCGCGGTAGATGCGATAGACGGAGTTCTTTGCCGTGAGGCCCACCAGTGTGTCGTCGTTCTGAGACATTTCGTCAATCAATCCTTGGGTGAAACGGTCGAAAGCCTCCTTTATCTCTAACCAGTTGGTCTTATGGCCGTTGAACCATGGGCGGTTGTTGTTCTTTTGCAGCTCCCGCAGAAAGGGGAGTGTGTCAGGGTGCAGTTGGGGTGATGTCATAATTGTTCTAATCTTTTGGGGCTGCAAAGATACGCATTTTTCTCGGAATGGCTAAATCCGGACTTCGGGAAGCGACAGCCCGTCTCCCCCGCCCGTCACTTCAAAAGCCTCATTATCTGGCTCTCCTTGGCCCAAGGCAGCAGCCCTTTGAGATGCTCCGCCATGAGACCGAGCGACTCCTCGGGCGTGCGGTCGCACCGCTCGGCATCGGTGCCTAACAGCCTTTCGGGGGTGGTGAGCAGCGAGAGGCCCCATCCATACTCATGCCCGTGGCGGTCGCGGGGATAGACAAAATCCTCGGTCACGATGCGGCAACCCATCTGCATGAGCGCCACCTGACGGTCGAACACCGAGCGCATCCGCGGACCTGTCAGGCCACAGGCCTTGCGCAGGTCGCGGCTCACCATGCTGCCGCCCTCCCTCAACACCTGCAACACCGTGTCCATCACCATTCCCGCCTCCGTATCGGCCGGGGGCAGGGGATGACTGTGGCGGCGCCAGTTGCAGAAATCTGGCCACCACCGGCGGCTGACGAATCCAGCCTTGCCGGCAAAGAACTTGCCATATACACAGCCGCCGTCGGTCACCACGGGGCCTTTCCAGCGCCACAAGGGCCACACCCAGCTTCCGTCAGGCCGCACCTGGTAGCGGCACTCGTCGGCGGCAAAGGCATCGGCGCTGAAATCCTCTATGCCACTCTCGAACATGGGCAGGAAACCCACCGTGTCGACACACTCTATCAAGTCAGCACACGTGCAGACACTATCGCCTACTCGCCACGACGGCCGTGCCTCACCGTTCAGGTCAAAAGTTCTTTCCATTGCAGGTTATTCCTTGTTATTTGCATTAGTCAAAAGCAGATTAAATCCTATCTCACAGCGACATTCCCCCATTACACTCGCCATGCATACACCTACCGGAGCGACCTCAGAAGCCATCCACAGCGCCACACACCTGTACCCTCCACAGCGGACAGGAGGCTCCCGACGGGAGGTGGTGCAAGGGGCGGGGCTGTCGCCCTCGGCTCGTCCGGCTCTCGCCGGAGGAATTGCGGATGCAAAAATACAACATTTTTTCCATTCGTCAAGCCCTTTTTGTCCCGCAAGGGGGCTATACCCATACACTTCAACCCTTTAGCCTGTCATGCCGGTCATGGCCACTCGCGGGTGGCGAGCAGCCTCCCGCACCTATCCCTGACCTCTGCAATACCTGCACATTCATTACATTTCTACCCTCAAAGAGAATAAATGGAGAAATCAACCACAAACAATGCAGAAATGATTATCCGCAGTTATCGTCAAAAAAGCCTCAGAGAGGCTTAATTTCAATAACACCGTAGAAACAATTTTGGTCGTTGTGGCGACCGGATGGGAGCACAGACCAAAACTGCGTGGTGCGGTGGTCGAAAATGGTTACTGCCCAAAAGCCTCGGAGAGGCTTAATCTCAATAACACCGTACAAGCGAAGCGCAGTGCGGTGGTCGAGAATCTGCATACTGCCAGCGTCTCGGAGAGACGCGACATCGTGCATACACCGATTGCGGATAATCATCAACAAGAAATCTCAAAATGGATATTCGAAGATATGTTATGAACAGCCGATTCACTGCACCTAAACTACAAAACTGAGATATAAAAAAAAGCACAGAATGATGAAACGACTTGTATTAGTATTTATGGCACTGGCGACGGTGCTGAGTGCCACGGCACAAACACCGGCCGACACGCCCGACGGGAGCAAGGCCCTCACGTGGCACGAGGTGCGTACGCCCTTCACCGCCACCTCCATACAGGGACAGACGGTAGACCTGCAGAAGTGGATAGACTCTGGTTTCTGCGTCATTGTTGATTTCTCGGCCACATGGTGCTACCCCTGCTGGCTGTTGCACAACAGCGGTCTGCTGGAAGACATCTATGCCCAGTGGGGCCCCCAGGGCACCAACCAGTTGCGTATGGCATGGGTGGAGACACAGCCTGGCACTACCGTCAACTCGCTGCGCAACGGCAGCTATGGCGATTGGACAAGAACCCGCGATGGGGAAGAAGTGCCTTATCCCATACTGCTGAGCTCGACAGCTTCGCGCAGTTTCTCGGCTGGCGACCCGGGATATATCCCATACGTGGTTTTCCTAGCTCCGAATGGCCAGTACACGTCCATCTATAACGATGTGCCCGACATCGTGCTGGATCCCGACGACAAGTCGGGCACCATGACCCGCATAGGCGAGATGATCGACGCCCATGCTGGCCGTCCGGCGGGGATTGAGGACGCCGTGGCACAGGAGGTGGCCGTTTATCCCAATCCGGCAACCGACCGCCTACACATCGATGTCCCAAGCCTGGTGCAAGCTGACCTTTACGACATGGCTGGCCGCTGTGTGCTGACTACCCGCGAGGGCGAGCTGAATGTGGCGGGGTTGCGGCCCGCGGTATACACGCTGGTGGTGACCACCCCTAAGGGCAAAGCCACCCGCAAGATAGTAAAGCAATAATAGGTTTAGGTTATACAAAGTGTGAAAAGAAGAGGGCTTCCCGCAGGATTGCCCTCTCTTTGTTGGCTGGCCGACGGTGTCGGCGACAAGGTATGTCGGCGGTCCGAACACTGCTTGTCTGTCGGACGAGGTGAAGTGGGTGGAGCGCTGCGCCATGCGCCTGTCAAGCTTGAAGGAATGGGGCTGTGGCAAAGCTGAGCCTTGGGGTCGGGCCTGCTGTTACGACAGTCTATGGGTTGGCTGCTGCCTACCATTGGATTCGGCTGAGGATTGCGTTGTATTGATTTCTGTTTCCATAGAAGAAGAGCCAGAGGGTCTGGTCGTCGCTCTCGGTATGGATGAAGTAGCCCGTCTGGCCGTGGTCGAGGGTCACTTGGGCCAAGTGGTTGTTGACGAGCGAGGGAACTCCGTCGGTGATGGATGAGGAGTCGAAGACTTTCTGACCGTTGACCCATTCCTGCCTACGCCGGATGACAATACTGCTGTCGGGGAGATTGCGGCCTCGAACTGTGGAGTCCAAGACCTTCTGTCCGTTAACCCATTCCTGACAATGGCCGAAGACGATGTTGCTGTCGGAGAGGCCATGCTCCTGCATCATGGCACGGAGGAGGCTGTCGAAACGGCTGTCAAGGATTCCATCGGTCGTGTCGAGATGGAAATTGGCGACCATGGCCGATGAGGTTTTGACGGTGGAGTCGGGCTGGTGGGGCAGTCCAAACACGCGCAGGAGGTCATTCCAAGCCGACCAGTCGTGGGCTTGCAGCATCACTGCATTGACGGTGTCGCCCGCCGAGGGGTAACCGCTCACCACGGCAACGGTAAGTCCGCTGCGGGAGGCGTATTGGTGATACATTTTCTCGGCCGCGCTCTGGGCTGCCGGAAGGATTGACTCGTGGCTGCAAGCTGTCGTAACCGACAGCAGCAACAGTGTTACTAAGATTTTCTGTTTCATGGGTTTGATTTATTATTGGGTTTAACTTGACAAGGGTTGCGTCGGGCGAACAGCCGTCGTTGCAGGCATATCGGAAGCGCTGGCCTCCCACCATCACGGCTGTGACGGCGCCGGGCTGCGGGCTGCGGGTCAGGAGCCAGACGGCGGGCAGGGCTATGGCCAAGGCCACGGCTGCGGCCACAGCTGCTTTCCTGAATGTCGAGCCGACGAGCCTGACCCGCACAGGGGTTGGGGCTGCTGCGGAAGGGGTGTGCCACACCACTTGGCGCAGCTCGCGGTCGAGCTGGGCTTCGGAATGGGGATAGCGTAGGGCATTCAGTCGGCGGCCATATTCTTTCAGTTGTTGATCAAAGTCTCGCATATTATTTTTGATTGTATTGTTTACGAAGTTTGCGCAAAGCACGGGAAAGCCTCATGCCCACAGCCCCGACCGAGAGGCTGGTGATTTGTGCAATCTCGGCGTAGGAGTAGCCTTGGGCGTGGGCGGTGACGATGGTGCGGTCCGGCTCGGGGAGCAGGTCGATGAGTTGGGCCAGCTCGAGGAAGGCCGCATCCTCGTAAGATGTTTCGGGCAGTTGCTCAGGCTGTGGAACCGGTTTGTTGGCGGTTTTGCGATAGAGCGTAATCATAGTGTTGACGGCCACGCGGTAAATCCATGTGCGCTCAGAGCTGCGGCGGTCGAAACCTGAATAGCCCTGCCAAAGGGCACAGAGCACCTCGTGGAAGGCATCCTCGGGCTGCCATGCCGGGCTGAGTTTGAAGCTACGGCACACCTGCCAGATGAGATCGCGGTGGCGGCGGACGAGTTCGATGAATTGGCGTTCGGTCGTTTCCATGGTGCTGGGCTGTCAAGAATGGGAGTTGTGTTGATGTTTCATGCCCTTTTAGACGAGACAGGAAGGCAAATCATAACATGGAGGGGGGAAAAAGAAAACGGGAAAAGTGAAGGTGATGTCTTGGAGCCTTTACTTTTCCCGTTGCCGGATAGTGGCACGATGGGCCAACCCTGCTACTGGGGAGTGATTTTCCGATAAACCAGACAGCCCCCTTCGGAGGGGTGGTCGTAGACCAAGGTGTCAGCATCCTCATGTCGGATGGCCCACACAATCATCACATCGCCCATGGCAGAGCCTATCATGATGGCCGCGAGGAGCATCAACAGCCAGCTGCCGACGAAGATGGAGATGACATACGGCACCACGCCGACCAGCAGCAAAGGCATCAAGGCCCCGGTCACGTAGGCGCGCTTGGTCATGGGCACGTCGATATGGCAGTAGACAGCCCCCGTCATGAAGCCGAAACGGAGGTGGCTGAAGCCGCTATGGGTGACGAGCATCCATGTGAGGCCATGGATTAGCTCATGCACAACTATGCCCACAAATAGGCCCACAGTAAGAATCAGCATTTGGAAGGGTGCGTTCTTGAACGAGAAATCGGCATTCACCCAGTGGAGCAGCAGCATCCCTACGGCGGCCGCAATGGCCATCACTCCCATCGCCCACACGTTGGCAGCCACAATGCTGATGGTGCGCTGTTCGGTTTCAAAGCCCTCGATCTGAGGAATTGGTTCGTGTTTTGCCATGTCTGGAAATCTTTTTTATCCGTAACGTAAAGGTACTTGATTTAGTATTAATAAATGCAAAAAAGGGGGCGACAGGCTATATATGAAAAAAAATTCGTATCTTTGCACCGCGAAAAAATACTAATTAAAAAATATCTAACATGAAGAAAGCATTCATTATCCTTGGAGCAATGGCCCTGTGCGTCACGGTTTTTGCTCAGACCGAACAGAAAGAGGATGAGGGATACAAGTTCACGGTAGTGAAAGAACTCCCTGTCACCTCTGTCAAAAATCAGCACCGTGCCGGCACTTGCTGGTGCTATAGTGGATTGGCATTCATCGAGGCCGAGCTGCTTCGTATGAACAAAGGCACCTACGACTTCAGTGAGATGTATCTCGTCGAGAACACCTACAACGACCGCGCCATGGCCGCTATCCGCACCAGCGGCGACGTCAGTTTCAGCCAGGGTGGCTCGTTCTACGATGTGATTTACGGCATGCGGACTTTCGGTCTGGTACCCGAAGAGGTGATGCGTCCCGGTGTTGAGTACGGCGACACCCTCTCCGACCACACGGAGCTCAGCGCTGTGACCGACGCCATGGTGGCTGCCATCGCTAAAAATGACAAACTCAAAAAACTCCAGAGCGACAAGGACGGCCAGCTGCTGTGCATGAAGGCCATCCGCGCTGCCCACGCTGTGTATCTGGGTCAGCTGCCTGAGAAGTTCACCTATAACGGCAAGCAGTATACTCCCAAGAGCTTCTATGAGAGCCTGGGCATCAACCCCAGCGACTATGTGAGCATCACCTCCTACACTCATCATCCTTTCTACGAGCAGTTCCCCCTCGAGATTCAGGACAACTGGCGTCACGCCCAGTGCTACAACGTTCCGCTGGATGAGATGATGCAGATATTCGACAATGCCATAGCCAACGGCTATCCCATCGCCTGGGGCAGCGACGTGAGCGAGCAGGGTTTCCGCATGGGCACCCGCAAGGGTTTCTGCGTGCTTCCCGCCACCGAGACCAAATCCATCATGGGCAGCGATATGGCTCACTGGACCGGCATGACCGCCAAGCAGATGCAGGACGAGGCCGCCAAGCACCCCACTCCCCAGCGCTGGGTGAGCCAGGAGGAGCGCCAGCTGGCTTATGACAACCGTGAGACCACCGACGACCATGGCATGCTGATTTATGGCTGCGCCAAGGACCAGATGGGTAACGAATACTACATGGTGAAGAACAGCTGGGGCGACTATGGCGAGTATCACGGCATGTTCTATGCCTCCAAGGCCTTTGTCCGCTACAAGACTATGAACATCATCGTCCACAAAGACGCCCTCCCCAAGGACATCAAGAAGAAACTGGGCATCAAATAAGCCTAACCTTTCTTTATCATCAAACAATCGGACTTATAAAACGAGGGGGCTGGGAAACTGTATCAGCCCCCTTTACATTCCCCAATCAATGTCGACTCGATGAATTCACTCGGTATCATCTTCTCCTCGATAGCTGTGGCTTTGGCTATATGGCTTGCATGGCTCACCAGCAAGCCATCGGTGAGGCCCATGCTAAAACCCTCACAGCAGAAAGAGTTGCATGACAAACTGCGCCCTAACTGCACCGAGGGTAACAGCACGAAGGTGTACAGTGAGTTCAACCCGATGCTTGACGACCTGCTGGATGATATCGACAATGCTGAAAGCCACATACACATGCAGTTTTTCAAATTCGAGACCGACTATGTGTGCCAACGCATCGGAGATGCTTTGATTCGAAAAGCAGAGCAAGGGGTCGACGTGAGACTGATGTATGACCATCTCATCAATCTGAAGAGCCGGTGGTATTACAACTATCTGTCGGAGCATGGCATACAGGTGGTCGGATTCGGTCCCACAAGGCTTCCTTTTCTACGCAAACGGGACAATTACCGCAACCACCGAAAAGTGGTGGTGGTGGATGGACACATCGGCTATCTGGGAGGCATGAACATTGCCCTCCGCTACCTCGAAGGGCTGGACTGGGGTCCATGGTGCGACACTCAGATGCGCATAGAAGGACCTGCGGCGGCTCAACTGCAGGAGGTGTTCCTCACCGACTGGTGGTACGCCACTGGGGTGCTGCCCGACAGCCCCAAGTTTTTTCCCGACATCCAGCCGCGAGGCTCCCGCCACATCGAAATTGTCTCGTCCGGTCCTATCGGCAACGGTCCCACCATCATGCACCGCACCATACAACTTTTGGAGCAGAGCAAAGACTATATCTGGTTCCTTTCGCCTTACTTTATTCCTACCCCTGAGGTGATGGAAGCCCTCTGCGCCACTGCACGCCGCGGGGTGGATGTTCGCATTCTTGTTCCCGGCCGCAGCGACCGCGGGGTGTTCATCCTGCCAGCCTCGATGTCGTATGTGTCGCA
Source organism: Bacteroidales bacterium UBA2714 (assembly GCA_002354035.1). Taxonomy (GTDB): domain Bacteria; phylum Bacteroidota; class Bacteroidia; order Bacteroidales; family P3; genus Colimorpha. Next base: position 58,287 of record DEKU01000010.1, read on the forward strand.
GGCACTGGCCGCAGGGGTGAAAATCGGTCTTTTTGACAGTGGTTATCTGCACTCAAAAAACATAGTGTCCGACGACGCGGTTGCCCACGTGGGCTCGACGAATATCGATCCTCGCAGCTACCTCTTGGATCACGAGGTGGGAGCATTTGTCTACGACACTGACTTCGCTCTTGAAATCAAACAACTCTTTCTCCGAGACGAGGCTGCCTCGCACTACATCGACCCCACCACCTGGCCCCAGCGTCCGATATACCGAAAAATAACAGAACGCGTGGCACGTATTATTTCTTCTCAACTTTAACAGCATAACAAAACAATATCACTAAACACAATGAACCAAGCACAACGCATCCAAACCTCATTCATCAACGCAGCGGAAAAGAAAGCCCTCGTGTGGCTCGCCAAACGCCAGCCCCGCTGGGTAACATCCGACATGCTGACCGCTGTTGGCACCCTCGGCTCCCTTATCGTGGCCATCGGATTTGTACTCTCCAACTATAGTGTCCAGTGGCTGTGGCTCAGCTCATTCGGTCTGTTCGTAAACTGGTATGGCGACTCGCTGGATGGTACGTTGGCCAGGGTCCACAACTGCCAACGACCCATATATGGCTATTATCTCGACCATACGGTGGACTGCATCAACGAGGGTCTCATGTTTATCGGCGCTGGTCTTTCCCCGTTCCTCCATCTGGACTTTGCGCTGCTTGCTTTTGCCATCTATCTTGTGCTGACCATCAATGTGAGCATCAACGCCCACCTGAAAGGTGAGTTCCGCCTGACTTACATCAAACTTGGTCCCACCGAGTTCCGTCTGCTTATCATCCTGGCCAATACGCTGCTGATTGCCATTCCCGCACTCTCGGCCCTGAGCCACTCGCACACCATTTGTGGACACACTATCACGATGCGCATCCTCGACTATGTCGCCGTGGTGATCATCGTTCTGATGGCCTTCATCTATTTGGCCACCACCATTTCCGATGCCCGGAAGTATGCCGCCATCGACCCCAAGAAACCCCGCCAGCAATGACGCCCCAGCACAAGGCGGCCTTGCGCCGTTTTATAGGGTTCTCGCTTTGCAACTTGCCAGGGACGGCGGTCGAGCTGCTTATTGTATGGCTACTCTCCCAGTACCTCTTCTCAACGTACGCGGGGCAGTATATAGTTGCTCCTGTCGTGGCTTTCGAATGTGCGGTTGTCACTAACTTCACGCTCTTCTCCCGTCTGGTGTGGCGCGACCGCATCAGCGGCATGCGCACCCGTGCCCGGCTGCTGCGACTGCTGGCTTACAATCTCTCGGCATCGGGCATCTATCTGGTCCGCATCGGTGTGATACAGGTGATGGGTATTCTGTGGCATCCGCCTGTGGTGCTGTGCGACCTTGCCTCCATGCTCTTCTCCGGTCTGGTCAACTACACTATCAATGACCGAGTAATCTTTGCCGGACGCCGCAAGCACCGCCTTCTGGTCAGTACCCTTATCACGCTTGCCTATCCTTGGATTCACCTCCGGATCAAGGGACGCGAAAACATACCCTCGTCCGATAGCCAACGCCCGGTGGTGTATGTTTGTAACCATGGTTTCATCTCGGGTCCGGTCATGGCGGCGGTCAATCTGCCCGACGCCTTCCGGCCATGGGTAGACAGCCGCATGCTCGACCGGGAGGCATGCTACAATAGTCTCTACGACACCTTTGGCCGTTCGCTGCATCTGAGCAGCCGGGTGCGACACCGAATTATCAGCCGGCTCCGCGACATAGTCATCGCCGTGATCAAGGACTACAACCCCATCCCTGTAATCAAAGACGGCTCCCGCCAGGTGCTGCAAACTCTTCAGCTCAGCGTCGATGCCCTCACCGAGGGGTCGAACCTCCTTATTTTTCCCGAGCACTCGCGTCAGGCCTATCATGGCGATGTGGCTTCCGAACGGCACAAGGCCGACAACGAGCTACGCACGTTCTACAGCGGATTCGCCTACCTTGGCGACCTCTACCACCGACAGACGGGCCGTCCACTCTTCTTCGTCCCTCTCTATGTGGACCGCAAACACCGCACCATGCACGTTTCTGCCCCCATCCCCTACTGCCACACCGGGTCGCCCCACTCCGACCGCCAAAAGCTGGCCGATACCCTTTTCCTTGCCCTGTCCCGCATGTCGGCCGAAACCACCAATTCCCCCTCAACCCAAGTATGACCCCTCTCCGGTCATCCCCATTGTCACCATTAAACAACATTACATATCCATGAAAAAACGTACAGCACTTTTTATCTTATGCTTAGCCGCCATGCTGCCTTCCATGGCTTGCACCAATCTCATTGTCGGCAAAAAGGCTTCGGTCGACGGCAGCGTGATGTGCACCTATAATTGCGACGGATTCGGTTTCTCCGGCTCCCTGTTCTACAGTCCCGCTGGCCGCCATGCCCCTGGCGAGCAGATAGCCATCCACGGCTGGGGTCCGTCACACCCCGGGCAATACGTACAGCAGGTTGACTATACCTACAACGTGGTGGGTCTGATGAACGAGCACCAGCTCACCATCGTCGAGACCACATTCGATGGCCGTCTGGAGCTTGTCAACCGCGAAGGCCTCCTCGACTATTTCAGCCTGATGCGTCTCACCCTCCAGCGTGCCGCCACCGCCCGACAGGCCATCCGCTGCATGGCCGACCTCGTGGAACAATACGGCTACAACAGCAGTGGCGAGACTATCACCATCTGCGACCCCAATGAGGCCTGGATTATGGAAATCATCGGAAAGGGACCCAACAACAAGGGCGCCGTATGGGTGGCCCTGCGCATCCCCGACTCATGCATCTGTGCCCATGCCAACCTCAGCCGCATCCGCCAGTTCCCCCTCCAGCAACGTCGCTCCTTCCGCAGCCTCAGCAGCCAAAACCTCAAACACATTGACCGTCCCGAAGTGGAATGCGTTTATGCACACGATGTTATCTCCTTCGCCCGCCAACAGGGCTATTATTCTGGTCCTGACGCATCTTTCTCCTTCCGCGACGCCTACTGCCCCATCGATTTTGAAAATGTCCGATATGCCGATGCACGCGTGTGGAGCTTTTTCCGCCACCACAGCAACCCTTCCGAAATGGACAAATACCTGCCCTACATCAACGGCCACTTCGACCAATGCGACCACCTGCCCCTTTGGATTACCCCTGACCGTCCGCTCTCCCTCCGCGACTTGCAGGCCGACATGCGCGACCACTTCGAAGGCACACCCCTCGACATGACTGCCGACATGACCGCTGGTCCCTGGGGCATGCCCATACGGCCACTGCCCATGCAGTTCAAGGCCTCCGACAGCACCCCCTATTTCCGCGAACGCCCCATCTCCACCCAGCAGAGCGGCTTCACCATGACTTGCCAGATGCGCTCGTGGCTGCCCGACGACATTGGCGGCGTCACATGGTTCAACTGCGACGACGCCAACATGGTGGCCTACGTGCCACTCTACTGTTGCATCACACAGGTGCCTGACCCCTTCCGCCCTGAGAACAATGCCCGCAACGAGTTCTCCTTCCAGTCCGCCTTCTGGATGAACAACTGGGTGGCCAACATGGTATACCCCCGCTACAGCATGATGATTGGCGACCTCCGTCAAGCCCAGCAGGAGTTGGAGGACTATTACTACGCCGACCAAGACAGTGTCCTTGCTGCCATCAGCACCATGACCCCCGGCGACCGACGAGCCTACCTTAATGGCAAGAGCATAGACTATGCCTCTCGCATGATGAACCGCTGGGACCGCCTGGCAAAATACCTTATCGTAAAATACAACGACCAAGTGGTGCGGCGCGTTGATTCGACTGGCCAATTCCAGCGCTGGGGCTACGACACTCCCGGCTACGACCAACAATTCATCGATGCCATCGGCCCGGCCACCGGCAATCGCTACCGTCTACAAAAAATCATCCACCGCCGCGAACGCTGACAACAACTGTCCCTTGCCCAAAAACTGTTCTCGACCACATCATATCAATGAATCACACAAGCAATCATCGGGGTTCAATCGTTTCTGTTATTAATACGGCTCCGCTCCTTCGATGTGGATTCTATCCGTCAGGCCAGATGTTTGCTGCCGGCTTCCTTCAGATTCCACCTCACGATGGACACCCCTGCCTTGGACTGTGCGATTCCCTCTATTAGAGCCCGCTCGGGTCTTGCACCCGTCAACTGATACTCATGCTGAGTGTACTAAAAAACGGGTGCTGAAATCTATCCAGCACCCGTTTCTATTTAGTGTATTTCAGTGTATTACTTCACTTCTTCGTAGTCGATGTCGGTGACGTTGTCGCTGCCACCTTGGTTGGTGTTGCCGCCTTGCTGGCCGGGGTTACCGCCCATGTTGTTGGGGTCGAAACCGGCACCGGGGTTGGCACCGCCAGCCTGTTGCTGGGCATTGTACATGAACTTAAGTTAGCATACATCATTTGTCTTTATAATGGCCATAGGCAGTGAGTACGAGAACAACCACCTCTGTGTCGTGTATCTCATAGACAAGTCGATGCTTTTGAGTGATATGACGACTTCATTGGTTGGAGCGATCACCTCGTAGTTGCTCAGGGTGTCCAGTACCCGTACGCGGATGCTCGCGCAATTCGGCCTCCAGTTTCAGTAGCTTTTTGAACGCATTTGGGTCGTCCTTTTGCAATCTGGCTGCATCAAGGACTGCCTGCCTCTGATACTTTATCGTGTATGCCATCAAACGACGCGTTTAATCAGGTCTTCAACGGTTTCACCGTCATGTAGTTCGTACATAGGTCCTTCTTTAGCTGCATCTACACGGGCAAAGAATTCCTCTTTGGTCATGAGTGAGGGGTCTTTCTCTTTTGCCAACTTCTTAGCATAACGAGTAAGGCGAAGCATTAGGGCATCATTGTCTGCTATGGCTCCTATACTCTGCCATAACTCAGTATTCATCGCTACTTGCTGTGCTGTCGTCATAATCAAATCCTTTCTTCTTTTGTTATGTAACGCAGATTGCTTGATATTATTGCCTTTGGAATAAAAAAGAGTGTGCCTCATTGAGACACACTCTCTGTTTGTCATTTCGGAAACTTACTTCACCTCTTCGTAGTCGACGTCGGTGACGTTGTCGCTGCCGCCTTGGTTGGTGTTGCCACCTTGCTGGCCGGGGTTACCGCCCATGTTGTTGGGGTCGAAGCCGGCGCCGGGGTTGGCACCGCCAGCTTGCTGCTGGGCGTTGTACATGTCCTGCGAGGCAGCCTGCCAAGCCTGGTTCATCTTCTCCATGGCCTGGTCGATCTGCTGGACGTTGCGGGCGCTGTGGGCGGACTTCAGCTCTGTCAAGGCACTCTCGATGGCGCTCTTCTTCTCGGCGGGAATCTTGTCGCCATACTCCTTCAGGTTTTTCTCGCTTTGGAAAATCATGCCGTCGGCGGCGTTGATCTTCTCAATCTCCTCCTTGGCCTTCTTGTCGGCGTCGGCATTGGCCTCGGCCTCAGCCTTCATGCGCTTGATCTCGTCCTCGCTCAGACCAGAAGAAGCCTCGATGCGGATGTTCTGACTCTTGCCGGTGGCCTTGTCGAGGGCGCTGACATTCAAGATACCGTTGGCGTCGATGTCGAACGTCACCTCAATCTGAGGCACTCCACGGGGTGCAGGCGGAATTCCTGCCAAGTGGAAGCGGCCGATGGTCTTGTTCTGGTTGGCCATGGGGCGCTCGCCCTGCAGCACGTGAATCTCCACCTCAGGCTGGTTGTCGGCAGCCGTCGAGAACACCTGGCTCTTCTTGGTGGGGATGGTCGTGTTGGCGTCAATCAGCTTGGTCATCACGCCGCCGAGGGTTTCAATACCCAAGCTCAGAGGAGTGACATCAAGCAGCAGCACGTCCTTAATCTCACCAGTCAGCACACCGCCCTGGATAGCAGCTCCGATAGCCACCACCTCGTCGGGGTTCACACCCTTGTTGGGGGTCTTGCCGAAGAACTCTTCAACTTTCTTCTGCACGGCGGGGATACGGGTCGAACCACCGACCAGAATCACCTCGTTGATGTCGCTGTTGCTCAAGCCGGCATCTTTCATGGCCTGACGGCAAGGCTCGATAGTGGCCTGAATCAGGTCGTCGCACAGCTGCTCGAACTTTGCGCGGCTCAGTTTCTTTACCAAGTGCTGCGGCACGCCGTCGGCCACAGTGATATAAGGCAGGTTGATTTCCGTCTCCTGCGAGGAAGACAGCTCACATTTAGCCTTCTCGGCGGCCTCTTTCAGACGCTGCATAGCCATCGGGTCCTTGCGCAGATCGATGTGCTTGTCGGCCTGAAACTCATCGGCCAGCCAGTTGATAATCTTCTGGTCGAAATCGTCACCACCGAGGTGAGTGTTACCGTTGGTGCTCTTCACCTCAAACACACCGTCACCCAAGTTCAGGATACTGATATCAAACGTACCACCACCCAAGTCGAACACGGCCACATTCATATCCTGAGCCTTCTTGTCAAGACCGTATGCCAGAGCGGCAGCCGTAGGCTCGTTGACGATACGGCGCACCTTCAGACCTGCAATCTCACCAGCCTCCTTCGTGGCCTGGCGCTGACTGTCGTTGAAGTAGGCAGGCACCGTGATGACAGCTTCCGTCACCTCAGTTCCGAGGTAATCCTCAGCAGTCTTTTTCATCTTTTGCAGCACGATAGCACTGATTTCCTGCGGGGTGTAGAGGCGGCCATTGATGTCCACACGGGGCGTGTTGTTGTCGCCCTTCACCACCTTATAGGGAACCGAGGCAATCTCTTTCTGCACACGGTCGTAGGTCTCGCCCATAAAACGTTTGATACTGTACACCGTGTTGTGAGGATTGGTGATAGCCTGACGCTTGGCGGGGTCGCCCACCTTGCGGTCGCCGTTCTCTATAAATCCCACCACGCTCGGAGTGGTGCGGTTGCCCTCGCTGTTGGCGATGACAACAGGCTCGTTGCCTTCCATGACTGATACACAACTGTTTGTTGTACCCAAGTCGATTCCAATGATTTTACCCATAATATTCTATTTTTTTATTTTCTTGTTGATAATTTTTTTCTCTCCACCCACTTTCGCTGTGGGCGAATCCGACATCGTAATTATCAACCGCCATGCCAACAGCCCGCCATCCCCCGAACACTGACAAATTGTCACCCATTCCCTCGGCGGGCAGACAATGAGACAAGGGGGACACCTGAATCCTTCAGCCATCCCCCTTGTCGCCATCCAGTCATCTGGACATTATGCAATCTCTGCCAGTCGCAGCCCTATTCAGCCGTCCTCACCAGCCGCACCGCATAGCCATAGTGCGCATACGCCCCTGTGGCATTGGGGTCAACAACCGTGTTGCTGAACAGGAACTGCCTCACCCCGTTCTGCAACCAATTCGAAGGCCAATAGTAGCCAATAGACTCGCTATCATACGTATTCGTACCCTCTCGGTAACCCCCTGTGGGGAGAAACACTGCCCCCCGGGCCTCCATCGTCTCCCAAACGTCCAGCTGGACAGGGTAATAGTTCGCCTCCGGGTCATCCACCAAATCCTCATCCAATCCGTCATCGTAATTATACCCGTCCGGAAACAGCACCAACCCATTCTCCACCAACACAGACCCATCCATCAGCCCCACCTTGGCATAATGCTTAACGCCACTGCGCTGGTTCAACAGATAGTCCCACTCGGCAGTAGTCATGGTGTGCCAAGTGCCGGCCGGGCCAGCCCCTGCAATAGCATTGTGCAGACCCCAGTCGTATTGCGTACCCGCTATGCTGCCAGCGTAATAATTATCGTCAAACTCACTGGACATATAGGGACTCTTGTCGTTGTACCCACTCGTCCCCCAGCCAAACAAGTCTATCCACCCGTCATAACCAGAGCCGATATGTTGATTGAGGTCACCCAATGCGTCATATTGATGCTCGGCAAAGCGGAAAACCCCGCTGGTGGCCCTATACTGCAAATTGCCCTGCGCAAAGAACACCTGCACACCTTCCCCCACCGAGAACTTCCCCTGCTCCGACTTCACCGTGTTGGCCAGTCGCAAATCAATTCGTGCCGTCATCATCACATTGCGGTCCAGCTGTCCGCTCCTCTCCGTATGTGAGAACGTGAACGTGCAGGCCCCCTTGGGCAGCCCGGCCATGTGGGCATAAACGGCAATAGTCATATCGCCGTCCGCCACCGGCAGCACCGGCACCTGCACCTCCCTCACATCCTGCCCCCCGTTGGCAATCACAGGGCTGTCGGCAAACACCACCTCCACCTGCTTGTCGTCCGCGGCCACCGGATCCGACTGGGCCCCGACCGCGAGCGACCCCACGCCCAGCGTCACTCCGCGCGTGCCGCAAAGCTGGCCACTGCTGCTCACCACCACGCGGTCCAGCACCACATCCACCCCGAGGTCGTTCTTCAACAGCACCCTCACCGCCGCCGTGGCATGCCTGAACCGTATCACCTCTGCACCCGCATTGGCCATAGCCAACAGGGGCAGCCTCAGCACCTGACGGTCTCCCTCGTAATAGCACTCATATCGCGAAGGCACAGTGACCGAAGTCTGCGAAGCCACCATGCCCGCCGGATAAACACCCATAAACGCCCCTTCGGGCTGCTGGAAATCGGCCACATATGCTATGCCTCCAGCCACAGTGACGGCATATTCAACACCGCCCAGCAACACCCGGTCGCCATCGACCCACACAACACTCTGCCCATTCACCGAAGTCTTCCACCCCTCTTGAGAGGGGTCGGGGGTATGGAAGCCATCCTTGCCGCCAAACCCTTCAGTCTCGAGAACCAAAGCCCCCTCCGGCACATCAGCCGCAACCGGCTCTTTGCCGCAGCCTGCCATCAACAACAGTCCGCCCATGAGGGCCACCGTAAACATCAATCTATTTTTCATCACTAAAAACAATTAGTAGTAGTTAAACCATCAAAACCAATGCTCGTCGCTCTCTCCGCCCCAGTTGCCGCCCATCGTGCGGTTCTCCAGTTCTATGTCGCCCCTGCCGGGCAACAGACCCACTGTCTGGCCGTCCGAGCCATCAAAGCCACGCTCGACACAAAACACAACAACCTTGACACGCGGGGCCAAATACGCTCCCCGCGCACGCTCCACACAGCTACCACCCACCATCGAAATACCATTTTTCATAATACAAAATTAATACATAGTTAATTATAAATAGTTTTCCTCCCAATTCCACCCTACTATCGCACCTGCAAAAATACAAAAAAGTGTGGAAAAAACCACTTTTTAACAATTCAGCCCCGCCCAACACTCCCATCCACCTCCCCACTCCAACAAGCGGGAGCCGACAACGCGACCGCGCCGAACCCAATCTTAATCCACTATTTATCATCACATTTCCCCCTATTTATACAACATTTTATTTACCTCAAAGAGACAAACAAGAAATAAAACAGAAATAAAATAGAAAGTAAATAACGGAAACATCCATTCTGTGATTTGCTGATTTTGGTTGT
>DEKU01000027.1 GCA_002354035.1 Bacteroidales bacterium UBA2714
GCTGGTGGGGTTGGGATAGATGGTGCAGGAGGCGGAGGTGACATCGTTGATGCCTTGGCCGCCGGTGGTGCGGAAGTTGGTGGACACGAATGCGCTGTAGTTATCATCGTCGCACTTGGTGCGGACTTTGACCATGTAGTTGGTGCCGGGTGTGAGACCGATGATACCGATGGCAGGTTCGTCCCAGATGACGTCGGTGATGTCGTTGCCCTGAGGATCGGCCACTACGACATGCCAGCTGCTGGTGCCCTCGGCGGGAGTCCAGGTGATGGTGGCAGAGGTGTCGGTGATTTCTTCCACAAGGAGGTTGGTGACAGGATCGCAGTCTTCGGACGGACGCTGACCGGTGGTGGCGGTGGCCATGATGCTCCAGTTGCTGTAGGTGTTCTGGTCGCAGATGGCGCGGACATAGATGTCGTACTGAGTCTCGTATTCGAGGTTGGCCAGCGTGGCGGGCGAGGTAGTGGCGCTGGTGGTGATGCCGCTGCCGTGGGTGAAGCCGTGGGGGCCATACTCGATTTCGAAGCTGATGTTGCCTTCTCCAGCAGTCCAGTTGACGGTGATGGCGTTGTCGGCCACAGAGGTGGTGATGCCGGTGGGAGCATCGCAAATCACCTCACCAATCTGGGTAGTGGCGGTGGTGCGTGCGAGGTTCTCGCTGATCCAGCCAGTGCCGCAGACGGCGCGGACGTAGAACTCGTATTCGGTGTCGTCGAGCAGACCGGTGACAACATAGCTGTTCGATGTTACGTTGACGGTGGTGCCGGTGCCTTGGTCGAAGCCACGGAAGCCGTACTCAATGGTCCAGCTCTGGGCCATGGAGTCGGCAGTCCAGCTGAGGGTCACGCTGTTGGCGGAGACGTTGCTGGCGGTGAGACCAGTGACATCGGGGCAGGTGGCGGTGGCGAAGGTGATGGTGTCGCTCCAGTCGCCTAAAATGTTGTGAGCCGAGCCGCAGAGCGGACGGATGGCAGCATTGTAGGTGAGGCCGGCCGCGAAGCCGCCGATGGTGGCAGGACGCGTGGTGACGGTGTAGATGCTGTCAAGGCCGCCGGTGAACCAGACGTGGATGTCCCAAGCGGTTTCGACACCGAAGGGAGTCCAGTCGAGGGTGGCAGTGGCATTGGTGACAGCGGTGGCATGCAGGTTGGTGGGCGGCAGGCAAGGCAGGCTGTCGGTGAGGACAGCATCAGAAGTCCATTCACTGTAGCCGAGGCTGTCGGCGCTGCAGTCCTTACGTACACGGAAGGTGTAGTAGGTGGCGGGCTGGAGGCCATTGAAGGTGTAGCTGTTGCCAGTCACTGCTATGTCGGTGGCAGGCCAGTTGGCAGCGGCGCTTTCCTTGATGTTGACTTCGTAGTTGGCACCTGAGCCAGACCATGTGATGGTGGCACTCTCGTAGGTGTGGCTGACACTGGTAATGACTGGTCTGGGGCAACCGACGCTGCCACAAGAGAGTAGCTGCATGGCGGTGCGCCAGGATGCAACACCTTTGCTGCCAGAGAAGCCAGAGGGATTGGTCACATCAGGGTCATAGCTGTCGGAGTAGTAGTAAAGTGTCTTGTTGCCGGTGCAGGGCTGGCTGCGGAAGACGTAGGACAAGCTATTGTAGTCGTTGGAGTTGTCGTCGACGATGATCATGAGGTTGCCGTTGCCGTCATAGCTATAGACGGTGTCGAGCTGGAAGAAATTCCACCCCTGGGTGCAGTTGAGCGGGCCTTCGTAGACTTTGACGCCGGTGGCGGAGTCGAGAGCCACAACGTCGGATGAATTGGCAAAGACCGTCTTGGCAGTGGGCTGGAAGTAGATGGTGCAGTTGGTTTTGTCGGTAGTGGGGCTGGAGTAGTCGTAGTAGTAGGCTATGTATTCGATGTCCATAGGTCCACCAATCTCGGCACTGTCGACAATGGTCTCGCTAAGGGTGTAGCGGTAGTAGTTGTTGACAGGCGCATAGTAGGTGGTGTTGGGCGACGACTCAGAGCCAGTGGCAACGGTAGTGGCGTTGTCGCAGAGGGAGGTTCCAAAGGTAGCGGTAACACTCCAGCGGCCGGTGTCGTTAGCCGAGCAAATGGGACGGACATAGAAGTCGTACGTGGTCAGGGTGTCGAGGCCGGTGACGGTGACGGGATGGCTGACAACGTTCATGAGTGTACCCGTGCCAAGGGAATAGCCCTGGGGACCGTACTCAACCTGCCAGGATATGGCGGGAGCGATATCAACCCAGTCAAGGTCAATGGTGGTGGTACCTACCGAAGTTGCAAAAATGTTTTGCGGCGCAGGGCAGGTGTTCAGATAGACCTCGACATTGTCGATAGCAACGGGAGGATTGGAACCGCCACCACCATCGTTGGCCCACATGAAGACCAAGTGGTAAGCACCAGGAGTGGTGATTGTCGCGTCGTCGATCCGGGTCTGCCAGCTGGACTGGAGGTTCAGATGGGAACCGCCATCGAGGGGGATCCATCCAGCAGGGGTCGTGGAGGAATAGGTGTTGGTCGAGGTGGTGCCGTCGGGCAGTTGTCCGGCAGTGAAATCTACGTCGCCAGGAGCAAGCCAAGCACGGAGATAGTCCCAAGTGGACTCACCATAAGCCTGCCAGTTGTAGGAGATGGTGTAGGTGCCGGCAGCAAAGATGAACGTGCGGTAAGCATACACGAAACTGCTGGAAGTATTGGTGTAGGAATTGCTGGTGCCGTTATCGTTGGAGATGTACATGGCATAGTTGTCGGCGGTGCCGTAGTGGGCTGCTGTGCCAACGTGCCATTTGTTGGTCTGGCTGCCGTTGACGGGTTCCCATCCCATGGCCATGGCAGAGTCGGCAAAGGTGCAGAGGTAGGGCAGGGTGGTGACAGGGGCAGCACGGAGAGTGGTGAAGGTGAAGAGGGTGGTGTCGCTGGTCTCGGTGGCACTGCACTGGCTGACGAGATAGACATCGTACTGGGTGTAGGCGGTGAGGCCGATGAGGGTTACATTGTTGGCGGTGCTGGTAACGGTGGTACCAGTGCCGGGGGTAAAGCCATGGACACCATATTCGATGCTATAGTTGGGTGCATTGCTGAAGGTCCAAGCGAGGGTGGCCGCAGTATCAGTCAGGAAGGTGGTACGCACACGCTGCGGAGCGATGCAGTTGGGTGCACGGTCGACCACCAGATTGTCGATGTAATGATAGGCCGTGGCGTTGCCAGCAACATTGTACGAGGCAATGGCGATGCGGTTGCTGTTGCCAGTGTAGCCGTTGAGGTAAGACTCTACGTTGAACTCGTTACCTACACCGTAGAAGGGGATGGTGTCGATGGGTTGGAAGGAGGCCTCGAAGTTGGAGTCGGCATTGTCGACTGCACCAATGATGAGACCATACTGGCTGGGATCGTCGTTCCAGAGGTGGAAGCTGATGCGCAGCGAATCGAGCGGGGTGCCCATCTCCGGCAGAGCAGCGATACCTACGCCTTCGAAGTAGAAGCAGTACTGCTGCGAGGGAGCCTGGCTGACATTGGTGATGTAGGCTACGTGAGGCTGATTGCCCGAACCCGTGGGCAGCACTTTGGAGACCCAGCAGTTGGGGACAATGTTGGTGGAAGCATCGCCGGGATCGACTATGCCTTCGAAGTTCTGAACATAGGGGAGGGCGTTATAGACACCACACTGAGTGGTGAAGCGCACGTTGGAGAGGGCGATGGAGGTGTCGTTGCTGGCTCCGCAGACGGCGTAGACATAAGCATCGTAGCTGATGCCGCTGGCCAAGCCGGTGATGGTGGTGGAGGTGCCGGTGACACTGACGGTGGTGCCAGTGCCAGGCACGAAGCCGCGAGGACCGTATTCCACAATATAGCCCGTGGCCGAGGAGACTCCAGCCCAGCTGACATCAGCTGTAGTGGCTGTAGTGTTGCCGGCTGTGATTTCGGTGACGTTGGAGCAATTGGGGATATACTCGATAACGATGTTGTCGAGGAAGCTGTAGTTGTCGTTGAAGGCATCCCAGAAAGCGAGGTGACCTGCGGTGTCAGCAATGCCGTCGAGCGGATAGGTGACATAGACGTAGGCCGTGGTGGAGTCCATGTTGGAACGGATGAGGGTGTCGATGACGCGGATGCTGTCGATGGGAGCAGTGGGGTTGTCCATGATACCCATGATGAGACGCACACTGTCGCCACCCTGCACAAAGTTGAAGCGGATCTGCAACTGGTTGAGCGGGGCATCCATTTCGGGCAGGATTACATAAGCACCATTGTAGAGGAGGAGCAGCTTGTTGGGGTCGCCGGTGAGGCTGACCACAGTGGGGTTGGGATAGGTGGTACCCAGATTGGTGGAGCCGGTATACCAGCAGCGACGGCTGAAGGTGCCGCTATAGGCCTCGAAGTCCTCGGTATAGGGCAGCGGCGAACGTCCGCAGGTGGTGGAAGCGCTCACATAGGCTGCGCCATCATTAGAACCAGCGCAGGGAGCCTGAATCATGAACTCATACTCGCTGCTGGAGAACAAGCCGGTGAAAGTGTAGGAGAGGTTGGAGGTGGTGCCGGCCAGGGTGTAGCTGGTGTCGCCCACCAGACGGTAGTAGAGATCCCAAGAGGTCTCGACATCGCCGGGAGCCCAGGCTACGGTGACACTGGTGGCATCAACTTCCATCACTTGGGCAACGGGTGCCGGACAGGTGGACTGCTGTGCACAGGCCAAAAAGTCGAAAATCATATTGTTGCGGGAAGATGTGGTGGTGCCGCCCGTGGTGGTAAAGGGGTCATACGCGCCACCATCCTGATAGGCATACACACTGTTTTGTCCCGGCGTGTGCGCATACCAGTAGTTGCCACTGACCCAAGCACCCGTCATGTCGCGGAAGCAGACAAGCAGATTGTCACTGCCGTTGTACATAAACGGCGAGTCAAGCTGGAAGGTAACCCACTGGTTGGCAGTCAGAGTGAGCGGGGCACCGTCGTAGACGCGAACCATATCGCTCGGATGGATAAAGCCCGAGAGAGAGGTCTGGCTGGTATGGGCCAGATAGATTTCGTATGTACGCTGCTGGGCGATAGTCTGTGGCATGACAGATATGGCTGTCAGCATGCCGCCGTGCCCAATCTCGGCAGCGGTGTACACCTGCTGGGAGAGACCATAGTTGTAGGTACTATAGCTGGGAAGATAGTTGCTGGTACCCGTACCGTTGCCGATGGTGTCGGACACTGAGTTGACAGTGTCAATCTCGGCGCAGCCATATTGGTTCGTGGTGAATTCAATCTCCACGGGGTTGGCGTTGCCTTCGTCGCAGGTGGCTATGACGCGGGCCACGTAAGCAGTGAGGGTGTCCAGACCAGTCAAGGCACCATAATGATCGGTAGTGGTGAGGCCCAGGTTCCAGACGCTGTCGCCAGCCTCGCGGTACTCAATCATAGCACCGTTGTAGGTGCCAAACTGACCCTCGTTCCAAGTCAACAAGGCACTGGTGACACCCGGACGCACCGCTACATCCAGCACCTCGGCGCACTGCGGGGGGGCCATACAGGTGGTGAGCAGTTCAAAGCCCGAGCGGACACTGCTTCCATCTGAATGGAAATTAATAGTGAAAGCTCCAGTGGTAGAGACAAACGGGCCAACTACAAGATCCGAACCAGACTGACGATAAAGCTGTGTACCGGAAGTGCCGACACCGTCGTAGATAGTGAGAAAGTCAAAACCACTCTCACTGTTCAATGTTCCCTGTATTTGGAACAGAGAGTCCGGCGAAGAGGGGAAGACAACCACTGTGGCTTCGCAGCTATTAGAGTAATCGCCATCGGGGCCGCCGTTATCGTAGATGGTGTAGCCGCAACCTCTAATGGTGTCGGTGCCGGAGGTGGACATAATGTAGAACCAGCCAGTTGTGGCAGAGGCGGGACCAGACCAGTTGCTGGGCTCGCTGCCACAATCAGCACGCACATAGAAATCGAGAGATACACCTACCGGTAAGCCGGTAAACATGTAGGTGCTGTCGCCCCACACGTTGACAATGTTCTCAGCAGTGTCAGGGCTGAAACCTCGAGAGCCATAGGCGATTTCATAAGTGCCGACCATGGCCGTGTCGTGCCACGAGAGATAGACCGTGTCGCCAAACACAGAGTCGACCGCCACATTGATGGGCTGGGCACAGCTGCTCAGATACTCACAACGGGTATGGAGTTCAAAGCCCGAACGGGTACCACTACCGTCGGAAGTGAAGCGGATAGTGAAAGCTCCCGTAGTGGAGACAAACGGACCCACCGTGAGGTTCTCGCCCGAAGCATCGTAGAGCTGAGTGCCGGAAGTGCCAATGCCATCGAAAATGGTGAGGTAGTCCCAGTTGGATTCGCTGGTCAAAGTACCCCAAATGCGGAGGGTGGAATCGGGCGACGGGGACATCACCACCAGGGTTTGGTTCAAATTATTGGAATAGCCGCCATCGGGGCCACCGTTGTCGAAAATCACAGCTCCGCAGGCACGCAGAGTGTCGCTGGAATGGGTCATGACAAAAGCACCCGGCATAATGCCGCTCAGCGAGACCCACGAACTATACTCGCCACCGCAGTCGGCACGCAAATATACAGAGTAGGTGCTGTCGCTGCTCAAACCGGTAAGGGTATACACAGTGTCGTACAGATCGACAATAGTGCTGTTCTCGTCAGGCACAAATCCGTTGGAGCCGTAGGCCAACTGCCACTGAGTCTCCTGGTAACCGGTGTGCCAGCCAAACTCCACCCAGTCGCCACTCGTACTGAGGACGGAAAAATCGGTGGGGGCAGGGCATGTGGGAGGAGTAGTAACATTGATAGAGATGGCATTGCTGGTGTCATCGTCGCCGCACACTGCACGCAGACGGAACTGATAGGTGGTGTCGGGGGTGAGGCCATAGATAGTGACAGTCGAGTCGTACGCAGTCTCAACCTGGTCGCCATAGGTAATCTGCCATTCCGACTCGGTGCCTAAGACATGCCATGCCAACGTCACTTCTGTAGGATTCACATTGCTGGCTGTCAACCCGTAGGGGGTGGGGCAAGTATTGATTCTGAGCGACACATTGTCGATAGCCGCAGGGGGCTGAGTGCCCACACTGCCGTCGTTGCGCCAAAGGAAGACAATATTATACGTGCCGGGGGTAGTGAGAATGAATGTGCCGGACTGGTTAGTCCAACTGGACTGCTGGTTAAGCCGGTAAGAGCCATCGAGGGCGATGCCGCCAGCGGGGACTCCGCTTGTGCTGCTGAATCCGCAATAGCTGCCAGCGGTAATATCAGTGCTGACAGGGACAAGAGCCGCACGGATAAAGTCGCAACAGCCTTCACCTGCCATTTTCCAGTCGAAACTATAGGAATACTCGCCAGCAGTGGGCAGCGTGATGGTACGCACAGCAAACGAATACGAAGAGGAAGTGATAGTATAGTTATTACTGACGCCGTTGTTGTCGGAGACGTAGAGGCTGCGGCTGCCGCCATTGCTGGTGGCCGAATCCACAACCCACTGGTTGGTCTGGCCATTATTAAGCAGTTCCCAGCCGTTGGGGCCAGCCTGCTCAAAGTCGCAGAAGTAAGGCACCGTGGCGGGCAAACCGCTCAGCGTGGCAGCCTGGGTAGAGATAGCGGTGCTGTATTCACCGCAGTCGGAATAGACATAGATATAATAGCCTGTGGCGGTGTCGAGGAGGTTCAGCGTGGTGGCGGGGGTGCCCGTCACATTCTGGACAGTTCCGATACCGGTGCCCAGCAGGGAGTCGGCAATGGGAGTAGTGCTGTACTCAACCACCCACGAGGTGGCTGTTCCAATCTCGGTCCAGTGGAGGGCAATCCAGTCCACACTGGCGCTGTCCACCGTCAGGTTGGTGGGGGGGAGACAGTTGGGGATATAATCCACCGTCAGGTCGTCCATCATCAGTGTATAGCTGCCGCTGGACGTGACCCTCAGGGCAATGCGGGAACCCCAACCCGAGTAGTTGTTGAAAAACACGGTGTAGGGGTAGTACGAGCCATGCCAGTTGCCACCGCTGCCAGCAGTGAGCTGCACGGTGTCGACCGGCACGAAGGTGGAGTCCTCCATCACGCCAGCCTCAAGCATAAAGTTGACATTCATCACCGAAGCGTAGAACGTCAACATCAGCTGGTTGATGTTTTCCATCTCGGGCAGAGCGGCAATCTCGGTCTGTCCGCTGCTGCTCTCAAACTCGAAGTAGACACCGCCATTGCGGGCATTGTTGGCATAGGCGTAAGCCGACGGGAAAGTAGACGCACTGCTACTGCCCGAGGCCACTTGCCACCAGCATGCTGGCATGTCAGCGGTCGAAAGCCCCTCGAACCCTGTCGAGTAAGGCACCGGCGTGAAACCACTGCACGGTGTCTGGGCTTCTGTCAGCTGTGGCAATAGTCCTATTGCCAACAGCAAAGGGATAAGAAGTTTCTTCATCTTGAAAAGTATTGATTAATAAATGTGTTGAATTGTTTCCTATTCGTGGGGCGGTAGCTCCTGGAACAGTCGGTGGCACTGCCCGGCACTCTCGGCGCCACCCCGGAGGGGGTGCTACCATAATAACAAAAACTATTTTCGCTGAAAGTGGGCAATAACATATATTTCGAACACAAGAATTAAAAGATTGGGGAAGTAGAAAGCCTCAAAAAAGCCCTTTTGCAACCGTCGACCCCTTTAGGTGCGAAAAGATTGCAATTCATAACATCGGCTTTTAAAAAAAGCATATATATGTCTTTCAGCATATTGGAACGAAATATAAAGCCAATTGACAAAATATTTTTACAATGCAAATTAAAGCATTTTTTTTAACCTGTACAAAGAAACCCGCATGGCTTAACTTTATTTAACGCACGCTTGCTGGACATTCACGGCTCATGGCGGGTGCGCTCGGGGCAGCGAGGGCGTACCTGCCTTGGCTTGATATTTTCTCTTTATATTCTATTTTGACTCTTGATTGTCTCTTAGAGATAGACAAAATGTAGGTTAATGTGCGTAGAAGGCGCAGCCAAATGGTGACTACTGTGCTACCAGAGGTCTGCCGACGGGGTGCGCATTGGCTGCCGCCGAAGGGCAAAAGAGTGGCGGGGGCACCCAATTGTGGTTGGGACGCCCCCGCCGACTGAGGGTTATGAAACGCCGCACACCGTGGGGTGGGGCAGAGCGTTACTTGACTATCAGCTTTTTGATAGCGTTGATACTGTCGGCCGTGACACGGACAAAGTAGGCGCCCTGAGCCAGCTGTGAGGTGGCGAGGGTGGTGCTTTCGGTGCCAGCGGGCAGGGTGGCGGTGAGCTGGGTGCGGCCGGCCTGGTCGATGACTTCGACAAGGATGGCGCTGCCCGAGGCGGGCAGGGTGAGGCTGACATCGCCACTGGTGGGATTGGGTGCCAGGCGGATGCGAGCATCGTCGGTGGCGCTTTGGATGCTGCTGAAGGGGGTGAGGATGGTGATGGGTTCGGACCAGTGCTCGCTGAAGAAGTCGTCGCCACAGATGGCCCGGACGTAGATGTCGTATTCGTTCTCACCAATGAGGCCGCCGAGGTGGTAGGGGTGGGAGTCGGCGATGACGGAGAATCCGTTGCCTAAGTCGAAGCCACGATAGCCGTACTGGATTTCCCACTGGGTGGCGCGGCCGCCCTCGGTCCAGTCGATGTCGACGCTGTTGCCCTGCAGGTTGGAATAGGTGACATTGGTGACGTCAGGGCAGAAGTCGGTGACGAAGGTGATGGTGTCGCTCCACTCGCTGGGGTCGTCGATGTCCTGGCAGGTGGTCTGGACGGCGGCGTAGTAGGTCATGTTGGCATCGAGGCCGGAGACGCTCTTGTGGGCGATGTAGCTGGAGACATATTTGTCGAAGTAGCTGTTGAAGACGTGGAGTCGGTAGCTGATGTTGTTTTCTTCAGGATCCCAGCGGAGGTCGACTTTGTTGTGGGTGACGGAGGTCACACGGAGTCCTTCGGGCGGGAGGCAGGGGATGTAGCCGGAGTTGAATTGGCCCATTTCCCAGCCGGAGATGCCGGTGCTGTCGCACACTTGGCGCACTTGGTAGACGTAGTCGGTGTTGGGGATGACGTTGTTCATGACGTAGAAGGTGTCGTAGGTGACGAGGTCGTTGACAATCCAGGAGGAGGTGGAGGCCAGGCGGTAGCCTACCTGGTAGGAGCTGCCGGTGTTGCGCCAGCGGAGGGTGACGACGTTGGGTCGGATAATGGGGTTGAGGAGCACGGGACCATGGCACATGGTGGGCGGGCAGAACTCAAAGGCCATCTGGTTGCGGTAGGCAAAGGTGGTACGTGTGCCCGTAAAGGCGCTGAGTGAGGTGAGGCTTGTGGGGTCGGGGTTGACGCCGTCGCTGTAGAAGGCGAGGGATTTGTTGTCGGGGGTGTTGTGGACACCGAAGGTGTAGGTAGTGCCGGAGTAGGCGTCGCTGTTGTCGTCAATGGCAATGACGAGGTTGTGGACTCCGTCGTATTCGAAGGGATAGTTGAGCAGGAAGCGGTTCCAGCCTTGGGTGGAGTTGAGGCTGCCAGTGTAGACGATGCGCAGGCTGTCGGGGTCGACAAAGTTGTTGGTGGAGGCGAAGGAGGCGAGGGAGGTGTGGCCCATA
Organism: Bacteroidales bacterium UBA2714; assembly: GCA_002354035.1. Classification (GTDB taxonomy): domain Bacteria; phylum Bacteroidota; class Bacteroidia; order Bacteroidales; family P3; genus Colimorpha. Next base: position 10,568 of record DEKU01000027.1, read on the forward strand.
TAGATGGTGCAGTTGGTCTTGTTGGTGACGGCTGCGGAGGGGTTGGTGTAGTAGAAACTGATGGCGGAGATGGAGGAGGGGCCGGACAGCTCGTCGTGGGTGACGATTTGCTGGGAGTAGGAGTAGCTGTAGTAGTTGTTGATGGGGATGTAGTATGAGGTGGTGGTGGATGCGAAGTCGGCTACGGTGTCGAAGATGGTCTCATTGCACCGCTTGGTGGTGAAGGAGTAGTTGAGTGAGAGGTTGGAGCTGTCGGTGTCGCTACAGATGCGGCGGACGTAGACCTGGTAGGTGAGGTTGGGGGAGAGGCCGGTGAGGTGGACGCTATTGGTGTTGACGTAGTCGTCGAGGACAATTTGTCCGGTACGTGAGCGGCAGAGGAAATGGTAGTTGGCGGATTCGGGGCCGTACCATGCAACGGTGGCCGAGGTCATGGAGAGCTGGGTGGTGTGGACGCCTGCGGGACGCGGGCAGTCGATAAAGCTGATGCGGATGTTGTCGACCGCTGCAGGGCCACCGGAGTAGGGGGTACTGGAGGTGGACTGGTTGAACCAGAAGAAGGCCAGTCGGCGCACACCGGAGAGGGTGTCGAGCACTACGGTGTAGGTGTTCCAGAAGGGGCTGAGGCGCACGGTGACAAGGGGTGTGAGGTTGTTGACCATGCCCCAGGGCGAGGTGATGTTGGCATCGGAGGCCACAACCGGGATGTCGGGGTTGACGAGGAAGACCATGAGGCCGTCGTAGCCAGCCGAGGGGGTGCCGCCGGCGCGGGCGCGGAAGGAGAGGGTGAAGCTGGAGTCGCTGGGGCCGAAGTCGATGTCGCGGTAGGCCGAGGCGTTCACTACTTTGGTGAGGTCGGTGCTGTAGGTCATGCCGGAGTCGGCCGAGATGAACATGGAGTAGAAGGAGGTGTCGCCGAAGCCGGGAGTGCCGTCGCCGGCAGCGGTGTCGCGATACCAGTTGATGGTGGTGTTAGAGTTGGTTTGCCAGTTTTCCCATTCGGCGGGAGTCTCAAAGTCGTAGAAATAGGGGACTGGCGCGGGTATCTGACGGGTGGCGAAATGGCCCACCTGACGCGACCAAACGGAGGTGTCGCCGGTGCCGCAGATGGTGCGGATGCGGAAGTCGTACTGGGTGGAGGGGTTGAGGCCGGTGATGGTCATGGGGTTGCTGGTGGCGATGACACGGGTGCCGGTGCCAAAGACATAGCCGTGGGGACCGTACTCAATCTGCCACTGGGATGCATAGGAGCGGGGGTTCCAGCCCAGGGTGGCGGTGTTGTGGGTGGTGTTGACGGATTCCAGACGGTTGGGGGTCTGGCAGGAGGGCACCAGTTCTACACGGATGCTGTCGAGGTAGAAACTGTTGATGACGTTGTTGGGTGAGACGTTGGCGTCAGAAACCAGTGTTATGTACTGTCCGGCACCGGGCACTGACTCGAAGGAGACGTCGTAGATGCTGGGCTCGGTGGTGAGGGCGATAGTGTCGACCGGGGTGAAGGTGGTGAGGTCGCCGGGCTGCAGGCAGACTCCTGCAATGAGGTAGTTGCCTGCGGTGTTGGACCAGGCGGTCATCATGGCCTGGACGTTCTGGATGGGATAGGATATACTGTCGAGTTTGGGCAACGAGGCATAGGTTGCGGGCGAGGTAATATAGGAATACATGTTGAGTGAGCGGTGGGTGGTGCCGTCATACGAGTTGGTGACGTCGGCGATGAAGGGATAGGAGGAGTAGCCGCCACATGTCCAGCAATAGGGCTTGGAGGTGGAGCCTGTGCGGTTGTAGCGGAAAGAGGCTTGGAAGGGAAGGCTGTCGATGTCGCCGCAAAGGGTGTTGAAGTTGGCGATGAAGGACCAGCTGGAGGTGTCGGTATTGACACAGACTCCGCGCACGTAGATGTCATAGATACGGGAGTGGGATAGACCGTAGAGGTTGACGCTGTCGTCCACGCTGGTGACTATGGTGCCGGTGCCGTGGGCGAAACCAGCGGGGCCGTATTCGATTTCGAAATAGTTGACGCCGGGATCGGACCAGTGGACTGTGGCGGAGTTGGCGGTGACGTTGGTGACCGTCACGTTGGTCGGACGGGGGCAGGTGGGGATATAGTTGACTTCAAGGTCGTCGAGATATATGCTCGAAGTGCCGCCATAGGAGGCAAGGACGATATAATGGTGGGAGGGGTTGGCTCCACGGAGGGGCACCTCAATCATTTCCCATGTGTTGTTGGCTGTCGGGGTGACCTCGGCAATCGACTGGAAGGTGGTGAGGTCGGTGTAGTCGAACATGGTGCCTATCTTTATGTTATAATTGGTGGAGGTTTTGTAGAGGGCCATGGAGACTTGCAGGGTGTCGAGTTGCTCGCCCATGAGGGGGAGGACAAGGTAGGACTGGACGGCCGAGTTGCTATAGAAGTACATGCTGCGGGAGCCGCTGTTGGCATAAGAGGTAGTGACGTAGGGGTAGAAGGTACTGGTGCTTGTGGTGATTCTATGCCAGCAGTGCTGGGTGGGAGAGCCAAAGGTAGAGGTGGCTATGAAGTTCTCAAAATTCTCGGTGAGGGGGAAGGTGGTGAACTCGGTGCAGGGAGTGGTCACATTGAGGGTGGCCGCAATGCTGTCGCCTCCGCATTCGGGCACTACCTTGATTGTATAGTCGGTTTGGGGAGTGAGGCCGTAGATGGTGAAATACCAGTCGGACACGATGAGGGATGCTGTGGTCCACACGCTGTCGGCTTGGGTCTTGTAGTAGATGTCCCACGAGGTTTCTTGATAGCCCGGAGCCCAGCGGAAGCTGACGCTGTTGGGGAGGACATCGGTTAGCACCACATTGGGGGCCACGCAGGTGACGAGAGTGTCGGGCGGCACGATGAAGTTGACATTGGGTCGTGAGGTGCTGTAATAGAACGAGGACGAGGAGAGGTTGGAAGTGGTGTATGCGGTGTTGTCCTTGTAGGCATAGAGGGACGCGTTGCGACCGCAGGACGTGCTGTAGCCATAGAAACCCGAGCTGTAGTGGGAGGCACCGGCGGGCTGGTTGACAAAAGATGTCAGCACAATGCTGTGCACGCCGTCCCACACAAAAGGTGTGTCGAAGTAATATTCATGAAGGCCCACATCGGTAGTGTTGCGGGTGCCGGTGTAGACTTGGGTCATGCTGCCGGTGAGGGGGGACGTGGAGGTGAAGACCGTGTTGTTGGTATGGCCCATGAAGAGGACTATTTCTTTGTTATAGCTGCCTGCCGTACTCCACGTGTATGTGACACCGTGGATGGGACCCGGTTCCACACCCATGGCTGTCAGCTCCTCAGCTGTATAGATGCTTTGGCAGAAGGTGTTGCCCCACGACGACATGACGGGCACCCCATTGGTTTGGTTAGTGCCGGTGCCGGAGGGGTCGGACATACCACCGGCGCGCGCACGGGTGACGAACTGGACTGAGTCGCCGAAGATGGTGTCGCCATTGCAGTAGGTGGAGATGTAGGCGGTGTAGTTGGTCAGCTGATCCAGATAGGTGAAGAAGTAGTCAAAGCTGGTTGTGGTGTCCTCAAAAAGAGGTATTTCAGGGTTGTCTCGGTTGCGCAGACTGACGATGAAGTAGTCCGGCATACCGGTGGTGCCCACCATATTCCAATGCATTAAAGCCGAAGTGCCAGCAATGTTCGACACTGTGGCTTCATTGGCATAGCGGCACTGGGGCGCTGCATGGCAGGAGACTTGAAGGGCAAAACCACTCGACACCACGCTGCCATCCGACACAAAGACTATCGTCAGCGGCCCGCTGACCGATGCGATTTGGGGGATAGTGCCTGTGCCCTCCCCTTGGAAGAGCAGCGGTGCCGACGGGCTGGAACCATCGCGTATATAAATATGGTCGCAGCACTGCTCGGTTTGGTACGTTCCTTGAACCACCACCACCGAGTCGGGCGAGGAGGGCATTATGATAAGGGTGGAGTTGCACGAGTTGGAATAATTCCCCGTCGCACCACCGTTGTCATATATCATTCCGCCACAAGCATAGATGGTGTTCATACCCGTAGCGGGCATGTTGTAGGAACCGGGGGTAACACGTACGGGACCCTCCCAGAAACTCATCTCACCGCCACAGTCGGTGCGGACGTAGGCGTCGTAAATGCCACCGGCCACCATTGTGGTGCATACATAGAACGTGTCGGTCAGATACGTCACACTGTTCCGCATGCTGTCGACCGGGGTGCCGATGGTGTCATAGCGGAACTCCCATTGGCTGGTGCCCAGTGCGGCATTCCATCCAAAACAGACACTGTCCGGACGCGAGAACGAACGGCATATAAAATTGAGAGGACGCAGACAGTTCGACTCCACACGGGAGAACATCAGTGTCAACCCCTGCTGCGGCGAGCTGGTAGGACTAAGCTGAATCAGGTTGGGACTACCTCCCGGAGCGACCGTTTGAACCGACGGCGATGCCCAGGTGCCAGAAAGAGCGACCAAGGCGTTGGCGCTATATTCACGCAAATAGACATACACGCCCCATGTGTCGGCCACTTCGCACGTGTCGTAAATCATCTCGATGTCACCCGTCTCATACAGCACTGTTTGGTAACGGATGTTGGTGTGGACACTTGTGTCGGCCGAAGATAGGTGCCACTCAATCACCACACTGCGGTTGGGGGCACTGCCTCTCTCTTCGTAAAAGACATCGAATGCGGTTGACCCATCGAATGCATGTGCAAATGGGGCGATGACACTCATATTGGGGACATAAACGTTCGGGCTCGTACTCGGGTTTGCCGTGCCAATGCCTATCTGCCCAAAGATGGTGGGGGTGACAATGCTACAAGTGTCCTGCCCGTAATAAAACGTGAAAGGCAAAATCAGCTGTGTCGACATATTAGCAAAACTCAACTCTGACAATTCTGTCCCCGTCGATTCAATCGAACTGAACATCGAAGTGTAGGTACTGTACACATAATCGGAGACATGCGTCTGAGCCCCTGCGGCAAAAGGCATCAGCGCCGCAACCAAAAGGAATGATAGTCTTAAACGTCTCATAATATGTTATGTTTTACATTGTTTTATCTTGCAACAAACTTGCCCGGACCGAACGTTGCACCTCTCCCCACGGGCCTCCCACTTCACTCCAAAAGCTATCACAGACTCTTCTCGCCCCTCGCACAACCCTCTCCTTTCTACCTCGATGCAAACACAGAACGGCAATGCAAAAATACACTTTTTTTTTATTATCTTGCATTTTTTCTCTATTTTTGCATTTCGAAAATGTACACAAACCACTTCTCAACAAAGGCTTTCGCCCTGATATGCACCATGTTGCTGACACTATCTGTCAGCGCACAACAATATATCACTAAGTCCGGCACTGCCGTCACTCCGGCCTTTCGCACCGCCCCCTTCCCCCCCTCTCCCCACTCCTCAAAACATCTCCCTCCCGACTCGTCGGCGGGCCATTTCTACATCGTCACCACCACCGACCTCCTGCCCGCTCTCCATCCCTTCATTCGATGGAAAAGCCAGCAAGGCTTCCACGTCCACCCCCTCTCGCCCGCCACACCCCACCCCGACAGCATCCGCTCAACCCTCTCTCTCTTTTACCACTCCCATCCCCACCTCCCCATGTACATCTTGCTGGTGGGCGACGTGGACCGCCTGCCAGCCTTCAGGGGCAAACATTTCCCCTCTGGGCTCAACAACCACTCCACCGACCTCTATTATGCCGAATACACCGGCGACTACCTGCCCGAGGCTCAAATAGGCCGCTTCTCCGTTTCCGACCCCGACCAACTGGCCCAAGTGGCCGACAAAGTAATACGCTACGAGCAGGGGTATTACGCTTCGCTCTACAACCAACTGCTGCTCATAGCTGGCAGCGAAAGCCGCACCCCGGCACCCATCACCACCAACGGACAGGTCCACTACCTCTCGCACCTCGCTGCCCTGCACCGCCCCTTGGCCGACACCGTCTGTTTCCACAATCCCGCCTCGGCATCGCTACGCGACAGCATCCTTGCCGCGCTGGGACAGCGCAACCTAATGGTCAACTACACCGCCCACTGCACACCCCAAGGGTGGACCAACCCCTCGCTCAAAATCGTCGACCTCCCGTCACTCAACAACCCCGTCCCCACCCTTTTCATCAACAACTGCTGCCGTTCCAACGCCTTTGCGGGCGACTGCTTTGGTGAAGAGCTGCTCCGCCAGCCCCAAGGTGGAGCCGTGGCGGTGATTGGAGCCACCAACGAAACCCTCTGGGACGAAGACTACTACTGGGCCGTAGGAGCCAAATATCCCCCCTCCCTCACCCCCTCATTCGACAGCCTCCGTCCCGGCGCCTTCGATTCTCTCATCATCCCCGCCAACGCCCTCCAGTCTCTCCCCGCCTCCGGCACCACCCTGGGCCAAATGCTCCACCAAGGCTGCCGCGCAGTGACCTACGCCGGATCGCCCTTCGATGCCTTCTATTGGGAAATCTACTCCCTGCTCGGCGACCCCTCCCTGATTCCTTTCTGGACCCACCCCGACACACTCGCCCTCATAGCACCTGACAGCATCATGGCTGGTGCCACCGCCATCACCCTCCGCGCCACTCCCCACGCCCGCATCACCGCCACCGTCGACACCCTCCTGATCGGCACAGCCATCGTCTCGGCCGACAGCATGGCAACCCTGCACCTCTGCCGTGCTCTCGACACCGACAGCCTCATCCTTACAGCCACACTGCCCGAAGCCATCAGCGCCACCAGCCATCCCACCATCTATCGACCGTACAGTCCTTTCCTTGCCCTGGCCGACTACCACGCCACCGACTCTCTTCTCACCCTTCACATCAAGAACCAAGGGCAACAAACCGCCGTGGACCACAGTCTCCTCCTCACCCAAGGCAACAGCCAAGGCCTCCAGCTGCCCGCTCCCCTCGCCTGTCCCATCCCCACCCTCGCCAGCCTGGCCGACACCCACGTCACACTCAGCCTGGCCGGTTCCACACCGGGCTTCGAACCCCTCCTCTCGGCCATCCTGCAACTGAGCGACAGCACCAACCAGACCTACACCACCCTACGCATCTCCGCTCCCCTGCCCGACCACCGACCACAGCTCACTGCAATGCAAATACTCATGCCCGACCTCACCCCCTGCCGCCAGCTCCTGCCCGACCACGACTATCTCCTCTCCCTCACCCTTGCCCACCCGGCCGACTCGATGCGCTACGCCATACAGCACAACGCCGCCCAAACCCTCGCCCCCTGCCCCGCCACCGTCACCATCCCCTTCCACACTCCCTCGCAACTCTCACACCTCAACATCGCCCTCACTCCCCACCACGGCAACTGGCACCACACCTACTCCTACTGGCTCACCGCCCTCCGCACCACTGAACCTTTCGAGACAGCCGACTTCAGCAACCTCCCCTGGCTACACCCCAACCTCTACCCCTGGGTCATCGACTCCCTCAACCCCCACGAAGGCCTCTCCTGCGCCCGCTCCGCACCCATCGGCCACTCCCTCCAGTCCGTCCTCGCACTCGACGTCGACATCCTTGCCGACGACACCCTCTCGTTCGACTACAACCTCTCCAGCGACCCCAAAGACTGGCTCCACTTCCTCGTCGACGGCCGCCGACGCGCCTATTGGAGCGGCAACACCGGCTGGCAACACTACTCCCGACCCATAACCGCTGGCCACCACCGGCTGGAATGGGTCTACCAAAAAGACAACTCCGACAGCCAACACGACGACTGCGCCCGCATCGACAACCTCCAACTGCCCCTCGCCCTCTGGCAGCAACCCTCCGGCACACCCCGCGCCGACAGCCTCCTCGCCCTTCCCCCCAGCCCCTCCCCTCTCCCCGCCGCCCACTTCACCATCTGTCCCAACCCCGCCTCCACGCGCATCACCCTCCTCACCCCTCCCTGCCCCACACCCCGCACCATCACACTGTTCGACAACCTCGGACGAACCATCGACAAAATAAAAATCCCTCCACAAGCCACCTCCACACAATATTCAACCGCACATCTCCGTTTAGGCACCTATACACTCATCCTGCGTCACCCCGCCGGAACATACATACAAAAAATGACAGTTATTCGATAGCCCCATGCTGCAGACAGACACATTGCCCCCCTATACCCTCCTGGCCGACACCACCGCCGACAGCCTCCGCACCCTCTGTGCCTACGACTCCCTCTTCACACCCATGGGACGCATAGAACCCACCCTCCACAAAAGCCTCTTCACCCACCACCTCCTCCCCGTCGAACACACCCATCAGATACCCATCCAGCACCACGGCACCCCCGGCTGGTTCCTCATCTTCATCGCCCTCTCACTCTTCCTCATCAACGCCTTCCTCCGCAGCAAACAAATCGGCCTCCTCGACCTCCTCCAGTCCGCCATCAACTCCCGCTCCATGGACCGCCTCCTGCGCGACTCCAACCTCACCCACGCCTCCGACCAAGCCATCATCGCCCCCCTCATGCTCCTCCCCATCTCCCTCATCGCCTACCACTCCTTCATCCCCAACGTCTCCAACCTCTGGCTCAACATACTCCACTACCTCATCATCCTCCTCAGCTGCTGCGGCATCTACTACCTCCGCAACGCCATCTTCCGCCTCTTCGGCAACGCCTTCGACAACAACGAAGCCATCCACCTCTACCTCTCCAGCAACTACATCTACCACCTCCTCTACGGCATCGTCGCCTCTCTCCTCGCCTTCTTCATCTTCTACACCGACCGCGTCGGAACCACATTCCTCTACATCCTCCTCGCCCTCCTCGCCCTCCTGTTCATCGTCAGGCTCCTCAGGGGACTGCAACTATTTTTAACAAATGCAAAAACACCCAAATTCTATTTATTTTATTATCTTTGCATCCTCGAAATCGTACCGATAATTGTAGTAACAAAGGTCGTATTATATTTATAGTTAGAGAGTTGAGAAAATAGTTCAAGATTCATGAAAATCAAAAAAATCCTCGTTTCGCAGCCCGAACCCGCCGATTTGGAGAAATCTCCTTACAAAAATTTAGTCACAAAATACGGTGTCGACATCACTTTCTACAAATTCTTCGAAGTCGTCGGCCTCTCCGTGTCCGAATTCCGCAAATCCCGCATACACCTTGTCGACTACACAGCCGTCATCTTCAACAGCAAAAACTCTGTCGACCACTTCTTCCGCCTTGCCAAAGAACTGCGCGAAAACATACCCGACACCATGAAATATTTCTGCTCGTCCGAGGCCATCGCCCACTACCTGCAGAACTACATCCAATACCGCAAACGCAAAATCTTCTTCGGCAACCAATACTTCGCCGACCTCATCGAAATCCTCTCCAAACACCGCGACGAGAAATTCCTCTTCCCCTGCTCCGACGAAAAACAAACCGAATACACCAAAATGCTCGACAAGGCCAAGTTCAAATACACCAAGGCCACCATGTACACTTCCGTCCCCCGCGACCTCACCCAGTTCAAACTCAAAGACTACGACGTCATCTGCCTCTTCTCCCCCATCGGCGTCCGCTCACTCCTCCAAAGCTTCCCCAACATAGCCGAGCAATCCGTCACCATCGCCGCCTTCGGCACCTCCACCCATGCCGCGCTCAAAGCCGCCGGCATCAAACTCGCCATCGCCGCACCCACCAAAGCCTCACCCTCCATGGCCATGGCCATCGAAAACTACATCACCGGCAAAGGCCAAGACGAATCAGTCATCTCCCGCCCTACCGCACTCAAAAAAGACACCACCCACAAAACCACCACCACCTCCACCGGCACCCCCAAAAAAACCAAATCCGTCTTCGCCAACAAAGCTAAATACAAACAACTCCAAGAAGAACGCAAAGCCCAGGCCGCCGCACGGCGCGCCGAACGCATAGCCGCCAAAGAAGCACAGACCCCGCCCAAAGCCGAATCAAAAGCCAAAGCCGAATAACCACACATGTACACCTTCGGCAAACAAGAACGTCTCTGCAGCCAAAAGCTCACCGACGACCTCTTCCACACCGGCCAAAAATTCATGGTCTTCCCCTACAGCGTCCACTGGATGATATGCCCCGGCAACACCCTGCCTGACGGCATACCCGCCCAAGTGCTCATCGCCACCTCCAAAAAGAAATTCCACCACGCCGTCGACCGCAACCGCGTCAAACGCCTCACCCGCGAGTGCTACCGCACCCACAAACCCCAACTCTACCAGTTCCTCACCTCCCACAACACCACCATCATCCTCTCCCTGAACTACATCCACAACCAGATATTCGACTTCCACACCCTCAACCACAAACTCGACCGCATCACCGACACCCTCATCCACCACATTGCCCGGCAACTCGTCAGCTCACAACAACCCAACCCATGAACACCCCCGCAGCCGCCTGGCAATCACTCGGCAAAGCCCTCGCCGCCCTCGGCCAACTGCTCACCCAACTCCTCTCCAAAAGCATGCTGGCCCTCATCTGGTTCTACCGCACCGCCATCTCACCCCTCAAACCGCCCACCTGCCGCTTCACCCCCACCTGCTCGCAATACGCCATCGAAGCCATCAAAAAACACGGCCCCCTCAAAGGCGGCTGGCTGGCCCTCAAGCGCATTCTCCGCTGCCACCCCTTCGGCGGCTCCGGCTTCGACCCCGTACCGTAACCACCCCCCTCCTTCGTCCGCTCCTTAGTTTCCATTTAGTTTCTATTTTATTTGTATTTATTTTCTATTTAGTCTCTTCTCAAGTGTCAAAATAACGCACAACACCACTCTATGCGGTGCAGAAAGAGCGGAAGGACAACCTTCCGGCCTGCAACCCGGGAGGGGGACTACAACAGTTGGATGGCAATGGCGGCACACGCCTCGGCGTCGGCCAGGGCATGATGGTGGTTGGCCAGATGGTAGCCACAGGCTTCGGCCACGGTGTGCAGCTGGTGGTTGGGCAGCCAGGGCTGCTTGCGCCGCGCCGCGCGGCAGGTGCAATAGAACTTATAGTCAGGCCAGTCCATCTGGTAGACCCGCATCACTGCCCGCAGGCAGCCCTCGTCGAAAGGCGCGTTGTGGGCCACCAAGGGCAGCCCCTCGATGAGCGGTGCCACCCGCTCCCACACGTATGGGAACACCTCGGCGCTGTCGGTATCCCTGCGGCTCAGGCCGTGCACCCGCTGGCAGAACCACGTGTAGTAGTTCGGCTCGGGCTGGATGAGGCTGTAGAACGTGTCGGCCACCGCGCCGTCGCGCACCACCACCACCCCCACGCTGCACACGCTGCTGCGCTCGCCGTTGGCCGTCTCGAAATCTATGGCTGCAAAATCCTGCATTGTTATCTCCTATTTGAATTGAGTTTTGGAACTGCTTATGCGGTCGCCGCAGAAAGCCTTGCGTGTGCAGGCTCCGCAGCGCGCACCCTGCCACACACCGTCCAGATGGTCGGCAGCGGCATCCACCAGCGCGGGTTCGTCGGTCAAAATGCCCGCCTCGAAATTGCGCCCGCCGTCGCCCTTCATGCCCATCCCCGCGCCGGTCAGGTTGGCGGAGCCGATATAGGCCGTGGAGCAGTCGAAAATCATTATTTTGAAGTGCACCCGCGGGCAGAGCCTCCTGTCCAGCTCGGACCACAGACCGGGGGAGCGGTCGAAATCGGAGCGGAAGTTCTCGCCGGGCTCCTTGGCGTGGAGCAGGCGCACCGCCACGCCGCAGTGCAGCAGGCGGTCCAGCACTGCAAGGAAGGGCTCGGCATCGCGCCCCGCCGCCACATAGAGGTCTTTGAGGTCCGCCGTGGCAATCCAAAGGTCGTGGCGCACCGCCGCGCAGCGCGCCAGCACCTGGCTATAGTGTTCCTTGTCCGCAATATATTGCAACATAACCTGACTGGATAATGGATTGCAAAGGTACGAATAATTTGCCAAACGGCAACCTTTTTGCGCCCCGCAGCGCAAAAAAAGTCGCCTTGCGCCGCCGCCCGCCCCCACGCGCCCGCCCGCTACCGCCCCGCCCACACCAACAAAAAACCACCAATCGGCAAAAAATTATTATCTTTGCAATTATTGAAAAAACAATAATTACAAATCCAATAAAGCACATTGATATGAACTACAGCGATATACAAAACCCATTCGTCATTTCAAAGAGTATTCCAGAAGCGTTGTTTTGCGACCGGGAGGAGGAAACTGCCTTTCTCATCAAGCAAATTGAAAACGGGAGGAACACGGTAATCGTGTCGCCTCGCAGAATGGGGAAGACGGGCTTAATCCACCACCTGTTCAGCCAAGAGACCGTTCTGGAGCGGTTCACACCGCTTTTTGTCGACATCTATCCCGCATCATCTTTGCAGGAGATGTGCTACATCATAGGGCGGAGCGTTTTCGAAAAGCTGAAGGCGAAGAAAACCCAACATTGGGAAACCTTTTTCCAATACATAAAATCCTTGCGGGCTGGCGTCCGTTTTGACTCTGTAACAGGCGAGCCGAAATTGGAGGTGGGCATCGGCGCCATTGAGCAACCCGAAACCACACTTGAAGAGATTTTTGCCTATTTGGAGTCGTCATCCACACCTTGTGTTGTGGCACTCGATGAGTTTCAGCAGATTGCCGAGTTTCCTGAGCATCGCGTCGAGGCACTCTTGCGCAGCATGATACAGAATTGCCGCCAGACCACCTTCCTGTTCAGCGGAAGCAAGCAGCACACTATCAACCAGATGTTCCTTTCAAAAACCCGACCGTTCTGCCAGAATGCGCAGTTAATGGATTTAGGTCCTCTCAAACTGGATGTGTACTCGGAGTTCGTCTGTCGGCTTTTTGGACAGTATGGAAAGCAGATTGACCCCGACGTGGTTTCGCAGGTGTATACAGACTATAATGCCACCACATGGTATATGCAGATGCTGATGAATGAGCTGTTTGCCCTTACGGCACAGGGTGAGACATGCACTACGCCGCTCCTCGGCCGCGCCCAAGAGAACATTATACAGGTGCAGGAAGGAACGTACATGATGCAACTCAATATGCTGTCGTCCAAACAGAAGAGTCTTCTTCAGGCCATCGCCCACGAAAAGGGCGTGAAGGCCATCACGGCAAAAGCCTTCATCAAAAAATACTCATTGGACTCGGCCAGTTCTGTCCAATCGGCATTGAGGGCACTGCTCGAGAAAGAAATCGTGACAACGGACAATGGGCTTTACCGCGTCAGCGATTTCTTCTTCGGGCAATGGCTGGTAGAGAGCTATTGAGGCCTGACGGAACCGGTTTCGACTCAACGCACATCAGTTACTAAACGGACTGGAATACGAAAATTTTCTTTCGAAAGGCTTCCATGTTGAGGCCTTGTGCGAAGGACAAATGGTGACAGCGGCAGCGTGGTGGCCGGTGAGTGCCTTCGCCACTTCAACAGCTTGGTTTTTGGGTACCGCACCTCACGAGTCTTCGCAGCTGCACCCGAAGGCTGACTGCGAAATAATCTTCGCCATAATGAAAAAAATGTGTATATTTGCAATGTCAACCATCCGAGCCCATAGTGGGCAAGTGGGTGGGCGACAGGACATAACAAAAAGACGTTGAGCTGAACGTTTTATCTGCGGCTACCTGAATCTCGCAAATTCACTATTTCCCGCACGGTATTACAACGCCAACGCCTATTGGTGTGTAATATGCGTCAACGCGTATATCTGCACAGCGTGGGCTCGGCATTGTTTATTCTCGGGAAATAGGCATGCGAGAGCCTTGGTAGCGGGATAAACGATGAGTTTGATACCCGCGCTCTTTTTTTATTGTCCCGCATGTTTTGAGTAAAATGAGTTATGGTGCAGGTATCCGCCATGTTTTTAAATTCTTGAGTTATGCACAAGCAAGAAGAAACAGCAGCGGCCCAGCGCCGCAAACAGGTGTACGACGCACCTGTGGTAGAGATGCTGCAAGCCCGCGTCGAAAAGGGGTTTGCTGGCAGCCAAATTATCGGTGAAGAGACCGGCGAGGGCTTGATTGAAACCGGCGAAGGCGGCAATGAATTATTCTCGTAACACAAAACTCAGAGCCATGAAGAAGATTAATGTTTTAGGGGTGGCATTAGCCACCGTGGCTTCCGTCGCACTGGTGTCGTGCCAGAAGGACGGAGCGAGAATCACTGAGTTTACCGCCACCGTGGAGCATTGCACCGATGCCAGCGGCAAGGTGCTGATGGACGGGAACGTGCTGCGCTGGACCGACGGCGACCAGATAGCCGTGTGGGGTTCGGACGGCATGGGTACTTACACCACCACTAACGTGGGCGAGTATGTCACTACCTTCAACTTCACCGAGGGCGACGACCCCGGCGACCCCACCTATACCGCCATCTATCCGGCCAGCCTGGCCCAACGGCAAGCTGTGATACTGCTACCGCCAGTGCAGACCAGCACCGACGGCTCACTACAGCAGTTCCCGATGATGGCCCGCTCCAGCAACAGCGAGCTGGTGTTTAAGAACCTCTGCGGCGCCCTGCGCCTGCGTCTGCAAGCCACCGGCAAAAGTGTGGTGGGAATAGAATTGGCTGGCGGCTCATCTAAATGGGGGTTGTACCAATTAAATTACAATAACGGTGAGCCCACTTTATCCCTTGTATCCACTTCCAATGGTAATAGTAGTCCCGAAGTGATGCTTTCCATCGTCAACCCTCAGGACATCACCACTGCCCATGACTTCTACGTTTCTCTACCTCCTGCCACCTACGGAGCAGGATTCACCATCAAAATTTACGCTTCCGACGGCAGTGTCTGTACTAAAACCATTACCTCGGGACACAGCTTCCGCATCGAGCGCAGCGGTATCTTCACCATCACGCTTAGTGGCGACGACCTGGAGTTTGTACCCGATGCTGGCACATTGAATGGTGAGTTTTCCGTAAGCCCAACCAAAAAAGTACGTTTCTCACAAGGAAATCTTATGTATTCGGTTTTTGGCACCCATACTGTGGCTGATGGAGGCAGAGTCGAAGGTACGTGGCGTTTTAGATACAACCAATACTATCGTGGTTCCGACATTGATGGTAGTGGCAACAGCAATTATTCTACACGATGGAAAGATGATTTTCGTTGGGGAAAAAGCGGATGGAACAATGATGCATTTAGTAATAGCAGCGATGGTGATTTAACTGGCCCGTACGCCTATGCTGATTGGGGTGTGTACAACGCCATACTCAACGGTGGCAACCAACCACAGCAGTGGCGAACCCTTTCTTATGACGAATGGGACTATCTACTTAACCAACGGCGCGGCTATTCTGTAAAATGGGGCATTGCCAATATTAATGGATACTACGGCTTAATCCTTCTACCGGACAGCTGGAGCCTACCGACTGGGATTGATTTCAACGAAGGGGCTGCCCTAAGCGGCACCGTATTGAATAGATACACTACTCAGCAATGGAAACAATTGGAAGAGGCTGGAGCAGTATTTCTGTATGACGGCAGCCATTATTGGACATCGACACGTTATAGTGGAAATCGAGTATACCAACTTTATATCTCAGCCTATACTTCATCAGGTGTGGAACTTACTACTGATGGTTCCTCCAGGACTTTTGTTCGTCTTGTTAAAGACGTGAACTAACCCTTTGCAGCATTAGGGCTATACTTGAGAGCCAAGAATCATAGGCGACAGCCGATTCATGGCTCTCTTTCTGTATCCCAATATTAGCATCCAGCGATGGGGAAAAACGAGTATTGGCTTCCTCCTTCTATACCAACACCATACAGAGCAATTCTCAGGCAGCAAAAACAGCCAATCTGAGAATGCGCGGGTTTTTGAATGCAAAAAATCTCAGAGAATGCGCGGGTTTTTACCGCCTAAGCATGTCCTTACAGGCAAATGGTCATATATGGCGGTATGGCCAAGAGTTTCTCTTTTTTCATCAGTGACTTCGGGTGGATAATGTATGCCATGGCCACACGCTCGTGGTATTTGTCCACAAAACGTTCAAGGGAGGTGGCGCGGTAATTGCCTGACGATTTCACTTCGATTGGGAACAGTTTCATGTTTGTCTTGCTCTGGTTTGAAAGCAGGAAATCTATCTCCATATCGTTGCGATGGAGTTGCTCGTTGTAGTGATTGTAGAAGAAAAGACGGTGGCCGTTGGCAACCAGTTGCTGCGCAATGGCATTTTCGTAGAGCATACCTTCGTTGATAGAGAGTCGGCCATTGAGTATCTGTCGGTAGAGGGTGCTGTCGGCCAACTCGGTTTCGTCGAAGGCATGGCTGACGAGGAGTCCCGTGTCGCCCATGTAGCACTTTATCAAGGTGCGGTCTTCATTCATGCTGAGGCCGATATTGGGGTCGGCACAGTTGAAGCACTCGTTGGCAACCATCGAGTCGGCAAGCCAGAAAAAGGTATCGGCATACAGCCCGAAATATCCGCCTCCATCCACTTTGGAAAAGACGACCCGCTTTTCATGCTGGGAAAGGAAGGCGGGCAGTTGGTCGAAGATGGAGATGACCTTGGAACGGTATTTGGCACCGATACGCATCATGTCGTTCCGATAGAGGGAGAGGATGTCGCGTTTTTCGACATCGGCGGCAATGAATGACTTGTCGTTCTGGAGATAGGCCGATACGCTTTGGGGCATGCCACCAACAAGCATGAACTGTTTGAAAAGCATCATGGCATGGTGGTGGAGGCCACCTTCGAGAGGCTCTTGCCGCTCGAAGCACTGCTTGATGTAGTTGAGGAGGCTCTCTTCGCCCAAGGCCCAGGCGAACTCTTCGAAATCCATCGGGTTCATACGGAGGATTCTCTCTTCTGAAGGGATGGTGATGTCCTTCACCGACTCGCGCAGGGAGATGAGGGAACCCGTCTCGATGTAATCATACCTTCCGTCTTTCACAAGCCGCTTGACCGATTGGCGGGCTTTGGGGTAACGCTGCACTTCGTCGAATATAATCAACGAGTTCCGGCTATGAAGCCGCACACCGTATTCGGCACTCAAGATCATAAAGAAGGTGTCCAGGTCGCCCAGATAGCGCTCGAAACAATCCGTTACCGTCTGCGAAGCGTCATTGAAATCAATCAGTATGTACGACTGATATTCCCTCTTGGCAAACTCTTCTACAATGGTGGACTTGCCTATTCGGCGGGCACCTTCTATAACAAGAGCCTTGCTACCATTGCTTTTATGCTTCCAATCCAGCAACTTATCGTATATTTTCCGCTTGTATACCATGGTGCAAAGATACACATTTTTTGAGAATGCGCGGGTTTTTGAATGCGAAAATCTCAGAGAATGCGCGGGTTTTTGAATGCGAAAATCTCAGAGAATGCGCGGGTTTTTGTGGGGGATAATCTGGGAGAATGCGCAGGTTTTCGGGGTCGGACGGGGCTTAAAAGGGAGAGCCGGACGGGCTGGGTTGAGCACCAGCGGGTCCGGCTCTGCGGTATGGGTGGAGGGGAATGTTTATTTCAGGAAGGTCTCGTAGTAGTCGAACATCTTTTCGTAGAGGTGGATGCGGTCGTAGCCACGGACGTTGTGCTCGTGGTGGGGGTAGATGAAGTAGTCCACCTGTTTGCCAGCCTTGATGCAGGCGTCGATGAACTCGATGCTGTTCTGCCAGACGACGGTGTTGTCCTCAGCCCCGTGAATGACGAGCAGACGGCCCTGGAGGTCTTTGGCCTTGCCGAGGAGGGAGGTTTTGGCATAGCCGTCGGGGTTTTCCTGGGGCATGTCCATATAGCGCTCGCCGTACATGATTTCGTACCACTTCCAGTCGATGACGGGGCCACCGGCGCAGCCGACTTTGAAGATTTCGGGGTGGGCCAGTTTCATGGTGATGGTCATGAAGCCACCGAAACTCCAGCCTTCAACACCCATGCGGTCTTTGTCGACAAAGGGCAGGGAGTGGAGGAACTTGACACCTTCCATCTGGTCGGCCATTTCGATTTCGCCGAGGTGGCGGTGGGTGCAGCTTTCGAATTCGAAGCCACGGTTGTCAGTGCCGCGGTTGTCGAGGGTGAAGACAACATAGCCCTGCTGGGCGAGGAAGAGGAAGTATAGGTTGGCACCGCCCAGCCAGGTGTCGGTGACGAGCTGGCTGTGGGGACCGCCGTAGACGTAGACGAGGGTGGGATATTTTTCGCCGGCCTTGCGGTTGGGAGGCGTGATGAGACGGTAGTGGAGGTCGGTGACGCCGTCAGCAGCCTTGATGGTGCCCATCTCAATCTTGGGCATGGCATAGTCGGCCATGGGGTTGTCGAGCTGGAAGAGGGTAGTGACGGCCTTGCCTTTCTTGAGGTCGATGACCTGGGCGCAGCCGGGGTTCTCGACGCTGTTGTAGACATCGATGAGCATGGTGCCCTTGGGGTTGATGACCACGGAGTGGGTGCCTTTGGCGGGGGTGAGGAGGGTCATCTGGCCGGTGGCGAGGTTTACACGGTAGGCAGCCAGGCCGATGGC
>DEKU01000015.1:0-2735 GCA_002354035.1 Bacteroidales bacterium UBA2714
AAGTTTGCCCCTCCGGGGCAATTTATAGAAGTTCCCTTATATAGAATTGCATTCCGCACCTGTCGGAACACAAAAAAAAGAAACGTGCGCAACCGGCTGATGGTTACGCACGTTTCGGATTGGAATGTGTTAGCGTGTTATCCCTACCACTACCCGTTGTGCGGTGCCGTCGCCCACCTGCACTAAGTAGACGCCCGCCACCGTCATGCGGAAGTGCTGGACCTCGGAAGCGGTCTGCGCGGTGCTGAGCAGCCGGCCCACGGAGTCGAAGATGCGCACACGCTTCCCTTCGGCACCTCTCACAGTGATGACATTGTCCTGAACCATGATATTGGCATCGGGGGAAGGCACGTCAGTAATGCCCACCTCATCACTATCGAAGGTGGCCGTCAACTCCATGTCTTCAGTGACAGTCAGGCGGCGAGGGCTTTCCGTGTTGCCGTCGCTCCACTCCACAAAGTGGTAGCCACATATTGCCACGGCGGCAATCTCCACCTCGGTGCTGTCGCTGTAAGTGCCAGATCCGACCACTATACCCATGGTGGGCTGTGCCGAAATGAGCGTCAGTGTATGGTAGTCTATCGGCATCACGACCGTTATCGTGTCATGGATGTAATTGTCAATATATGTGGTGTCATGGACGATGGTCGTGTCGTGGACATACACGTCGATGTACGTGGTGTCGTGGACGATGGTCGTGTCGTGGATATAATTGTTGACGACAGTGGTGTCGTGGATATATATATCTACGAAAGCAGTGTCATGGACAATGGTAGTGTCGTGGACATACACATCAACGAAAGTGGTGTCATGAATTATCGTTGTGTCATGCACTATCGTGGTGTCATGGATATAGTTGTTGACGATGGTGGTGTCGTGAATCAGTATCGTGTCGTGCACAACGATGGTGTCATAATTGACGACGGTGTCGGGAACAGGCACAAACAGGGCGGTCAGCAGCGTGTCCCTGTCTATCGTCAGCGTGCGCGGGTTCAGCGTGTCGCCGTCGCTCCACAGGGCGAAGAGGTAGCCAGCGTTGGGGGTGGCCACGATGGTGGCGGAGGGAGCGGCACAGGTGGGCTGCACCGTCACGCTGGCCGAGCCCATAGCGGCATCCGAGGAGCGCACCCACACATGGGCGTCCATCACCTCGACGAAGTTAGTGAAGTGGCTCCAGCGCGAAGCGTATGAGGCGGTGCTTCCGCAAGGGATATACACGGGGGTCGAGGCCGGGATGTTGTCAAAAGCATTGTCGCCCGCCACAGGGGCCACGGCACGCTTGGCGGTGATGCTGGTCAGCCCGCTGCAACCCGCAAAGGCATGGCTGCCGATGGAGGACACCGAGGCGGGAATGGTCACCGTACTGATACCGCTGCAGCCGTAGAAGGCATTGGCCGGAATGGTCTTGACCGTATTGCCGATATGGAGGGTCTGGATATTGATGTCGTTGTCGAAGACCGGGGCCGTGGTGCTGCCCATATAGATGCAGCTGTCGGCATAGAAGTTCACCGTGGCAAGGCTGGTGCAGGCGGCGAAAGCCCAGTCGCCGATATAGGTCACCGACCGCGGGATAGTAAGTGTGGTGAGGTCGCCCCAGCCGGAGAAGGCATGGTCGCCAATCGTGGTGACGGTGTTGGGAATGGACACTGCCGACACGTGGCAATTGGGGATGGAGAAGGCGTGGCTGCCGATGGTGGTGAGCGAGTCGGGGATGACTAACAGCGAGAGACCCGTGCAGCCATAGAAAGCACCATAGCCGATGGTGGTAACGGCGATGCCGAGGGTCACGGAGCCGAGATTGGTGCTATAGGCAAAGGCCCATTCGCCGATGGAGTCCACCGTGTTGGGGATAGTGACAGAGGTGAGGTTGGTGCAGTTATAGAAGGCATGCTCACTGATGCGTACCACGGTGTAGGTGGTGTCGTTGTATGTTACAGTGGCAGGGATTGTCAGCGAGCCGGTGGGCTGCACGGCGCCGTCCCACCAGGCCTGTTCCGTCGTGTCGGAAGCAAAGGGATGCACTACCGTCACACGGTTAGAGTCGAGGATGATATAATAGAGCGTGTCGCCCGACGGAGCAACAGCCCAGAAATCGTAATAATGGCTGTCCACCTCGGAGCAATTTGTGTCTGCAACAATATTGGAGAACCACCAGCCCCAAATACTGGCACGATATGCGGAGTCGCTCCCACAAGGAACGGTAACCAAGCAATTGCTGGGAACATCTTCAAGCTCATAGCCGTAAGCTATAGTAGGGGGATTACTATTACGCACTGTTATATTCAGCAAATTCGTGCAGCCACAGAAGGCTTCATAATCGATGGTGTCGACGCTACTGCCGATGGTGACGGAGGTTAGGCCAGTGCAGCCACAGAAAGTTCTCCAGCCGATATTGGTGACGCTGTTGGGTATAGTAACGGAGGTCAGGCCGGTGCAGCCACTGAAGGCTTCACCACCGATTAAGGTGACGCTGTTGGGGATGGTTAGGGAGGTCAGGCCGCTACAGCCCATGAAGGCAAAGCCCGGTATCAAAGTCACGCCATCTCCGATATTCAACGTTGCAAAGTTGGTGCAACCTGCGAAAACAGGTTGACTTTCAAAGCCCATCCTAGTGCAGTTGGTGGCGTTGAAATTCACTGTGGTCAGACCTGTGCAGTTTTGGAAGGCAAAGTTACCGATGGAGGTGACGCTGCTGCCGATTGTGACTGAGGTCAAGCCAGTGCAACCAGAAAAGG
>DEKU01000015.1:2812-93926 GCA_002354035.1 Bacteroidales bacterium UBA2714
AGAAAAGGCATTGTTTCCAATAGAGGTGACGCTGTTGGGGATGGTAACGGAGGTCAGGCCTGTGCAGCCACTGAAACCATTGAGGTATATGACGCTGTTGGGGATGGTAACGGAGGTCAGGCCTCTGCAGCCACTGAAAGCACTATTGCCGATAGTGTCCACACTGTTGGGAATGGTGACAGAGGACAGACCTGTGCAGCTACTGAAAGCACTATTGCCAATGGTGGTGACACTATTAGGGATGGTAACGGAGGTCAGGCCTGTGCAGCCACTGAAACCATTGAGGTATATGACGCTGTTGGGGATGGTGACGGATGTCAAGCCTGTGCAACCGTGGAATGCTCCATATGGTATGCGTGTCACACTATCCCCAATATTCAAAGTGGTCAGATTTGTGCAACCTTCGAAAGCATAAAAATTATAAGGCGGGGTATCGGAATGATAACTATACATTGATGTGCAGTTGGTGGCATTGAAGTTCACCGTGGTCAAGCCTGTGCAATTATGAAAAGCACTTCCACCAATGTAGGTAACGCTATTGGGTATGGTGACAGAAGTCAGGCCACTACAGTTATAGAAAGCATTCTCCGGTATCTGAGTTACGTTATCTCCGATATTCAACGTGGCCAAGTTGGTGCAACCCTTGAAAGTATTTTTGTTTATGTAAGTGCAGTTTGTGGCATTGAAGTTCACCGTGGTCAAACCTGTGCAATTATGAAAAGCTTCTATATCAATGGAGGTAACGCTACTGCCGAGGGTGACGGAGGTCAGGCCTGTGCATCCTTCGAAGCCCCACCCACCGATGGAGGTGACACTGTTGGGGATAGTAACGGAGGTGAGACCTGTGCAGCCATAGAAGGCATAGTCCGGTATCTGAGTCACGCTATCTCCGATATTCAACGTTGCCAAGTTGGTGCAATATCTGAAAACAGGATAGTCGTATCTACCCATAGTGGTACAATTAGTGGCGTTGAAGTTTACAGTAGTCAGAGCGGTGAAACCAGCGAGGACACCGTCATGTATATTGGTTACGCTATCTCCTATATTCAAGGTGGTCAAGCTACTACAGTGATCGAAAACACCTCCGGGGTAGGCACTCGGATTTGTGCAGTTAATGGCATTGTAGTTTACCATGGTTAGGCTTGTGCACCAAGCGAAGGCATAATTTCGTATGGAGGCGACACTACTGGGAATGGTGACTGAGGTCAGGCCTATACAGTGATCGAGGGCAGAAGTGCCAATAGAAGTGACGCTGTTGGGGATGGTGACAGCAGTCAGATCCCAGCAATAATGGAAAGCAGCATCACCGATAGAGATGACGCTATAAGTATTGCCACTATACGTGACAGTGGACGGGATTGTTAGAGCTCCTGAGGGCCGAGTATATCCACCCCAGTAATTGGATGATGTTCCTGGATATGTTACTCTCACCCCGCCTGAGACTATGTTGTAGTAGAGGGTCTGCCCGGATGGGGCGACGGCGGAGAAATCGTAGGCACGGAGGCTTTGCGGCCATGCCAACACCATCAGCAGGATGGTGAAAAGAAATACTTTTTGTGTCTTCATGTTGTTTGTGTTTTGGATTAATAATCTGTTTCCTTGCAAAAACAACACATAAAAAAGCGCGGGAATCTGCCACTTTGCTTATCCCGCTCATGAGGCTCTCGCATTGCCCTTGGTACAGAATAAGCAATGCCGAAGCCCACGCATTATGGATATAGTAGGACTACTATACGCCAACCATGGACATTGAACATTGCGTTATTGCGGTACCAAATAGAATTTGCGAGATTCATGAGCCGCAGATAAAACGCCGTTACAACGTCTTTCTTATATGTCCTGTCGCCCACCCCTGACCCTTGCGGGCTTCGGAGCAAAACGACGCTGCAAAGATACGACTTTTCCGCGATATGGCAAGAAAAAAAAACGCCAGTGGAGGCGTCGGCAGGGAAAAGATGGGCTATCGCATGTTGTAGCCATGGTGAAGCAGCTGCCTGATACAGAGCTCCAATACATTGTGGTTTCTCCACTTGCTGTTTAGCGCCATAAGGGTAACCACGAACCGGCTTCCGGACAGCCTCACGGCATAATAAAAGAGAACCCCGCCGGAGTCGACGGGGTTGCAGCACATAATTCTTAGCTGGGCGAAAGCATCACTTTAACGCCTTGGTGATTTCGGGGCCAAGGCAAAGGCTGAAGCCTCCATAGATGGCACGGATGGTGCCGACAGCATAGATCTCGACAAACTTGAACGGCTGGATGAAAAGACCGCCACCATAGTTGAATTCATGGAAACGCTTTTGGGGGTAGTAGTCGTGATAGATGCTGCCCCTGCGTGCGTCCCGATCGATGTGGATGTTCACCGTGCTGGCATCGGTGAGTCCATAGTTGGTCTGGCAATAGCCGATGATGGGAGCCACTCGCAGCCAGGGGAGGACGGGGATCTGATAGCCAAAGGAGATGGTGAAGGCCTCGTCGTCCTGCCACAGGATGTTGTCGACGTGCTTGTCGTTCTGATGTTGAGGTCCCGACACCAAGGCATCGAAATAGAAGCCCATAATCGACAGGCTGCCGCCGGCACCGAAACCCGCGTAATCGGTGTTGGTTCCCGCCTGACCAAGCTGCAAACCAACAGAAACACGGCCGCGGTTGTTGGACAAATCGAACCACTGGGCATTGGCATGTGAGCCGACCAATGCCAGCAAGGCAAAGAGAATGAATAGTTTTGTTTTCATCGGTTTATGAATTTGTAAAACAAATAATTGAATGCCGTGGCGGGGAATAAGTCTCGCCAATAATGCAACTGCAAAGATAATAATAAAAGTTCAAACAACAAAAAACATCTTCATTCTCATGAAGAAGTTAAGGAAAGTGAAGCCAGGAAAGACTGGCTTGACAGATGCAGGCCCAGAAGGGGCGAAACAGGAGGCACTATTTAATCATCCAACTGACACCAAGGAGGGCGTTGGCCTGAATGGAGGAGCCGCCACCACTGCCGCCACTGGCTCCGGCTTGAAGGGTGAGCTGGAGATTGCGGCTGGCAAGATAGCGGGCTTCGAAGCTGCCCCGGAAAGGTTCGGTGGCGGTGCGAGTGCCAAAGCCTAAGCCGAGCAGAAGCTTGTCAGTGGCAAGCCAATGGACAAAGAGAGAGCCGTGCAGGGGATGGAGATTGGGGGTAGGATAGTTGCGGTTCCAAGTGAAGCCCAAGGAGTAGTCGAGTGTCCAGCGGTCGGCAAGGCGGTTGCGGAAGGAGAGGCCGATGGTGGGTTGCAGGAGGGTCTCGTCGGGAGCCCAGCTGCGCCCCTTGACCGTGGCCATGGCAAGCGAGGTGTTGAAGGTGACCTTGGGCAACCAGCCGGAGCCTTCGAAGAGCAGCAGCCGTGCCCCAATGGAGGGAGCTATGTTGTAGTTGTCGGGGGCGAGGCTCATACCGGCCATGCCGGATAAAGAGCTCTCGAAGGAGTAGTGGAAGGCTTCCACCCCGAGGGTGAGCTCGGCACGGTTGCCAATGCCGAAACGGAAATCGGAGGTGATGCCAAAGCCGTTGTAGCTTTCTGTCTTATCGTCAAAGGAGCGTGAGTGACTGTGATTCCAGTGGAAGGCGTTGTTCCATTGGATGTGGCCAGCACCGAGGACATTGGGGCCTGTGGTGGAGAGGAGGGGATTGACGGTGTCCTGGGCATGGAGGGTGAAGGACCCGAAGAGGGTCAGCATGCCGAAAAAGAGGACTGCACAAAGGGTTGAGCGACGGGAGTGGGATGTATTTTTCATGATTGGATGTCGTTTTGTTGTTATAAAATCGAGTATAATTTAAAGATACATGGTGATGCCCGAGGAGTAGATTTTACTGCCTGTGGTGGGGTCGACGTAGGTGGGCAGGAGGTTGGTGAAGAGACGGATGCCGTGGATGAGGCCGATGAGGGAGGAGGAGACGTTGAAGCCGACCTCGACTTTCCAGGGTTGGAGCGGGGATTTGAGCCGTGAGACGGCATCGCCAGCCGAGGAGGGGGTTTGCTCTTTGAGGATGATGGACTGGTTGACAGCATAGCCGGCAAAGAGGTCGACGGAGAGGGAAAGGATGTTCTTGTCGGAGGTCCAGGGACGCCACTCTACTTCGACCGGGATACCCACATGGCTGGTGAAAAGATGGTTGTGGTGGGTGGCGACGGTGGGCTCAGTGCGGAAGGCGAGACCTTGGTCGGCAGTGCTTTCCACATTGTAATAAAGCGGGAGCCAACTGAAATCATAGCGCAACCCAGAGATGAGTCTCCAATGGGGTGCAAACCGCCACTGGGCGACGAGGGGGATGTGGAGGGTGAAGCCATAGCGGCTGTAGTAGGGCGATTGGTCGTTGGTCGGGAAGAGAAGTGAGGCACCGGCCGAAACACCCAGATTGATGCTGAATTGACGAGGGGACTGACCGCAGCGTGCGGTGTCGGGAAGGGTGTCGGTTTGGGCATGGAGGCTACAGGCAAAGAGGGCCAATGCAAGGATGATGACGATTCGTTTCATGATGGGGATGGGGTTTTATTATACTACAGGATATTGAATGCTAACATGGTGCCGTCCATGAGGCTGGGCTCGGCATTGAGGAATGAGAAGAACGACTGGCGTCGGGGTTCGGCTGAGGCCTCGGCCATCTGGTCGGGCTGGGGCTGGGAGGGGGCTACCTGGGAGGGGATGGTTTCTGCGGCCGTATCGGCAATGGTTGGCAGTGGCTCGGCCACGGCCACCTCCTCGACAGTGGGTTCTGGGAGCAAAACCGGCTCGGGGGCAAGACTCTCATCCGGAGCGATGGGTGCGGGCTGCACAGCAGCGCTGTTACCCTCCGGCGCGACGGAGATTGGTTGAGGTGCGGGCAGTGGTGATACAGCACGGGGTTTTATGCCACCCGCCGGGCGAGAGGGGACGGGCGAAAGGGGACGGGGCACGGGCAGCTGGCTATGCCGCAGGGGCAATGCCTCGGCCAATTGAGGGCCATCGGGATGGGATGGGGCAATCCATTTCCAGACAGGTATCACCACAAAGAGGGTGATGGTGGCTGCCACGGCAAGGCGTGCAGACCACAGGCGCACGGTGCGTCGGCGGGACTGTTCGGCGTCGGCCATCTGGTCTATCATCTGCGCAAGCTGCTGCTGACGGCGGTGGTCGCGGCCTGCATGTTCGACGGACTGGAGCAACTGCTCGAGGGTTGGTGTGTCGTTATTCTTTTTCATAATCGAGTATCATTTGTTTTAGGGATTTGTATGCACGGGAAAGAAGCGTATAGACATTGCCATCGTTAATCTGCATGGTGCGGGCGATGGTCTGGGTGTCGGCATCGTCGAAATGGCGCAACCGCACGGCCTGTGCCTGCCGTTCGGGCAGACGGTCAATAAGCCGCAGTGCAAGACGGAGACGGGAGTCGTCCTCGGCAGGTTCGTCAGCCAGACCGGAAAGGGAATCGATGTCGACAGTGGGACGGCGACGGCGCAACCAGTCGATGCAGCGCCGCTTGACGAGCATGATGCACCATGCCTCGCGGTTGGCCACTTTGCTGAGCTTGTGGCGCTCGCTCCAGAGTGTGACAAAACAATCCTGCACCACATCGGCGGCATCCTGCTCGTTGCCGAGAAGGCTTTCGGCCATGCGTTGCATGGCGGGCTGCAGGGGCAGGTAGTCTGTTTGGAATTGTTTTGCTTCGGTGTTCATGCCCCGTAGTCGCAGAAGGGTCCCAAATCTTACACGGGGACAGAAGTTTTTTTTGATGCTTTCACCTATCGCACTGATACTATGAGTGTATCAGCAAACTGGAACGGGTTTGAACCGGGGTTAGGGCCTACTCATTGTCAAGCAGGAACGATTCGACGGCGAAGCGGTAGCCTTCAAGGCCCAGTCCGCAGACCATTCCCCGGCAGACATCGCTGAGCATGGAATGACGGCGGTACTCCTCGCGGGCGAAAATATTGCTGATGTGCACCTCGACCACGGGGGTGGTGATGGCGGCCACGGCATCGTGAAGGGCCACGCTGGTGTGGCTGTAGCCCCCCGCATTGAGGACAATGCCATCCGCCGAGAAACCCACCTCATGCAGACGGTTAATCAGCTCGCCCTCCACATTGCTCTGGTAATACCCTATCTCCACTTCGGGGAAACGGGCGCGGAGCCGTGCCACCATCTGCTCCATGGTCAGGGTGCCATAAATCTCGGGCTGGCGTACACCTGTCAGGTTCAGATTGGGGCCGTTGACAATCTCTATCCTCATCATAATGCATTATATTTATTTTGTTTTTACACAACGTTTCGACACTATATTTATTGTGCCGATGTGTCAATATAGAAATAAGAGGGTGATGACATGCCGACGATTGACACAACGCCGCTATATACCAAACCGATGCTCCCGTACATAAACCTTATTGCCTGACAGGTGACGCCACGGTCTCGGGCCGGCCGAGGGCGAAACGGACAGACAGCGGCATCCCTTGTCGCGGCCAGAGCATCGCGAAGTGGGAGGAGCTGATAGCCCTCACCCAGAAGATGGCCCTGCTACTGCCGGGCATGGCCTGACATGGCGCTGACCCCTGCGGGATGGGAACCGGCAGAGGCCACCCAGAGCCAATTCGTGACCCAAGGCCGCGGTCGTCGCAAAGAGATTGAGAAGATGTGCGGCCTTGGAGCACAACTGCCTTTACGGTAGTGCTACAGCATGATTACCGATTTTCGGATGCGCCACAGCATGGCATCGGCCCAGAGGCTGTCGCCCGGCAGCTGATATCGGCAGTTGCCTTTGGGGTTGGGGTGGAAAAGGGTGAGGCTGTCGGCGGTGTACTGCACAGTTCCCCGCTCCGACAAGTAGAAAAGCTTGTTGCCCAGCACGGCATTGATGACGGCTAAGGGGTCCCACATCTTCTGCCCGGTGTTGCAATCGCAGTTCATGTAGACCTGTTTGATGGGGTGGATGTCCGTCCAGGAGATGTCCCCGATCACCTGTTCGGGTTTATACTCGATGGCATCGCCCACTTCGCCCGGCGAGAAAATGATGTCGACATCGGTGGGCCAGAGGCTGAAGAAATCCTTGCTGAAAGTATAGGCCTGGCTGAAGTTATAGTCCGACTCGGCCGACTCGCCAAACACTCCTCCCATCACGTAGGCACACCGCACCTTCCGCCTCACCAGCTCGACACCGTTGAGGGGGGAGAAGTTGTCGCCTTCGGACTTGAGGAGCTGGGCCAATGAGGTTACGAAACCTACGGAGACGATGCTTACCGAATGGTCCGGCTGGGCAGCAAGCAGCTGGCGATAGAGCTTCCAGCCGTCGGGCAGCGCGCTGTAGTCGGACACAACACGCTCAAACATATAGGTTCCGTCGGGGTTGCGATATTCGGGAAGGCCGGAATAATCAATCCACACCTTGGGATTTTCCACACCCGCGCGCTCCAGCCCTATGGGGATGTCGTGGTGGCCAAAATAGGTGTTCATCACATCGGCGATGGCGGCATTTTGCTCGCCCATGCGGTCCACCACTATGCCCAGGATCTCGCATCGTTTTTGCTCCCGATAACGGTAGAGCATCTGCATGGCAAAGAGGTCGTCGGTGAATGAGCCCAAGTCTACATCCAGAATGATTTGCGGCACGCCTTGATAGCCTAAAGGCTCTATCTGCTCGTCGCTGCACGACGGGAGCAGCGAGATACATATCGCAACAAGGCAGAGACGGGTGAACAGTCTTTTCATAGCAGTCGATTTATGCGTTAAGTTTTGTGCATCAAAGAAAAAAAGCCGCCCCAAAGAAGGACGGCTTTTATCATTGATAAAAATTGACGGGTCAAAATTAGATGATACCCTGGGCAACCATAGCCTTGGCAACGCGCATGAAACCGGCGATGTTAGCGCCCTTCACGTAGTTGATGTGGCCGTCGGCCTCGCGACCGTGCTCAACGCACATGTCATAGATATCGTTCATAATCTTGTGGAGTTTCTGGTCAACCTCGGGAGCAGTCCAGTTGATGTGACCAGCGTTCTGGCAGATTTCGAGGCCAGAGGTAGCAACACCACCGGCGTTGACAGCCTTACCGGGACCGAAGGGAACCTTAGCGGCCTGGATGGCGGCGATAGCGGCGGGCTGGCAGCCCATGTTGGAAACCTCAGCAACATACTTCACGCCATTGGCGAGCAGCATCTTGGCATCTTCCTCAGCGAGCTCGTTCTGGAAAGCGCAGGGCATAGCGATATCGCACTTCACAATCCAAGCCTTCTTGCCGGCGGTGAACTTGGCCTGGCCGGGGAACTTGGTGGCCATATCCTCAACCTTGTTGCGGTTGCTGGCACGCATGACAAGCATGTAGTCAATCATCTCCTTGGTGATGCCGTTCTCGATCTCGCAGACACCGTCGGGACCGCTGATGGCGACAACCTTGGCACCGAGCTCGACAGCCTTGGTGGCAGCACCCCAAGCAACGTTACCGAAGCCTGAGAGAGCAATGCGCTTGCCTTCCAGAGTGTCACCCTTCTCTTTCACCATGCGCTCAACATAGTAGATGGCACCGAAACCAGTAGCTTCAGGACGGATCAGAGAACCACCCCAGCCGTAGCTCTTGCCGGTCAGAGCGCCAGTGCTGTGCTCGCGAGCCAGTTTCTTGTAAGCACCATAGAGGTAGCCAATCTCGCGGCCGCCAACGCCTACGTCACCAGCGGGGCTGTCCTGGTCGGGACCGATGTTGCGCCACAGCTCATACATGAAGGCCTGGCAGAAGCGCATGATTTCAGCGTCGCTCTTTCCGACGGGGTCGAAATCGGCACCGCCCTTACCACCGCCGAGAGGCAGGTTGGTGAGGCTGTTCTTGAAGATCTGCTCGAAACCGAGGAACTTCAGCATGGAAACGTTCACTTTCGGGTGGAAGCGGAGACCGCCTTTGTAAGCACCGAGGGCGGCGTTGAACTGGACACGGTAGCCGAGGTTGGTCTGAACCTGACCCTTGTCGTCAACCCAGGTCACGCGGAAGGTGAAGATACGATCGGGCTCAACAATGCGCTCGACAATCTTAGCAGCCTCAAACTCGGGGTGCTTGTTGTATTCTTCTTCGATGGTCTCCAAGACCTCGCGAACGGCCTGTAAGTACTCGTTTTCGCCCGGATGTTTGGCTTCCAGGTTAGCCATAATTTCGTTTACTTTCATGATATTGAATGTTTTGTATTGAACAAATTTTTTTTTTCGACTTACAAATGTACGACATTATTTTGAATCACAAAAATATTTTTTTCGATGTCGGACATTTTTATCCACATAGTTCTAATTACCAGAATGGTACACTAAATGTTAAATCATTCTACAATCTATTGATACCGACTCCTGTACTGACCGTCAGCATAGGTGGGCTATACCGCCTACATTCATCCCGCCCTCAATCGTCAGGGCTGCGACAGCCCTGCCTCGGACTAAAGATAACACGTGTTCACAAAGTTCTGTATCCGCGGCCGCACATAGTCGCGTTCTTCGATGTGACCCATGTGGGCCACGTTCTCCAGCACCAGTATCTCAGCATGTCGAGCCTCCATTGCTTGCGACAGGGCCAGTTCCACCGGCAGCCGGGGATCTTTCTTCCCATAGACAAACAGCACCGGCACCTCCAGTTGTTGAAGCACCCTCAGCCGCGACGGCCGGGCTGCCATGCCCCGTTGGGCGGCAATGATGCTCTCCGCCTTGGTCTCTAAGCACTGGTCTTGCAAGTCTTTTATTTCCACCGTCAGGGCCACCCTGTTCTCCGGGCAGAAAAGTGGCGGTATAAAACCCACGATATAGCTGGCCCGGTTGGTCATCACCTGTTCGCAGGTGTTCATGCGCCGTTCTATTGCCTCCTCGGTATCGGCAAGGGCGTGCGAATGCAGCAACCCCAAACCACGCAGCCTGTGGGGGAACAGATCGGCAAAAGCCATGGCCACATAACCGCCCATCGAATGCCCCACCAGCACACACTGCTCCACACCGGCATCGTCAAGCACGGCCTTCACCGCCCTCGCCATAAAGTCCATAGTGTGGACCTCGCCGAAACACTCGCTATATCCGTGCCCCGGCAGATCGATAGTAATCACGTGCATGGTCCGCATGTACGACAGCACATACGAACTCCATATATCCAGATTCTGAAGATAGCCATGAAGCAGAACCAGTGTCTGCTCATGCTCCCTTCCCTCATCGCGGTAATGCAACGTATGTTCCTCAAAGACAATTGTCCTATGCTGTTCCATCGGGTGCTAATTGATGTAGTTTACGAAAAGCAAAGATACACCTTTTTTCCGAACTGCCAAAACTATTTAACAAAAAAAATCTCATTCCATCGACTTTTCCATTCTCCCACAACGCCTTCCACATACATCAGCCGTACCTCGCCGACATACCGCAGTGCATTCGACTCCTGCTTCACCGACATCGTCGACAACTACATCTACCACACCTACAACGAGGCAGGTTGCGACAGCAGCATCTACTACAATCTCAACATCTTCTGGAACGGAGACCCCTGAGACACCGCGCTTTCTTTCCCCAACATGGTCACCCCCAACGGCGACGGTATGAACGACCGCTTTGTCATTGGCTGACTGATAGAACACAATTATTTCAAATACAACGAACTCACCATCTACGACCGCTATGGCCACTGCGTCTTCCACAATCACAACATCTCCTCCGAGGCCGACTGGTGGGACCCCGCTGCCCAACACTCACCCTCCGGCACCTACTTCTACTACTTCAAGGCCCACGGCATCAACATCCGGACTCAACACCGAGGAGTCATCGAAGTTCTCCACGGCAAATAGCCTTCACAGTATCTGTGCCATCACCACCCGGCCATCCGCCTTCCTTTGCAAAGCTCCCCTCGGCAGCAATGCGCCCTATTCCACCACTACGCGGCGGCGCTCCTCGCCGCTGCGTGTGCGCACCGTGACGATATACACACCCGCCGGCCATCCATTAGCGTCCAGCTCCACCCTGCTGCCCTTCGCCTCGCTCCGCGCCACCGCCACGCCTCGCGCGTCGTGCACCTCCACTTCGAGTATTTCCACCGCACTCCTCACCTCAAACCGTCCGCTCGCCGGATTCGGCACCACCTCCACGCCTCTCGCGCGCTCCACGCCTTCCACACCTTCACGCTCCCCCACATACACCGCTATCCCCTCGCTCCATTCGCCCCACTTGCTGCACTCCGTGCAATAACCCCGCACATACGCCACATACCGCACCGTGTCCGACAAACCGTACAACAGCGTGTTCCTGTCACGGCAGTCTATCACACGTCCGCCACCAGCAGCCGTCCCCTCTGGCCCGTACGACACCTGCCACCGTCGCTGCTGAAGCGTGTCGCACTCCCACCGCACTATCGCCGACCCCATCCCCACCGACACATTCACCTCATCTATGCCCGGACACACAAACTCCGCGCACCGCAGGTACCACCCCGTCGAGTCTATTATTGGGAAAATGAAGGGAAGCAGTGATCCACCACCACGATAACGCCAGTTCTCCTCGTAAAAAAAGGCAGTATGGACATCCCAAGAGCAATATTTTTGATGCAGACATCCTATCAGGGCATAAAGCGATGAATATCCCTGCGGTCCGACCACACCGACATAGAATGAGTCATTCTCCGTTATCGGTTTGTCGAAATATACCTCCTGAATCGGTACCACAAAAGTATCTATCTCATCCGATATAATAGACCTCTCCGTTGCAAACTTCATCCACCGCGAAGGATTGAACAAATCGGCACTCCCCTGTGCCAACGGGATTAGTTCTCCCTCTCCGGCATCGTACAACACCACATTCAAGTACCTCAAACTATCCCAGTGAGTCCAAGGAACATTCCCCAAAGATGGGGGTTGTGCAGCCAATGCCACACCTACTATTCTGATTGTAGAATCAGTATATTATTTCCAGGCAAGATTCTGATCAATGGCATCTCCGAAAAACTGATGATACCAAAAGGGCAAATGACACGTATCCAAATCGTACCAAAAATATGGCGGGTAAAAATAAGTGCTCTCTTTGCCCCAAAGGGTGTCCAACTGCGGAACATGCGGAGCCTGTCCCGATGATAGGGCTCCAGCCAGTACCAATCCTAAAAATAAAGCAAGCTTTTTCATATTTTTATCATCTTTGTTAGAATTTTCATTTTGCAAAGATATATCTTTTTTACAAACCAGCAATTATTTTTAATGAAAAACTTTTTTCTTTTTCTTCTCGCTCTATTCCTGTCGATTCCCTTGTGGCTGCGGCGGTTACCCACTGTGTCATATCCACTGGGGCTGCATCAGCGCCCCTATGCACCTACACAGCGCCGAATCCGCTCCTTTGATTCTTGATACATTCTATTTATACTCTATTTATTCTCTATTTATACTCTATTTATACTCTCATCCAGAGATAAAATAGTGAATAAACGACGTTCAACTTACGTCAATCGAACAGAATTGTCACGAGCGTTGAGGGGACTGGACGGAAAGGCCGGCCTACCGGAAGGAGACCTCGGCCTGGACGGGGGAAAGGCCTTGTTTGAACTGGGAGTTGCCGTAGGGGGCGATGGCTACGCGGGTGGGGTCGATGCCGTGGGCGGTGAGATAGTTGCGGACGGCTTGGGCGCGGCTGAGCGAGAGGTTATAGCTTTGGCGGTCGTTGGTGCCGGGGCAGTGCGTGGCGACGGTGACGGAACAGGTGGCATGCTGCTGCATAAAGTGGACTATGCGGTCCAACTCGTCGCAGGCGGCGGGCTGGAGGTGGGCGGTACCGGCGTAGAACTGGACGAGCCGCAAGGGCAGCGGGCTTTCGAGCTGGCGGAGCTGGTCGAGCGTATAGGCCTGGGGGACCATGGGGACCTGGGCTGCGGGGGCGATGGGCATGGCGGGCACATAGAGCCAGCTGGCCGTGATGAGGGCCACATAGGACTTGCCCTTGTAGAGACGGAAAGACTGGAGCGTGTCGAGGTTGGGGCCGTCGAGATGATGCACTGTGCGTCGGCTGTCGGCATCGACAATGTCAATGCCGCGCACCACGCCGGCCACGGGGGCCAGGCTGAGCTGAACGGTGCGGTAGGCTTGGGCGGTGTCGTGGTGTGTGGGGGCGGAGAAGGCGGCGTAGGCGGTGCCATGGGGCGAATTGGAGGTGAGCAGCAGTTGGCGCTCGTGGTCGGCAAAGGCGATGAAGGCTTCGTCGAAACTGCCGTTGAAGTCGCGCCCGAGGTTGACGGGCTCGGACCACTGGGTCCAGCTGCCCATGTCGGCACGGGAGGTCATATAGACATCGCCATAGCCCAGACCGCGGGCATCGGTGACGAAATAGAGGGTTTTCATGTTGCGGCTGAGCAGGGGACTGCGCTCGCAGTAGGGGCTGTTGACCGGAAGACCCAGGTTGACGGCGGGACCCCATTTGCCATCGGCCCAGGGAATGAAGTAGAGGTCGGTGGCCAACGCCGTGTCGCCGTGGAAGTAGGCGCCAGACTCTTGCACATTGATGCCGTCGGGGCGGTCGGAGGCCAGCAGCATGCCACTGCCGTCAGGCAGCATGCAGGCGTCGGTCTCGACGAAGAGGGTGTTGACGGGGTGCTCGAAACGCTGGAGGGCGGTCCAGAGGGAGTCGTTGACCACTTGGGCGGACCAGATGTCGTCGTCCATGCCCAGCAGCACGCGCGTGCCGCCATCGTAGAACCCGAAGGCGGTGACGGGACCCGAGGCCCCTTGGATGGTGACGGTGCCGGCATAGGCCCAAGGGGTTTTGCCTTTTGGGGTTTTGCGTGCATAGCCTATGGTGCCGTGCTGCTGGCCGGGATGGGAGCTGAGGGTGAAATAGAGGCGGCTGCCGTCGGGCGAGGGGAAGAGGCGGTGCATGTCGGCACGGGCGTAGAGGGGCGAGCGGCGGGTGGGGCCGCTGTCGGAAAGGAGAGCGGCGAGCTCGGTGTATTCGCGGTTGTTCAAATCTTCGAAACAGATGGCGAACTGCTGCATGCGCAGAAGGGCTTGCGACCACTCGCGGTGCGCGATCTGGTTTTGCAGAATGCGCTGGAGGGCCACGAAAGCGGCTTTGCGGCCCATGCAGAGGTGTATGCAGTCGGTGAGGAGCTGATAGTCAGCTTCGACAAAGGGGCGCAGGAGGTTGAAGGAGTCGATGACGGCGCTGCGGGCCAGGTCAGAACGGACGGTCATGAGGTAGGGGTAGTGGGGGTTGTCGTCGGCAAAGTCGGCTATGGGCTGGCGGTTGCCGTCGGCGGAGAACCAGCTGTAGTACTCCTTGTAGATGTCGGAGTAGTGTTCGTCGAGGGGGAAGCGCTGTAGGTAGAGGTTGGCGGCCTGCTGGTTGTGCTGGAGGGTCACCATGCGGCGCAGGGTGGCCAGGGCGCTGTCGGCCAATGGGCTGTCGGCATGTTGCTGGGCGAAGTTGGCATAGTCGAGGGGTGAGCGGAGCAGGCCGTAGTCCATGTTTTGGAGCGCCTGCAAACGGGCGAGGGCGTCGAGATAGTCGTCGCCACGGGGAAAGCGCTCGAGGTAGTCGGCATAGGCTTGCTGGGTGTTGGCTTGGCAGGCGGCATAGAAGGCGAGGCTGCTTTTCTGGCTGAGGGCGGCACGCTGCATGGCGCTGCTGGCGGGATAGCGCGCGGCGGCGGAGTCGATGGCGGACTGGGAGGAGAAGGCTGAGAAGTAGCGGTCGGCCAGGAGGGAGAGGGCTGCCTGTGCCGAGTCGGCCAGCGACGAGCCGGGGTTGGCGAGGATGAATTGGTAGTAGCCATCAATGGTGTTCTCGGCAAGGGCTTGCCGGTAGGTGTCGCGGAGCTGGGCACCGAGCAGGGGCTTGGTGATGGCAGGGTTGTCGGCAAAGGCTTTGAGGTAGGCCTCGCGCTCGTTGGTTTCCATGGCGGGGGCGTGGGCTGCGACGTATTGCTGGGCTTGCTCGGCCACGGACTGGCGCTGCTGGCGGATGAGGGTGAGGGTGATGCCTTTTTTGATGAGTTTCTGGAGGTCGCGATAGCGGCTGCGATCCTGAAGCCATGCGGTGTAGAGCTCTTCGGCACGGGCCAGATGGGAGGCGGCGGCCACAAGGTTGCGCTGGGGGCTGTCGGGATGGGAATAGTAGTGAGCCAGCTCTATGAGGTTGGCCACGTCGTCGGGGTTGCGGGCATAGGTGCTGCTGAGGGTGGTGTAAAGTTCGCGGAACTGGTCGGCATGTTGGTCCTCTTGCGCCAGCAGGGGGGTGCAGAGCAGCAGGAGGGCCAGGAGGATGGGCAATCGATTCATAGCGGCAGGGGGCTGTCAGTTAGAAGGCGAGGCTGCCCAGGATGGACTCGAACTCTTTGGCCATTTGGGGATAGGTGGCTTTGGTGGTTTCGAGACGGAACTCGACCATGGTGTTCTGGATTTTGAAATAGACCATGCGGAATTGATAGTCGCGCTTGTCTTTGAGGCTGGTGTAGGCACCGATGTAGCCCATGCCGCCGGTTTTGGGCAGGCCGAGACCGGAGGTATAGTCCTTGAGGGGCTGATAGGGTTCGGCTATGTAGCGGTCGTAGACATAGTCGTAGAGGGTGCCGGTGTAGTTTTTGGTGACACGTATGCGGAGGAAAGGGAGCGCGGTGTCGCCTTTGGAGACGAGGATTATGTCGGTGTAGTAGTAGTGGTAGACGGTGGTGTTTTTGTCGACCTTTTGCGAGTTGAGGAAGTGCCACTTGGTGGGGAAGGTGTATTGGACGCGGGTGCCGGGGATGGCCACCTGGGCCCGGACGTTGGCACCAAAGGCCAGAAGGATGAGCAGCAGGGCCATGAGGCGGGCTGCATGTTTACAAGGGGATGGGATGTGTTTGTTCATAATTATTCAAGGTTTGAATGTTTTTCGTAGAAAGCAAGCAATTTCTGGGTGAGGGCTTCGAGGCCATAGTTTTCGGCCACCAGACGGCGGGCGTTGTCGCCGAGGGTGCGGCAGAGGTCGGGGTTGTCGACACAGCGTCGGAGCTGGGCGGCAAACTGCTGCGGGGTGTCGGCTATGAGCAGATGCTGGCCATCGGTGCAGGGTATGCCCTGCGCGCCACACGAGGTGGTGACCACCACTTTGCCCGCCGACATGGCTTCGAGTATTTTGACCCGGATGCCGCTGCCGCTGAGCAGGGGGACAACGTTGATTTGCTTGGAGGCGATGAACTGCATGGCGTCGGGCACTTCGCCCACGATTTTAACCCCGTCGAGACGGAGGTTGAGGAGGTCGTCGGGCATGCGGCGGCCCGCAAGGTAGAGGGTGAGAGAGGGGAGCTGGCTGTGGACCAAGGGCCAGACGCTGTCGAGAAACCAGCGCACTCCCTCCTGGTTGGGGAGCCAGTCCATGGAGCCGAGGTGGAAGAGGGAGCCCGGCTCGGCAGGCTGGGAGGCCGGCAGAACGGGGTCGAGGGCAAAGGGGATGGTGACGATGGGTTTGCGGCACCCTTCGGAACGGAAGTAGGTGGCGTCGTTGTCGGTGATGCTCACCACGCCGTCGAAGTCGTTGATACGCTCGCGCTCGTAGGCCCCAAGGGTGAGGGCGAGGTGTTTGATATACCACCGTTTGAAGGGGTTGCGCTCGCTGCGGGCCATGTGGAGCCAGATGTGGTGCTCGACGTTGTGGGCACGGAGGAAGACCGGGGCCTGGCTGTGGGCACGGATGACTGGCACATAGGGGGTCAGGAAGATGCTTTCGAGGTGGATGATGTCGAACTGCTCGGCGTCGAGGATTTGGCGCAGCCGATGGGCAAAGGCTTTGCTCTCGAAACGGCGCACATGGTATGAGTCGCCGCAAAGCATGGCAAAGGCGGCATCGAGGGGGTGGGGAGCGAGGTCGACGAAGACTGTCTCGAAACGGGTGGATTGGCGGTAGGAGTCGGGTATGCGGTCGTCCAGCACGGGGTGCTTGGCAGTACTCATGGCCAATACCTTCACTTGGCACCCGGCGGCAAGGAGGCCCTGGGTGATGCTGTTCATGGCCAGGGTGCCACCGTCGACGGGCGGGAAGGGAGGTTTGATGCAGAGCTGGAGTACCTTCATACGTCGGGGGTTGTTACTCGGTGGGGAGGGCTTTGAAGCCTTTGCCCATGATTTCGGCACTGTCGATGACGTTGACAAAAGCGGTGGGGTCGAGGTTGCGGAGGTTGGCACGGAGCTTGACAAAGTCGGCCCGCTCCATGGTGACGTAGATGATGTTGCGCTGAGTGCCGTTGTAGAGGCCTTCGCCGGTGATGCAGGTGCCGCCACGGTTGAGGTCGTGGAGGATATAGTTCTTGACTTCGTCGAGCTTGTCGGTTACGATGAAAGCAGTCTTGTAGCTCTTGATGCCGTCGACCACGAGGTCGATGACTTTGCCTTCGATAAAGATGACGATGATGGAGTAGATGGGCAGGCGGATGTCGCCAAAGGCGATGAGGGTGGAGAGGGTGATGCAGCCGTCGACAATGGTGACGAGGGTGCCGAGGGAGATTTTGGTGTATTTGTGGAGAATCATGGAGATGATGTCGCTGCCGCCGCTGGTGGCGCCGCTGCGGAATATCATGCCGATGGCCACACCATAGATGAGACCCGCCACGACGGTGTTGAGGAAGTAGTCGGGGACAAACCAAAGGCCGTCGTGGGTCTGCACCATGTTGAGGCCTTCGATGGCGTTGGCCACGATGGGGCCGTCGTGGATGACGGGGTTATAGCCCCATATCCAGCTCTCGATGGCATAGGTGAAGCCAAAGATGAGGAAGGTGGAGATGATAGTCTTGAGGCCGAACTTGGGGCCGAGAATCCAGGTGCCGATAATGAGCAGGGGGACGTCCATGCAGATGGCCCAGATGGAGATTTTGCCACCCCAGAGGGTGCTGAAGACGTTGGACAGGCCGTAGGTGCCGCCGGGGGCCATGAGGTAGGGGTTGACAAACATCACGTCGCCTATGGCGAAGAGGGCGCTGCCGAGGATAAGCAGCATGTAGGCAAAGACTTCTTGCTTAATGTTCTTCTTTTCCATTAATGTAGAATATGCGTTTTGTATTGTTATAAAGTGTGTTACACTCCTCTGCCCAAAGGGCAGGGAAAATGCAAAGTTACGAAAGTTATTCGGTATAACGAGTTTTTGGAGAAAAATAGGTCTCGCGGTGAGGTGGAGGACGGTTCATGGCTGGGGCGAAGCCCCGTAGTTGGGGAGGGAGCTTGTGGCAGGACTCCCGCTAAAAGAGTTCACTTTGGAGGCGGTTCCGAGACAGCAAAGCCGTCGGCTGGCCGAGCATGCTGCTCTTATCCGCATGTGTTATTTATGGCTGTTGAGCTGAGGCCTTATCGGCTTTCTCTTTCATCAAATCTTCTAATTTATGCAGGTTTTCCTGTAACTTCTGCCGAATCTCCTCATCAGGATTAAGGGTAAGACCTTTCTCAAAGTCAGCTTTGGCAAGTGCGTAATCCCCTTCCTTACCTCTTTTCATATATGCAAACCCTCTATTATTGTATGCTGGTGCAAGATGAGGATTTGTCTCAGTTGCTTTGGTATAGTTTTCTATAGCTTGGTCATAATCTCCTTGTCTTCTATATAATACTCCTTTATTATAATAAGTTTCAGCTAACTGTGGGCTCAACTTTATTGCTTTATTATAGTCTTCAGTTGCCCTGTCATAATCTCCTTTTTGGGCCCAAGCATATCCTCGGTTATTATAAGCCTTAGCATTCTTAGGGTCTATCTCAAGAACTTCGGTATACAATGATATCCTTTTATCTGTATCTTTTTCATTCCATGCCACCGTAAACAATGCATTTGCCTCAGCCATTGACGCTGATTTGCGTGCCTCATCCTCAGACTGTTTTACTTGCTCCTGCATCTCTTTGATTGATGACTCAACGTTATCAACATGACCCTTGACTCCTTCAAGTTCAGACATGAGCTGTTCATTCTTTTGGCTTTGATCGGACAGACTTTGTCTTGACTGCTTAATTTCTTCATCGTGGTCTGCAATCTTCTTCTCTATCCGCTTTTCATAATTGCGATTAATCAAGTACGGCAAAGCTGCACCAAACAAAGCTACCAACACGCCAAATAGACCAATGACCCAGCTTACATGTGTCGTGTAGCTGTCGAACATCCGTTGTGCCTCCTGCTTGGCTATTAGCTCCATTTGGTTGCCGCGGGTGGCGGCGGCGACCAAGGAGTCAAACTGCTGCTGCGTGATTGTCACCACGGGGGCTGCAGTGTCGGGCAGCGGCACAGATTGAGAAGCTTGGGCAAAGGCATTGCACCCCAAAAAGAAAGTAAATATCAGTATTGCAATAGTTTTATTCATAACAACACGTATTGATTGACTTGACAAAGATACGGTTTTTTTATATATTTGCGGAATATTTTCAATGTAGGTATGGAAAAGACGAAATAAAGGCCTGTGGATGGTCTTGACAAAAAGCGGTCTATGCTATTCGGATTATTCTTTGTATTTTTGCAGCGGTGGCCGGGATTGGTATCAGCCATCCAGCAACACCTGTATCAATCAATTGCACACATCAGCAGTTTATGGAAACGAAAAACAATATAGTCATCGTCGGGGCGACAGAGAACAACCTGAAGTCGGTGTCGTTGGAGATTCCGAAAGGAAAAATCACGGTGTTCACCGGGGTGTCGGGGTCGGGGAAGTCGTCGTTGTGTCTGGACACCATCGCCGCCGAGAGCCGCCGGGAGCTGAACGAGACGTTCCCCAGTTTTGTGCAGCAATATCTGCCCAAGTATGGCCGGCCACGGGTGGAGCGGATTGAGAACATGCCGGTGACGATTGTGATAGACCAGAAGAAGCCCGCCAACAACAGCCGCTCGACGGTGGGGACCTACACGGACACCTACGCACTGCTGAGGTTGCTGTTCTCGCGCGTGGGGGAGCCGTTTGTGGGCTACAGCGACACGTTTTCGTTCAACCACCCGGCGGGCATGTGTCCCCGCTGCTCGGGACTGGGCGAGGTGACCGACCTGGACATCCACAAGCTGGTGGATTTCGACAAATGCCTGAACGACGAGGACGTGATTCATTTCCCCACCTTCACCACCGGGGCCTGGCGCTGGAAACGATATGCCTACAGCGGCCTGT
Organism: Bacteroidales bacterium UBA2714; assembly: GCA_002354035.1. Lineage (GTDB taxonomy): Bacteria > Bacteroidota > Bacteroidia > Bacteroidales > P3 > Colimorpha. Next base: position 22,888 of record DEKU01000015.1, read on the forward strand.
TTGACTTGGACAAGAAGATACGCGACTACTCGAAGGAGGAACTGGACCTTCTGCTCTACTCGCCTCAAATCAGGCTGAAGAACCCTCCGGCCAATTGGCCCAAGTCGGCCAAGTTCGAAGGACTCTACCCCCGCATGTACCGCAGCATCATCACCACCAAGGAGGGCGTGCGCCAGCAGAAGGTGCTGGAGGGGATGACCTGCACAAAGGAATGTCCCGAATGCCACGGCACCCGCCTCAACGAGCGGGTGAGGAGCTGCCGCATAGGCGGGAAAAACCTGGCAGAGGTGGTGGCCATGCCTATCGGCGAAGCCATGGACTGGGTGGGAAGCATCGACCACCCCCTGGCCGCCGACCTGAAGAACGAGCTGCACAAAAGACTGAAGGCGTTGTGCGACATAGGGCTGGGGTATCTCTCGCTGAGCCGCGGCACAGGGACACTGAGCGGCGGCGAAGCCCAACGCATCAAGATTGCCAAGTATATCAACTCCCCGCTGACAGACATGGCATACGTGCTGGACGAACCCAGCGTGGGGCTGCACCCGCAGGACATCAGTCGACTGAAACAGTCGCTGCTGCACCTGCGCGACCACGGCAACACCCTGCTGATTGTGGAACACCATCGGGAAATCATAGCCATGGCCGACCACATCGTGGACATGGGGCCGGGAGCCGGCGACCACGGCGGCCTTGTCACTTTCCAGGGTGGGTATGGCCCGCTGCTGGAGTCCGACACCGTTACTGGTCACATGCTTCGGCACCGCACCCCGCTGAAAGAACATTTCCGCCAGCCCAAGGGGTGGTATCACGTGGGCGATGCCTCTCTCCACAACCTGAAACATTTCGATGTGGACATCCCCCTGGGGGTAATCACGGTCATAGCCGGAGTGGCCGGGTCGGGAAAGAGCTCGCTGATGGAGCAATTCATGCAGCAAGAGTCTTCGCCCCTGGTGTTTATCGGGCAGAAGAACATCGGCATCAACCTGCGCAGCACCCCCGCCACCTATCTCAACATTGCCGACACCATCCGGCACCTCTTCGCCAAAGAGGGGATAATCGACAAGCCTGTGCGGACACGGCCCTCGATACAGCTTTTCTCTTTCAACAGCAAAGGCGCCTGCCCTGCCTGCAAGGGGAAAGGGGTCATCGTGTCGGACATGGCTTTCATGGAGAGCATCGAGACCGTGTGTGAGGAATGCCACGGCACACGCTACAACCGCGAAGCACTGCAATACCGCTACCACGGGAAGACGATAGCCGAGGTGATGGGCCTGACAGTCGAGGAGGCTCTCTCGTTCTTCGCCGGACAATCTTTCCTGCCCCAGTTGCGGATGCTGCAGAAGGTGGGACTGGGCTACCTGCACCTTAACCAGTCGATGAGCACACTGAGCGGCGGCGAGCTCCAGCGGGTGAAACTGGCCGACCGCCAGTACAGCACCGCCATCCATGTGTCGGCCGAAGAGACCCGTCTCTCATCCGGCCACACTTACATCATAGACGAACCCACGGACGGTCTGCACCTGGACGATGTGCGACGGCTGCAAGCTCTTTTCGACGAGATGGCCGACGCCGGCAACACCCTCATACTGATCGAGCACAGCTTGGACGTGATGAAACAAGCCGATTACCTGATTGAGCTCGGCCCTGGCGGAGGTGGCGACGGCGGACAGCTGCTCTATAGCGGCACCCCCGACGGCATCCTCCACACGCAACAATCCGTCACCGCCCCCTACCTGCGTGAATCACTCTAACAGGGCAGAAAAGGTTACCTGAAAATCTACGGGACAGCTTTGAGATTGTGGATGTCAAGAAAGTGAGCAACACTATCACCATCACACTGGAGGAAGAAGACCGAATCATGCATCCAGAGGCCGAGCATGAGCATGAGAAGAACGGCTTCTACGAGGCCGAGCGGGTGGAGGATTATCGGATACGCAGCAATGTGGTAAGGAGACCAGATCGGTTACTGCGACTGGGATCAACTTAGGCCCACCGCCCCATAGACACGTGATACATAAAAAAATCTGCCAGCAGACACTGGCAGACGATAGCGTAACATCCAATCTTGATGATTTGAGCGACAGACGGGGTTCGAACCCGCGACCTGCGGCTTGGGAAGCCGCCGCTCTGCCAACTGAGCTACTGTCGCATTGAGGGGTGTCTGGTGGTGTTCTTTTCAATCAGACACCCCGGATAACTCGTCTTTTGTGCTTTTATTGTACGGGGACGATTTTTTTTTCATTTTTTTTAGCGGCGACGGCCATTGTTGTCGCTGCGGCGGCGGTCGCCACCCTCGCGGCGGGCATGATCGCCACCCTCACGGCGCGGACCTCTGTCGCCTTCGCGGCGGGGACCACGGGCAGGCCGTTCGTCTTCCACACCTTCGGGTTTGGGCAGGAGAGCCTTGCGGCTTAGTTTGAGTTTGCCGTTCTTCTCGTCGACGGCTATGATTTTCACCTGAAGGGTGTCGCCCTCGTGGAGGATGCCTTCCAGTGTGTCGGTGCGTTTCCAGTCGTACTCGCTGATGTGCATCAAGCCCTCTTTGCCGGGAAGGAATTCGAGAAATGCGCCGAAATCGACGATGCTGACCACCTTGGCGTCATATACCTGGCCCACTTCGGGGACGGTGCAGATGTCTTTAATCCACTTGATGGCGGCTTCGATGCTTTCCTTATCCTGCGAGGCGACATCGACAATGCCGAACTCGCCGACCTCCTCAATATTGATGATGGTGTTAGTCTCGGACTGGATTTTCTGTATAACCTCGCCACCTTTACCGATGACTGCACCGATGAAGTCTTTGGGAATCTGGATTTGCTCAATGCGGGGAACGAAAGGCTTGTAGTCCTCGCGGGGAGCGGGAATGGTACTCTCGATGTGGTCGAGGATATGCAGACGGCCTTGGCGGGCCTGCTCAAGAGCTTTGGCCAGCACGTCATAGCTGAGGCCATCGACCTTGATGTCCATCTGGCAGGCGGTGATACCGTCGCGGGTGCCGCAGACCTTGAAGTCCATGTCGCCCAGGTGGTCCTCATCGCCCAGGATGTCGCTCAGCACGGCCCATTTGTCGCCTTTGCTGATAAGACCCATGGCGATACCTGCAACCGGCTTGCGGATCTTCACACCGGCATCCATCAGAGCCAAGCAACCGGCACAAACGGTGGCCATGGAGCTGGACCCATTCGATTCGAGAATATCGGACACCACACGGATAGTGTAGGGACACTCCGACTCGGCGGGCAGCACCTCTTTCAGCGCGCGCCATGCCAGATGGCCGTGGCCCACCTCGCGGCGGCTCAGGCCGCGGTTGCCCTTCACCTCGCCGGTGGCGAAGCCGGGGAAATTGTAGTGCAGCAAGAAACGGCGTGTGCCCTCGATGACGGCTCCGTCTATAATCTGCTCGTCGAGCTTGGTTCCGAGAGTCACCGTACTCAGCGACTGCGTCTCACCACGGGTGAAGATGGCGCTGCCGTGGGCGGAGGGGAGATAGTTCACCTCGCTCCACAGGGGACGTATCTCGTCCAGCTGACGGCCATCCAGACGGCTGCGCTCGGCCAGCACCATGTCGCGCATGGCCTCACGTTCCGTGTCGTGGTAGTAGCGGTCAATCATAAACTTAATCTCATCGGTGAGCGTCTCCTCGGTATAGTTGGCATCAATAAACTCTTGCTTGATGGCCTCGAAACCCTCCTCGCGCTGGTGCTTGTTGGCAATGCCCTGCTTGCTGAAATCGTAGCACTTCTGATACACTGCATCGTGCAGACGCTGGCGCAGTTCCTCGTCGTTCACCTCATGGCAATACTCGCGCTTCTCGGTCTTGCCGGCCTCGACGGTCAGCTCCGCTATAGCGCGGCACTGAATCTTGATGGCCTCGTGCGCAGCCTTGAGGGCGTTGAGCATCACCTCTTCGCTCACCTCCTTCATCTCGCCTTCCACCATCATGATATTCTCCTCGGTGGCGGCCACAATCAGGTCAAGGTCGGCGCGCTCGATGTCCTGCATCGGCGTGTTGATGACATACTGCCCGTCGAGATACGACACACGCACCTCAGAGACAGGTCCGTTGAAAGGAATATCCGACACAGCCAGAGCCGAAGCGGCGGCCAAGGCAGCCAGTTGGTCGGGCATCGTGTTCTTGTCGCCCGAAATAAGGGTAATCTGCACCTGCACCTCGGCGTGGAAATTGTCGGGGAACAAGGGACGCAGGGCGCGATCCACCAGACGGGCAATAAGAATCTCATGCTCCGAAGGACGGGCCTCGCGCTTAAAAAAGCCACCCGGGAACCGTCCCATGGCGGCATATTTCTCTTGATAATCGACTGTGAGGGGCATGAAGTCCACATTCTCTCCCACCTCTTTCTTCGAGCACACTGTAGCCAACAGCATCGTGTCGTTCATTCTTACAACTGCGGCACCATCGGCCTGCTTGGCAAGTTTGCCAGTTTCAATTTCGATCATACGGCCATCGCCCAGATCGAATCGCTTTGTGATAATGTTCATTTTTTCCTTTATTATTTCTTTTGTTCCGCTACGCGGGGCACCGTGCACCGCGCATCACGCCTCATCCACTCCGAGACCTTCAGCCTCACAGCGACGGGCTGCTATATCATTTCAATTTGTCTTCCTTTTTCAAAAAAGCCTCCCCAGAGAACCCAGGGAGGCCAACCATAACCAAATAAATATGAAAAACTATTACTTCCTTAAGTTGAGTTTCTTGATGATGGCACGATAGCGCTCAATGTCAACATCCTTCAGATAGTCAAGCTGACGGCGGCGTTTTCCCACCAAGGTAACCAGTGCGCGCTCGCTAACCTGATCTTTCTTATTTTTCTTCATCAGCTCTGTGAGGTGCTGGATTCTATAAGTGAACAGAGCAATCTGTGCCTCTACCGAACCAGAATCTTTCGCACCCTTTCCATACTCGGCGAAAATCTCTTCCTTCTTTTCTTTTGTCAGATACATTTCTTATTGTATTGTTCGTTTTATTTTTGTTCTTTTGTTCCTTTGAATTCGAGTGCAAAATTACAACTTTTTTTTCACTCAGCAACTTTTTTCTTCAAAAAAATCGAAATTTAACTCTTATTAGGAACCATCAAGGCCGCAACAACAAATTAACAATCTTTTTTTCAGCAGAATAAAAAAAAATACGTATCTTTGCAAAAAATAAACTCTACCCCTACTGACGAATGAATTTTTGGGACATTCTACTGATAATAATCAAATTTGCGGGTGCTGTAGTGGTGTTCATCTACGGCATGAAACTCATGAGCGAGGGGCTACAAAAGGTTGCAGGCAACAAAATGCGCACCATTATGGGCCGCATGACCTCCAATCCCCTCCGCTGCATTGCCACAGGCGCCGCAGTTACCGCCGCCATCCAATCCTCCACCGCCACCACCGTCATGGTGGTCAGCTTCGTCAATTCCGGGCTCCTCACTCTGGCCAGCGCCATAGCCGTTGTCATGGGCGCCAACATCGGCACCACCTTCACCTCCTGGATCATCCTTCTCGGCCTTAAAGGCAGCACCGCCACCTTTGCCCTGCCCCTCATCGTCTTCGCACTTGCCTCCCCCCTGCTGCTTACCCGGGGCGACAAAGCCAAATCCATCAGCGAATTCATAATCGGCTTCGGCATACTGCTGGTAGGCCTGCAACTCCTCTGCCACACACTGCCCGCCCTCGCCCTCACCCCCCCCATCCTGCAAACCCTCACCCTCTGGTCCAGCCACGGCATCTGGTCCATCCTCCTCTTCATAGCCATCGGGGCCGCCCTCACCGTCCTCATCCAAGCCTCCTCCGCCGTCATGGCCATCACCCTCATCATGACCGCCAACGGATGGATAAGCTTCGACATCGCCGTAGCCATCGTCATGGGACAGAACATCGGCACCACCCTCACCGCCAACATCGCAGCCCGCATGGCCAACTCGGCCGGCAAAAAAGCAGCCCGCGCCCACTTCGTCTTCAACATCGTCGGCACACTGCTCACCCTCCTCATCCTCTACCCCGAGCTCAACCTCATCGCCAGCCTCACCCAACTCTGCTCCGGCCACGCCCCCATCTTCAACTTCCGCCTCCTCCCCGTCAGCCTCGTCCCGCTGGCCATCACCATCTTCAACACCTTCTTCAACATCATCAACACCCTCATCCTCTCCTTCTTCATACCCCAATTCATCAAAATCGTCAACCTCATGGTCAAAACCCCGCCCGAAGAGCAAGAAGACGAATTCCGCCTGCGATTCATCAGCGGAGGCTTCACCAACACCGCCGAACTCAACCTCCAGGCCGCACAAAACGAAATAGAAAACTTCTCCAAACGCATACTCCGCATGTTCTCCTTCCTGCCCGGCCTGCGCACCGCCGCCTCCGACGACGAATTCCACAACACCCTCCAACACATCGAAAAATACGAGAACATAGCCGACCGCATGGAAATGGAAATCTCCAAATACCTCACCAAAACCGCCGCCGACCTCTCCGCCGAAGGCTCGCGCCACGTCTCCTCCATGCTCCGCATCGTCGACAACCTCGAAAGCATAGGCGACATCATCTACCAGATAGCCATGACACGCAAAAACAAACGCGAAGCCGCCGTCCACTTCGACCAAGACCTCAACGACAACCTCCACCACATGGCACACCTCGTCCAGAACGCCCTCGACATCATGGACAACAACATACGCCACGACGACCACCACATCGACCTCCCCGCCGCCTACCACGCCGAACAACAAATCAACTCCTTCCGCGACACCCTCCGCGCTCGCCACCTCGACGCCCTCAAACTCGGCGTCTACGACTTTGCCATCGGCAACGCTTACAGCTCCCTCTACGCCCTCTACGAAAAACTCGGCGACTACATCATCAACGTCTCCGAAGCCATCGACGACAGCGTCAAAGCCGCCTCCGTCCTCGGCTCCGCCGAACCCAACCCCACCGCGAAACAATCAACAATAACAAACCGCTAATATGGACACATTGAAATACAACCTGCGCGGCGTTTCCGCCTCCAAAGAAGACGTCCACAACGCCATCAAAAACATCGACAAAGGCCTCTTCCCAAAAGCCTTCTGCAAAATCATCCCCGACCACCTCGGCGGCGACGACTACTACTGCAACATCATGCACGCCGACGGCGCCGGCACCAAATCCTCCCTCGCCTACCTCTACTGGAAAGAAACCGGCGACATGAGCGTCTGGAAAGGCATAGCCATCGACGCCGTAGTCATGAACCTCGACGACCTCCTCTGCGTGGGAGCCGTCGACAACATCCTCCTCTCCTCCACCATCGGCCGCAACAAAAACCTCATCCCGGGCGAAGTCATCAGCGCCGTCATCAACGGCACCGAAGAATTCCTCCAACAAATGCGCGACCTCGGCATCGGCATCTACCTCACCGGCGGCGAAACCGCCGACGTGGGCGACCTCGTCCGCACCATCATAGTCGACTCCACCGTCACCGCACGCATGCGCCGCGCCGACGTCATCGACAACGCCCACATCCACGCCGGCAACGTCATCGTCGGCCTCGCCTCCTACGGCCAAGCCACCTACGAAGACCGCTACAACGGCGGCATGGGCAGCAACGGCCTCACCTCCGCACGCCACGACGTCTTCTCCAAACTCTACGCCCAACACTTCCCCGAAAGCTACGACCACAACCTACCCCCCGAAGTAGTCTACTGCGGCAACCGCCGCCTCACCGACCCCACCGAAGTGCCCGGCGTCGACGCCGGCCAAATGGTCCTCTCCCCCACCCGCACCTACGCCCCAGTCATACGGCGCGTCCTCGACCAATACCGCCCACACATCAGCGGCATGATCCACTGCAGCGGCGGCGCACAAACCAAAGTGCTCCACTTCATCGACAAACTCCACGTGGTCAAAGACAACCTCTTCCCCATCCCACCGCTCTTCCGCATGATCCACGACGAAAGCGCCACCGAGTGGAAAGAAATGTACAAAGTATTCAACATGGGCCACCGCATGGAAATCTACACCGACGAAAACGCCGCCCAAGGCATCATCGACATAGCCCGCAGCTTCAACATCGACGCCCAAATCATCGGCCACGTCGAAGCCAGCGAAACCCCGCAGGTAACCGTCGCCACCGAAAACGGAACATTCATCTATAACAATTAAACACACAACACACCATGGCTTCAATCTTTTCACGCATCGTAGCCGGCGAAATACCCTGCTACAAAGTTGCCGAAACCGACAACTGCCTGGCCTTCCTCGACGTCAACCCCGTGGTCAAAGGCCATGTACTCTGCATCCCCAAAAAAGAGGTCGACTACATCTTCGACCTCGACGAAGACCTCTACTGCGACCTCCAGCGCTTCGCCCACCGCGTGGCGCGCGGCCTCAAGAAAGCCTGCCCCTGCGTCAAAGTAGGCGTCGCCGTCCTCGGCCTCGAAGTGCCACACGCCCACATCCACCTCGTCCCCATGCAGACCGAGGCCGACCTCAACTTCCACCACCACATCCAAATGCAACCCGACGAGATGCAGGCCCTGGCCCAACAGATAGCCCAAGCCATCGAATAGCCAGCCGCCTGACCCTCAAACCCAAAGGGGAGACGGCTCATGCAAGCCGTCTCCCCTTTGGCATTCCAGCCCCCGCTGCGCCCCCTCTCCGCTCCTTGACCCCACCTTCTTCCCCACTTGGCTTTCATTTATACACTGTACAAGAGATAATCAAGTGTATAAATAGAAACTAAATGCAGAATAAGGAGCGAAGGCAGAGCGAACCTGCACCTGACGCAGGGACAGCCGGCATGGGTCACGACCACTTGAGGCGGAGACTGTTCAACACCACACTCACCGAGCTGAAAGCCATCAGCGCCGAAGCCCACATGGGGGTGATCTGGAATTGGAGCCACGGAGTGAGGGCTCCGGCGGCGAGCGGAATACAGATTACATTATAAATAAAAGCCCAGAAAAGGTTCTGCCGCACGGTGCGCACTATGCGGGCCGAGAGGTGCATGGCCTCGGGGATGCGGCGCAAGTCATCGCCCATAAGGGTGACCTGAGCCACCTCCATGGCCACATCGGTACCGCGACCCATGGCAATGCTCACATCGGCGGCGGCAAGGGCCTGGGAGTCGTTGATGCCGTCGCCCACCATGGCCACGGAATGGCCCTGCCGCTGGAGCTGCCGGACGAGGTCTTCCTTGTCCTGCGGTACCACCCGGCTGCGATAATGGTTGATGCCTGCCTGGGCGGCCCAGTATTGGGCGGCATCGTCGCGGTCGCCGCTCATCATATAGACCTCCACACCTTGGGCCTGGAGTTGCTGTACTGCCTGGCGGGCATGGGGTTTGAGGCTTTCGCGCTGGTCGAAGGGCAGGTCGGCCGAAGCGTGGGCAAAGTCGATGTCGGGATTGGGGATGGTGAGTGTTCCGGTCTTGTCGATAACCAGTGCATCGATGCGGTGCAGCTGCTCGATGGCGGCGGCGTCTTTGACCAAGATATTTTGCTGGGCCGCCTTGCCAATGCCCACCATCAGGGCAGTTGGTGTAGCCAGGCCCATGGCACACGGGCAGGCGATGACCAAAACTGAGACGGCCGAGAGCAGCGCGTGGGGCAACTGGTCCACTCCGCCCAAGACAAGCCACAGCACGAACGTAAGCAACGCTATGCCCACAACTACGGGAACAAAAACCAAGGCCACGCGGTCGACGATGCGCTGCACGGGGGCTTTGGAGGCCTGGGCCTGCTGCACCATGCGGATGATACCCGAAAGGACGGTCTGTTCGCCTACGGACTGGGCCCGCATCACGAAGGTTCCTTGCTTGACGATGGTTCCGGCCAGCACTGTGTCGGCTTTGTGTTTGGCTACGGGCAGGGGTTCGCCGCTGATCATGGACTCGTCGACATAGCCCTCACCACTGCGAAGGACACCGTCGACAGGCACCTTGTCGCCCGTACGCACCTCGAGGAGGTCGCGCGGTCGAATGGTGGAAACGGGCACGTCGGACACCTCGCCGTCGGTCACGAGGCGGGCTGTTTTGGGTGCGAGCCCCATCAGCGCACGGATGGCTGAGGCGGTGCTGCCTTTGGCGCGCTCTTCAAGCAGGCGGCCCGTAAGCACGAAGGTGATGATCATGATGCTGGCATCGTACCAGACGTTGTTTTCAATGCCCCGGGAAGTCCACACGCGGTCGCCCCAGAAGGTGTTGAAAAGGCTGAAAAGGAAAGATATAGCCGTGGAGAGAGCTACCAAGGTGTCCATATTGGCACTGCGATGGCGGAGTTGGGTCCAGGCGGTGACGTAGAATTGGCGACCGCTATAGAGCATTCCGGAGGCGGTGATGACCATCAGTATCAGGTTGCGAGGCAACGGGTTGCCCACAGGTTTCCACAGCATGGAAAGGGCCATGACAACAACGGCGAAGAGCCATGAAAAGATGGTGCGGAGCCGCAGCGACAGATAGGCTTGGCGCTCGATGTCGTCGGAGTTGCGGTCGGGCTCAATGACGAGGTCGTAGCCGATGGCGGCTATTTCGCGCTTCATGTCGTCGAGCGAGATGGTGTCGGGGTCGTATTCAATAAAAGCAGAGCGTCCCGGTAGGGAGACCGAGACGCTGTGTATGCCTTTGAGTGAAGCCAGACGGCGTTCGACGTTGGCAGAACAGGCTGCACACATCATGCCGACAACGGGGATGGTGCAGGTGGTAAGGTTTGTCATAGGGCAAGGCCGTAGCCACAGTCTTCGGCCGTTTCCTGCAATTGGGCAGGGGTGACGAGGGTGGTGTCGAACGAAACTGTGACGTTCTTTTGTTCAACGTTGGCCTCGGCGGCGGATACTCCATTCAGGCGGAGCAGGGCTTCTTCGAGACGTTTTTTGCAGTTGGCACAGGCCATGCCTTCGACGGTGAAAGTGCGTGTTTCCATAGCAGCGAAGTTTTAACGTTCGATGGTGAGGATTTCGAATTGCATGGTACCAGCAGGGACTACCACATCGACGGTTTCGCCGGCACGTTTGCCCAGGAATGCTTGGGCGAAGGGTGAGGTGATGGAGATTTTTCCTTCTTTGAGGCTGGCTTCGCTTTCGGGTACGATGGTGTAGACTTGCTTGGCGTTGTTCTTGATATTGCGGATGGTGATTTTGGAGAGGAGCAACACTTTGGAGGTGTCGATTTTGGATTCGTCGAGCAGTCGGGCGTTGGCTACGAGGTCCTGAAGTTTGGAGATACGCGCTTCGAGGTGGCCTTGGGCTTCTTTGGCAGCGTCGTACTCGGCATTTTCGGAGAGGTCGCCTTTGTCGCGGGCTTCGGCTATGGCAGCCGATGCGGCGGGACGTTCGACGGCGATAAGGTGATGAAGCTCGTCTTTGAGTTTCTGGAGCCCTTCTTCACTATAATATTTGATTTCTGACATGATTGATGATGGATTGTGAAATGTAAGCGTTTAAAAATTAGGAAAGGCCATAAAAGCCTTTCCTAATTCTATTCTATGTAATAAACTTCTTAGAATCGGAATGTACCTCCGATGGCATGAGTGCCGCGAAGATTGGCACTGGTGCGGTAGGAGTAGTCGATGGTAAGATAGGTTGGGTTTTCACTGCCTTTCTTGGACAGGGGGACGTCGATGGAGGCACCGGCGCTGAGACCAGTGTTGGCAGTGGTGCGAAGGTCGGCATTGAAAACATCGGTCTGATAGATATAGCCGCAACGCAGGTTGAACATGTTGAGCAGACTGTACTCGACACCGATAGCAAAGTTATCCTTGAGGAAGGCATTGGAGGTGAAAGCACCCGCAAAGGTGAGGCGCTGACTCAGAGCTTCGAAAAGGAAATCGTAGGAGATACCGATGTTGAGGCAGGTGGGCATTTCCATGTTGCCGGCACGGAACTCGGCGGTCATGCTGTTGCCAGCGTCGTTGACGAAGGAGAAAGACAGACCAGTGCCGTCAAAGCTGAAGGCGGGACCCCAGTTTTTCAGGCTGATACCGAATTTGAGCTCGTCGTCGGCACCAGTGACATACTGGATACCGGCATCGACTGCGAAACCACTACCTGTGATGTTATCAGTAGACTCACTTATGATTTTGAGGTTGACACCACCGCGAATGGAGGCGGTGAAGGTGTGGGAGTAGGCCACGTTGATATTCATAAGTGTGGGAGAGAAGGTACCATTGATGGGTTCAGGGCTGTCAACGGTGGTTTTGTCAATATCACCAAAGCTCATCGACATGAGGCTGATACCCATGACACCACGGTCGAACACACGGATGCCCAAACCAAGAGCATTGATGGAAGCACCGCTGTTGAGTCCGCTAAGGCCACCATAGAGCATGGTGTTGGTGTAGGTGAACTCAAGTTTGTTGACATAACTAAGACCGGCAATGTTTGAATAAAAAGCATCCAGTCCACGGACATTGGCCACACTGGCACTGCCCCAGCCTGTGCTGCGGGCCCACGGGTTGATGAGCAACTCCGTGGCACCAGAAGTACCTCTACGCCTGTCGTTGCCGGCCCATACGGACTCGGCGGACATGAGTACCATGATGGCTACTACAGCAAATATTCTGATTACGTTTTTCATTTCAGTAATTTTTAAAGATTAACATACAGTGCTTAGAATCCAAACTGGTTCAGGTCGACAGGACGCATGGTGCCAAACCATTTGACAACACGGTCGCCAATGCCTGGAACTTTAAAGTGGATAAGATATACACCACCGGCAATGGGGAGTCCAGTGTGATTGTGGAGGTCCCAATCAAGGTGGGTCACGTTACCAGCAGTCGGACCGAGTCGGCGGACCATGGTGCCATCGACGGTGTAGATGGAAACGACAGTGCCTGCGGGAACATTGACAAAGCGGACTTTGGTTTCCAGCTGGCTGCCGGATTCGTAGGTGTCGTAGCTATAGTAGGGATTCGGAACAACATTGATGAGACTGAGGATGGAATCCTTGTAGGTCTTGGCAGCTCCATCGCGGGTGGCCTGGCCAGTGAGGGTGGCGATGTCGGGAGTAATTTCGAACATGTACATCGGGTAGTTGGCGTTCTGAATTTCGGTATCGTCAAACAGACGCACGGAAGTGGCGTTGGGCGAGAGGTAGCGACCATAAGGAGAATTGACATCGATATCGATAGTTACATCGCAGGGGATGTCAATGGGGTTCTTGAATTGGAAGCGGGGGTTGATAAGGGGCATATTGACCCAGGCAACCGAAGCGAAGAGTAATGCGGCAGAGTCGCGTTGGGGAATAAGAGTGGTGCTTTCACCATCGATAACGCCACGGTTGACACGCAGACGATTAACGTCAGAAGTGGGGACGAAGCTCATCAGACGATCGAGCGAGCGGAGCATGCTGACGGACCAGCGGCCGGCATCGTAGGAAGGAGTCTTGAAGGAGGTGACAACGGAATTGGTGTTGTTGACGATGTCGTAGAAAGGTTGGTCAGTAGCGTTCATCACATAGATGAAGTGACGACCACCCATGATGTAGTTCTGGGTTCCTTCGGTGAGTTCGGAGGTGGGATTCCACATCATATCGGTACCATTGTGCTGGATGAAACGGGAGTCTTCACCGAACATGATGTTGAGACGCTCACCCGTTACAACGTTGATGGCATAGCCGGGGAACCAGCCCATACCGTCGGCAGAGATGTAAGCGGGATTGTTGACATCGTCGACATCAGGAGCGACACCGAGTTCTTCGGCGGTGCGACCCAGTTTATCGACAGAAGCATGACGACGCATTTGGAAACGACGTGCATTGCCTTCAGACTGAGTATGGTCATCGCACATTTCAAGAACCGGGCAACGGGTCCATTTGGATGTATCGTTAGTGAAAACTATACGAACACTGGGAAGTTTGGACATGTCGTTGAAGTTAAGAGACTTGTTACGGAAGTTGTCCATGGTGTTGCGGACAATGGTCCAATAGTTGAAAGAGCGGGCAAAGGTACTACTGATACGAGATAAACTATCGAGAATCTCGTTGCCAGCGACATAGTAGCGATAAGAGAATGCAGGATGGAAGGGGAGAGTGGAGACAAGGCCATAAGGAGCCCAACCACCGGCAACATCTTCGAAAACTTGGAAGCGGTCAACAGCTACGCTTGTGGGAAGCTGGTTTTGTAAGAGCTGCTTACTCTTGAAGTAGTCTTCGTCAACATAGATTTCGTTATAGCTGACTTCACCAGAGGTGGTGGTAAAGGTGTTACGCGTGTCGGCAGCAAACTGAGTACCGGAACGAACCCAGTTCTGCACCCAATAGCTGTCATTATCGGAAATGAAGGACAGCCAAGGAGTTTCGCGGTTAGCATAGGTGAGGGTAGAATTGAGGAGTGAATTGTTGTTGACGAAACCGCCATAGTAGCGAGAAGCGTAGTTCTGATTATTCTGAGTAGTGATCTCAAGGGGGGTTGCGACAGCCTGAGGATTGCTCAAAGCAACTGCGATGCCAAGGTCGAGGAAAAGCTGCTCGTTGTAGCGGCTGATGGTGTAGTCGGACTTGACACTCTCGACATTGTCGAAGAGATAGGGATTAGTTGCATAGGAGGGATCTTCGGGCGATTTGCTGATTTCCCAACCGGCATTTGCGATGTCGGCAGAACGGTCGAACTTGATGATATATTTTCCAGTTCTGACATTAAGAGGATCGATAACCTCAACACGGATGGGGCCATAGTTCTCTTCGTACTTCGGATTGAGAATCTGACAGGGGTTGTCAGCCATACCTGTAGCGTCGGCTTTCATTTTACCGGCGGGTTTACCGGGCTGGCCAGGAGCACCCATAAGTTCTTCGATGCTTTCGTTGGAGAGACGCAGGACAGAGCCACCATTACCGTAACCTTCGATACGAGTGATGTTGGGGCACATGCCAAACTCGGCATTTACGATGGTACCACCATTCTCGGCAGAGGGATCGTGAGGAACGGCAACAACGGGAGTAATGGTACGTCCGAATTCATCTTTACGACCGGCAAGATAAGGCTCTTTCTGACCATCGAGTTTGTCGGCTTCGACAGCGAACTCTTTGTAGCGGTTCTGAGCGTAGGCGATGCAGACGAAGTAGTATTCCTTACCATTAACGAGGTTGGCATTACGACCAGTTGCAAAAGCATCGGTAGTGATACGGAAAACGTGTTTGATACCCTGGTTGGCGCCCTCGACCATGATGTTGGGAGACATCAAACCAGTGGTGCTGTTACGAGTGTAGTTGACAAGGGTACCGATAGGCAGACTGGGATTCTCGTTAAATACGGTATCGTATACACGGTTGACAGAGTCGTAGGTGATACTTTCAATCTCGTCGTAGAAGTTGCGGACATCGCACTGAGCCACCAAGGCAGCTTTAGTAATGTCGCGGATATCGGCGATGGAGACTTTGGAATCTCTGAGCTGATAAATCTGATAACCTTCAAATTTGTAGCTGCGCTGATCGTCGGAGTAGAAAGTAGTGTTGCCGCTGGCATCGGTGTAGGAACGAACGATGGCGGGATCAACTTCGGAGTATTTTTCACCGTAGTTGTTGCTACCGGGGTTGTCGTATTTGACATAAAGAACAATTTCGTTGTTCATTTCCTGTGCAATCAGAGTGGGAGCGTCAGGACCATCAAGAACTTTGAAGCAGTTCTCGAAAAGAGCTTGGCAAACATCATCGATTTCACGGAGGAGCTCAACAGAAGAATATGCATTGCCAGAGGGAGCCTGAGCAAAAGGAATACCGACGGTTACATAGTTCAGTGCGCCAGGTTTCAGAGTGAAAGGACCAGCAGACTGCATGAAACGACGGTCGTTGGGGCTGTTACCGGCCGAGACTTCGGTCCAGGAGTCAACAGCATTGCCGTTGGTACCCCAGTACAGAGGATCACTATCGCCAGGGAACATGAAGTCACAGTCGAAATCGGTGGTACCAGTGCTGATAGCGTTTCCACCATACTTCATGCGCTGACCGTTCTTCCAATAACCACGGAGGTAGTTATAATAGTCAGTAGCTTTGGAAGGCTCACCATTGACGGAATTGTTGCTGTTATCATAGTATACAAAACGACGCATACCGAAACGCTCATCATCGACAATGTTGTTACCGAAGTTCACACCATTGATGGCACAGTTTCCGATGGCATCACCGGGGACAAAATACCAAGCATTGGGATAGTAGAGGTCAGCATCGTCGGTGAGGCTGATGGTGTCATAGGTGCCGTCGGCGAGACGGTAGTGCTGGAGCTGGTTGGGATAGTAGGCACGCATTTTGGCGATATCAATCTTAGGATTGTCCTTACCATCAGGATCCATATAGGGACCTTGGAAGAAGTCGATACCTACTGCAGGAGGAATGCCAGTATAAGCACCCGAACCAGGACCATCCTGCTCTTTACCGTTATAGCAATAGCCGAGACCACGCTTTACATCGCAACCAACATAGTCGTCCCAAGCATAACCAAGGTCTGCATCAACCCACTGGCTGAAGTAGGTTTCACGCAGTTCGTATGTGGAACGGTTGATAATCTCGTATGTGTAGAAGGTCATGTTGTTGATTTCATCGTTGGTGGAGAAAGCAAACGCCTGAGCGCGAATCTCCATACCGATGGGCTGACCTTTGGTCTCAGTGTGGACATTACCCATATCATTGAAGACCCACCAGATGGTCTGGTCACCTTTCAAAACCTGGTCGGAAAGAAGACCACCGGTGACAATGCCGTGCTGAGTTTCGAGAGTGGTGGTAACATGCGAGGTGTAGTCGCGACCCCACTGGGCTTTCAGAGTACGAGGGCAAAGCTCGTTGTTGAAGTCATAATAGGGATAATCGCCATCTTCCCAACTGTAGACACCATCATGATTGGCGTCGAAAAAAGGAGCAAGATAGGGAGACTGGTTGGAATTGATACCAGATGCAGGCCAGTTTTTAATAGTGGCGGGAACGGCATCGGGAGAGAAAGACTCATTGGGGGTACCACCTTGATCGGTATAGTCGAACATTGCCATGAACTGCAGGACTTCGTTCTTGGTGATAATGAAATGCTTGTCGAAATAGTTACAAACTGGGAGGTCGACAGAAGCAGTATTCAGCTCAAGGGGACCGGGCCAGTAGTCGTCACCTTCAGAGCCGAAACGCAGAGCGGCAATACGGAGCTGATCGTTGACATCAGTACCACCAATCCACAATGCGGCACAGAAAAGAGGACAGGTGTTACTGGTCTTGGGCAGGTGATACTGAGCTACACTGCCATCATACCACATGTTGCCGTAGCCGTTAATCAAGGCCCGGACATTGTTGACATTCAGCTCAGCGGTACTCTGTGCTCTTTTGCACACAGCGGCTTTTGTCTGAACAGCAGCCCTGTTGGAAGAGGTCTTTTTGCAGACCTTGCAATCCTCGGCATAAGAGGTTGCAGGCAGGGCAGCGATAAGGAAAGCCACCAATACTAATTTGCTAAATATATTCTTCATAATTAATTATTTTTTTCTCGTTAGATAACGTTAGATATTAGAAAGAGTATGCAACAGTAGCAAGGAAGCGACGGGGAGTAGAATATCTCCAGTAACTATTGCTATAGACGATGGAGTATATGTCTCTATAGGAAGCAGGATCGAGGAAGCGCTCGATGGTTGACTGAGTTTCCGGGTCGGTCAGGTAACCATTGTCTTCGGGATTGCCGGTAACAGGCCAAACACTGGTAGTGTTGCGAATGTCGAAGAGGTTGTTTATGCTGAGAGATACGGTAAGCCAGGACTCACGTTTTCCGACCTTGATGGGGAAACGCTTATCAATGATGAGATCGAAGTAGAAACCCCAGGGCAGACGTGCTCCGTTATAGCTACCCACAATGGTTGACTGGGTGTTGCTGAAAGCTTTGGTGTAAGGACGACCAGATTGAGCAACAGCGATAAAGTCAATACCGAAGTTCTCCAGAATCTTGACAACTTCCTGACGGTCTTCGCCAGTTTCTTTGTCCTTGACTTTACGTGTGATGGTGGGTCCATTATATTTCTTACCACCTTGATAACGGAAGTCGAAGTTCACTTTGAACTCATGGCGACGGTCGTCGGCAATAGGATTGAGCATCTTAAGGGTAGTGTAGCCTTCTTTGATAAGTTCCTGCATGGTAGCGCTGGTAAGACCTGTACCCTCAGCATACTGCAGAGTGTAGTTAGCGTTGACACGGATATTCTTAGACTGACGGAGGTCGTAGCTCAAAGTCAAACCTTTGGTAGTCTTGAAGTCGATATTGTCGTATGAGTAGTAGTTGTTGTTGGGGTCGGCACCGGAATACTGGACAATCTGAATCAGATCACGAGTTTCTTTGTAGAAAGCACTGATGCTAATTGCATTAGACTTGTTAAGAGCCTGCTGGAAACCGAGCTCATAGTTGGTAATCTTTTCAGGTTTAAGATTCGGATTGTTGATACTGGTTATCTGAGACATGTAAAGGTAGTTCAGATATTCTGCACGCCAGTTGCCAGAGGGGCGACGGGCAATAATGTCATAACTTGCCTTGAACTGGGCATTCTCGCCGACAGGGAAAGAGAAAGCGATACGGGGCTGGACAACGACCTGAGGTTTATAGTCCTCAAATGCTTCCACGCCAACGGTATTATTGGTAAGAGCTTTCTGACCATTGGGGGTACGGTAAGGAGTAGGTTTACCGGATTTACCAGCTATCGACATGGGTGAACTCAATTCAACACCGTTGGCATCGTACCAAACTGAGCCGTTACGATAACCATAGATGGTGGGGTTGTCAGCGTCAGCTGCATCAACATAAACTGTCCAATCATCACCTGCGCCGCTGTAGAGATCTCCCTGGTAAGGAGCTTTTCCGTCCTTCAGGTCTTTAACGGTCCAGGACTCATACAACAGATAGGGGTCCTTGAGAACGCTCTGGTTGGCATCGAAGATATCGACACGCACACCAACGTTGAAGATAAGGTCAGAGAAATAGAACTGGTCTTGGATATAACCAGCCATGTAGGTGGGAGTGTAAGAAGGGATATAACGATACTTAGGATCGCTGGGGCTGAAAAAGTCTTTCAAGCTCCAATTGCTGCTGTTATATTTCTTACCAGTATGGTCATAGCCGTAGTAGGAGACAATGGGTGAACCATTATTGAAAAGTTCATCGGACGAGAACATGTCAAGACCACCAGCCTCTACATATTTTTCGGGCTCATAACGGTCAACATCGAGATAAGTCACCTCGCCAATTTCGTCGGTCATGCCGAGGGACTCACGCATTGCGCGGTCGAAGTAAGACTGACCTTCCTTATTAAGCAGACGGTCGAAATCGACATAGAGAGTTGAGCCTTCCCAACGATAGTGAGGTTTGCTCAAATCCATCTGAAGGATGTGACGGTTTGCCATCTGACGCATAATAGTCCACAGTTGATAGGCACTCAAGCCATAGGAAGAACGATCCATACGGTCGTACTGGAAACCAATTTCAAGAGCATGGCCTTTAATTTCAGCAGAGGCCTTGGCAGCGACGTAGATATAATCATCTTGACCGAAGCCGAAAGTGGTACTTTGAATACCTACATTATCAAGGAGGCCATAAATATTGTCGGGTCTGTCACCGTTTGCCAGACCTTTGTAATAACGGAGATTATCGATATTGTAAAGATTACCTGCGATGTCGGGGATACTGAGGAGCTGCAGGTTGTAGTTGGCCAAAATTTGGTTGGGGGCATAGGGCTTATAAGTACTCCAATCAATTATGTCATACCAGCTGTTCTGAACCATTGCGGCACGGCTGATTCCGTTGTAACTGAAATTGGGAACCGCCTCGTAGCTGGGCTGTTGGTTTGTCTGAACACTGCCATAGAATCCATAATTGAAGACATCGTCGAGAGAACCACCGAAGTTTTCGTTATATGAACGATAGCGGTCGCGCTCGAACATGGCAACAATGTTGTAGAAAACGTTCTTAATGGCTTTGCCCTCTGAGGAGGAACCATCGGTGTTGTCTACGTTTGTGGGCTCATCATCGGGGAAACGCTGGGTGAAATCAACAGTCACACCCCAGTCGAGGTCACGCGAAACACCGTTGGCACTACGAGCCATGTTGAGAGGCATGAGCGACGAGCTGGGTGAGTAGCTATAGTTAAGGTCGCCTGTGATAGCCAAGGTCGCGTAATCCGAGAAGCGGATGTCGAAGGAAAGTTGGTTCTGAGTTACATAAGATGCTGAATGAGGAACACGGCTCTGGTCACCACCGAAATCACTCTTCGAAAGAGAAGTCATCTCGACAAAGTCATCACGATAAAGTCCAGTTTCAGCCGAATAATTTGTTGTTTGCGTTACAGGATCATAGCTGATGGGAGACTGCTCGTACTGACGAACTAAATTGTCGTTGACAATTTTATAACGACGGTCTCTCGGACGATAATAAGGTTGGTGCTGATAGGTATTACGCGAAGTAAGACGGAAACCCACCAGGGTTCTGTCACCAGTTACATTGCCATTCTCATCTTTCAAATCCTGCTTAATGACAGGACCCGTAAGATATGCCGTGAGACGATTCCAATATCTGTAGTCAAGGATGGACTCGAGACTCAAGACACCTTTGAACTGACTTGAAGGCGGTTTCAGGGTGATGATCTGGGTACCACCAATGGCCTCACCGATACTGGCAGGAGTACCACCAAGAATAACTTGAATCTCGGCAATAGCCTCTTTCGGAACATTAACGCCAGTACGCTTACGAACGCCACCGACATTTGTCACCATACCATCCTCACCACGGGCGGTACTGGTACCACCATCATTATATCCTACACCGCCAACGGCAGCAACAATGTTCTCGACCGAAGTACCGGGCATCTGGGCAATGGCATCTGCGCTCACACGCTCACCAGATTCAGCAGATCCGATATCAATAATCGGGTTCTTGGACTCTGTAATCTCAACTACTTCCAAAGTCTTTGAGGCAGTTGACAATTCGATGTTACAGACAGAGAAACCGGAGGCTTTCACTGTAAAGTCTACACGTGTGTAGGTATTATAGCCCACACACGAAGCCTGAATCTCGTACTGGCCGACATTCAGGGGCTTCAGAGTAAAATTACCATCCATGTCTGTCTGCGTACCCTTGATTTGTTTACCGTCTTGCTTAGCAACGACGTTGGCAAAAGGCACTGGCTCTTTTGTCTTCGAATCGATAATGGTACCTTTGATAGTACCCTGTGCGAGGACGAGATTCGCCATCAGCAACAGACCGATTGTCATTAGTACTTTTTTAAACATACTCTTTAAGGTATTATTACTACATAGAATTAATTAATTTCGGGAAGATTGGCCTCAGGGATATATTTAGCCGTGAGGATAGAGTTATAGATAATAGCCTGTCGCAAATCAAAACCCGGAGGAACTATCTCACTTGTCTCTGTCATCACCTGGCTTGAATGACCAATCGGACTGTCCATAGATACAGGATTCTGAAAAGAAGACATGTTTGAGGCCGTAGAAACCGGTTCCGATTCATAGGTAAAATAACCTGCGGAGGCCTCCTCTTCTGCAAAACTGGGGGCAGCCTTGGGCTGATCGGCAAAAAGCGATTCGAAGGCTGACCTCATACCAGAATCACTGGTATGGGAATCATCCTCCTGCGCAGAGATTGACTTACGCAAACTTTTGCGTGAGCCAATCCCTACCCAAAGGACTATACCCAGTATGAAGAGAAGGTACTTCATTATTATCTAAGGAGTATTTTAGGCTTCTAATTGTTTCTGGTCGCGACGAGAAATCTCGAATACGACAGAGCATGCAATACACACAGAGGAGAACACACCACACAGAACACCAATCAGGATTGCGAAAATGAATCCACGAATCACCTCACCACCGAAGATGAACATCATCAACAAGGTGAAGAAGGTCGTTCCGCTGGTATTAATGGTACGAGCCAAAGTAGAGTTGATGGCATCATTCATGTGAGCTTTGAGGGTGCGTTTGGGATAGAGTTTACGGTATTCGCGCACGCGGTCGAAAATAACCACGGTAGCATTGATAGAGTAACCAATAACCGTCAGCACAGCGGCAATGAACGATTGGTCCACATCAAGATTGAAGGGGAGCAAGCCATGCAGCAGGGCAAAGAAGCCGATGACGAGGATAGTGTCGTGTGCCAGAGCCACCACACTGCCCACACCAAAACGCCAACTGCGGAAACGGAGTCCGATGTAAACAAACATTACAAGCAGACCGCCAATAACGGCCAAGAAGGCGTTACGGACAAGGTCATTTGCAATAGAAGCGCCCACCTGTTCAGACTGGATAATACCGAGGGGATTGGTCTCAGTGCTACGGAACTCGTCTTCGGTGATACCATTAGCGAAGAAACCTTTGGTACCTGCATACAGCAGCGATGCAATCTCATTATTCACGGTCTCACCGTCTTCATTGAATTTATACTTGGTGGTAATCTTCAACTGGGAACTGGGGCCATAGGTTTTGACCTCGGGGGCCTCGCCGAACTGCTCGTCGAGGGCAGCACGGACGTCAACGGCATTGACAGGCTGGTCGAAACGTACAACATAAGTACGTCCACCGGTGAAGTCGATACCACGGCTCAGACCACGGGCAAAAATGCCAATCAGACAGATTGCCACAGCACAGATGGCGATAGTATAGAAGAGTTTGCGGTGACCAATAAAATCATAATTGGCGTTGCGCATGAAGTTCTCCGAGAAGGGGAACGAGAAGTTCATCGTCTTCTTATGATTCAGCATCCAGTCGATGCAGAGACGAGTGATGAAGATGGAGGTGAACAGTGATGTTACAATACCGATGCAGAGAGTAACGGCAAAACCTTGGACAGGACCCGAACCGAACATGATGAGAACAAGACCCAGCAGGAAGGTCGTAACCTGACCGTCGATAATAGCGGAATAGGCGTTGCTGAAACCAGCCGACACGGCATTCGCCATGCTCGACCCGGCGCGCAACTCCTCTTTGATACGCTCATAAATAATCACATTGCCGTCAACAGCCATTGCCAGCGTCAGCACTATACCAGCGATACCCGGCATGGTAAGCACAGCGCCGACGGAAGCAAGAACACCGAACAGCAAGAAAATGTTGGTCAAAAGAGCGATAGCCGAAACCCAGCCGCCGCGGTTGTAGAACACAACCATATAAATAAGAACAATAATAAATGCAAGGATGAAAGAAATCAGACCCTTGTTAATAGACTCCTGACCAAGCGAGGGACCGACAACGGCCTCCTGAACAATAACAGCGGGGGCAGGCAGTTTACCAGATTTCAGAATATTGGCAAGGTCCTTAGCCTCTTCAAGGGTGAAGCTTCCGGTGATGGAAGAGCGGCCACCGGCAATCTCACCATTAACAACAGGAGCGGAGTAGACCAGGTCGTCCAGAACGATGGCAATACATTTGCCCACATTCTCGCCAGTGATGCGCTTCCAGTCGCGGGCACCCTCACTGTTCATGGTCATGGAAATCTCATTGCCGCCGGCATTGCTGAAATCCTGACGGGCATCGGTGATAACACTACCGTCTAACAAAGCGGCACCGTCACGGGTATTGATGCGGATTGCAAAAAGCTGATAGATGTCAGAGCCATCCTGGATAGGCTTGGCACTCCAGAGGAACTTCACGGTACGGCTATCAATTACGCGCTTTTCGAAAGCGGTGGCAATCATGCGGCTGATAGCATCGCGGCTTTTGGCATGAGCATATCCTACTACAGGACCCTCAAGCAGACCGCCCTGGGGGTTGATGTTCGGCATCAACATATCCTCATTGAAGAGAGGATGATCCTTGGCCAACTCATCGGCCGAAGCATTGTCGACCTGATTGTCGGCGCCCAAAGCATTCAACAGCGAGTCGCCTTCCGAAGCAGGCTGGGCTGCGGTGTCGGCCACCTCAGCAGTCTCCTCGGCGTTAGCCTCGGTGCCACCTATAGAAGAAATATAAGAATCAACCTTGTCGAGCATACGGTAGGCCTCAGCATTGTCATAAGTCAGCCAGAACTCCAGCTGGGCTGTTCCCTGCAAGAGTTTGCGGACACGCTGCGGATCTTTCACACCAGGCAGCTCAACAAGGATACGCTCGGAAGCGCGGAGCTGCTGGATAGTGGGCTGTGCCACACCGAATTTATCTATACGCTGACGGAGAATCTCATAAGTACGGTCATAAGCACTTGCCGCTTCCTCCTTAACCACCTTGATTACTGCATCGTTATCATCGTTTAATTTGATGCGGTCACGCAACTGGGTATTGAAATAGGAAGCCAGCTGAACATTGGGGTTGACCTCGCGGATTGCGTCATAAAACAGGGACACAAAATCGCGGTTTGTAGTCTTTTTCTGAGTGGCGATAGCCATATCAATGGCCTTGTTGAAGACTGAATCCTCAGTGTGACCAGCCAATGCGCGAACCACATCCACTGTCGACACCTCGAGCATCACGTTCATACCACCCTTCAAGTCCAGACCGAGATTGATCTCGCGAGCCTGACACTGACGGTAGGTGTAACCCAGATAGACTTTCTCACTTGCCATCGAGTCCAGATACTGGGCCTCGCGGTCAATCAAGAGCGAGTCTTTCAGCGTTTGAGCATACAGAGCATCACCATGCGATTTGGTGTTGATAAAATTTTGCGTTGTGGTGCTCTGAACATAGGCATCTGCCGCTTTCGCTGCGTTCTTCTCGACCCTGCTCGTAACAAATGTGAAGGACAATTGATACAAACATACCAAGACAAATGCCCATGTAAGAAATTTAATAAGTCCTTTATTCTGCATATCTTACGTATTAAAGTTTTAATTAGTTATTACACTTTTTGAACATGCAAAGATAACAAATTTTATCGACACAACAAGCATTTTTCCAAAAAAAGCCGTATTTTTGCAAAAAAATAGAGCCACAATGAGCCACGACAACCCAACACCTATCAACAAAAGCCTACCTATCAGCCAGTGGGCTGAGGAGGACCGCCCTCGCGAAAAGATGCTTTCATTGGGCAAAAAAAGCCTCACCGACAGCGAACTTCTTGCCATACTTCTCCGCACCGGCGTGACGGGCACCAGCGCTATCGACCTTGCTAAAAAGCTCCTGCTGGAGACACACAACAGCCTGACGGAACTCTCCCGCATGGAAGTCAATGATTTGAAGAAAATCCACAAAGGGCTGGGCTTGGCCAAATCTGTCACCGTACTGGCCGCCCTCGAACTGGGGAACCGGATGATGCGAGAAGCCAACGAGGTAAAAGAAGACATTATTCGCAACAGCGAAGACCTTTTCCGCTTCATCGGGCCCTCCATGTGGGACCTCCCCACCGAGGAATT
Organism: Bacteroidales bacterium UBA2714; assembly: GCA_002354035.1. Lineage (GTDB taxonomy): Bacteria > Bacteroidota > Bacteroidia > Bacteroidales > P3 > Colimorpha. Next base: position 48,157 of record DEKU01000015.1, read on the forward strand.
CTGGGCCATCTACCTCAACCAACGAAACAAAGTGGTTCGTAAACAACGCATTGGTACTGGCGGCCTCACTCAAACCACCGTCGATCTCCGCATCATCTTCCGCGAAGCCCTGCAATACAATGCCGTCGCCGTGGCAGTTGCCCACAACCACCCCTCCGGCAACCTCAATCCCAGCTCACCCGACAAAGATCTCACCCGCCGCATAGCCGAAGCTGGCAAAATACTAAACATCAAGCTTGTCGAACACCTGATTGTGGCCATCCAACCTAACGGAAAGCCCGGCTATTTCAGCTTCACCGAATCCGGTCTTTTGTAATCACCACCGACACCGAGCGCAGCTGTCCTCCCAACGGAGGATTCATCTTCGTCACCCTCACCTCCACATACTCCATGCCGTCAAACTTAGTCAGCAGAGCCGAGGCCACCCTTTCCCCCACATGTTCAAGCAAATGGGAGGGTTGGGACATCTCGCCTTTTACAACTTGGTAGACATCCAGATAGCTGATTGTGTCAGCTATATTGTCCGACACCTGAGCCACACTTGTGTCAGTATCGAAAACCACATCCAGCTCGAAATGGGTACCAATGGCCTGCTCCTCGGCAAAACAGCCATGGAAAGCATAAAACCGCATTCCGTTCAATGAAATCCTGCTCATAAAAAACACTTTAAATAAGCCCTACATTACCCACGGCTCCAATCACCCCTTTCCCGGTCGGCACCACCACAGCCCAAGAGCCACGGAACCCCTGCCAGCCCAAAGGGAGCCAACACACAATGCAAGGCCGCCTTGTACCTGTATCAGACTATCGAATCAAACTGCTTTAAAAAACGGAGGTCGTTTTCAAAATACAGCCGCAAATCCCTCACCTGATACTTCAGCATAGCCATACGCTCCACACCCATTCCCAGTGCAAAGCCAGTATACTCGTTAGGGTCTATACCACATGATTTCAACACATTGGGATCAACCATCCCGCAGCCCAGAATCTCCAACCAGCCAGTACCCTTACAGATATTGCAGCCCTTGCCGCCACAAATGCCGCACGATATGTCCATCTCAGCCGAAGGCTCAGTGAACGGGAAATACGACGGACGGAGACGAATCTGCGTCTGCTCGCCAAACATCTCCTTGGCAAAATAGAGCAGCGTCTGCTTCAAATCAGCAAACGACACATTCTTATCCACATACAACGCCTCCACCTGGTGGAAGATACAGTGCGCGCGGGCACTGATAGCCTCGTTGCGGAACACCCTCCCCGGAGCAATGATGCGGATAGGAGGCTTGTTATTCTCCATCACCCTCACCTGCACCGACGAAGTGTGTGTGCGCAAAGCCACCTCCTGCTTGCCCTCTTCCTTCTCCACAAAAAAGGTGTCCTGCATATCGCGTGCGGGATGGTCGTGCGGGAAATTCAGCGCTGAGAAAAGATGCCAATCATCCTCAATCTCCACCGACTCCGCAACCGTGAAACCGATACGCGAGAAGATGTCAATAATCTCGTTCATCACTACCGAGAGCACATGACGGCTGCCCATCTCCGAGAAATCGGTCGGCATCGTCAAATCATTCGTACTCTCCTGCGTCTGGTGTTCCTCCACAAAAGACCGGAACTCCTCAATCTTAGTCGTGGCAACAGTCTTCAGCATATTGAGCGCCTTACCCAAGTCTTTCTTTTCCTCGTTAGGCACCTGCTTAAACTGCTCGAAGAGCTCATTGATTACACCCTTCTTGCCCAAATACTTCACGCGGAACATTTCAATCCGCGCTGCCTTGTCTTGAACGTTTTCAATGTGAGTGGCCTGGATATCCTCGATATAGGCCTGAATTTTGTCGTTTAGTATGCTCATCTTTCAATAATAGTCATCTTCATTTTAACATCCTCCACCGGGCGGTCCATCGGCCCAGTCTGCACGGCGGCAATCTTATCAATCACCTCCATGCCCTCGACCACTTCGCCAAACACCGTGTAATCGCCATCCAGGAAAGGCGTTCCGCCCAACGTGGCATACACATCGGCCTGCTCTTTCGTGAACGTACGACCCAAGCGCTGCTCCACCATCTTCAACTTCTCAGCATCCCACTTATTTCCCTGCACAATATAGAACTGGCACGACGACGAACGCTTCTCCGGGTTCACCTGGTCGGCCTGCCGGGCCGCAGCCAGCGCCCCTTTCTTATGGTACAACCCCGGCCGGAACTCAGCCGGAAGCGTATACCCCAAATCCCCGTCGCCCAACATCTGGCCAGGCTTGGCATTGCGCGAGTTCGGGTCACCGCCCTGGATCATAAACTGATTGATAACACGGTGGAAGAGCACATCATTATACGTGCCCTCTTTCACCAATTTTAAAAAATTATCACGGTGCAAAGGGGTCTCATTATACAACTTGACCACCATATTGCCATACGAAGTTTCGATTTTAACGTAGTACACCTTCTCCTTACTTGCCGCCTGTTTACCAAGGCTTTGAGCGCACACACCCGTCAAGAAAGAGAGGAACGCAACCAGAAAACAAAATTTTTTTGTCGTCATACCGTCTTTTTTTATTATTTTTGCAGGTGCAAAAGTAGTAAAAATAATCCACATAAGCACAAAATAAAAGAAAAAATTATGAAGAAAAAAGCCCTGCCACTTTTAGGCCTTCTGTTAATCAGTGCATTATCCACAGCCCTTTTTAGCTCGTGCGATAAAGATACCTTCTGCTATCTCGACGTCACCGTCTTAGATTCCAAGAACAACAACCTCCCCGCATCCGGCGCATGGGTCAAAATCCAGTACGTCAAAAACAACGAGGAAGACCCCCAAAACAACGTAGTCGGAACCATCGCCGACACAGGCCAGTGCGACATGAGCGGTGTCTATAAAACCAAATTCGCCGCCCCCGCCATCTTCACCATCATGGCCCGCATCGACGAACCCGACACCCTCAACAACAAAAAATACTACCGCCAAGGCGAGCGCACCGTGCGCCTCAAAGAAGGCGAAACCGTCACCAGCACCGTCAAAGTGACCGGCGAGAAAACCCTAGGCCGCGCCGACTTCCAAGACATCTAATCCCCCATCCCCCCATTGCCTATGACAGCCAAGTTCACCGACAGCGACATCAAGCAAATCACAGCCCTCGGCCTGACCGAGGCCGCCGTGCAACATCAGATTGACAACTTCCGTCAAGGATTCCCCAAAACCGATCTTGTCGCGGCAGCCACCGTCGACAACGGAGGCATCCTCCGCCTCTCCGACAACGACATCAACCTCTACGCTGCCCACTACACACAGGCCTCGCAGGGCAAGAAAATCCTCAAATTCGTCCCCGCCTCCGGAGCCGCCACCCGCATGTTCAAAGACCTCTACGCCTTCACCGCCACCTACTTCGGCATCGAATACAAGATAGAGAAAGAACATCCCGCCGTCAAAGAATTCCTCGAAAAAATACGCACCTTCGCCTTCTTCGACGACCTCGTGGCATGCATGGCCAAACACCACGCCGACTTCGGCGACTACATGGACCGCGCCGACTTCACCACCGTCATCAACTTCCTGCTCAACGACCAATACCTGGGCTACGGAAACCTGCCCAAAGGCCTGCTCAAATTCCATCGCTACGGCCACCTGCAGCGCACACCCCTCGAAGAACACATCGTCGAAGGCGCCGAATACGCCCGCATGAGCGACGACACCGTCAACCTCCACTTCACCGTCTCGCCCGAACACCGGTCCCTCTTCCGTCGCAAAGTGGCCGAAGTGAAACGCTACTACGAAGACGCCTTCCACGTAAAACTCAACATCACCTTCTCCGAACAAAAGCACTACACCGACATCATAGCCGTCGACGAACAAAACAACCCCGTCCGCGACGACAACGGGCAACTCATCTTCCGGCCCGGCGGCCACGGCGCACTCATCGAAAACCTCAACGAACAACGCGCCGACATCATCTTTGTCAAAAACATCGACAACGTAGTGCCCGACTGGATGAAACACACCACCATCATCTACAAGAAAGTCCTTGCAGGCCTGCTGCTCAAACTCCAGCAGCAATGCTTCGACCACCTGCGCACCCTCGACAAAGGCGCCACACCCCAACAACTCAAAGCCATCGAACACTTTGCCCAGAACGACCTCCACATCGAGCTGCCCGACGGCTACACCGACCTCCCCGCTGCCCAACAGGCCCAAAGCCTCCACAACCTGCTCAACCGCCCCATACGCGTATGCGGCATGGTGCGCAACCAAGGCGAACCCGGCGGCGGCCCCTTCTTCACACGCAACACACAAGGCATCAAAAGCCTGCAAATAGTGGAGACCGCCCAAATCAACCGCGGCAACCCCCAGCAGGAAGCCATCCTTGCCAGCTCCACACACTTCAACCCCGTCGACCTCGTCTGCGCCACCAAAAACTACAAAGGACGCTACTTCGACCTCCGCCAATACATCGACCCCGCCACCGGATTCATCAGCAAGAAAAGCAAGGGAGCCACCGTGCTCAAATCGCAGGAACTCCCCGGCCTCTGGAACGGAGCCATGGCCAACTGGATCACCCTCTTTGTCGAAGTGCCCCTGGCCACCTTCAACCCCGTCAAAACCGTCAACGACCTGCTGCGCAAAGAGCACCTCGAAGCCTGATGCGCATCCACACTACCCCACAGTAGGGTTGTCGCCACGGCAGCCCTACTTTTTTCTTTCCCAAAGACATTTTACTTCTCCAGTACTTACTCTCTATTTATACACTATTTATACACTACTTATACACTATTTTATTTCTAAAAGAGAAATGAAATAGTAGACAAATGGTGTATACTTTGAAAAAAAAGGAGCGGCGGCAGAGACAGCCTGCCCCTACCCTACGCCCTGGCCGGACGCCTCCAGTCTCGCCGACTCTGAGGCTACGGAGCCAAATTAGCAAGCTCCTGAAAAGAAGATTGTTGGAAGGAAGAAGGGCCGCAGAGGGTCGAATCGGGTCTTTCAGAAACGGCCGTGTGCGCCGCCACCGCCGAAGCTGCCGCCGCCAAAGCCGCCGAAGCCGCCAAACCCTCCCGAATGGCCACCCCACGACGAACCTCCGCCGGGGAAGAAGAAACCGCCCCAATAAGGGTTGGAGCGCCGACCGGTGCCGCCCGAAAAATGGTCGCCGTGGTCGTCCTTATGGTGCTTCTTGTCATATTGGTGGGCCAGCACCAGCACTACAACCATCACCAGCAGAAAACCCAGGAAGAACCAGAGGGCTTGCCGCTCCTCCTTTTTATAGTCGGCATAGCTGTACTCGCCCCTGCACACGGGTTCTATCACATCCAGCGCCTGTGTGAGGGCGGTGTAGTAGTCGCCGTCGGAAAGGGGGGAAACCATCTGTTCGTCGATGATATGCTTGCAGAAAGCGTCGGGCAGCGCCCCTTCGAGGCCATAGCCGGGGACGAGAGCCACATCGCCGTAAGGTTCCTCCTCGGTCTTGGACTTGATGAGGATGACCAGGCCATTTTTGAGGTCTTTCTGACCCACGCCCCAGGTGGTGCCGATGCGGGTGCCGAGTTCCATAATCTCGCAGCCGTGGAGCGAGGGGGTGATGATAATCAGAATCTGGTTGGAGGTGCTGTCGTCGAAGGCCACCAGTCGGCGCTCGAGGGTCTCGCGATCAGAGGGCGAGAGGATGCCCGAGTAGTCGTTGACCAGCCGATTGGTGGGTTCGGGGCACCACAAATCCTGTGCCGACACGGCGAGTGTCGGCAACAGGAGCAGTAGAATGAGTATTTTTTTCATTCGTGTCAGAAGTCAAACTTCACCTCGACAGGGTTCTCGCTGCCTTCGGGGGCGGTGAAATAGCCCTTCTTGTCGAAACCGCAGATGCCGGCGATGATGTTGTTGGGGAAACGGCGCAGCATCTTGTTGTAGGCGTTGACGGCATCGTTGAAACGGCCGCGCTCGGTGGCGATACGGTTCTCGGTGCCTTCGAGCTGCACTTGCAGGTCGCGGAAGCCCTGTGTGGCAGTGAGCTCAGGGTAGCGTTCCACCACAACGTTGATGGAGCGGGTGAGGGCGCTGGAGAGCGCATCCTGCGCTTTCTGGAACTGGGCCACATTGGCCTCGGTGAGGTTGTTGGCATCCACCTGGACCGAACCGGCTTTGGCGCGGGCTTCGATCACCTCGGTGAGGGTGCCTTTCTCGTAGTTGGCAGCCCCCTGCACGGTGGCCACGAGCTGCGGGATGAGGTCGGCCCGACGCTTGTAGGCGTTTTCCACTTGCCCCCAAGCTTGGGAGACGTTCTCTTCGGTGTTTACCAGTTTGTTGTTGATGCCCACACCCCAAAGGAAGCAGACAGCCAGCAGGCCTACGATAGCCAGGATTACAATAGAGGTTCTCTTCATAGGGTTAAAATTTTATCGTACTTATATGTTCCGCCGCTCAAGCGGCTTTGATTCGAAATGCAAAGATAGTGTTTTTTTTGCATATAACAACTGTTTGTGAAAAAAAAGACCGCAACTGAAAAAAAAGTTGCGTATGTCAGAATATCTTTGTAATTTTGCAGAATCTTTCGGCAGCGTTATAATGAGCGTTATGCTTATATAATCAAGAAGTTAAACAATAAAAAATTATACAACTATGGGTATCAATGCCAATAAAAAAGTAAAAAGAGCTAAAGTTAGAATCAACGGCAACAAGAACTCCACCAACAACTGGGGTATTAACGCTGCTGGTTGGAACGCTGTTCACAAAGCCGTTATCAACGCTGAATAAACAGTCCTGTCAACACCCTTGCACGCTTCGGCGTGCTGTCAAGAGCTTCGGGTGGTTAAAAGAGTCGCTTATGCGGCTCTTTTACTTTTTGTTTTTATCCGTGGGGAGGGATGAAAGCAAGCGGGGGTGCCCTGTGTGAAGAGGGCGCCCCCGTTTGGTGAAACTGGTTGCCTGTCCGCTATTGGACTATCAATTTTTGGACTTTGGTGAATGAGGGTCCCGCGATGCGGACAAAGTAGAATCCCGCGGGCAGGGGGCTGATGTCGAGCGTCAGATGGCTGTCGGCCCCGGCCATGTTGTGGCGCAATACTGTCCGCCCGGTGATGTCGACCACATCTACGGTGAGTTGCTGGTCGATGCCGTTGAGGGTGAGGGTCACCTGATGGGTGGCCGGGTTGGGATGGAGCATGACGGAGATGTCGGCATCGGCCTGTCCGATACCCTGGCTGACAACGGTGAATGTGCCACGTTCGCTGTAGGAGCTGAGGACGGACTCGTTGCACTGTGCCCTGACATAGAAGTCGTAGGTTTCGCCCGGGGTGAGACCCGTGAGGCGGTAGCGCTCATTGGTGATGCCAGTAATGACGGTACCACTGCCCAAATCGAAGTGTTCCAAGCCGTAGTTCAATACATAGTTGCCCACGGCGCTGTGCCACGTGAGCAGCACGATGCCCGAATCGGGGTCGAGAACAAGGCTTTCGAGCCGTGTGACGGGTTCGCAATTGACGGTGGTGAAGGTGATGAGTGTGTCGCACCATTCGCCAGGCATTCCGTCGCAAAGGGAGCGAATGCGGGCGTTATAGGTCACATCGGAGTAGAGGTCGGAGACGGTGAAGGGGCTTTGAGTGACGGTGTAAGAGTTGTTGTAGAAGGAGTTGAAGACGTTTATCTCCCAGGTGCCGGAGTCGGCAGTCCAGTCAAAGGTGACGGAGGAGAAGTCGGTCGAGGCCAGCTCGAAATCGGTGGGGGCAGGGCAGTTCTCGGTGGCAGTGATCACTTCGCGCGTGGTCCAGTGGGATGTGATGCCACTGCTGCAATGGTTGCGGAGGCCGATGATGTAAGAGGTGTTGGGCTGAAGGCCTTCGAAAGTGTGGCTCTCGCCATTGACGGTGACGCCGTTGACGTTGTCGTTCCACGGCTGGTCGGTGATGTAGGCCTCAACGGTGCCGTTGGCACTGAAGTGGACGGTGATGCTGTTGTTGGTTTCGGAAGCGCGGGTGATGAAGGGAGCCTGGCAGTCAGCACTGGCCACCACGCTGATTTGCAGACTGTCGACAAAGGCATAGTAGCGCCAGTTGGAGCAATAGTTGATGGCCAGGAAACGGGTGTTGGCGGGGAAATCGGCCTTGAAGAGTTTCCACACGATGCCGTTGGTTGTCAGCGTATCGGTCCAGACGAAGTCGTCAGGGCTGTTGCCGGAGACGGAGTAGCCCACTCTCAGTTTTTCCTGACCGTACATGCGGTCGCTGTAGCGGAATCGGAAGGTGAGGCTGTCGACGGAGTTGAGGAGGGGCGAGATGAGATATTGGTTGTAGTTGGAGGAGCGCTCGTTGGAACTGAACCGGAAACTGGCTGTGCCGGCGTAGGCCATGTCGGTGCTGTGCTCCATGGTGTTGTTGTTGCCATCGGCGCTGAGCATGGTGAAGCAGGGGGCCGGGGCTTCGGGAGACTCAAAGCTTTCGTCGATGGGGCTGCCCGCCACCACATTGTAGGCATTGCAGAGGGTGGTGAAATAGACCGGGGTGCTGGAGGGTGAGCGCAAGCCTTCGGCACAGAATCCCTGAACGAGGAGCTCATAGCGGGTGCCTGGGGCGAGGCCCGTGAGGTTGGCAGTGGTGGCGCTGACACTGGTGGTCTGCCATGAGGTAGAACCCTCGGCACGGTATCTCACTTCAAAGCTCAGGGCCGTGCCAGTCCACGACACGGTGGCTGTGGTGGGCGCGGTGACGTCGACTTGCACATTGCGTGGACGGCGGCAAGGAGAATCCTCGACGCAGGTTGTGAAGAGCTCGTAGCCGGAGGCGGTGGAATTGCTGTTGGAGACGAACTGGATGGTCATAGCACCCGACTCGGAGACAAGTACCGCACCGAGCGATTCGGGGCCATAGGTGGCACCTATTTCGTAGAGCAGATCGCCCGACGTGCCTTCACCCTCGTAGATGCGGAGTGTGTCGCCGCCCCAGGGGTTGAGCTCGACAATGCCGGAGCTGATTTTGACGGAGAGGGTGGCGTCGCTGGGACGGATGACGAGCAGTGAATTGCAATTATTGGCATAATCCCATTGGGGGCCACCATTATCGTAGATCACTAGACCGCAGCCCATCACAGTGTCGCTGCCGTTGGCGTCCATGATGATGGTGCCGGCGGCGAAATCGACGGAACGCCAGGCGCTCTCACCCATGCCACAGACAGCACGGACGTAAGCCGTGTATTTGCCTCCGGACACCAGTGGCGGGAAGGAATAGGAGGGGTTGGACACGGTGGCTGTGTTGAGCATGGAGGCCAGCGGGGTGCCGATGGTATCCCATGCCACCTGCCATTGGGCCGCCGGGCTGGAGGAATTCCACGTAAGGGTGATATTGGAGGCGTTGTCAAGGTTGTTCAATGTCATATTCTCGACCGGCAGACATCCTACAGCTTCTATGACGGATATTTCGTCAATAAGGGTTGCTTCGGAGCGTGTGGCCACATGAGCCAGGACAATATGGTTTCCAGAGCCCTCATAATCGCTGAAATCATAGCGGAACCACGTGTAGTGGCTGAGCGACTGGGCTGGGTCGATGAGGGTGTCCAGCCATTCGACAAAGGTGCCCTCATCGTCGGTAACACCCACCATGATTCCTTCACCCTCGCCATAAGGGGCCATCATGGCCTTGAAATTTATCTCCAATTGGTTGACGGGATATTGGAAAATGGGGAGCACGGCACCCGCCACAGCCACAGAGGGTTGCCAGAAAAGACCGCCATAGCGGTGGTCGATGACACGGCGGTTGTAGCTCCAGCAGGGAGGCATGGTGCCCTCAGAGTAGCTGTCGAAATTCTCGTTGTACGGAATATGGACACTGCCACAGTCGGTGACGGCCGAAATCCGGTTCCAGAGGGTGTCGCCCTGGCACACAGATCCCACGCGCACATCGTAGCGTGTGGCCGGACTGAGGGAAGAGATGGTGTACTGCGTCAGATTAGTGGCGCCGTGGGTGATGAAGACGGATGACGAAGAGGGCTTGTATTGAACAACATATCCGGAGTCGGGAGCCTCGTCGTTAATCCAAAGCAATGAGAGACTGGTGGAGTCGGTCTCAACACCTACTACCATGGGCTCGGTGCAGCCCAATACTTGGCAGGCGGTGATGAGGCGGATGTCAGCAGCATGTTGCAAAACATTAGCGCTGAATGGAGATGAGGGGCTTATCATCGAGATGGGGCCGAAGTTGCTCCATGTGACGGTGGCGTTGTAGGCGGTGGGGTGATAGTACCACGAGGTGGGGTTGAGGAAAAAGTGGCTTCCGCTGTGATTGACCGCCACCGCAAGGTTGCGCGAAGTGTCGTAGACAAAGGGCGTGGCAAAACGGACTACCCTCCACTCTGCCTCAGATGGCAGCATCACATAATTGGTGACCATAGGCGTGAGCGAGTCGGCACTGACGTAATTGTCAAGAGCCAAGGCATTGAGCGAAGTGTTGCCCATATACAGGCTGAAATCCAGCGGCTCGGTCACCCCCGAAGAGGTGCGGTAGGCTATGCCCCAGATGGTATCGGTTGCGGGCAACTCGTCGCGCCGATAGAGGGTTTGGGAATAGGAGTTGGTCATATTGGTGTTGACAAAGAAGGCCGAACTGCTCAGTGTTCCGTCGCCCGTCACCTCGCTACAGGAGTTTGTCATAAAGTCGAACGACACATAATTGGCCGTGTCAGGCGCTTCGCCCGTCTGGCAGATGTTCCTCACCTGGACGGTGTAGGAGTGGCTGGGCTGCAGACCAGTGAAGACTGCGCTATTGTCGAACACCACGGTGTCGGCAACCGGGGTGGAGGGGTTCAGCTGGTCGTAGAGTGTCAGCCAAGCACCTGTCGACGGGCTGCCGTTGAGAAAATCATACTGCCAACTCACTATCGCGGCGGTGTAGTGGACATTGCTTAGCCGCACATCGGACACGGGAGCACAAGTCATGGCGGTGGTGAAAGGTGCCGAACCACGGTATTCCGAACTATCGTCGGTGCAAGCTGTGCGGACCCACGCATAATAGGTAGTGGCCTGATCCAGACCATGCAGCACGACAGTGGTGTCCGTCACAAAAGTGTAGAATGTCGAGTTGAACACGTTGTTCTCCGACGAGTAGTAGACGTAATAGCCCGTGGCGCTGTCGGCGACAGAGTTCCACGAGAGGGATGCACTGCGCGAGACCACACTGTCTACTACGACATAGTCCGGACGGTGGCAGCCGTTGTCATAGGTGATACTCAAATCGTCGACGAAGCCATTTCCGAAAAGGAAATCATCGCCCTTGAAAAAGAAGGCCACATGATAGGAGGCCATAGAGTCGAGCAACGAAGTGTTGAACTCATAATCGTGCCACTGGCCATCCATGTTCCGGATGTCTACCATCGGAATAAAGGTTGAGGTGTCGCTCAAATCGGTCATAACACCCACTCGCAAGCGGGAATTGAAAAGATTGAAAGACCCGAGGGAAATTCCCTGCTCAATCTGTGCACGGAAAGCCACATTGATTCTGTTGCCCGCGACTGGCACCAATGGTGTTGCCACCACGTTCCAGCCGGAGGCACCGAAAAAGAGGGAAAGGGAGTCGGAAAAAGCGGCCTCGTCATACACTTTGGGGGCGTCGCCGAATGTGATGATGGGGCTCCAGCAGTTGGGCAACTCTCCCAACACCTCGCCATCAAAAGTATTATAGTATGGCAACCGCAACGGAGGGCATGTGGTGCGGACAGTGGCCTCGATGAGCTCCGAACTGTCCGAAGTGGAGCATACCGCCCGGACTCCAATCGTGTAATCAGTGTTCAACGTCAATGCGGATATATTGACAGACGGGGTGTAGACAGCCGCATAGAACGAGCCGTCCAGATAGACATGCCATTGCGACTCCGTACCCATCGGGGTCCACGACACAGCCACGCTGGTGCTGTCGGGTCGGCACACCAGACTAAGCGGACGGACACAACTGGGGCACGCCGGCATGGCCATTGCCACAATGGTTCCCGACGAAATATCGCCCGCATAAGCCTCTGGCAGAATGACACTACCATCGCCATTGACGATGGAGAACGAGATCTCATAGTCCAGCGGGCCTGAAATCCAGACGAACCGCATGGTGTCGCCCGTACAAACGGGGACATCGTACTGCCCCTCATAGCCCGAAGCGAGGGAAACGCTGCCTCGCAGCACCGTGTCCTGCCACACTTGCAGCACACCTCCATTCCATCCATCGCCTATCATGTCACCACAATAGACGGTTACAAAACAGGCAGATTCGCCGGGAGGGCACTGCGCCTTCCCGGTCCCGCAGAAAAGCACCAATGCCAGTAAGACTGACATTGTGTGGACGAGATTTTTCATATTCTATACTTTTTATTTATTGTTATTTGTCAATCTTTCATACCATCCCCGTAGGGGCTTGCGGGCAGCCTTGTCGTGAGGCGACCGCTGCCCCTTGCAAGCCGTTTTACTTATTAGGTGCAAAAAGAGCCACTAAAATATCAATCCCGCCACCACAAAGCATCAATCACCTCACCAAAGCCTCTTCGCCCCCCCGCCCAACACCCTCTCCTGTTCGATGGTTTTCCTCTCTTTTGACACTACAATAATACGTTATTATTTCAACATGACAACAAAAAAGAAAGAAACCATTACGGGTGGGGGAGATAAATACACTGATTAATAATATATTATACATTATTGCCAAAAATCAAACCCCGCTATGCAGGAGACATGATTCCACCTTTGCAAAGGTGGTAAAACCTGTTTTCCCTGCCGCGTGGCAGCGACAGTGAAGCAGAACTGGGGCTAAATACCCCCTATCCAGAGTACGGCATCCGGTTTGCGTGCCGGAAAGTGGGGATAAATCGTACTCGGATTATTACAGACTCGGTACTTTTCCTTATCCTGAACTCAGGCATCAATAAACGGAGCCGGGGTGTCAGCATCCCGGCTCCGTTTGGTCTTGAATGTAGAGGGTTGTGGGTAGTGAAGTGCTGATGGGCAGTTGTTTGAGTGTTTACTCGGCCAGCACATCAGCACTTAGCCCTATTCGATCATTTCACCACAAGTTTGTGGACGGAGTTGACGCTCTCGCCGACGATGTGGACAAAGTAGGCACCTCCGCTCAAGTCAGATACATCCATCAGTTTGGTGCAGTCGGCAGAGCAGTCGAGAGATTCCTGTGCAACCGTGCGACCGTTCATGTCGACCACCCGCATTTCGACGCGGCCCTCAACACCCTTGATGGCGATGCTGACCCGATTCTGCGCAGGATTGGGATAGATGGAACACTCATACCCTTGGCTGGCATCGACAATGCCCAGTGTCTCGCCTGTGGTGACGGTAACCTCGTTGCCGGTCCAGTCGCTGTTCCAGTTGAGGCCACAGAGCGCGCGGACGCGGAAGCCGTATTGGAAGTTGGGAACCAAGTTGTAGATGATGATGTGTGTGTCGGGGCTGAACACAGTGTTGATCACTTCGCTCTCGGTATAGCCTGCACGGCCATACTGCACTTCCCAATAGGTGTTGTGGTCGCCAGCCACCCAAGTCAGCTTCACGGCGTTGCCGATAGCCTCGGCATGCACGCTGCCCACGGCTCCGCAGAAGTAGGTGGTGAAGTCGACCGACTCGCTCCATTCGCCGGTGAAGGCATGGTCGGGGCCACAGAGGGTGCGCACCGTGCAGTGGTAGCGCTGGCCAGCCGTAAGTCCCTTGACGAGGTATGAGGGTTGACGGGTTCTCCATGTTTGGTCGAAACTGTTGTTGAACACGCGCACTTCCCAAAGGTTGTCGCCCTCAGCGGGAGTCCACGACACGGTAGCGCGGCTGTTGGTGATGTCTTCGACCACAACGTCGTGCGGCACATTGCAGACGTAATCGGTCATGGCCGATGTCTGCGACCAGGGCGAAACACCCAAGCTGTCTGCCTCACAGTTCTGACGCACGCGGAAAAGATAGTCGGTCGAATGGTTCAAGCCCTCCACGGTGTAGATATAGCCCTCCACGTCGATGGGGACAGACCAAGCAGTGTCGGCCGCCCTACGCCAGCTCACCTGGGCATGGCGACTGTCGGACAGCCAGTGGAGAGAGACTGATGTGGCTGAAACAGCTGTCACCTCGGCCTCAGGAGCTTCGCAATAGGGTGCGCACGAGAGGAAGACATAGTCGGGCGACACAGTGTCGGTGTACTGCGAGAAGACGGGCAGACTGCTTGCCTCGAAGGGGTTGATTGGGTTGTTGTAGTTGTACGCGGAGCGGGTCTTTACACAATTGTTGACATGACCGGCAAACCCAGACTGGACACCGTAAGGACCAGTGTTGCCTTGGCGGTTAATGGCTACTATGATATTACTGGTGCCATCGTAGTTATAGACGGAGTCGAGGCGGAAGTATTTCCAGCCCGGACTGCTGAAATTCATACTGCCATGGTAAACATGAACAAAGGAGCTGTCGAAATGGAAGCCCGTCAACACAGTGTCCGTAGTCAGGCCGAAGTAGACATCGCAATTGCCAAAACATCCACCCACCTGTGTGTTGGTGGGATTGAAGCCAAAGGCCACAATGTCATCAAGACCGGCAAGGGTAGAGGCATCCACCAGCACCTCGCTGTAGGTGTAGGTGTTGTAGACGTCGGCTGGAGCATCGTTGGAGAGTGAAGGCCGGACGGTAGTGGCATCGTAATTGTAGTAGAACAGAGCATTCACACAGGCGTTGGTGACGAAAGATGCAATATCGCTCCACTCGCTGCGGCCGTCAGAGCCACATAGCGCTCTCACCCTCACTTCGTAGGGTGATACATTCAGGAGGCCTGTGAGGGTTACGATGTTTGTATCAGTGGTTACGATTCGCCAACTCCAGCTGCCCTCGGTTCTATAGCTCACTTCGTACTCAGGAGCCGAGCCAGTCCAGCTGACGATGGCAGACTCATTGGTCACCTCGCTCACGGCCAAGGCCTGCGGACGCGGGCAGCGGGGGGTGCGGTGCACACTCAGCTCATCAATCTTGATGCCATAGCCCGTATTGGCTTTGCCCAGCAGGGCCACCTCGTAACCGGTGCTGCCAGCAGAATTGGGGAGTGTGATATACTGGCGGGTCCACGACGAGATGCTGTTGGTGACGGAGTCGATCACCGTCCACTGCGAAGAGCCTGCCGTGCGATAAGAAATATATAGTTTGTCCTGGATAGCACCATTGGCCTCCTGGGCCAGATAGAACGTCAACTCAGCGTCGTCGGCCAAAGCCGAAAAGTCGAACAGCGGCAACAGCAGCCGTGTCTCGCCCGAGCGACTGTAATTATACAGCTGCATGATGTGTCCGCCATTGTAGGCACCAGCGGGGTTGCTGGTAGTGGTGGCACTCTCCCACCATATTGAACCGCTGATGCGTTCCTGGGCCATGCAGTTATCCATACCCGATTCGAAATCGGTCTCATAACTCTGCGTATCGTTCACAACCACAGCCATGCAGCGTGTGGAGAACTCGGGCACCTCGACCCAATCACTGCGCGTTTCGCCACAGTTGGTCCGCAGCCAGCCATGGAAATGGGTAGCTATGGGAAGACCGCTGAGCACATAGTTCGTCGTGGTGAAGACCGCCGAGTCAGTGGCAGCGGCCAGACTGTCGCCCACGCCATAGTAAAGCACATAGCTGCCCGCATTGTTAGTGTCATCAAACGTGATACGCACCGACGTCATCGTAGCATCCGTCACCATCACATTGGTCGGACGTTTGCACGGGTTGGTATAATCCAGTTTCAAGTCGTCGATATAGAAGCCACTGGAGGACTGGTTACCTGTGCGCAGACAAATGAAGTGGCCCTGGCCCGTATAGCCCGAAAGGTCGAACTCGACCAGCTGCCATTCGTAATCCTCGCCAGTGAACATCACCGAGTCTACCGGCACGAAAGAGGAGATGTCGTCCATGCTCGTCTGCACACCCACCACAGCCTGATAGTTGTAGTAGGAAGTGTAGGTACCCATCATATAGAACGAGAGGGTCAGCGTGTCAACATCCACACCAATCTCAGGCAGCATCAGCTGGCTGAAATACTCAGTGCCATAAGCCTGGAACGAGAGGGAGTAACCGCTGCGGGCATAATAAGAATAATCATAAACGTAGGGGTAGTAATAGGTGCTGTAGGTCGACGAATAGTTAGTATACCGACCCCAGCAGGTCTCCATGTCTGGGTACATCTGGAGAGCCGTGAAATTGTCGAAGCTCTCCGTCAGCGGCAGCGACCTGAATGGGGCGCATGAGGTCGTGGCGGTGACGATGCGGTAAGCCACCGTGTCGCCACACTGGCTGCCCAGCCGGAAATCGTAAGTCGTGGCCGGCATCAGACCTGATACAATAGCTGTATCCAGAACAGTGCCATAGTTGTGCACCGTCCAGTCGTTCGTACCCGCCACGCGGTATTCCACGCTCCACTCGCTCTCATACAGACCCGCAACCCACGACAGGGATACACTGCCAGAATCCACCGCATCCACCAACACTGCGGGAGCAACACATGTGGCCTCCGAGCAAGGCGTGACAAAAATCATGTTGTTCACCTGGTTCATCACCGACGAACCATACGACAGTGAATTGAGCGTAGCGCTGTCGGCAGGATCCATATTAACACCGTCCGAATAGCCATAGATAGCCCGATTGTCGGCGGTGCTGTGGGTGGCGCAGCTGAAGCTCGACTGGTAAGAACCCGTGTTGTCGTCAAAAGTGATGACGATGTTGCCGTGCCCGTTGTAGGCGAAAGGCTGGCTGAACTGAATCTCGTTCCACCCGTCCGCCACCGTCACCGTACCCGAGAAGCGGCGTTTGTCCAATGACTGCGGGATGATGCCATCCGCCACTGAGTTAAACGAGCCTCGGGCCGTTGTGTCAATATAGACATCGATAGTGCGGGTCACATTGGTGCCAGAAACTTTGAAGAACTTGATGCCGAAAATCGTGTCCATTCCCGCCACTTCCGTGGAGTCGTAAATCTGCTGGCTGATAGAATAGTTATAGTACGTGTAGTCGGGCACGTAAGCACTCGAACTGGTCGTGTTGGGGTCGCCAACCAGAATCTCGCCACCAGCCAGGCAAGGAGTGAACAACAGGGCGCTCACCACAGCCGAAGTGTCGCCGCTTTCACAAGTGGCCATGACGCCTACCTCATAATAGGTATGCTGATCCAGACCGGTGATAGTGATACTCCGAGCAGTATCGGGGGCTGTGAAATAGAGGATGTTGTCATTAGCCGTGTCGGCTGCCATGATGGTGAAGAAAGCTGGCACAGTAGCATCGCTGTAGCTCCAGCTGATATGTGCCGAGCGGGCCGTAACATTACTGACCTCCAAATTATAGACATCCGTACACAGCGCCAGCGGCACGCACTGGGTATACAGCACGAAACCGGGAGAGCTGGTATAGCTGGTGACAAGATTGAGTGTCATGGGACCCACAGCGGAAGTGAGCGTGACATCATTGACCATGCCGGTGAGCGATGCCAGCAGATGACCACCCGTGCCGATGCCCTCGTATACATTGAGCGTTGCGCTCCCCAAATTGAGCGCACCACCCAGCTGGATAGCTTCCGAGCTATCGGCGGGCATAATTACCAGCGTGCTGTTCGCCCCCGTCACCAACGGACCTGCCGCGCCGCCCATGTCGGCTATGGCCATGCCACAAGTGACCAGCGTGTCGCTACCAGAGTAAGGCATATTGTACACATTGGGCTGCACCGTGATGGGCAGTGACCAGTAGCCATGATCCGCGCCACAGACCGAACGGACATAGATGTCGTAAACCACGCTGTCAGAAAGGCCAGTCAACACGAACGGGATGGTGCCTGCCGCCGCGCGGACGGTGTCATAGTCGGGATTGAAGCCCGCAGGACCGTAAGCCACCTCCCACGCCGTGGCCGCAGGGCTGCTCCACTGGAGCGTCACCTGATGGGACGCGGTGGCAGTCATTTGCAGCGAATCGACAGCAGGACAGTTGTTGACCTGACGGATGGTTATGTCGTCGACATAGATATATACGTAAGCCGGATTGTTGGCCACGCGCAACACCACATGCACCGAATCGGTGCAGGCGATAGAATCGAAGCTGACAGTATAGAAGTCATACAGACTCCCTTCCCTCAGCTGCACATTCTCCACCAAGTGGAACACAGCAGTGGCCGAATCGTCAGTATCGGTGTAGCCCACCTGGATATAGCCACCCTGGCCGTAAGCCCAGAACGTGACCTCCAGTTGGTTGGCCGGGAGAAACACCCTTGGCGATATGATAGAGTTGGGGCCGTAGTCACTATACATGTAGAAACAATAGTTCCCTGTGTGGGCATTATAGGAGTAAATCTGGGGGTAGGTAGTAATATAGCCGTAACTGTTGTATGACGACGACTCCCACAACGTCCAACACGCGGGGAAAGCCCCGTTGTCCTCAAACCCCTCACTGAACGGGACAGTCATCTCGCCACAGGGAGTGCGGAATGATTGGACCGCCGCAATAGAGGTGTCGTCATCGCCACAATAGGAGCGGACAAAGAAGTTATATACCGTATTGGCCGACAGCCCCGTCAACAGGAGCGAAGTATCTGCTGTAAACGTCCAAGTCCCGTAGGGAACTGAGGTGGTCGAGTACTGGTAGTAGTAGCCCAAGGCATCCTGGACCGTTGTCCAAGCCACCTGTGCGCTGTCCGAGCTAAGGGCCGCCTCAACTGTTGTCGGGGGGACGCAAGAGGGGCAGGCATACGAATTGGCAAAAGTGCCACTCAGTCCCGAAGCCGAAGTGCAACTATACAAAACCACACCCAGCGAATCGGTCACCGTGAAGGAACACTCACTGTCGTACATACCTGAGTTCCACACAAAACTTACCGGACCCGAACAGGCGGGAATGACCATCGTGCTGCTGCTACCCGACACACTGAAGGTGCCGCGCAGCACAGTGTCCTGATAAATGTCCAAGCTGGCCCCGTTCCATCCATCGCCATACTGGTCGTAACCCACCACTGTGATAGAGCAGTCGGTCTGGTCCGGATCGCACTGGGCCCATGCCGTTGCCGTCATGGCCACCAGCATTATCATGATTGCAAATAAACGTTTCATATCGTTACTTTCTTATTGGTTGAACAAAAACAAAGACTTACTTCACCACAGCCGTCCGGGTCAGGGCTCCCTCGGCGGTGATAATGCGCAGGTAGTACATCCCAGTGGCCATACCCTCCGTCGGGATTGCCACATGGCTGCCGCCATCGTGCGACACAAACACCTTTTCGCCTTTCACGCTGTACATCTCCACCCCCTTCATTCCCTGGCAGTCGACATTCAGCAGCCCGGAAGCGGGATTGGGATATACCTTCACCCCTTCGGATTCAACCTCGTCAATGCCAGTCACGGGACGGTTGATGGTAATGGTGACCAAAGCCGTGTCGCGGCTGCAACCGTAACGGTCGGTGACTATGACGTGATACTCAGTGTTCTCGGTGATGAAAGCGGCAGTCTGTTGCCCGTAGGGGTTCTCCAGATTGTCCTCCGGCTCCCAGCGGAACGAGAAAGGACCCATGCCGCTCTCAACATTCACACCCACCTGCGTGCAAAGGTAATCGGCCACTATATTAGTATCCTGCACCGTCAGCAAGGCGTTGGCGGTCATGACAAAGTGCATCGTGTCGTACACCTTCAAAGCCGGGAACTCAGGACACACGCTGGTCTCCAAAAACAGCTCGATATTTTTATTCTGCGAGAGGTTGGCCGACGGGAGACCCGAGAGCTCAAGGTAATGCAGCTGGTCTCTCGAAACGTAGAAACTGTTGGTGCCATTCATCACTATGCCCGAATCGCTGACACACTGGAAGTCGACGCCATACACGGCATTGCCGCCAAAGGTGACGTGCACCCAGCCGTCCTCATAGGCCGACTGGCTGATGTCGAAAGGCACCACCGTGGGGCAGCCCACGCGCACAGTGTCGCGCTGGTCGCGCTCAAACCCCAGCGAAGTGGTGGGGCTGGAGAAACTGCCATACTCCAGAAACACGCCACTGTCGAAACTGTTGTCGCCCACATTGCAGACCGAGAGGTGCATGTGGTACAACGCGCAGGGCACAATCGTCGTCTGGGCCATGAGCTTGGTTGTATAGCCGTCATACTGCACACCGGCCGTATCGTTGGAGTTGGCGATATAGTAGCTGGAATAGTCATAGTAGCAGCCCGAACCGCTACCGCCCGACGCCCCCGGCACACCGGGATTGACGGAGTTGATGGCCACGGCAATGCCGTTGGGGGTACTGTCCGTGACTGTGCCCGGGATGATGGCCACATTCCACGTCCGCTCCTCCAGCGTCTCCGGGTCAGGACCTGTGATGAAGAAGGCGAACACATCATTGAAGTTGGAGCATACGTATTCAGGATACTCCTCCGAGGCAAATGTGTACATGAACGAAATCCGGTTAGTCAAACCCACAAAATCGAAGTCGAGAGTGGCACAGCCGTTCACGGAGCTGGTCGCCAACAGCGCCATCTGTGGGTCGGAATAGATTCCGTCGACTGGGCTCGCCGCACCACCGGCGCTGTTCGGACCGGGAACAACACTGATGTTGCCCGTGGTCATCACTATTCCCGAATCCATCTGGAAGTCGGAGAAGCCGTTAGCCTGGAATACACCTATCTGGTCTGTGCTAATGGCCGAAGCACTGTTGCTGAATTTGGCGTTGAAAAGGTATACTCCCTTTCCCGCCAATGCCCGGTTGACAAAGTCGTTGGGCGTCTGCCCCACGGCCGAAGTGACGCTCACATTCTGCGCACAAAGCGCAGATGCACAAGCGGCAAGCACAAGGGCAAGTAGTACTTTACGTTTCATAAGTGTCATTTTTTAGGTTAATAATCTGTTCTAAAATCAATTTGCAAAGATACTATTTTTTTTCAAATAAAGACCTACTATAATAAATTTATTTCCCCCACACAGAGGTTGGCTGTTGATTTGATGCAACTCGCGCCTTAGTCCTCTACCTCTTGCATCGGCCGCAGAACCATGCCAAACCCAAACCGACATCAAGCAAGCCCACTCGTCAGCCACCCGAGATCCAACCGGTATACAGCATTTACTCAGTCAACAACTGTCAAAAAGCAATATAAATACAAATGAAATAGAATTAAAATAGAATTAAAGAAGCGGAGGTAGAGGGGCGGAGGAATGTGCGTAGGGGTTATTTTGATAAAGCAGTAATCCGTCAGCCGGCGAACCAGCTGACAGACTACCGCGTTAGGACTTCGGCACATTCGGGATTCACGAACCACCGCACCCGCGTTCACCCGCCAGGGGGACGCCGTTGAGACGGGCCTCCACCAGCGTGTCGCCATGGTAAATAAGCTTCAGCGAAAAGAAGGGTTGCTGGGGGTCCATGACGAGGCGGAGGAAGATGCGGTCGCCCTCCCACAGCGAGAGACCGGGGATATCGGCCCAGCTGACCCAGGCCAGTTCGCCCTCATCGCAGGGCGATAGCTGACCGCTCCAGCGCGTGGCGGTGAAGAGGTGCATGTACTCGCTGGGCCACTCGTCGCTGACGAAGGTGACAATGCCCCGGTAGCGCCAGTCGAGTACCTGCAGTCCCGTCTCTTCGCGCACCTCACGGAGCATGCACTCGTCGGGGCTTTCGTCGGCTTCGCACTTGCCTCCCACGCCTATCCATTTGCCATGGCTGGCATCATGCTGTTTCTTGATGCGGTGGAGCATCAGGTACTGTCGGTCCTGCTCCATATAGCAGAGGGTTGTTTGTTTCATGTTCATCGTTTTGCAAGTTGTTTGGACTGCCATTTTTGGTACCACTCAAAGACGATGGGCACCACAATAATATTGAGCAATGTGGATGTCACCAAACCGCCGAGGACGACCACAGCCATAGGGGCCTGAATCTCGTTGCCGGGGTGGTCGGCGGTGAGTATCATGGGCACCAGGGAGAGGGCGGTGGTGAGGGCGGTCATGAGGATGGGGTTGAAGCGGTCCATCGAACCTTGCATGATGAGGTCGCGGGCCGAGGAGGCCGACACTCCATTCTGGGAAAAGAGTGTCTGGAAACGCGACACAAGCAGGATGCCGTTGCGCGTGGCAATGCCGAAGAGGGTGATGAAACCGATGAGCGCAGGGGTACTGAGGGTGTTGGAGCCCAGCTTGATGGCCAGCACTCCGCCGATGAGGGCCAGCGGCAGGTTGAGGAGGACGATGAGCGAGAGGGTGAGGCTCTTGAACTCGGTGTAGAGCAGGAGGTAGATGATGGCGAGGGCTACGATGAAGACGAGGATAAGGGTGCGGGTGGCGCTTTTGGCGCTCTCGAACTGGCCCCCGTATTCTATGCGGTAGCCTTCGGGCAGATGTATCTTGCTGTCGACGGTCTTTTGTATATCCTCCACAACGCCGATGGCGTCGCGGCCGCTGACGTTGGCGGAAACGACGAGTTTGCGCTGCACGTTCTCGCGCGAGATGGTGTTGGGGCCACCCACCGACACCACATCGGCCACCACTCCGAGCGGTACTTTGCCCCCGTTGTAGGTGTCGATGAGGGCGTCTTTGACATCCTCGATGGTGAGGGTGTCGGCCGGGAAGCGCTGTTTGAGGACAAGGTCGAAACTGCGCTGCCCTTCGTACACATCGCCGATTTTCTCACCATTGAACGCCGTAGCCACAAAGCGGTTGAACTGCTCCATCGTGATGCCATATTGGGCAAGCATGGCCCGGTTGGCTCGCACTTGCAGTTGCGGGGTTTCGGTCTGTTGCTCGACGTTGATGTCCACGAGGCCTTCTATGTCGGCAACGGCTCCTTTGATTTGATTTCCCAACATGTACAGTTGGCTGAGGTCGGTTCCGAAAATCTTGATAGCAATTGTTGCCTGGGTGCCGCTGACCATGTGGTCAATGCGGTGGCCCAGAGGCTGCCCTACGCTGGTGACGACTCCGGGGATGGAGGCCAGCCTGTTGCGCACGTCGGTCATAAAATCCTCCTTGCTCCTGTCGGAGAGTTGGAAGTTGACATCTATTTCTGCGCCATTGGTGGCTTGAGAGTGTTCATCCAGCTCGCCACGGCCTGTGCGGCGTGAAGTGGACGTGACCTCCGGGATGGCAAGGAGTTCCTTCTCCAGTATAACTCCCAGTTTGTTGCTTTCTTCCAACGAGATGCCCGGTTTGGCAACCGCAGCGATGGTGAGTGAACCTTCGTTGAAGGGTGGCAGGAAGTCGCGACCGACGGTGAACATGAGTCCGACGGCCAGGAGCAGCAGCGCCACGGTGGTGAGGAGGACGGGACGGCGATGGCCAAAGGCCCATTGGAGCATGTGGCGGTAGCCACGGGAGAGCCATGTGGCCAACCAGCTGTCTTTCTCGCGGCGGTTGAGGTAGGCCTCGTTGGAAAGGAGCAGTTTACACAGGAGAGGCGTGACAGTCATGGCCACGAGGAGGGACATGAAGAGGGCAATGAGGTAGGCAATGCCGAGAGGTTTGAGCATGCGGCCTTCGAGTCCGTCGAGGAAGAAGAGGGGGACGAAAGTGATCATGACAATGAGTGTGGCATGGATGATGGAGCTGCGGATTTCGGACGAGCCACGAAAAACGACGTTGTAGGCTGTGTCGCGCTGCCCGACAGGAAGGCGGTGATTTTGGCGCAGCCGCTTATAGACATTCTCTACATCAATAATAGCGTCATCGACTAAGGAGCCGATGGCGATGCACATGCCGCCCAGTGTCATGGTGTTGATTTCATAGCCCAGCAGATAGAGGCACAACACGGTGCCCAAAAGGGAAAGGGGAATGGAGATGATGGAGATGAGCGTGGTGCGGAAACTGCCGAGGAAAAGGAAGAGCACTATCACAACAAAGATGGCGCCTTCGAGCAGTGCCTTGCCGACATTGCCCACGGAGGACTGGATGAAGTCGGCCTGGCGGAAGATGTGGGTGTTCATCTTGACATCGGCCGGAAGGGTCTTGGCAATGTTCTGGAGGTTGGCCTCGATGTTCTCGGTGACGCGGAGGGTGTTGATGTTGGGTTGCTTGGAGATGGAGAGGATGATGGCGGGCTGGGCGTTGCAGGAGGCGTAGCCCATCTTGGGGGCGTTGCCCACGCGCACTTCGGCCACGTCGCTAAGGCGGACGGGATGGCCTTGGTGCATGGTGACAAGGGAGGCACCCAGTTCGTCGACATCGCATGTGCGGCCCATGCCACGGAGTGCGTACTCGTTGCCGAAGTCGCGGATTACGCCTCCCGTGGAGTTGGCGCTGATGTTGCTGCCCACGGCCTCAATGTCGGCCATGGTGACGCCGTAGGCCTGCATGCGGATGGGGTCGGCAAGAATCTGATATTGCTTATAGTCGCCACCGATGATGGTGACTTGCGAGACACCGCCAGTGCCGAGTATGGCAGGTTTGACCACCCATTCGGCGAGGGTGCGGAGTTCTTGCTGTGAGGTGGGGTGGGCAGTGCTGACGGTGTCGTCAATCTGAAGACCGACAAAGAGAATCTCGCCCATCACGCTGCTTTGGGGGGCCAAAACGGGAGTGATGCCTTCAGGAAGTTGCTCGGCGAGGGTGGTCATCTTCTCGCTGACTATCTGTCGGGCACGGAAGACATCCATGCCCCAGTCGAATTCGACAAAAACAAAACTGGCACCCGCCATAGATGTCGAACGGACCCGGCGCACATTGGTGGCACCATTGACAGCCGTTTCGATGGGGAAGGTGACGAGGCGCTCCACCTCTTCGGAGGCCATGCCGTGGGCATCGGTCATGACCACCACCTGAGGAGCGGTGAGGTCGGGGAAGACGTCGATGTCAGTACGGTTGGCCGACCATAATCCGGCAACCGTCAGCAGGACGGCCGCCACGAGGATGAAGAGTTTATGGTCTAAGCTGAATTGTATGATTTTGTTGAGCATTGGTCGTAAATGTTAGCAAAGGTGATGTGATACTATAGTTCAACGGAATAAAGGAGCAGGTGGAGTTGCTCCAACTGGCGTGCGGTGTTCCAAATCTCAATCTCTACCTCGTTGTAGTAGTTGACTTGCTGGAGGTATTGCTCCAGCCCGATTTCGCCGGCTTCCAACGCCCTGTCGAGCAGGGAGACACTATTGTTCTGCCGGAAGGCAGCTTTGAGATTCTGGAGGTCGCGGATCAGCGCCTCGTGGCGGTGATACATGCAATGGAGCTCAGCAAAAAACTCGGTCCGTTTGGCATCGAGAGCCGCCTGGGAGGCCGCAGTCTGCAACTTGGCCGAACGGACGGCCCGCTGCTGGCTCCACAGGGGCAGCGTAAGCCCCACGGTTGCTCCACGCCAGGTGCTGCCCACAACATTCTCGGCAGCATAGCCCAAGGACACCTCTGGCAGCCATTGGGCACGACTGAGCTGTTCCTGCTGCTGGCTGATGGCCAGTTGATTGTCCAGCTGACGGAGTGTGGGATGGCGCATTTCCAACTGTTCATACCACGTTTCGAAACTGGGCTCCGACCATACCGAGTCGTAAGACATCTGAAAGAAGGAATAGTCATCCATGTTCATCAGGTGGCTGAGGTCGTGCATGGCATGGTCAAGGTCGAGATTGGCCAATGTGGACTTGTTCTGAATGTCGGCAAGGTTCATCTGCGCACGGTTGTACTCAAGTATGGAGCAGTCGCCTGTCTCGTACCGGCGGCGGTAGAGGTCGGCAAGCCGGACGGCAGCTGCATGCCGACGGTTGTAGATGGCAACCATGTTGCGATAGTATATCAGGTCGGCACAGAGTTGCTGAGTCTCTAACAGGGTGGCGTAACGAAGAGCCTGATAGTCGAGATGGGCGGCATTCTCCTGAAGGTTGCGCAGCCGTGCACGACGCACAAGAACAGAAGGCATCTGGAACGACTGGGAGACACTGATGTCCCAGCGGATGCCCATGTCGGCAGGGTCGCCCCAATAGTAGGCGGCTTCGACATCGGGGTCGTCAAGCAGCAGACCCACATGGGCGGCAGCTTGCTGGGCCTCGGCCTGTTTGGCAGCAGCAAGAAGGGTGAGGTTGTTGGCCTCCAAATCCTTCAACACCTTGGCGTAATGGGGTTGCGCCTCAAGAGCAGCGGGGAGCAACACCATAGAAAGGACTATGACTGGTAAAAAGACTGACTTTTTCATAACAGACATGGCATTGAGGGTTTAGTGTACATGACCGGCATGAGGGTCGAGGGCGGCTCCGCTCTGTGCCAGACGGACCATTGAGGCGCCACGGGTCACGACACGCTCGCCAGCCTTGACACCTGAGAGAATCTCGGTGGCGCGACCGTCGGTGGCGCCGAGGGTCACCATACGTTTCTCAAACGATTCAGGGGTGAGCTGGACGAAAACGAAATAGTTGCCCATTTCCTCCACAATGCCCGTATTGGGGATGGCAAGTGCCTGACGGTCGGAACGGGTGGTGATATAAAGCGTGACAAAACTGCCGCTGAGCAGGTTGCCTTGGTTGCGCACGCGGAAGGTGACTGGCACCAAGGGGCAGTCGAGATCGGTAGTCTTGGCAAATGATACAAGACTGCCGTTCAGTTCGGAAAGCGTATAGACATGGTCGTCGCCAGGAACAAGGAGGTTGACACTTTCGATGCTATTGAGCTGGTTGTAGTAGCGGGGTTGCACCTCGGCACGGACGAACAGGTCGCGATTTTGCGACACAGTGACCACGGGGCTGCCCGCTTCCACATAGCCGCCGTTGGTGACCTGGATACGCTGGACATAGCCACTGATTGGGGCACGCACCACGGCTCCCTTCTGCGAGAAGTTCCCCTTCAGGTTGTCGTAGGCGGCTTTGGCTGTCTCGTATGTAGCTTTGGCCCGCTGCAGCTCTGACTGCGACACAATCTTGTCGTCGGCCAGCTGCTGCTTGCGCTCGTATTCGGCTTTGGCAACGGTGAAGTTGGCCGTGGCCTCCTGCAAACGGACGCTCATGTTGTTGTCGGCCATGCCGTGACTCTCGATGACGAAAAGCTGCTGGCCAGCCTTGACCGGTGTACCCTCGACGAGATTGGGATTGGTGAACACGACAACGCCCGAAGCCGTTGCCGAGGCCTCGCGCTCATCGCCCTGTGAGGGAAGCACCTGGGCAGCGGTCTTGATGACACTGCCGAAGGGCTGGAGGCGGAGTGTGTCGGTGGCAAAAGCGATCTTCCAGCTCTGCTCTTTGGTGAAGGTGATGGCGTTGGAGGGGGTGTGGGCATGATGGTGATGGTCGTGTTCATGCTCATGCAGGGCATCATGGTCGGCAACCACATGTACATGGGGGTGGCATACCACAGAGACCCCGCCGGGCTGCATGACCTCCACTCTCAGCTGGCCACAGCCAGCCTTGGTGGGCGTGAAAGTGCATTTATATATTCCGGGCTGCTCTGGGTTGTCAACAGTCTGGGTAATGGTCTCGCCGCCAACGACGAGGCTGATTTTGACCTGCGTGGAGTCAAGGGGCTTGAAATTGGAAAGACGCGTGAGGTGTGCCGCAACCTTTGACTCTTGCCCCACGACAAAAGGCTCGGCCTCGGCAAAGAGTTCAAATTCCGCCCCGTATGCTGTATATTGTTCGGCATCATGGTGATGCTCATGTTCGTCGGCATGTTCTTCCCCCGCATGGTTGCATGAGCAAACCATGCCAAGAGCGAATGCCATCGACAATAAAATGGCTATCTTCTTCATTGTAGCTAAAATGATTTTAGGTTAATAAATAAAAGGATGCATGAGGACACGCAGATGTGAGAATGTGGGAAGGAGAGTATTGTGATTTGCCAATCGGCTAATCACTAACCACACATTCTGTAGCCAGTCAAACAAAAGCAGGAGGGGCCCTGAGGCCATTGGCATCCGGCGCGGATGCCGCGGTGAGTGGGATTGGCCCTGTGGCCCCCCACACCTGTCGGATAGGTAGGACAGGATTTTGAAGTTCCCGATAGAGACCGGGGATTGCCCAAAAGACAAAAGTGTTGGACTCTGCCTTGATGATAGCTGCCACAGTGTGATGGTCGTCGCTGGTGGAAATCACCAGATGCGAGAGCATGTCCTGCAAGAGGCAGATATCGAAAGGATGATGGGAGCGATGATTGCAACCGGGATGATGGTGATGGTCGCTGTCGCAATGGCAGTCAAACTCTGTCTCGAAAGTGAGCCCTTTGGCATCGCAGCAGTCATGGTGATGGTGGGGCACAAAGGCATGGAGCATGATAATCGCACATGCCAACATAACCATGATTTTTGCCACCAAATATCTCATATCTTTCACTTTACGTCGTTCTGAAGGCGCGCCTTCCAGAAACCTTTGACGTTGCAAAGATAATCATATTAATTGATTCTGTAAAAAAGAGTTCGCTCAAAGCCATATTTCTCCACCTGCGAATCCTCGCAATAGCCCAAGCGAAGAAGGCTCTTGACGCTGGCCATGTTGTGGGGAGAGGCGGTGGCACACAGCAGGCCGATGCCCCGGGCCTTGGCTTCGGCAGCCAGCCGCTGGCCAAGCTCCACCTGAAGATGATGTCCACGCCAGCATGGACGGACTATACATATCTTAAAGTTAGCCGACGCATACTGTCTGCCATCCAAGCGGGTCAGGATGAGGGAGAGGTCTTCACATCCTCCCCTTTCAGGCACATACAGTACCCCCAAACCGGCCAACTCCTCCCCTACCCAGGCTCCAAGGCATAGGTGGGGCGGCTGAAGACACTCGCACCACATCTGCTCAGTGTTGCGACGCAGCAAGTCCGGGCGTTCCATGTGGGCCAGAGCTTCCTGCTCCACAGCTCTCACCCGCCCTATCTGGGCCAGCCCCATCGGCTTGAAAACGAAACGATATACTTCCGTCGCAGTCATTGTCTGTGCATATAGTCCACCCACCAGTGGTCGGTATTTACAAGCCACACCGTGCAGTCCTCGCGCCCGCTCACATTGGCGGCAACAGCCTTCACCGCCTGGGCCGACACCTTGCGCAGCATGTTGCTCCACAATATCAGCACCGTGTAGCGGCTTTCGGAGTGCAGACCGGGAAGGCTGCGCCGATAGGCCTCCAACGTCATGCGGCCATGCCAATCGGGCACCACCGTGGGCGATGGCGGAAAATGGCCAAACGACCCCTTATTGTTCCAGTCGTAGCTGAGTAGCCCCGACTGGGTGTAGCAATTGATGTGGTAAAACACGAGCGAGTCGCCATCGAAATAGAGAATCTGCACCGGCTGAGCCCTGTGCTGCATCATCGAGGTGTCGCAGTCAAGCCTTATCAGGCTGTCCTGTTGCTCTGTTGTGGCAATAATCTGGTTGCAGGGCACTCGGCGCTGGCTCTCGGCGAGGAAAGACTGCACCTTGTCCTCACGGTACTCTTTGATTTCGTCAATACCGAAGGCCACCTTGGCGATTACAGAGCATCCCGCCGCCAACGACAAAGCTGCCGACAGGATGCCCCAAAGGACGAAACGGCGCATCAAGGGAGTCCTATTTCAGATAGTACTCCACCGTTGTCACCACACGCACTTTCTTCACCTGCGGAGTGTTCTCGTCGAGGTCTTCCACCTCGAAATAGCCCTGCGAGGCGGTACGCATCTTGCCAATGCGGCTGTGGCTGTTCTTGGCAAACTCGTCGGCAGCGGCACGGGCGTTCTCAAGACTCTCCGCTATCATGGCGGGTTTGATTTCGTTCAGACCGAGGAACTGGTAGTCCGCCCAACTGTTGGCCAGGATATTCTGGTTCACAAGGTCGGTCTCAAGGGTTTGCTGCATTTTGCGCACCAAATCCAGATTCTTGGAGAAGACCGTCACCGTCTGGTTGGCCTGATAGCGGAACGTAATCTGCGACACATCGTTGGCATAGCTGTAGCGGTCCTCATAGTTGGCGTTGCCCACCTTCACCTCATCATCCTTGAAGCCTGCGGCACGCAATTTCTCCACTATTATGCTGTTGTTCTGGCTGATGGTGTTGCGCAGGTCGGCCAGAGAGTTGCTCTTCTCCGAATAGCTGATGCGGTACACCACGCGGTCCGCCGGCACCTCTTTCTCGCAAAGGCCGCGCACCTTGACAGTGTCGTCGTATGATTTCAATGTTTTCACCGTACAGACCATAAACAGGCCCAGCACCAAGGCCGCCAGCACAATGCTGCCACCCTGAATCATGTTTTTCTTGAAAGGAACATTCTTTCCCATATTCTGAATAATTTAGCGTTTATTTTTCCCTCCATAACGCAAGGCCGCCACCAAAATTGCACAGCCAACAGAATAAAATCCTCCACAATCCAAAAATAATTTGTGATGGACCCTAAAAAACGAATTTATGGTTTTGCCCTTACAAGGCGCGATTTTACATTTCGGCCTGTTGTTTCTTCTTCATTTCATGATAGCTTCTTCTTTCTTTCTGCATAGCCGAAAACATGAAAAACAAGCGCTGAACACAGTGGATGTAAGCAAAAGGCAAGTATCTATGGAACAGCACGCCACGGCCATCCGTGGACTAACGCCGCAGAGGTTCCCCTTTGGGGCTGAGCCGAGTGCAACAAATCCCAAACCCGCCGCCGGCACTCCGCCAAGGTGTCAGACATCTTTTTGAAGCCGGGGTAAACAATTATAGAAAAGGTAAAAAAAAGCCGTATATTAAAAATAAAATGTATATTTGCAAAACAGAATAATTGAATCAGATGATGGCAACACCTCCATCAAAGAACTAAACAACAACTTTATACAACATTCATCATGAAGAAAAACACACTATCATTTGCAGGGCTTTTTCTGCTGGCCATGGCCTTAAACCCCGCTGCATGGGGACAGTCGTATGACACCCTCCCCACTACAAATCCGAACTATTACTACGACAGCAATTGGTATACATTCTGTCCATATTTCACTGGCGAAGAGCCTGGTACTTTACCCGAATCAATAGCTGACACAGACATATATTTGAGGGTAGTCGATTTTTTCATCAGCTATGATAACATACCGCAATATCTGCTTCGGAAGTTCCACACCAAGTATCCTTTAACGATTAAGGGATTGTCGTGCATGATTGTAGGCCCAGATTATTGCGACCAGCGGTTTAACGAACAAGGTTATTGGCTGGATTATTTTGCTAGTGTCAGACAGCAGGAATATCTGTACGTGTGCCAATACGACAGCGCGAAACAGTGTATGACGATACTGGACTCTGTGCCATGGGACTACAGCAAACGCAAAGTGATGCTACTGGATCGATGGCATGAGGAAGCGGCTGGCACATGCTACGCATTTGTGTGCGAGACCCCTCTCAACCATCCGGTGACGGTGGAGGGTGACTTTTATTTGGCTGGCTCCACGTG
This sequence comes from Bacteroidales bacterium UBA2714, assembly GCA_002354035.1. Lineage (GTDB taxonomy): Bacteria > Bacteroidota > Bacteroidia > Bacteroidales > P3 > Colimorpha. The sequence goes on from DEKU01000015.1 coordinate 79,391, forward strand.
GAGCAGCGCCACATACAGACCATACTTCTGGACGACCGGCGTACTATCACAGTATGCGGTTGTAAATTGGTATATTTCTTATCGTCAAGACGCAGCCAGCTCCCATCGATACCACTGTCGCAATAGAGATCAAGTCACGTTATGTTCGCCCTGGTTAGACTCGGCTGGCACCTTCCCTCCTGGTTTTGACAGCACACTGGCAACTCCATATAGTGGTAACTTTTTTTATTCCAACCCCGGCAGATTATTCGGGCCTTTCTTTCCCATCATCGATAGCCGCATGGTGGAGCTGTCCGTCTCGGACAGCAGCCTCGGCAGAGCCTGGCCCTCGGGCCGCACGGCCGACTCCTCGCTCTACGACATTTATGCCCAGCCCACACACCGGGGCATCTTTGCGGGATGGAGCGACGGCGACACCCACATGCACCGCACCATCTTCGTGACACAGGACACCCTCCTGACCGCCCTGTTCATCACAAAGGACTCTTTCTATGTGTCCACTTCGGCCGACAGCCGCAAGGGCTCAGTGATCGGTGGAGGCTACTATTTCGAAGGGGACACCGCCACGGTGGAGGCCGTCCCACTGCGGGGGCACCGGTTTGTGCGATGGGATGACGACAGCACCTGCAACCCCCGCACGTTCGTGCCTGTCTGCGACACCGCCTTTACCGCCTATTTCGCCGACCTCAACGGGTTCAATGTGGAGGCTCGGGTGAATAACGAGGACTGGGGCCGTGTGCGCGGCACCGGCACCTACTACCCCAACGAGGAGGTCCAGCTGATGGCCATCCCCGCCGACGGGTATGCCTTCTCCCACTGGGGCGACGGGTCGACCTTGAACAGAAAAACATTCATGGCCGAACGCGACACGCTCTTGGAGGCTTATTTCTACAACAGGCAGGGCATCGAAGCGGCCCCCGCATCGGAAGGGTCTCCCTTCAGGCTGGCGCCCAACCCTGCCCGGGGCAATGTGGCGCTGATCCTGCCCGACGGGACTGTGTGCCACGGCTCTTGCCGCGTGGCGATAACCGATGCTGAGGGTCGGACCGTGCTGAGCGCACCGCTCCACGAGCCGAAAACCCTGTTAGATGTCAGCACCCTGGCCGCCGGCATCTACTACGTCACAGTTACCACTCCGGCAGGAGTGTCCACCCAGAAACTGGCCATCGAATAAACACCACCGCCCTTACGAGGGCCCCTGCCAGTAAGGCAAACAACAAAGGGTGTTCCCCCCAGTGGGAACACCCTTTGTTGTTGTGAAAGCGCCGCGCCGACGCTGACAATCCGTCTGGCCGGACGGCCAGGGCTGCGGCAGGGCTGGAGCCAGCCTCATGGCATGGGTCCGCCACTACGGGCGGCCGTCCTTTCCCCCCATTGCTGATTGGGGATTGAAGATGGGAAGCCTTCTCAGGCTTTCCCATCTTGATGTATGACTTAGAACAGTCCTTCGAGAATGCTGTCGTCGACCAGGTTGGGCATGGTGACTTTCAGCTCGGGGCAGATGTCCATGGCACGGCGGATGGCGAACATGGCGCCCTCGTTGCGGGCCCAGCTGCGGCGGCTGATGCCGTTGTTCACATCCCAGTGGAGCATCATGCGCAGACGGCGGTCGCAGGCCTCGCTGCCGTCCAGCACCATGCCGAAACCGCCATTGATTACTTCGCCCCAGCCAACGCCGCCACCGTTGTGGATGCTGACCCATGTGGCGCCACGGAAACTGTCGCCAATGACGTTCTGCACGGCCATGTCGGCGCAACGGTTAGAGCCGTCGTAGATGTTGCTGGTTTCGCGGAAGGGGCTGTCGGTGCCGCTGACATCGTGGTGGTCGCGGCCCAGCACAATGGGTGCGGAAATCTCGCCCTTCTTGATGGCCTCATTGAAGCGGGCGGCAATCTTGGTGCGGCCTTCGCAGTCGGCATAGAGGATACGGGCCTGGCTGCCCACCACTAAGTGGTTCTCCTTGGCGCCCTTAATCCACTGGATGTTGTCGTGCATCTGCTGCTGTATCTCTGCGGGAGCCGTGGCGGCTATCTCGGCCAGCACCTCCATGGCGATGTGGTCGCTCTTGTCGAGGTCTTCAGGCTTGCCGCTGGTGCACACCCAACGGAAGGGGCCGAAGCCATAGTCGAAGCACATGGGACCCATGATGTCCTGCACGTATGAGGGGTAGCGGAAAGCGGTGTGGTCGGCATTCCAGATGTCGGCACCGGCACGGCTGCTCTCCAACAGGAAGGCGTTGCCATAGTCAAAGAAATACATACCTTTGGCCGTAAGCTGGTTGATGGCAGCCACATGGCGGCGCAGACTCTCCTGCACCTTCTCTTTGAACAGCTCGGGCTGCTCGGCCATCATCACCTTGGCATCCTCGAAACTGACGCCCACGGGATAGTAGCCACCGGCCCAGGGGTTGTGGAGCGAGGTCTGGTCGCTGCCGAGGTCGACCTGGATATTCTTGGCGGCGCAGTATTCCCACAGGTCAACCACGTTGCCCTGGTAGGCAAACGAGCGGGCAATCTTGGCAGTGCGGGCCTTGTTCACTGCCTCGAAAAGCTCGTCAAGATTGTCGTGCACCTCATCCACCCAGCCTTGCGTGTAGCGCTTCTGTGTGGCGGCGGGGTTGATTTCGGCGGTGATGCTCACCACTCCGGCTATGTCACCAGCCTTGGGCTGGGCACCGCTCATGCCACCGAGACCGGCGGTGATGAAAAGTTTGCCAGCCGTGCCACCGCCCAACTTGCGGGCAGCGTTGAGCACCGTGATAGTGGTGCCGTGGACGATACCCTGCGGACCGATATACATATAGCTGCCGGCCGTCATCTGGCCGTACTGGGTCACGCCGAGGGCGTTGTACCGCTCCCAGTCGTCGGGCTTGCTGTAGTTGGGTATCATCATGCCGTTAGTCACAACCACACGGGGGGCATCCTTGTGCGAGGGGAACAGGCCCATGGGATGTCCGCTGTACATGACGAGGGTCTGCTCGTCGGTCATCTCGCTCAGGTATTTCATCACCAGGCGGTACTGCGCCCAATTCTGGAACACGGCACCGTTGCCGCCGTAAGTAATCAGCTCGTGGGGGTGCTGGGCCACGGCGGGATCCAGATTGTTCTGAATCATCAGCATGATGGCCGCAGCCTGACGGCATTTGGCGGGGTACTCGTCAATCGGACGGGCATACATGGGATAGGTGGGACGCAGACGGTACATATAGATGCGGCCGTACTTCTTCAGCTCTTCGGCAAACTCGGGGGCCAGCATGGCGTGGTCCTTCGGGTCGAAATAACGCAGGGCGTTGCGGATGGCCAGCTTCTTCTCGGCCGGCGAAAGGATATCCTTGCGCTTGGGCGCATGGTTGACAGTAGTGTCATAAGGTTGGGGTGCGGGCAGCGGATTGGGAATACCCTGACGCAATTCATTTTGGAATTCTTCGAGTGTCATATTAGTTTATTTTATTTTTTATTCATTTCAACAATCATTTTTTCTACAACATCTTTCACCTGAGGAATGTCCTCCTTAACTGTTAGAAGTACTACCTCTGCATCTACCTCAAAATTAATGATGGGCAATCTTATCCCTCATACGCATCACACCCTCCCACCGTATTTGAGGATAACAGGTCAGCAACTCCCCTGCAGTAATCTTATCCAAATTCTTGGTCGCTTCACCGAGTGCAATCAAATTCATACAGACAGCATCAAGTAGCATTTCTCCTGAAGGAGAGCAGAGGAAATCGTCAACACTTATCACACCCTCGGTACGTTCAATAATCGTATTACCCAACCGACTGACTTGATTCAGTGCATTTATTGCAAGCTCATGGTCAAACATACCGCCCCTCCTTCATAATGCGACTACGAAGTACAGCATTCATGTTGTCATGTACACGGACAATATCCACGCTACAACCAAACAGCTTTTCCAATTCCGATTGCAACATATCGACAGTAAGCAACGATAATGCCCGTCCTTCATAATAGATGTCGACATCGCTCTCCTCCATCTGTTCGCCACGAGCCGCTGAGCCAAATACGCCAATCTTACTGATACCGTATCGGCCAGCAGCATAGGGCTTGTACTGTCCCAGCAACGTCAGAATATCATCCGTCGTTCTCATTTCAAAATGCAAAAATACGAAGAATTATTGGAACAGCCAAAATTTTCTTTCTGACCCGTTTCTTCGCAACCGCCATTTTCAGAATTGACATTAACTTCTTGGCACAATAAAACAACAATAATTGCGTTTCGGCAAGAAACACTATCTATGGAACGACAAGAGATTCGTTGGGTACAACGACTATACAGTTTTCAAAAGGCCTTACGGCAATTGGAGAAAGCTGTGCAGTTAGTCAGCACCGAAATAATCGCTGGTGACGAACACACCCTGATGCAAGACGGCCTAATACAGCGGTACGAGTTTTCAGTCGAACTTGCCTGGAAGCTAATGAAAGATTACGTCCAATATGATGGCATCACGGACAGGCTCGGTGGCCCTCGAGACACTATCCGTCATGCGCTGCAACTCGGACTAATATCCGATGACAACTGGATGAGCATGATTGAAGACCGAAATCTCACCTCCCACACCTACTCCCAAGAAATGGCGCAACATGCAGTGATGAAAATCATCAATACCTATTATCCTCTTCTAAGCCAACTGGAACAAACCATGTCCACCAAGGAGGCTGAACTATGACCCCCGGTGGCTATCTCCCTCAGCTCCTCGTGGCCGAACACCCCATCCAGGAGGGGGAACCCCGCCGCTATGGTATCCGCGAGAGCTATTGGAAACGGCTGACCGCCCTTTTCCGGTCACACCCCGTCATTGAACGTGTCATCCTCTACGGCTCCCGTGCCAAAGGCACTTACCAGCCCTACTCCGACGTGGACATCACGCTGGTGGGAGCCGCGTTGGACGAGCACCAACTGAGCCAAATCAGCACAGAGATTGACGACCTGCTGCTCCCCTATTTCTTTGATACAAGCATCTACCACACACTCTCCAACCCCGCATTGATTGCCAGCATCGCCAGCACCGGAACCGTTGTTTACGAGCGTAACTAAACAGGGGCGGCAAGCAACAGAATCCATCATTGAAAAAGCAAAAAAACGAATAATACTTGGAACAGCCAATATTTTCTTCACCTCCCCCTCCCTTGTAAAATTTCAACAGCCTAAAGTATACCTGCCAATGGAAACCTTGTCACGAAGCCTGCGGACGGTGTCTTGACATTATCCGGGAGTTTATTGCAAGAAGTCTACAATGCCTTGATGGCTTCGTTGGCGGGGATGTAGTGGATGGTGTCGTCGGTGTGGCACACCACTATGTCTTGGTCGTGTAGGGCCTTGTCCTCCAGCATACGCCGCTCGGCAATGCTCAGGCCGTGCTGCAGCCGCTCGGCCAACTCCTGTATCTCGTTATTGGACATATTCTTTCATTTTGTCATACAGCTCCCTGTTGAGTACCGTAGTGGGCAGTGCTTTGCCGCCGTGGGCCACCTCGACGCGGGGTGTATCGCTGTTGTCGTAGACAAACCACGCGTCGACTTCGGGGGCGTAGAGATTAAACAAATTCTTGATTCCTGCCACATAGCGTCGCCGTGTGGTGGGTGCGGGGATGTTGTGCCCGCCATTGCTCACCCTCTCAGCCACGCGCCTCAGGGCCAGGTCGGGGGTGCGCAGCCAGAAGAACACCAGTGTGACAGTATATCCCTTGGCCTGCGCCTGGTGTACAAGGTTGAGATACGACCGGGTGGCCAGGGTAGTCTCGATGGCGAAGGTCTCGTCGCGGCCCAGCAGCTCGCCGATGCGCGCTATCATCAGCCTCCCCGCCATGATGGTCACATTGCCGGGATTGAACGGGGAAAGCCCGTGCGCTATCTCGTCGGCATTGACAAACTCGCGGCAGTGGAGCGTGGTAGGCAATACGGAATATGACGCCGTGGTTTTCCCGGCCCCGTTGCAGCCTCCTATGATATACAACCTTTTGTCCATTTCGAAATGCAAAAATACGAAGAAATATTGAACCAGCCAAAATTTTCTTTGTGCGGGGTGCGCTACGGCGGTGTCCTCGCGCCATGCTGAAGCCCTGAAGGCGGGCTCTATTAATGCGTTTTTTGTCGCGTCCCTGTCGGGACGCCTTCCGTTACACTTTATTGTGCCTGTGGCTTGTCCTGCGATATTAAGGTCTTATCCCATTGGGGTGGGTTATAGAGACTCTATTAAAATGAGAGTTCCCCGTTCCTTCTTCGTTCTTTTAACGAAGAAGGAACGGGGAACGAGGGGTTTTTGATAATCAAAGTAGCTAAGGTGCGGCGGCTCAGAAGCAGAGCTGGATGCCGGCCTCGAAGCGGGGCAGGCTGAGTTTGAAGGCCGAGGGGCTGAGGGGGTCGGCGTCGTAGTTAGTGGTGAGGCCGGTGAGACGGTAGCGGCAGTAGATGCCGAAGGCGTCGTAGGCGATGCGGGTGGTGAGGCCGAAGTTGAAGTTGTAGTTGTCCTGGTACTCAGGGTTGTCGATGACAAGGGAGGCATCCTGCGCATGGGGGTAGGTTTTGTACTTCTTGACGTAGGAGTAGCGGCCGTAGGAGCCGTAAATGCCGAGGTCCCAGTGGACGCCTTTGCCGAGCATGCCGCCGCCCACAAAGCGGACGCGCTGGAAGAGTTCGAGGCTCACCTCGTCGAAGAGATAGTATTTCTTGTCCAGTTTTCCATCGGTGGGGAAAAGGCCGTCGAGACGGTTGGGCTGTTCGGGGTCGAGGTTGTAGCGTGTGCCGGCATATTCGAGGCCGATGCCGAGGGAGTAGGCCTTGGCCTTGCGGCTGAGCATACGGACACCGACATGGACTGTGGGCGAGAGGAGTTTGCACGGAAAGTCCTGCGAGCTGAGGCGGACCATGCTGCCCGCCATGATGTAGAAGTCCCAGTAGGTGTTGCTGGTCTTCCAGCCGTCTTTGGGGTATTTCTGCACGAGGGCGAGGTCGTTGCCGGTGAGGGTGTTGACTACCTCGCGCTTGGCGTCGTTTCGAATCATGGAGTTGGGACGGGTGAAGGAGCAACGGGTGTCGTAGCCGGTGATGGCGAGTTGCTGGTTCTGCTTGTCGGTGAGGCGGAAGGAGGCAGTGTAGCCGTCGAACCATGCATTGAGGGTGCGATGGTAGAGCTGGTTTTTGGGGAAGGAGATGTAGCTGGCGGTGTCCATGGTGTCGATGGTGATGTGGATATAGGCATCGAGGGTGCCTTGTTCGGTCTGCCAGTTGAAGAAGAGCGGGCGGCTGAGGTCGGTGCTGCCGATGTTGAGGAGCAGATGCAGATGGACGGAGTCGCCTTTCTCCACAAAGCGGAAGGTGGGACGAGCCACGGTGTTCTGCACTTTGTTGCAGAAGTAGTCGGCCTGTGGCACACCGTAGCCCAGGGCATAGTCGAAGTAGGGGTAGAGGTCGGCGGACTTTTCAATCTCGTGGAAGAGTTGCATGGCCGTGGTGCCGGGACGGCACTGCCAGGCGCAGGCGGCGAACCCTGCCACCAAGGGGCAGGAGAAAGAGGTGCCGTCTACATAGCCGGTGGCCTTGTCGCTGGAGGGGCTGGCGGCCAGGGCATGGCCGAAAGCGGAGACGTTGGGCTTCAGCTTGCCAGTGGCGCTGGGGCCATAGGAGCTGAAGGAGATATGGCTGTAGTTCTTGAGGTCGGCATCGATACCACCCACACAGAGCACACTGTCGGCATCGGCGGGGGTGATGATGGTGCGCCAATGGCGGTCGGTGGCTTCGTTGCCGGCCGAGTTGCAGACGAGCATGCCTTTGCGGGCGGCCATGTTGGCGGCTTTGGCCACGTAGGAGGTGCCGTTCATGTCCTCAGTGTTGTAACGCTCTTTGCCGTAGCCGAGCGAGGAGCTGATGATTTGGGCTCCGTTGCGGTCGGCCCACTCCATGGCCTGCATCCACCAGACCTCCTCTTTGAAGGGTTCGAGTTCCACCTCGGTGCGGGCCAGCAGGAATTCGGCACCGGTGGCCAGGCCGAGTTGGCGTCCGTCGGGGGCTATGCCGGCGATGCAGCTAAGGGTCATGGTGCCGTGGCTGTTCCAGCCGTAGACATCCTCTTTGTTGTTGCAGAAGTTCCAGGTCTTGATGATCTGGTGGTTGTCGAAGAGATGTTTGAAAACCATGTGGGTGTTCACCTTGGGGAATCCACCGTCGAAGACGGCAATGCGGATGCCTTTGCCGTTGACGCCATTGGTGGCAAACTGTCGGCCACCCATGCGGATAAGCTGCTCGGTGAGGTTGGGTTGCGCGACTGAAGTTTCGGAGTATTCTGAGTTTTCGGAATAATCAGAACTCTCGGCGATGGACTTGCAGGCGGCTATCTGCATCTCGGTGGCGATGAGGCTGGTGCCACTGACGAAAGGCAGACTTTGGATGCGCTGCATTTGGTCGGGGGTGGCCATGACGGCCACGGCATTGAGCCAGCGGGAGGCGCCCACATGCTCGGTGGCGAGGGCGTCGATTTGCGAGACGTAGCTGCTGTTGAGGGGGTAGTTGCTTGGGTCGTAGAGGTCGGCGCCGCACTGGCGGTAACGCTCGATGGCCTTGGCATCGAAATAGGTGTAGGGGTCGAAGGTGGTGCCCTGCTTGTCGGTGAGGAGCACCCAGTAGCACGACTGGCTGATGGCGGGAAGAGCCATCATGAATGCTAACAGGGATAAAAGTACTTTCTTCATTGTGTTATTGTATTAATTGTGATATTGCATTTATTGTCTTTTGAGCGTGTCGATACGGTATTTCGTGCAGGTGAGGATGGGAAAAGGATTATTGCAAGACGGTGTGGAGGATTTCGTGCGATTTGAAGTTGCGGAAGTCGGCCAGGTGCATCTGGAAGTATTCGAGCAGACGGTTGATGAGCTCGGTACGCTGGGCTAAGGGGGCAGTGGGGACCGGTGTGCCAGAGTTGACGGAGAGCAGATAGTGGTGCAGGAGGAGGGAGGAGGAGCTGTCGAGGGTGTTGGCCCCAGCGGACTGGAAACGGCCGCTGAGCAGGTCGAAGAGTGGCTCGCGGGGTGTGTAGTTGTCTAAAGGCTCGATGCCTGTGTGCCGGGCGAGGGAGAGCATAAAGGTGATGGGCAGTTGAGCTGGGGGGAGGGCGGACTGGGGGTTGAGGGTGTCGACCACATAGTCGAAGAGGTCGGGCATGGGTTCCTCCTCGCGGAGGGTTTTATAGAGCAGTTCGGTCATGAAGAAGCGCAAGGCATGGCGCGACAGCTCGTCGGCCCGGGCCAAGGCAAGGCTTTGCGGGATGCCGCGGTGGGGGGTAATCTCTTTGAGATAGTTGATGGAGGTTTTGGGATTGTTGTAGACCACGAGGTCGAGATAGCTGAGTGGCTGGAGGAGGTTTTGCTTGGTGCGGCCCCCTCCCTTGCGCACCCCTTTGAGGATGTAGGAGCGCACGCCGAGCTGACGGGTGAAGATTTTGGCTATCACCGAGGTCTCGGCATAGGCAGTGGTGTGCAGCACCAAGGCTGGGGTGGAGAGGGTGGGTATCACTTTATGACAAGTATTTTGGCCACGGAGCGCATGTTGCCTGCCCCGTCGGAGGCAAAGACGAAATAGGTGCCACTGGCCACGGGGTCGCCGTTGTTGGTGCGGCCGTTCCAGATGGCCTGCCCGCCATGGGCGGTGGTGGAGAAGACTACGTGGCCACGGGCGTCGGTGACATGGACCAGGGCATCGCGGACAAAGCCTTTGATGGCTATGGGGCCATCATATCCCGGACGGACGGGATTGGGGAAGGCATGGATGTCGGCCATGGGCTCGGAATAGCCCACGGTGGCGGTGGAGCGGTAGGACTGAAGGCCCAGGTCGGTGCCGATAAACACTTCGCCCGTTTCGGGATGGACGGTGAGGGCTACAATCTTGTCGGAGGCCAGCGGGCTGTTGGCGGTGGTGAAGTGGTGCAGCTGTTCCAGTCCGTTGGCGGAGATGAGGTAGAGGCCGTTGTTGGATGTGCCCACCCATTTGCGGTTGGCACCGTCGACCGCTATGCAGGTGATGCTCTCGTAGGCCATGAGGTATTCGGTGATGCCATCCTCGTTGAAAAGGATGTTGCTGCAATTGACGGGAGCCGTTTCGCCGTTGCCGCCATTGGCAAAAGCCCGGTAGCCGTCGTAGATGACTTTAATCCCCTTGTCGGTGCCAAACCAGAGGTCGCCGGAGCGGTCCTGCACCAGACAGGTGACGGTATGGGTTTCCAGCTTGCTGCCGTTGTTGGGGTTGACGATGGCCTGTCGGCTGTCACCGTCGTGCACAAAGATGCGGTTGCTTTTGCCGATGAACCATTTATAGCCATTGATACTGTCCCATACGAGCTTGTCAATCTCTTTCTTGTCGGCGCCGAGGCCTTGAAGGACGGGACTGATGTCGAAACTTTTCCATGTGCCGTCGGCATAGCGTACGGCCAGCCCGCGGTCGACAAGGGAATTGGTTATCCATAAGTTGCCTTGGGCGTCGTAAGCCAGACCCGAGACGCGGAGATGGGAGAAGGAGCCACTGGTGTAGGGGGTGAGAGCCCCTTGCGAACTATTCTGGTCGAAGATTGCCTGGACTTGGTTGTCGTAAATGTCGAGGATGCCGTAGCCCCACGACGAGGCACTGATGTGTTTGCTGTCCTTGGGGTCGACAGCCATATAGAGGACATCTTGGAACGAGGGGATGCCGTCGGGCACGGAGATTTGCGACCATTGTCCTTTCTCCAAGACGGAGAGGGAACCGGGCAGGAGGGCACTCTCGTAGGTGGGTTTCTTGCCTCCGGGACAGAGATAGAGCTTTTTGTAGGTGGAGGTAAGACTATAGACATAGTCGTTGTTGAAAGGGCCTGCGGGCGAATGGGTGCTGGCCGACGTGTAGCCGGTCGGCACTTCGAGGAGGCCTCCCCAGGGATGACCTATCCAGAGGGTGCCATCGGCATCAATGTCGGCATCGTCGGCGGCAACACCGTAGAAGGGGAGCGAGGAAATCTCTTGCTGCAGGGCGAACTGACTATCGTAAAGCTGGATGGAGTTAAAGCGGTTGAGCACAATCCAGTCATGACTACAGCGGAGCGACCGCACTGTTCCGCTACCGAGCGAGCCCCAGGAGCCCGAAGTGGACTGATAGTAGACGGTCATGCTGTCGGGGTTGTCGGTGCAGGCGGCGGCCACAAGCCTGTCGCGGCTCACTCCGAGCATTCGGACGGACATGCCTGTGAGGGGTGAGAGGGTGTCGCGCTGCCATGTTTCATAAATGTGCAGTCGGTTGCTGCCCCGCGGAGCAAGGAGGAGGCCATAGTCGGTGCCGGCCACTATCTGGTCGCCCACAAAGGCGAGGTCGTAGACCACCCCACTCTCGCCGTCAAGCCCGAGGTAGTAGGTCTCCTCCACCTCGTGGCGGAGGGCATCGACCACCACTATGCCGAAGCCTGTGGCCAGATAAATCTTGCCATTGTCGAAACGGATGTGGTATATTTTTTTGTCACCTCCCATCGAGCCATAGCGGATGTCGGCTATGTGGTAGGTGCTGCCGTCCTGGATGATGTCGAGACTGGAGTTTGTATATGCCACGGCCAGGGTCTGCGACTGAAGGTCGTAGGCGATGGTGCTGACTCCGGCGTCGGTAAGCCCGTTGGCTTTGGTGATGGGCTGCACAGCATTGTCGGCAGGGGTGTAGCTGAAGAGAGCCATACGGGTGGCCGCAAAGATCTGAGAGGGAGTCACACACACATGGCGGGCCGACACGAAGGAGTTATGGTCCTGCCACTGGCCTATAGCCGACTGGGCCGCTGCCGAGAGGCTCAACATTGATATCAGGAGAGAGAAAAAGAGGCGTCGCATAGGCGTTATTTCTTGTTGGGTGAAATCAGGACTTGCCCCAGCAAGAGGAGCAGCCATGTGCCTACGGCATCGAGAACCATGGAGAGCAGCGTCATCCAGAAATTGCCAAAACTGAAGGCCTCGAGCAGGCAATAGGTGATGCTGTAGACGGCCGACATGACAAGCAGGTAGACGGCAAAGGTCTGGAAAGGCACAGTGCGGATGCTGGGCACATCGATGACGGCCTCGGTGGGGTCGTCGCGGGTGAGCATGCGGTTGCCTATCAGCACCCGGACAAAAGCCATCATGGTACAACTGAAAGTATGGAAACCGGGGACGTTGCAGAATATGTCGACCATTGCCCCGGCGGCAAAGGCTATCAGCAGCATGGGGATGTTGCCCACCCGCGTGGGGAGCATCAGCACGGCAAGGATGTAGATGAACGGAATCATGTATCCGCCAAAGCTCACATAGTTGAGCAGCAGGATTTGCAGCACGATGAGCACCACAAATCGGAATATGTTTGATAAAACCAGTTTTGTCATTCTATTCGTCCTCCATCTGTGTGCGGGCTATGAGCGAGTCCTGCTCTGCCTTGAAACGGTTGTCGATAATATAAACATGGTCGAGTTTGGTGAACTCGGTTGCCAGGCGTACTTTGATGGTGTAGAAGCCACTGCCACGCTCCGTCATGGTTTCCTCGACAAAGCCCACCATCACTCCCTCCGGGAAATCGTTGGCCATGCCACTGGTGACGATGGTATCGTTGGAGCGGAGTTTGTGGGTTGTGGGGATGTCGATGAGGGTGGCATAACGGAAATCACCGCCTCGCCACACCAGAGAGCCATTGGTGTTGATGCGGCTAATCTTCACGCTGTTGCGACTATTGGAGTGCAGCACGGGCATGACGGTGGCGAAGTTGTCGGTGGTGCTTACCACCACGCCCACTATGCCCTGGGGCGAGATGACCGCCTGGTCGAGCTTGATGCCTTGCTTGCGACCCTTGTTAATCATGATGTAATTGTTCGGGCGGTTCCATGAATTTTTGACCACACGGGCTTCCGTATAGCTGTAGCGCTGCTTGTAGACCGTGTCTTCCTTGGTGAACTCACGGAGGTTATAGCTGATATACGACGACTCCAGCTGGGCCCTCAGCTGGGCATTCTCGGCGGCCAGTCGTTCGTTCTCTTGGCGGAGACCGAAATAGTCGCCCACCTTCGAGATTGTGCCGTAGCAGCGGCCGGCAATGGCGTTGCCCGCCTGCACAATCTTTGAGCCCTGATAGTTGCTGTTCTGGGTGATAAAAATAATGGCCAATATCTCCAGCAGCAGGAATACGAAGACAAAATTGTAGCGCTTTATAAAAGCCAAAAGTGCATCCATTCTCTTATCTTTTGATTATCATCGGCTGAGGTAATTGTTGATAACCCTTTGCGTCTCATCGACCGCATGGTTCAGGTCGTCGTTCAATATCGTCACATCAAAGCGGTCGGACATCTTCAGTTCGGCGGCGCTGCGGGCCAGCCGCTTGGTGATGGCTTCCTCTGTCTCTGTGCCACGGTTGCGCAACCGCATTTCCAACACCTCGATGCTGGGTGGCATGACAAAAAGGGCCAACGCCTCGGAACCGAAATACTTTTTGATGTTCATGCCGCCGTTGACATCCACGTCGAAAATGATGACATGGCCGTTGTCCCAAATGCGGTCAATCTCGGACTTCAGCGTGCCGTAGCGTGTGCCGGCATAGACCTCTTCCCATTCAAGGAAAAGGCCCTCACCCACCCTTCTCTCAAACTCTTCGGGCGTGAGGAAATAGTAGTCCACTCCGTCTTTCTCGCCTTGGCGGGCCGGACGGCTGGTTGCGGATATAGAGAATTCAAAACAGTCGAATCGTTTCAAAATCTCCCGGATGATAGTAGTCTTGCCACTGCCCGATGGCGCAGAGAACAAGATGGCTTTGCGGTTGTTCATAATGGTTTCAGTATTGAGTGCTGCTATCCAGTGCGGGAACAGGAATCCTCCGCTACGGGACCATGCTAAAATTTACGGTCGAAGATTTTGTAGAAGCTTTTTACCACCAGCGAGTTTTCGTGCCACATGTATTGTGCTGCCACCTCGGCCACATAGGCCAAGGCTTCCTCTCGGTTGCTATAGCTGTTGAGTCGGAGGATAAAGTCGTTATATGCCTTCATGTTGTTGTGGAACAACTCGCTCATAAAGCTGAACTTATCGTTGATATTGATGATTGTACGAAGGTCGTCGACTTTCTTTGCGTTCACTCGGGTTTCGAGCTGTTCCTCCACATTGCGGCCATGCCCGCCGAGGGTGTCGGCCAGGGTGCGGACCGTGGGTTGCCCATCGGCGCTGTCATTCTTGAAATAGTCAAACAGCGACGACTCCTGCTGTTTCTTTTTGGGCTTTTGGACGGGAGGGGTAACCTCCTCAACAAAAAGTGAATCATTGAGGTTGCCCTCTATCTTTTCCATGACCGGTTCCACAACTGGCACAGGTTCCGCGTCCGCTGGCTCGGGAGCAAAGATTGGCTTCAGCTCCTCAGCGGCGGCCTTGCGTGCAGCTTCCTCTTCTGCCTTGCGCTTTGCCTCGGCGGCCTTACGCGCGGCTTCCTCTTCTGCCTTGCGCTGTGCCTCAGCAGTCTTGCGTGCAGCTTCCTCTTCTGCCTTGCGCTGTGCCTCGGCAGCCTTGCGTGCG
>DEKU01000015.1:94018-98939 GCA_002354035.1 Bacteroidales bacterium UBA2714
CGCTGTGCCTCGGCGGCCTTGCGCGCGGCTTCCTCTTCAGCCTTGCGCTGTGCCTCGGCTGCCTTGCGTGCGGCCTCCTCTTCTGCAACCTTACGAGCCAAGGCCTCCGCCTGGTTTTTCACTGCCTCGGCACTGGCGTCTGGATCCTGCTGCACATCTGCTTTGCCCTCTGCCTCCAACTGGAGTGCCTCCATATACAGGTTACGCAACTCCTGCAGGATGATATCTATCTCAATTTGGGGTATCGGCCCATTGTTCTGCCTGATGCGAGCGGCTATCAAACCAAGCCTCTCCATGCCCTCCAAAAGCAAGTTTCCCGTGTTCTTCATAACTGTGTGCTTATTATATTTCTTTGAATACAAAAACTTTGCACCGAAACTATCGGCACAAACCAATTTGTAAAAATACTAAATAAAATGCAATCGCACAAATTTTTTTTTGAACCGGCATCCAACAAAAGACATCCCACTATCGCCGACCGGCAGCAACAAAAAAGCACCCATAATTCTTCAAAGCCGATTTTTTTTTGTATCTTTGAAATCTCAAAGCCGAGAAACAAAACATTTATATTATTAATTAATAATCATTTAGATGAAAAAGGCACGTTTAATTTTTTGCTTTGTCGCCCTGTCCGTACTCACCTGCGGCACACTCATGGCACAAAAAACCTATCAGTACAAGACCTATCCCAACGACCCGCTGGGAGTCCGCGAGTACACCCTCGACAACGGTCTTAAAGTATTCATGAGCGTCTACAAAGATGCACCCAAAATCCAGACCTACATCGCCGTCCGTGCCGGTTCGCGCAACGACCCCCACGAGACCACCGGCCTGGCCCACTATCTGGAGCACATGATGTTTAAGGGCACACAGCGCCTCGGCACTACCGACTGGGAGAAGGAGAAGGTGCTCATTCAGAAGATTGAGGACCTGTTTGAGGCTTACCGCATGTTCGACGACCCGCACGACCCGCGCCGCTATCTACCACAAGATTGACAGCCTGAGCTACGAGGCCTCGAAGATTGCCGTCGCCAACGAGTACGACAAGGCCATGACCGCCATCGGATCCACCGGCACGAACGCCTTCACCAGCAACGACTACACGATGTATGTCGAGAATATCCCTAATAACCAGATTGAGACCTGGTGCGAAATTCAGGCCGACCGCTTTCAGCACCTGGTGCTGCGTCTGTTCCACACCGAGCTGGAAACCATCTACGAGGAGAAAAACATGAGCCTGACGAAGGACAACCGCAAGGTGAACGACGCCATGTTTGCCGCCCTTTTCCCCCACCACCCCTACGGCAACCAGACCACCCTAGGCAGTCAGGAGCACCTCAAAGAATCCCTCGATGCGCAATATACGCAACTTTGTGGCTACCTATTATGTGCCTAACAACATCTGCATCAGCATGGCAGGCGATTTCGACCCCGACGAGGCCATCAGAATTATCGACAAGTACTGGGGCAACATGAAGCCCGGCAACGTCCCCGAGCTGAAGTTCGAACGCGAGAAACCCATCACTTCAGCGTCATCACTAAGAATGTGTCGGGACTGGATGCCGAGAACACTGTGCGCGCCTATCGTCTGGACAGCGGCAACGGCAGCCACGACGCCATGTTGGCCGACCTGCTGGAGAGTGTGCTGAACAACGGCAAGTGCGGTCTTATTGACCTAAACATCAACCAGCAGCAGCGCTGCATGGGCGCCTATGCCGGAACCTACACCCTGAACGACTACGGTGCCTTCATGTTCGGCGGTCAGCCCATTCAGGGGCAGACGCTGGAGCAGGTGCAGGCCTTGTTCGACGAGCAAATTGCCCTTGTGAAACAGGGCAAATTCGACGACTGGATGTTGGAGGCTGCCATTAACAACATGAAGCTGGCCATTATGAAACGCGCCGAGAGCAACAACAGCCGCGCCAGCCAGATGGCATACGCCTTTGTGGAACACCGCTCGTGGGGCGACGTGTGCAACGAGGTGAACGAACTCTCTAAGGTTACTAAGCAGGAGATTGTCAACTTCGCCAACCGCCTCTTTAAGGACAACAACTACGTCATCATCAACAAACTGAAAGGCGAGCCCGAACCCATCCTGAAGGTCAGCAAACCTCCTATCACCCCCATTGAGGTGGGTCGCGACAACGAGAGTGCCTTCCTGAAGGAAATCAAGGCACGTCAAGTGAAGCCCATCGAGCCCGTTTATGTCAACTTCAGCAAGGATCTCACGAAGTCGAAACTGAAAAACGGCGCCGAGGTGCTGTATGTGCAGAACACGGAGAACAAGACCTTCAACCTGATTTATCGCTTCGACTTTGGCTACCGTGCCGGACAGACGGGTAAGACCATGGATCTGGCAGCCGACGTGCTAGAGTATCTGGGCACCTCGAAACACACTCCGGAGCAGCTGCAGCAGGAGTTCTATAAACTGGCCTGCAACTATAGTGTGAATGTGGGTGCCGAGAACATCAACATCAGCATCAGCGGCCTGAGCGAAAACATGACCAAAGCCATGGCTCTCGATGGACGAAATCATCACCGACGCTCAGCCCAACGAGCAGGCCCTGCAGATGCTGGTCGACCCGCATACTGAAAGGCACGCGAGAACGCCAAGCACAACCAGCAAAACTGCTTCCGCGCCCTGGGCAACTACGGCGTCTACGGTGCCGACTCCCCCACCCTCGACCAGCTCAGCGAGGCCCAGCTGAAGGCCATCACCTGCCAGCAGCTGACCGACGCCCTCCACGGCCTCTTCAACTACAAGCACCGCGTACTGTACTATGGTCCCGAAAGCATAGACAACTTCAAAACCTTGGCCAACGGCTACACACACAAAATGGGCAAGAAGGCTCCCGCCAACAAGAAGATTACTCCTAAGGCCGTGAACGAGAACACCGTCTACTTCGTCGACTATAACGCCAACCAGACCTATATGCGCGAGCATTTCCGCGGCGAGAAGTTCAATACGAAAAACGAGGCCGTGATGGATGTGTTTAACGAGTATTTCGGCGGCTCGATGAATGCCATCGTCTTCCAAGAGATGCGCGAAAAACGTTCGTTGGCCTACAGCGCCCAGAGCTACTACGCAACCCCCAGCGATAAGGACGGCTACTTCACCAATGCCGCCATCATCGCCACACAGAACGACAAGCTCATCGACGCAATGACCGCCTTCAACGAGTTGTTCGACCAGATGCCCGTGGCCGAAGCCAACTTCGAAATGGCCAAAGAGGCACAAATCAGCGCCATCCGTACCGCCCGCACCACCAAGATGGGCATCATCAACAGCTACCTCTACTATGAGCGCATGGGCTTCGACACCAAGAAACCCCGCGCCAAAGTGCTCTTTGAGGCCTATCCGAACGTGACCATGAAGGACATTGTCAACTTTAACCACAAGTACATCAAAGGCCAGAAGAAGGTATACATGTGCCTAGGTAAGGAATCCGACATGGACTTCAACGCCCTCGCCAAGTTCGGAAAGGTGAAGAAACTGAAACTTGAAGATATCTTCGGATACTAATCTGAAAGTGAAGAATAACTAGGAAGTGAAAATGGGAGTTAAAGTGGAAGTAAAAATGGAACGTTTTCGATAAGCCGAAAGCCGTAGGCTTCGCGAAGACTTCGTCGGTGGTCGCTGCACAGCAGCGGACCGACATAAAGAAGTCTGAGAGCGTAGAGGCAAGGCAGAGTCATGCTTGCATGAATTATGCTGAGGCGAGAAAACGTCTGTNNGAAGTAAAAATGGACAATACATTTTGCGACAATAGTGTCTACAAACGTATCGTCCCATTTAACTCCCATTTCAACTCCCTCCTATTACTCCCCCATTAACCCCCATCTCATACAAATGAAAATCAATCGTCTTATCCAGCGGTTCCGTGCCTGGCAGAAGCATCCCGTACAATACTCCGACCAAGGGTTGGAGGAACACCGTTGCGCCAACTGTGGGCACATCTATACGGGCAACTTCTGCCCCGTGTGCGGACAGGAGGCAGGCGACAAGCGTATCACATGGCGGTTGATAGGGCAGAACTTCTTAAATGCCTGGGGCTTAGATTCTCACTCGCTGCCCAGCACGTTGATGCAGCTGATGCTCCGCCCCGGACACTTTATCGGCGACTACCACGACGGCCGCCGCCGGGCAAGTTTCCCACCTGTGAATATGCTCTTCGTGGTGACAGTAGTCTACCTCATCATCGCACAATTGTTCGACATCAGTCGCACCGAACACCTTACCTATTCTGAAACGCCCGAGAAATATGCCATTGCTATCGACATAATGAATTGGTTTATAGATAACCCTGCCTGGGGGTTGCTAACCTTCACGCTGACGTTTTGCATACCAACATGGTTCTTCTTCCGTTTTGCACCACGGCACACACAACACACACTGGCTGAAGGTGTTTTCATCCAAATCTATATGGCGACCATCAGCATTATCTGTACATTGATCTCGAATATATTCTCAAATGTGTTAGGGCTGTTCATCATCCTAATAACTGCATACTATTATGTCACCTATCGCCAACTGTTTGGCTACCGTTTTTGGGGGACGTTATGGCGCATGTTGCTGGCTATTGCCGTGGCCTTCTGGCTGTTTGTTCTTGCCATAGTAATTACAGTAATTGTGTGGAGGGGAGAAAAACAAGGAATGGTACCAAGACTTTTCAAACCCATTCTAATCATAACTGTCCTTCTGGCGGCGGGTTATTTTATCAGCCGACGGACAGCTGAGAAACGGCGGACTGCCAAGGACAATAAAAGTTGACGTGGATAACTTTTTAAGCAATCGGATGAAGCGAGTTGTATTGGCCATAGTATTGATTCTATCGTCGGTGTGCCACGCGCAGACCGATACGGCATTTTGGTTTGCTGTGCCAGACCTATCGCACGGCAACGGCAATGTGCAGACCCGGCT
>DEKU01000015.1:98969-100416 GCA_002354035.1 Bacteroidales bacterium UBA2714
CCACCATTACCGTGGAGCAGCCCGCCGGCAGCTTCTTCCCTACAGCGACCTTCGGGATTGCAGCCAATGGTGTCACCACAATGGAACTCTCGTCCCTGTGGAGCATCGTGGAGACGGCTCCGGTGAACACCGTTCTGAACAAGGGGCTGTATATCCATTCCACGGCCCCCATCACCTGCTACTTCCAGAGTGTGTCCGGCAACCGTGAGACCTACACCCTTAAAGGTCGCAATGCCTTGGGGACGGACTTCGAAATACTGACCCCTTTGCAATACCTTCACAATCATCGGTACCACGATATCGGACACGGCATCGAGATTGTTTCCACCGAGGACAGCAATAGAGTGGATGTGGAGGTGTGTAATCTTCCGTTCGCTCCCGACACCGTGCTGCAAGGCGGCATATTGGGTGGAGCCACGCTCCAGATTGTGCTGAACCGTGGACAGTCCTACGCCCTGCGCGGCAATCACTATGGTACGGAAGTTATTAAGACACGCCTGCATGCTACCCATCCCATTGCCGTCAATATCACCTCCGACTTGCTGATGACACGGATGCAAACGGATGCTTCGGGTTGGATTCTTCCCGCCACCAGCAACCTCGGTGGCGAGCAGTTGCTACCTATCCGTTGCTGGGGAACGGACTATGTGGAGGTGAATAACCTGACCACGACGGAGATGTTCCGCAGCACCTCCAACATAGACACTGGACGATACCACGTCTTGGTCGATGGACAACACCCACAGACAATGGACGGTTTCTTTGTATGGAATGTAGGGTGGCCAAATTGGCACGACTCGGTCAGATACCTCAAGAGCGACCGTCCCATAGGCTTGGTGCACCAAACCGACCCCAACAAACAGATGGGCTTCACGGTGCTGCCGCAGCTGCGGTGCGCCGGCTCGCACAAGGTATCGTATCTGCGTTCCGACACCATGCCCCTTTCGGTGCATATTATCGTTGAGAGCCGAGCAATGGGTAATATACTGTTCAATGGCGACAGCACTATACTAACTCCCGCAGTATTCCGCCCCGTGCCGGGGTTGCCCACACACCAATGGTGCAATGTCGACGTGAGCCGTTACCTCGACTCGGGTGAGGTGATGACGGTGAGCTGCGACACAAGCAAGTTCCTGCTTGCCATTATCGAGTCGGACAGTTCGCGAGGTACAGCATACAGTTATCTGACAGATTATGCGCCCTACATCTCTCAGAGCCTGAATATGGACACCACCTATTGTTCGGGCGACAGCATCGTGTTCCGTTTTGAGGGAGACAATATTGACAGCATGGCTGTGCATGGTCCCGGCGGACTTTTAATTGCTGCACCGCCCTACGTGTTGCCCGATGCCGACACCACCATGAGCGGACTCTATGTGGTCGAGGGCTTTTGTGCAAACGGCTGCAGCATTACCGACTCGGTGCGCATCACGGTGCATTCCACATT
>DEKU01000015.1:100436-100674 GCA_002354035.1 Bacteroidales bacterium UBA2714
AACTGCCGTGGAACCGTTTTGGAGTTGAATTCTACGACGATACCGACACCATCATCGTCTTGTCCTCAGGTCGGTGCGACAGCATCTTCCACTACCACCTCCACATCTATCCCAACATCCACGACACCATCCTCTACTATGGATGCGAAGGTGACCTGCCCATACGTTACAACGACACCCTCTTTACACAAGAAGGTCAATATACTTTCCCATTTACCGGCAGCCATGGCGAGGACAG
>DEKU01000034.1 GCA_002354035.1 Bacteroidales bacterium UBA2714
AACCTTTTTCAGCGCAAGACAGTTGAGGGGCTGCGGGAGATTCCGCACGGGGGCGGCTCGGACCGACAAGAGGGGCCATGCGCGCGCGGCGGCGGGCGGCGGGAATGGTGGGGTGCGACGTCCCAAGCGGGCGGAAGGGGACAAAAAAAAGCCCTGCACAAGGCAGGGCCCAACTATGAAAAGAAAAGTGTCTACAAAACAAAACGTATACCAAACTCGTGGATTTTGGTATCACCGGAGGTGTAAGTGGGGAGGAGGTTGAAATAGACCTCCGTGCCGGGCGAGAAGATGAACCAGCGGCTCTGTGTGCCGATGGCGAGGTCGCAGCGGAATTTGTTGAACTTGGCGGAGGAGGCGTTTTTGGTGCCGAAATTAAAGCCAGGGGCTACGCCGAGATACCAGCCATGATTGTTGTCCTTGTTGATGTGGCTGATTTTGATGGGGACCATGACGGTACTGAAGGTGCGGGACTCTTCGTTGCCGTTGAACGATTCGCGGGTGAGGCCGGCATCGAGCTCGGCGGTGCTGAAGAGGTGGCTATAGGTGAGGTAGGTGAAACGGTAGCCGATACCGACGTTGAAGTCCCAACGCTTGGCAATGGGGCGATGATAGTCGAAGGTGACGCCGACGTTGGCACCAATGCTGTTGTAGAAGCTGTTTTTGGTATAGATGAGACGGTCGGCGAGAATGGCGACGGAGGGATCGGCCGTGAAGTTGGGACGGCGGTTCCACGCTGCATAATGTTCTTCGCGTTTGCGCTTGCGCTCGGCTTTTTTCTGCTGGGCTTTGGCTTTGTTCTCAGCCTTGGTCTGCTCGCGTTTGATGCGGTCCTGCTCTTTCTTGGCAGCTTTCTCAGCTTCTTTCTGCTGCTCTTTTTGCAGTTTCTGCTGCTCCTTCATGCGCTCTTCCTGCGCTTTCTGGGCTGCTTTCTGCTGCTCTTTTTGCAGTCTTTCCTGCTCTTTCTGTTGCTGTTGGAGCAGTTCTTGCTGTTCTTTCTGCTGTTGTTTCAGCAGGGCTTCTTGTTGCTTGGCACGCTCGATGGAGTCGTTGCTCTGGGCAAATGCCGTGCCGGCGGTGATAGCCATGGCAATCAAAAGAATATAAAATTTCTTCATAGTATTGATATTATAATTTTTTGTTGATAACGGGAATGTGGGCATTATATTGCGTGGGGTATTAAAAATATTAATAAAAGAAAAAAGGAATTCTCATAGAACTCCTTTCTCTTTTATCAGTCGGGGCGAAAAGACTCGAACTTTCGACCCCTTGCACCCCATGCAAGTGCGCTAGCCAACTGCGCCACGCCCCGAACTTGATTTGTTCCGATGGTGTTTATCTCCTCTCGAAAACGGTTGCAAAAGTACTACTTTTTTTTATTCTGACCAAATTTTTTTTGAAGAAAGTGCGAAAAAAGTTCGAAAACAAAATGTAACAAACTACATTACCAATACTTTACATCACCTAAATAATTCGACAAAAATTGCATTATCCCTGTGTTCGTCGGCCTCATTTTGGGGTTGGTCGAGGCCGTTTTTGAACGAAATGCGCACATTTGAGGGGAGGCAAGATTTGAGATATTGACGTATATTATTGATTCTACGTTCTATAACAAGGTTGGCATAGGAACGGTCGATGGCTTTGGAGTTGCGTAATGTAAACTGTACATGTACGTTAGAATTGTCGCGAAGGAAATCGACGATGGGTTGGAGGGCTTGGCGCGCGGAGCTGGAGAGTTCGATGTCGGCATTGTCGAGGAATATGTTGTCGAACACCATGGCGCGGTCGAAGGGCAGGCGGGGCAGGGTGATGTCGAAGGTGCGGGGAGCGATGAGGAGGTCTTCGTTGGGCCGGAAAAGTGAGAGGGAGCGGGAGGTGAGGAAATAGTCGGGTTTGGACACTTGGAGGGTGTAGCCATCGTCGGGGAGGGCGAAAAGGCTGTAGGTGCCATCGGAGGCAGTCTGAGCGGAGCCTATAAGGCGGCCTTCGGAGAGGAGCCGTACCTGCGCCTGGGGCAGGGGCCGGCCGTGGTCGTCGGAGACGGTGCCGCTGAGCTTGACGCCATCGAGATGGCCAGAGAAGGTGAAGAGCTGCAGCTGGCCGTTGCGCGAGGAGAGAAAGTAGCCACGGTGGCAGAGGGTGTCGAAAGCAATCTCATAGTCGTCGGCGGCGCTGTTGAGCGGAGCGGGCAGGGGCTGGACCACGTAGTCGGCAAAGATGACATCGTCGACCTTGGAGCCCGGACGGATGCGAACGGCATAGAGGTTGAATCGGCCGCCGCCGTCGGGCCTGCCGTTGGAGGCGAAGACGAGGTAGTTGCCATAGAAAACGGGGCTGATCTCGTCGCCTTGGGTGTTGATGGTGTTGCCCAGGTTGACCGGTTTGGACCACCGTTTGCCGTTCCAGAAGGAGCACCAGAGGTCGAAACCGCCCAAGCCCACTTTGCCCTTGGAGGAGAAAATGAGGGTGGAGCCGTCGGCGGAGAAGACGGGATGGGAGATTTGGCGGAACCAGGACTTGACCTCTACCCGGCGGTTTTTAAAGAAGCGGGCATTGGTGTGGACGTTGAGGCTGTAGGTCTGGTCGTCAGTCGGGGTGATGAAATAGAGAAGGCTGTCGCCACCGTTGCGCACCACGTAGTTGGCATCGGGACAGAGACGGGTGAGGGCGGTGTCGGGGGTGAGGGCGGTGAGGGTGGAGCTGTCCATGTGGGCGGAGACGAGTATGCCGTTTTGCAAGGCATAGAGTGTGCCATCGACCATGGAGAGGTTGGAGAGCCCCCAGGGCAGAGCCACGTTGCCGACAGGGTTGACCGATACCGGAGCCTGCGCCCGAAGGGGATGGAGGGGCAGGAGCAGCAGCAGGGTGAGTATGGATAGCAGCGGTCTCATGACGGTTTATTGGCCAAATGCGATGGGGAGGGCTTCCTCCATATTGCTAATGTAGTGGAAAGTCAGGCCTTTGAGATAGTCAGCCGGGATTTCCTCTATGTCGCGGCGGTTGTCTTCGCAGAGAATGAGGTCGGTGATTTCGGCCCGTTTGGCGGCCAGAATCTTTTCCTTGATACCGCCCACTGGGGTCACGGCACCACGGAGGGTGATTTCGCCGGTCATGGCGATGGTGGGGATGACGGCGCGGCGTGTGAAGGCCGAGACCATGGCGACGAACATGGTGATGCCCGCCGAGGGGCCGTCCTTGGGGGTTGCCCCTTCGGGCACATGGATGTGGATGTTGCTGTTTTCGATAGTATCGATATCGATGCCAAAGCGGTCGGCATTGGCTTTGATGTACTCGAAGGCGAGGGTGGCGGACTCTTTCATCACGTCGCCGAGGTTGCCCGTCATGGAGAGGGTGCCTTTGCCTTTGCTGATGCTGGACTCGATGAAGAGGATTTCGCCTCCCACCTGCGTCCAGGCCAGACCGGTGACAACGCCGACTTTGGGTTCTTTTCCGCGCCGCTCGCTGTTGTGGATGGGGAGGCCGAGGATGTCTTTGAGTTCTTCGACTTTGATGTCTTTCGACATTTCGGCGCCTTCGGCTTTCTGCACAGCACGGCGGCGGATGATTTTGGCGATGGTCTTGTCGAGCTGGCGGACACCGCTCTCGCGGGTGTAGTCGTTGATGAGGACAGTGATGAGTTCGGGGCTGAATCTGAGGTCGCGCTTGGCAAAGCCATGCTCTTTGAGCTGGCGGGGGATGAGGTGGCGGCGGGCTATTTCGATTTTCTCCTCGAGGATGTAGCCGCTGAGGTCGATGACTTCGAGACGGTCGAGGAGTGCGGGCTGGATGGTGCTGAGACTGTTGGCTGTGGCGATGAAGAGGACGTTGGAGAGGTCGTAGTCGAGCTCGAGGTAGTTGTCGTGGAAGGCGTTGTTTTGCTCGGGGTCGAGGACTTCGAGCAGCGCGGAGGTGGGGTCGCCGTTGTGGCTCATGCCCTGCACTTTGTCAATCTCGTCGAGGACGAAGACGGGGTTGCTGACGCCGGCTTTCTTGATGTTCTGGATGATGCGTCCGGGCATGGCGCCTACGTAGGTTTTGCGGTGGCCACGGATTTCGGCTTCGTCGTGCAGACCGCCCAGGGCCACGCGGACGTATTTGCGGTGCATGGCCTCGGCGATGCTTTTGCCAAGGGATGTTTTGCCGGTGCCCGGAGGACCAACGAGGCAGAGGATGGGACTTTTCATGTCGCCTTTGAGGCTGAGAACAGCGATATATTCGATGATGCGCTGTTTGACTTTTTCCATGCCGTAGTGGTCGCGGTCGAGGATTTTCTGGGCGTGTGAGGTGCGGAGGTCGTCTTTGCTGTAGACGTTCCACGGCATGTCGAGGAGGAGCTCGACATAGTTGAGTTCGACGGTGTAGTCGGGGGTTTGGGGAGGGGTGCGGCGGAGTTTTTCGATGCTGCGCGCGAAGGCCTCTTCCACTTCTTTGCCCCATTTTTTCTTCTGGGCACGCTGCATAAGGCGCTCGATATCCTGGTCGGAGGAGGAGCCGCCGAGCTCGTCCTGGATGACGCGCAACTGCTGGTTGAGAAAATATTCGCGCTGCTGACGATCCAGCTCCTGACGGGTCTTGCCCTGTATGTCTTCGCGCACGCGATAATAGTCGTTCTCCTTTTGGAGTTGTTCGAGCAGGAGTGTGGCGCGGTGGTCGTAGTCGTTGGCCTCGAGCATCTCCTGTTTGGGTTTGACAGGAATGTCGAGATGGGAGGCGATGAAGTTGACGAGAATCTTTTCGCTGGAGATGTTGCCCAGAGAGTTGAAGACATCCTTGGGGTTGAGGCCGGTGCCGCTGTTTTTCATCTGCTGCATGTCGGAGTATTCCTTGCGGATGGCCAGCACGCGGTTGTGGAAAGCGCGGGCACGGGGGAGGCGGGTGTTCTCGTCGATGAGGACGGCACTGCCCCTGTAGTAAGGCTCGGTGGAGAGGATGCTGATAAGGTGGCATTTCATGGTGCCCTGAAGGATGGCCATGTGGTTGTTGTGCGGGAGGTCGATAACCCGTAGCACGCGGGCAATCACACCGGTCTGGTAGAGGTCGTCGTATTCAGGGTCCTGGGTGTCGTTGCGTTGCGCCACCACGATAATGCGGTCGTGCCGTTTCTCGGCATCGCGCAGGAGACGGAGCGAGGTTTTGCGGCCCACGCTGATGGGCATCACCACACCGGGGAAGAGGACATTGCCATGCAACGGCAGGAGGGGCATGTCGTCGGGGATGGAGTCCTCGGTGAGGAGGAACTGCTCGTCGTCTTTGGTGACAAGGGGTATAATCTCGGCTCGGGCTGATAAACCATCGGGTTCGTCAGCCTCGAAAAAATCTATGTCGTTTAATAAATCCATCACTATCTTAAAGTTGTTTGAAGCGGGCATCGGGCTGGAGGGGAGGTGAGCCCAGTGTGCATGAATTGCCTAATGGGGCCGCAATGATGTATATACGCAAAAAGAAATAAAAAGTTTCACTTCTGTTTGTCCTGATTGCGGTTTTCGAGATAAATCTCGATGTTCTTGATGACCCAGTTGATGAAAAGAATGACGCAGACGGCTATGGCGGACTGGCGCCAAAGGCCATAGCCACACATGCAGCCCACGGCAGCACTGCACCAGATGGTGGCGGCGCTGTTGAGGCCGTGGATGGTGAAACCGTCTTTCATGATGACGCCTGCTCCTAAGAAGCCTATGCCGGTGACCACCTGCGAGAGGACGCGGAGGTTGTCGTTGTTGACCGGACCACCGGAATGGATGGCCGTGGCGATAACGCTTTCGGAGAGCAGGATGAAAAGGCAGGCGCCGACTGATACCAACGAATTGACAGCAAGCCCCGCATTGCGTTTGCGCAACTGGCGTTCTATCCCTATCAACACTCCGCCCAAAAGGGCGCACAGCAGGCGGTTGAGAAAAATGTCGTATGGCATAATATGCTATGATTGTTCTATGTCTTTTTCATCCTCGGCGGCAGCAGGGTCGTCGATGGCCGAAACGACCACCACTATCTCGCCCTTGACGTCTTTGGCTGCGAAATGGTCATGCACCTCTTTGACGGAGCCCCTGACGGTTTCGGCATGGAGCTTGCTGATTTCGCGCGACACGCTGACCTTCCGCTGCGGCCCCAGCACGGCCTCAAGCTCTTCGAGGAGCTTGACCAAGCGATAGGGCGACTCGTATATTATCATGGTGCGTTTCTCGTCGGCCAGCTGCCGGATGGCCGTTTGGCGACCTTTCTTGTGGGGCAGGAAACCCAGGAAGACGAAGCGGTCGCAGGGCAGGCCGCTGTCGACCAAGGCGGGCACGAATGCCGTGGCACCGGGAAGGGTTTCCACCTCGATGCCGTTTTTGATGGCCTCGCGCACCAACAAGAAACCTGGGTCGCTGATGCCGGGGGTGCCGGCATCGGTGACTAACGCTATTACTTGCCCCGCCAAGAGGCGCTCCACGACGCGGTGCAGCGTTTGGTGCTCGTTGAAGATATGGTAGGGCTGCAGGGGCGTGGCAATGCCATAGTGCTGCATCACCACACGCGACGTGCGGGTGTCCTCGGCCAGGATAAGGTCGGCCCCCTTCAGCACCTCGACGGCACGGAATGTCATGTCGCCGAGGTTGCCGACAGGTGTGGGGACTATGTATAACTTCATTCTTACTCTTCGAAATCGTCGGGAATCTCCATGTCGTGGAAGACGTTGGTGACATCGTCATCTTCCTCAAGCATGTTGATAACCTTCAGCACCTTGCGCATGGAGTCTTCGTCGATGGTGCGGGTGGTGTTGGGGATACGCTGCAACTCGGCACTCTCGCACTCGATATTGAGTTCCTCCAGCATTTTGACCATGTTGCCAAAGTCCTCGTAGGCGGTGTAGAGGGTGATGTAATCGTCGTCCACCTCCATCTCTTCGAGGCCGCCGTCGATGAGGGTCATCTCCAGCTCTTCGACATTCATGTCGGGCTTGCGGGGGATGACAAAGACGCCCTTGCGGGTGAAAAGGAAACTGAGGCTGCCATTGGTTTCCATGGTGCCGCCATTCTTGTTCATGATGCTGCGGATATTGGCAACGGTGCGCATATTGTTGTCCGACAGACACTCGATAAACAGGGCAATGCCGTGGTTGGCATGGCACTCGAAGGTGATTTCCTGCAGCACGGCGGCATCCTTGTCGCTGGCCTTGTTGATGGCGCGCATCAGGGTGTCTTTGGGCATGTTGCAGCCACGGGCGTTCTGCACGAGCAAACGGAGGCGGGGGTTGCTGTCGGGATCAGGACCGCTCTCGCGGACGGCTACGGCTACCTCTTTCAGAATTTTGGAATACTGTTTGGAGCGCTTGGCATCGGCTGCGCCTTTGGCTCTTTTAATTTTTGACCATTTGTTGTGTCCTGACATAAATAATTTCTTTTATATATTAATACTTAATGATTTTATACTGTGCTATTTGATATAGAATTTGATGTAGGTGATGGGCTTCCCCTCGGCGAGGAACATGCGCTCGTAAAAAGTCTGCGTCATCTGTGCTTCGGCAAGGCAGGGGATGTCGGGATGCTCGTTGGCGGGAGTGGAGTAGAGGTCTTCTGTGGCATACTCGACCTTATAGCCTGCGGGGGCTATCACTTCATCGCGAGTGTATTGGTGAAGCTCCAACGAGTCGGTCTTCAGATGTATGGGCGACCCCGGCTTGAGAAATGCCTTATAATAGCTGAGGAAACGCTCACAGGTGAGCCTTTTGAACTCTTTCTTAGGCTGAGGGTCGGGGAAAGTAATCCAGATTTCCGACACCTCGTCGGGGGCGAAAAAGCCTTCAATCAACTCAATGCGTGTGCGGATAAAAGCCACGTTGGCCATATTCTCCTCGCAACCCGTCTTGGCACCTCTCCACAATCGGGCCCCTTTGATGTCCACTCCGATATAATTACGGTCGGGGTGGATGCGGGCCAGGCTGATGGTGTAGTCGCCTTTGCCACATCCCAATTCGAGGGTGATGGGATTGTGGTTGGAAAAATGCTCGTGCCAGTGCCCTTTCAGGGCAAACCCCTCGGTTTTCAGCTGATCAAACGACACCTGAAACAGGTTGGGGAAAGTCAGGTTCTCGGCAAATCTCTCTAACTTGTGATGACCCATAGGCTGGTATAAGCTTCGGCAAGTAGTTTTATTCGTTGAAATTATAAATCTTCACATCGCTCTTATACCACGACTTGATGTGTTTCTCCATGGCCTCGGCGGCAGTGCGAGTGGGGGCAGAACCCATGCTGACATAGTATCCGCCCGATTTGCTGATGATGTAAGCATCGCTGCCCAGGGCTTTCAGCTGGTTGGCACATTTGTTGGCCGACCGTTTCGACGTGAAGAAACCGGCCACGATGTCAAATCCCTGCTTGCTCTCCTTGAATGTGGGGGCTTCGGGGACGACCTCTTCATAAGGCTTGTCGTTGGCAGCTTTGGCGGCGGCAGCCTTGGCGCCACCGGCAGGGGCTACGCCATTGCCACCTCGGCCTTGGCCGAAACCATCGGCTCTCAGACCCATCGAGGTGACCACATCGTCCAGGATGCTCTCCAGCATGTCGAACTCCATCAACTCGCCCTGCACTTTATACCGGTAATAGCGAGCGGCGTCCGACTTGTATTCCACATAATGACCCTTGAGCCAGAAATTGTCGTGGGGGAAGAAACGTTTGGGGCTGTAGCCCTCAACCATCAATTCGTGCAGACGGACATCGGCATACTCGTCCACCTTGGCCATGACGGCTGCGAAAGCGTTGGTGTAATGGTGTGCCGCAAGAAAATCATGGACATAAGTCTCCATATAGTTGTGCAGGTGGCCTACATTGTAAAGGATGTCCTGCTCCTGGAATTTCAGCAAGGGGTAGTCGTCCGAGGTGAAAGGCTCTGGCGTGACAAGTTCCACCTTCTGGGCACAGCTTTCGCCTTTGGCCATGGGCGAGGCCATTTGGGTGAAGTAATACCATGCCGCAGCACCCAACAGCAGCAACAACAGCAGAATCCAGATCCAACCGTGCTTTTTCTTCTTTTTCTCCTTGGGTTTCGACTCATGGTGGTCTTCAGCCTTATCCTTGACCTTTGCGGCTTTCTGCGCTTCCTTGGCCAGGGCCTTGGAGGCTTTCTGGGCCTCTTTTTCCTTGTCTTTAGCGGCTTTGCGTTCCGCCTCCTCGGCGGCCTTGCGGGCCTCTTCGGCTGCTTTGCGCGCCTCCTTCTCGGCCTTGGCGGCGGCCTTCTCGGCGCGGCGGGCTTCTTTGGCATCCTTGGGCGAAGAGGGAATCTCGTCAAGCATCCGTTTCACCTCCGAAAGGTGGTCGGTCTGACCGGCCGTAGGCTTCACGGGTTCGGGGGCGGCAGGAGCCACCACCTTCACCGGCTCGGGTATTACCGGCTCCTGATTTACGGGCGTTTCCGCCACCTCCTGCATGCTCGGCTTGGGCTCTGCATTCACCGGAGGCTCTGGCTGGGCGGGCGTCTCCGCCACCGCGGGTTTTACCACCTCGGCAGCAGGTTTGTCAAACGCGGCAAACGGGTCGGCAACTGCCTTAGGTGTATAGGTAGAAACATTCTCCAACGGCTGCTCAAGTTTCTTTCCGGCATCCAAATCCAAACCTTCTATTGCATCGAACCGAACCTTGCTGCCCACATAACGCATATAACCAATGCCGGGAAACTCATGCCCGTTGGGGGTGCGTTGCAGTTTCTCCTTCAAAGCCGCGATATAGTTGTTCCACATCAGCTCGGCAATCTCGTTGGTGACGCACTCTTTTTCGGCTATACGCCGTATGATGGCTTTGTTCCCTGTCAGCGTTTCCACCATCGTCACAGTGCGGCGCGCAGGGTGGAAAGTACCCGTAGTGGCATCATGATGGGCGGCCACACTGCTGCTGGACAGTGTACCCATTCCGGGAAACTCCACAACATTACCCTGTTGGACAAATTCTACGATAAGATCTGTTATATTCATAGATAAAATTATTTTTCTGACTTCATGTTATTCAAATACTGCTGGGCGGCAACCATATCCTCCGGTGTGTCAATGCCTATGTTGGCCACCTCTGTCTCCTTCACCGCAATCCGGTAGCCGTTTTCCAGCCATCGCAACTGCTCCAGGCTTTCGCCCAGCTCCAGCGCCGACTGTGGCAGACGAACCACCCGCTCAAGCACCGATGCCCGGAAAGCATAGATGCCCACATGCTTGAAATATGTGTGTCGTTCCACCCATTGCCCCGGTTCCACACCCCGCAGGTAAGGCACCGGCTGACGGCTGAAATACATCGCCCTGCCCAGCCTGTCGCACACCACCTTCACATTGTTGGCCGACATCAGCTCCTCTGTGCTGCGAATGGGTGTTTTCAGCGTTGCTATCTCGGTTTCGGGCTGGTCGAAACAACTCACCAGCTCCCTCAGCTGCTGCGACTTCACAAAAGGCTCGTCGCCCTGCACATTGACCACAATGTCGAAGACAGCGCCCTGGGCCTTCAGCCGTTGCACCACCTCGCCACAACGGTCCGTACCGCTGCTGTGGTGAGTTCCTGTCATCATGGCGCGTCCGCCAAAAGCCTCCACAGCCTCCGCTATGCGGGAGTCATCGGTGGCCACCACGGCCTCGCAGCCCTCGCCCAGCGCAGCCACACCTTCCCACACCCATTGCACCACCGACTTGCCGCCGAGCAGGGCCAGCGGTTTGCCCGGGAAACGGGTCGAGGCATATCGCGCAGGTATTATGACCAGAACTTTCATATTCATGAAAACAACGAGTTTATTTCAGCGTCAATCATATTATACACCACACCCAAATCCTCATCGTGGGCCACAAAATCCAGCTTCGACAAGTCCACCACAATATATTTGCCCCGGTTGTAACGCTCCATCCAGTCCTCATAGCGCTTGTTCAGACCGGTCAGATAGTCCAGCCTGATGCTATTTTCATACTCACGGCCCCGGGCTTGGATATGGCGTATCAGCGTCGGCACATCAGCCCGTAGATAAATCAACAAATCGGGCGGTTGCAGAAACGACGACACCAACTCGAACGTGTGCTGATAGTTGTCAAAGTCGCGCGTGTTCATCAAGCCCATGGCGTGCAGGTTGGGGGTGAAGATATATGCATCCTCATAAAGGGTGCGGTCCTGAATAATATTCTTGCTCTCCCTATGCACATCCAACAGCTGGCGGGTCCGAGTGTGGAGATAGTAAATCTGTATGTTGAACGACCACCGGCGCATATCCTCATAGAAACTGTTGATATACGGGTTCGTCTCGGTCGACTCATATATAGGCCTGTAGCCATAGTGGCGAGCCAGCAACTTAGTCAGGGAGGTCTTACCCGAGCCGATATTTCCTGCAATAGCGATGTGCATAATACGTCATAATTTGCCTATCCATTTGAGTGGCAAAAGGATAGGCTTTTCATTACATTGTTTTATAAAAGGCAAATATACAAAAAAAATCCGAGACCACAGAAGTTTTTTCAAAAAAAAGCTCCCACCACAAGCTAAAAGTCATCCTGAGCCACAGCCGCGCGGCCAGCTGCGGCTG
>DEKU01000036.1 GCA_002354035.1 Bacteroidales bacterium UBA2714
TACTTTGCCGTTGCCCACGAGGCCCTCGGCAGCTACCGTCTTGCTTCCCCCTCCCGCCCCGAGACCTACGACACTATCCTCTACTTCCGCAACAACGAATCCACCGCAAAATATGCCAGCAGATATACACCCAATATCTACCAGAACTTCATCACCGACCCCTCCGGTCCCTCCGACAACAGCACCTTTGCCAATGTGCAGTACAATCCTATGATTCGTCTCCTTGTTGGTCCCGCCCAGGCAGTCAACCGCATGCGCATCAACGTTGAGTGCGACAGCACAGAGTTCGGTACCACCCTCTTCGCTGGCGAAGAGGTCTGCGGCACAGAGCTCA
The DNA here is from genome assembly GCA_002354035.1 of Bacteroidales bacterium UBA2714. Lineage (GTDB taxonomy): Bacteria > Bacteroidota > Bacteroidia > Bacteroidales > P3 > Colimorpha. The sequence goes on from DEKU01000036.1 coordinate 335, forward strand.
CGCCTGCCGAGGGTTCCTCTGTCACCATCATCGGCCAGGGTGCCAATGGCTGTGGAGTGGCTCACGTCTATGTCGACGGTGTCGAAGTTGAGCCTTGGGATGAAGATGCCGAGACTGGCGACCCCCACCTGCTGGTATTCTACAACAGAGATGAGAATTCTTATGCCTACCAGTACACTTTCTCCGCCATTGACGCTGACCACACCATCAAGTTCGTCTTCACCGAGCTCCGCGAAACCGGCATCGATCCCATCGCCGATGCAGTCAAGATGAACCTCCAGCCCAACCCCGCCACCTCGCAGGTCAACCTGAGCCTCGAAGGTGTCAGCGGCATGGTCAACTGCTCGCTTATCGACATGAGCGGCCGCGTGGTGTACAACCAGAACATCAATGCCGAGAGCAACAACACCATCAACGTCAGCAAGCTGGCCAAGGGTGCCTACTTTGTGCGCATCACCAACAGCCAGTTCAGCAAGGTTGAAAAACTCATCGTTCGCTAAGTCTGTAAATACAATATAGACAGTCATTCTACAGAGCGGAATGCCACACAGGCATTCCGCTCTTTTTATCCTCTGGTAGCACCCGCCACATGCCGTAGCGGACGGCAATCCAAGCCCGCTTGGCTGTCCAGGTTGCCCCTGCGTGACGACCTCAGGCCGTGGCTTGCCAGCGGTAGTGCCCTCAGTTGGGCCGGCAAGTGGGGCCGACGTCTCTCCCCGCCGCTACGCATGCAGCGCTGTCGACGCACGGCGGCACGTAGTATCGGTTTCCGCTCTTTGAACAACAGTTGTCTCTCATTTATCCTGCATTTCTTTTCATGGTAAGAAATAAAGAAGAGTATAAATAGAGTGTAAATAGTGTATAAATAGAGGGAATGTGAAAAATGTGGAGGTTGGGGACGGTGGGGGAGGGATGTGGTGTGGGTAAAGAAATGTGGGTTATGGTTTGAGAGGAGGGATGGGGAGGGGACAGAAAACGGCCGCCATCGGGGTGGGAGGGATGGCGGCCGGTGTGGTTGAGGTTTGGCTCAGAGGATGTTGCCTAATTGTTCTTTGATTTTTTCGAGTTCGTCTTTCATCTCGACCACCAGTTTCTGGATTTCGACGTGGTTGGCTTTGGAGCCGGTGGTGTTGATTTCGCGGCCCATTTCCTGCGCTACGAAGCCGAGTTTCTTGCCGCTGTTTTCTTCGTGGTCCATGGTGTGGCGGAAGTAGTCGATGTGTTTGGCCAGACGGATTTTCTCTTCGGTGATGTCGAGTTTTTCGAGGTAGTAGATGAGTTCCTGTTCGAAGCGGTTTTGGTCGATGTCTTTGATGGCAGCTTCGGCAAAGTAGTGGTGGATGCGTTCTTTGGCGGTTTCGATGCGTTCGGATTCGTAGGCGGGTATGGCTTTGAGTTTTTGCTCGATGAGGTCGACGTGTTTCTGGAAGTCGGTTTTGAGTATTTCACCTTCTTGTTTGCGGAAGGTGTCGACGTCGGCCACGGTTTGTGAGATGGTTTGTGAGAGGGTGAGCCAGCTGTCGGGGCTGATGTCGTCGTTGTTGGCTGAGGCCCATACGTCGGGCATGGCGAGGATGGTGCTGAGGATGGGAGTGTCGGGCTGGTGGAGGGTTTGGGCGAGGGAGTGGAGCTGGTTGTAGCGCTGGGCAATGAGTTCGAGGTTGGGTTGGGAGGCGGTGGCGGTGCCGGACTCTTCGGTGATGACGATGTCGACTTTGCCCCGTTCGAGGGGGGTGAGGAGTGAGCGGATGTCGAGTTCGCGGGTGCGGAGGGAGGCCGGAAGTTTGGCTATGATGTCGAGGGTTTTGCTGTTGAGGGTTTTGATTTCGACGGTGTATTTGTTGCCGTCGATTGTGCATTGGCGTTTGGCGAAGCCTGTCATTGATTTCATGGCGTGATGTGTGGGTTGAATTTGTTATTGAATTATCATGTTTTGGAAGGCGGGTGTGGCGTGGGTGAGGTATTGGCCGTTTTGGTGGTAGATGAAGAAGGCGGCTTGGATGTCGGGGTTGTCGGGGTGGTTGTTGATGAATTGGAGGGCGCGGTCGAGGCCCATGACCATGAAGGCTGTGGCCATGGCGTCGGCGTACCACGACTGGGAGCTGACGACGGAGACGCTAAGGAGGCTGTGGTTGACGGGGTGGCCGGTGGCGGAGTTGATGGTGTGGGAGTAGCGGACGCCGTCGCGCTCGTAGTATTTGCGGTAGTTGCCGGAGGTGACTACGGATTGGTTGCGGAGCTGGATGGCGGTTTCGATTTGTTGGGAGCTGTATTTGTTTTGTGCCGGGCGTTCGATGCCCACGGCCCAGGGGGTGCCGTCGGGTTTGGAGCCTTGGGCTATCACTTCGCCGCCTACGTCGATGAGGTAGTTGTGAATGTGGAGGCTGGAGAGGAGGTGGCTGAGCATGTCGACGGTGTAGCCTTGTGCGATGGCGTTGAAGTCGAATTCGATGGGTGTGAGACGGCGGAGGGTGTAGCGGTTGCCGTGGGGGGAGGGGATGGTGTCGACGATGCGGTAGGCGTCGGGCTGGAGGAGGGACATGAGGGAGTCAATTTGCTGGGGCTGTATGTCGGCCCGTTTTTTGAAGCCGAAGCCATAGAGGTTGACGAGGGCGCCGATGCGGCAGTCGAAGGCTCCTTCGGTGTAGAGTCGGATGGAGCGGGCCTTGTCGAGGAGGTCGAGGAAGAGGGGTGAGATGAGTGAGTCGCGTCCGCTGTTGACGAGGCGGATGGTTGAGGTGTCGTTCCAGAGGGAGACGGTTCGGTCGACGAGGGTGAGGACGGAGTCGATTTGGGGTTGGAGGTTGCGCTGGAGGCTGTCGAAGTAGATGATGTTGTAGTAGGTGCCTTGGGTGTCGCCTTGCAACTGGATGGGTTGGGGTGTGGGGTGGCATGCCGCTGTGAGCAGCAGGAGTGGCAGGAGGAGTGGGAGGTGTTTCATGCTTCGGTGTTGATGAAAAAAAGCGTCCGGCAACCAGGTGCTGGACGCTTTGGGGTAATGGGTTGTTACATTATTTGGTGATAATGAATTTGCGGATAATGGTCTCGCCGTTCTGGAGTGTGAGGCGCATGGTGTAGTTGCCTTTGGGGAGGTTGGTGAGGTCCATGACGGTGCTGGTGCCAAGGTTGGTGTTGGCAAGGATTTGCTGGCCAAGGGTGTTGAAGATGGCGACGTGGCTGATGTTTTCAGCGCTCTCGATGTGGAGTTGGCCAACGGTCGGGTTGGGGTAGAGGCTGATGTTGGCGTTTTCGGCATTGTTGATGCCAACAAAGGTGACGATGGTGATCCAGCTGGTGTCGTGGCAGGCGATGTTGGAGGCAGGGTAGTTGAGGGTGGCTTCAAGGGCGACATCGATGTTGCCTTGTACATCGGGGATGATGAGGGTGTCGACATTGGAGGTGCGGTTGCCATAGGTCCATTTGTAGGTGGCGCCGTTGGTGCAGGTGGGATAGAGTTTGGCGGTGTCGCCCTGCTGGAGGTTCCACTCGCCGTTGATGGCGGTGATGACGGGCGATTTCTGGATGGTGAGGTCAAGGTAGCGGAGGCTGTCGCAGCCGAAGGTGTCGGTGGCGAAGGCATAGCTGGGATAGGAGGTGGGAGTGGAGACATAGGTGGCATTGTTGAGTTCCCAGGTGTATTGGTCGCAAGCGGCGACGTGGACGGTGTCGCGGGCAGACTTGTGGATGGTTATGTGGAGGTGGATGGTGCTGTCGTAGCAGCGGGATATGCGACGGTCGACGAGGATGGTGTCGAAATCGGTGCTTTCGGAGAAGCGTTTGGTGGTGTTGCCGGTGATGGAGCTGATGGTGAAGATGATGCTGTTGCAGCCTTCGAGTACGTGGTCAGATTCGGGGGTGCGGGGAGTTTTGATTTTGAGGTCAATGGCGTGGTAGGTTACGCAGTTGTTAGCGGTGTTGGTGTCGAGGACGTAGTAGAGGCCGGACTCGGTGTAGGTGTTGCCACGCCAGTTTTTGGAGGCGCAGGCGGAGTCTACTATTGTGGCGGCGGAGTCGACGACGATGGTGAGGTTGAGGCTGTAGAGGGTGTCGCAGTTGTTGACGGTGTCTTGGTAGAGGTGGGTGTAGGTGCCGGAGGTGGTGAGGACGGTGTCAAACCAGTTGTAGTTGCCGCAGTGCTCGACATCGGCGGTGCTGTTGATGGTGTTGATGATAGTGAGGTTGATGCGGTCGATATGGGTGCAGGCGCCATCGAGGGTGATGGTGGTGTCGGTGTAGGTGCCGGACTCACTGATGGTGTCGCCCTGCCATACGTAGTAGCCGCAGGTGTTGATGTTTTGGATGTCGGTTTCGGTGTCGGGGAGTGAGAGGATGAGCTGGAATACGCTGTCGCACTCGCCGCTGCCGGTGGCGGCAAAGAGGGTGTCTTGATAGATGCCGGAGGCAGTGTAGGTTTCACCGTGCCAGTCGTAGGAGCATCTGGTGCCCGTGATGGCTTGGGTGGATTGGTAGGGGGTGTTGATGGTCAGATTGAGGACGTAAAGAGTGTCGTCGGTAGCGTTGATGTAGTACACCACGGTGTCGTTGGTGTAGGTTTGGCCGTTGGCTGACCATGTGAAAGTTTCGCAAGCGGCGGAATTGGAGGTGATAATGGTGCGTTGTGTGTTGTCTTGGGCAAAGGCCAAAGGCATGATGGCAACGGCCAATAACAGACTTAATAATGCTTTTTTCATCGTGTGAAAATTTATTAGTTTATCTTTTTGTTATTTATTATCAGAATATTAGTGTGTATGTGCTTCTATGCGGTTTGCGCAGAAACAACATGCAAAGATAGTATTTTTTTTTGAAATGGAGATATTTTTTTTATAAATAGGGTGTTTTTGGGGTTGTGGGGGCGTTGAAGTGTCAGTCGATGCGGATGAGTTCGGCAATGTTTTCGACGTGTTGGGTGTGTGGGAACATGTCGACGGGCTGGATGCGCCCTACGCGGTAGCGGGAGGCGAGGAGTGCGATGTCGCGGGCTTGTGTGGCGGGGTTGCAGCTGACGTAGACAATGCGGCGGGGCTGCATGGAGAGGAGTTGCTCGACGACTTTTTCGTGCATGCCGGCCCGTGGGGGGTCGGTGATGACTACGTCGGGGGTGCCGTGTTCCTGGACGAATTGGGGGGTGAGCACTTTGGCCATGTCGCCAGCAAAGAATTGTGTGTTGGCGATGTTGTTGGCTATGGCGTTTTGGCGTGCTGCGGCGATGGAGTCTTCGACATATTCAATGCCGACGACTTGGCGGCATAGATGAGAGAGGAAGAGGGCTATGGTGCCGGTGCCGGTGTAGAGGTCGTAGACGGTGTCGGTGGGGGAGAGTTGGGCGTATTGGGCTACGAATGAGTAGAGGCGTTGGGCTTGGGGGGAGTTGGTCTGGTAGAAGGTTTGGGGACGGATGGTGAAGTGGAGCGAGGGGGCGCCGGAGTAGCCTTGCATGATTTCCTGCACGTGGTCTTGCCCGGCAAAGGTGGAGGAGGGCAGGTCGGCGTAGGAGTCGTTGAATTTGGTGTTGATGATATATTGCAGGGAGGTGATTTGGGGGAAGGTGAGGCGGAGATGGTCGAGCAGGCCTTCCCAGCCGGGATGCTGTTCGGCAATGACGAGGACGACCATCCATTGTCCGGTGCTGGTGTTGCGGATGATGAGGTTGCGGAGGCAGCCTGTGTGGTTGCGGATGTCGTAGAAGGGGATTTGGTGGAGGAAGGCATAGTCGCGTGTCGCCAGCCGAATCTGGTCGCTGAGGGAGGGCTGGAGGGCACAGTGTTCGATATTGAGGACTTTGTCGAAGAGTGAGGGGACGTGGAATCCAAGTGCGCCGGGTTCGGGAGCGGCGTCGGGCGAGGGGGGGAGGTCGTGCCATGCCCGCGAGGAGAAGGTGAATTCGAGCTTATTGCGGTATTCGTAGATGTTGTCGGAGCCACAGATGGGTTGCATGCCGGAGCAGTCGAGGTGGCCTAAACGTTCGAAGTTGTCGCGCACTTGCTGCTGTTTGGCGGCCAGCTGGTCGGGATAGTTGAGGGTCTGCCAGCGGCAGCCACCGCAGGTGCCGAAGTGAGGGCATTGGGCCGGGACACGGCGGTCGGAATAGTGGCGGATGGCTACGGCGCGCCCTTCGGCATAGTTTTTCTTCTTTTTGATGATTTTGATGTCGGCGATGTCGCCGGGGACAACGAAGGGGACGAAGATGACCATGCCGTCGACGCGGGCTATGGCCTGCCCCTCGGCTCCGATGTCGGAGATGGTTATCTCTTCAAGAATGGGTTGCTCTTTTCGTTTTTTCATGGGTGCGGGGTGTTTGGGATGTGTGGGGTGGTGAGTGGGGCTGTGGGTGACGGACTGTCGGCCTGTGGTGCGCAGGCCAGGACTGTTGTTATGTAAAAAAAAGAAGTACTGCAACACAACAATACTTCTTTTTCTCTTTGCAAAGAGTCGTATGCCTGGACTCAGGTAATCCGATTTTATCGCTCGTCGGAGACGGAAAGTTTTTTTCTGCCTTTTCTGCGGCGTGCAGCCAAAACTTTTCTTCCGTTAGCCGTGGACATTCTCTGACGAAATCCGTGCTTATTGGCTCTTTTTCTGCGTGATGGTTGGAATGTTCTCTTCATTTTTCTTCAAATTTTTGAGTTGCAAAAGTACGAACTTTTTTTCAATTGACAAGAAAAAAGTGACAAGGATTGATGTGGTGTATATGTAAGTGGTTGAAAAATACGTGTGTGTGTATAAAAATTTGTTCTTTTTTTTGTGGTTCAAAAAAAAGCCGTACCTTTGCAGCTGCATTTTGCGATGTAAAAAGTTGTTAAGGTAATGGATAAAAACAGTTTCGGAGCAATTATGGACCATCCCGGCGCGCTCAGCCCCGACGAGTGGCAGGCGCTGCACGTTGAGCGGGACCGCTACCCTTTTTGTGCTCCGCTGCAGGTGATGTCGCTGGTGGCGGACAAGGCGGTCGATGCCCCATTGTGGGAGACGCAGTCGTTGCCCCGAGTGGCGCTTTATGTGCAGGATGCCGATCGGCTGAATGAACAGCTGACGGCGGCTGCGACACCCGAAAAGGTTGTCAGCGCGGTGGAGGAGCCTGCGGCAAGCCTGGTTGCCCCGCCGATGACCGCCGCCGAGACCTCAGCCGAGGCGGAGGACTATGATATCCTGAAAGAGATAAACGCTTATCAGGATGTGTCGTTTAAGACGGCTCCCAAAAGTGTGATTCTGTCGAATTTTCTGGAAAAAGATAGCGGAATGGTGCCAGAATTCGAATCGTATGACGATGTTTCGGTGTCGGAACTTGCTAAAAATAGCATCAAACCGGCCGAGATGTTTGAGTCTGAGACACTGGCTGTTATACTTGAAAAGCAGGGAAAATTGCTCCAGGCTCGGGATATGTACAAAAAATTAATGGTCAAAAATCCCGAAAAAAGTAGTATTTTTGCAGTTCGAATTTCCGAACTGGAAACGAAGTTGAACGAATCAAAAATGTATAAATAAATAATAACAAAACAAACGATGTACACTTTTATTGTTATCCTTATTATGATTGTCTGTGTGGCATTGGCTCTTGCCGTATTGGTGCAAAACTCGAAGGGTGGCGGACTGGCTGCAAACTTTTCCGCTCCTAACCAAGTGCTGGGTGTCCGCAAGACCACCGAGACCATTGAGAAGATTACTTGGGGATTGGCCATCGCGCTGGTAGTCCTTTCGCTGGCTGCCACTATGGCTATTCCTCGTCATAGCACCGAGTCTGCCATCACCACTGAGGTTGATGTCAACGCAGCCAAGAGCGTGACTCCCGCCGCCACCGCTACAGTGCCTGCCGCCACTGAGGCTGCTCCTGCTGCTGAAGCTGAGTGATAGACTGCTTAGAACTATAAAAGGGAGATTCGCCTCGAACAGGCGGACCTCCTTTTTGTTTTCGACCGATGGAGAAGGTAGTCCGGTTTATCTTGTCGCATTTCCCGCACCAGCCCACCGACATGCAGCTGGGTGCCTGTGCCGAAATGGTTCGGTTTCTCTACGATCCCGACCCCGCATCGGCTTTTTTGCTGCGGGGATATGCGGGCACGGGCAAGACTTCGCTGGTGAGCGCATTGGTCAAGTCGGCTCCGGCGTTGCACATCAAAACCCTGCTGTTGGCCCCGACTGGACGTGCGGCCAAAGTGCTATCCGGCTATTCCGGGCAAGCAGCCTTTACCATCCATCGCAAGATTTATCAAACCGTCACCGACAGCGCGGGCATGATGCACATGGCGCGTGCCTTGAACAAACATTCCTACACCCTGTTTATTGTCGACGAGGCCTCGATGATAGGCCTGAACGATGAGGGCGGTGCGAACAGGCATGACTTGCTGGAGGATTTGGTGGATTATGTGGCGGAGGGGAACCACTGCCGGTTGATGCTGATAGGCGACACGGCACAGTTGCCCCCAGTGGGTTCGAGCCAGAGCCCTGCTCTCGACCCTGAATATCTCAAGTCGGTTTTGAGACTGTCTGTCCATCAAGCCGAGCTGACTGAGGTGGTGAGGCAAAAGAGCCTGTCGGGCATTCTGCTCAACGCCACCATGCTGCGGCTCCAGATCGCCTCGTTGCCCGACGGAGGACTACCCGAAATGCCATTGTTCAATGTCGAGGATTGCACCGATGTGGTGCGCTTGCGCGGCGATGAGCTGGAGGAGGTGCTCAACAAAGAGTATGATGACGACAGCCTGGAGCAGGTGGCACTGATAACGCGAAGCAACAAGCGCGCCAATCTGTTCAACCAGGAAATACGCAATCGCATCCTTTATCGGGAGGAGGAGGTGAACGCGGGCGACTACCTGATGGTGGTGAAAAATAACTATTATTGGCTTGAGGCAGAGAGCGGAATAGGGTTCATAGCCAACGGCGACATAGTAGAGGTGCAGAGCCTGCGAAACCATCAGGAGCTGTATGGGTTCCATTTCGTCGACGCCACCCTTCGGTTTGTGGATTATCCCGACATGCCGGCCCACGATTGCAAAATCCTGCTCGAGACTTTGCACAGCGAATCGCCGTCCCTTACCGCGGCCGAGTCGCAACAACTGTTTGAGGCCGTCATGGAAGACTATGCCGACATACCCTACAAGGCCGACCGCCTCAGGGCAGTGAAACAAAACCCCTATTTTAATGCCCTGCAAGTGAAGTTCTCCTATGCCCTCACTTGCCATAAAACCCAGGGTGGCCAGTGGCGCACAGCCATCATAGACCAAGGCTATCTGACCGACGAGATGGTGGACAAAGATTATCTGCGCTGGCTCTACACAGCCCTCACCCGTGCTACGGGCAAAGTCTATCTGCTCAACTTCGAGGATAAATTTTTTGGCTCGGAGAGATAATATTTTCGCCAAATAATAGTTATAATCTTCAGTGAAGAAGAGTAAAGCGGTGTCCGGTGTTGCTCACCGCCGCCACAGTTGATTGTAGACAGCGAAATAAATTACACTAATGCCTATGAAGAGCGGACAACATCAGACGATGAAGATGCAACAGAAACTGTCGCCACAGCAGTTATTGTTGTTGCAGCTGATACAAATGCCCGTCACCGACCTGGAGCAGAGGCTTAAAGAGGAGGTGGAGAAGAACCCAGTGCTTGAGGTGTCGTCCAGCGACAGCGAAATGATAGAACCCCTGCCCGAAACCAGCAACGAGAGCCCCGACATGATGAGTGTGGACACCGATGACGACGACTATAGCTATCGTGAACGGCTGGAACGTGACAAAAATCAAGATGCACATGAGAAGGTCTTTGTGGCCGAAGATTCTTATTTCGACCACCTCATGGGCCAGCTCGCTATCCAAACGCTCACCCCCAGACAGTACGACATAGCCCAGGAGATAGTTGGCAGTCTCGACGATGCAGGCTATGTGGGCCGTAGCCTCGAACTCATTGCCAACGACCTTGCCTTCACTCAGGGCATCGAAGTCAACCCCGACGAGGTAGAGGAGGTGTTGCACATCATCCAGCAAATGGACCCCCCGGGCATAGCAGCCCGCAACCTGCAGGAGTGCCTCTCCATCCAGCTGCACCGTGCGCACGAGCAAGACGACGACGTCCGCTGGGCCACGGCGGTTGTCGACCGATGTTTCGATGCTTTCGCCAGTCACAACTACAGGCGGGTGATGGACGAACTCTCCCTCACCGAGGAACAACTGGATGCGGCCATTGCCGTCATCCGTCGCCTCAACCCCAAGCCCGGAACCGGCGACATCGACTCCTCCCATGCCCGCTACATTGTGCCTGACTTCATCATAACCCGCCACGAAGACCAGCTCACCCTCACGCTCAACGACCGCTACCTGCCTCAGTTGCAGAAAAGTCAGGACTACCAAGACATGCTCCAACAGCTACAAAGCTTGCGCCGACCCTCTCCCGGCGAGAAACAAGCACTGGATTTCCTGCGCACCAACTTCGACAATGCCGACCTCCTTGTCGGCGCCTTGCAACAGCGGCACACCAGCCTGCTCCGCGTCATGCGGGTCATTCTGAAAAAACAATACCGATTCTTCCTCACCGGCGACCCCGCCGACCTCAAACCCTTGCTGCAAAAAGACGTGGCCTCCCAAACGGGCTACGACATCTCCACCGTGTCCCGTGTGGTAAACAGCAAATACGTCCAAACCGAATTTGGCACCTTCCTGCTGAAAGAATGCTTCTCACAAGCCATCCTGAACGACGAAGGCGAGGAGGTGGCCACTGAGGCGGTGCGCCGAGAGATGAAGGCCATAGTGGACAATGAAGACAAGCGCAACCCCCTCTCCGACGAAGCCTTGGCCAAAGAACTCAGCCAGCGTGGCTTTCCCCTTGCGCGGCGCACGGTGGCCAAGTATCGTGAAATGCTCGGCATCCCCGTCGGCCGGCTGCGCCGTCAGCTCAAAATCCTCCTGCTCCTTCTTGCCCTGGGAGGCACCCTCTCGGCCCAGCAGCCGCAGAAAGAGTCCTACTTCGACTCCTTGATCAATGCCCGCATACGCGAAGGCCAAACCAAAGCCCGTGCCCAAAAGCCCGGCGGCAAACAGCTGAAAGGGAAACCGGCTCGCCCAGCCCTCGAAATCCACGAGCCCGAGCCCGACCCCACCGCCATCGACACAGCCCTGGCCAGTGGCGACGAACTCATCGACGTCATGTATAACTCCACCCTGCCTCCCCCCTCGCCCCTGTGGTACGGCCGCAACCTCAGCGGCGCCCACGTCAGGCTGGTCAACCTGTCCATGGACTCCCTTCCCGACGAAATCACCATCCAGCTGCTCAAAGCCAACGAGCGCTTCTGTTTCCCTGTCAAAAACATCATCACCTCCCCCTACGGCTGGCGGTGGAACCGTCCGCATCGCGGAGTCGACATCCGGCTCCGCATGGGCGAGCCCGTCCATTGCGCCTTCAACGGCGTGGTGCGCATCGCCAGACCCATGGGCGCCTATGGCAACCTTGTGGTGGTGCGCCACTACAACGGCCTCGAGACCGTCTATGGCCACCTCTCCAAAATCAAAGTCAAACCCATGCAAGTGGTTGCCGCAGGCCAGGTGCTGGGCCTTGGCGGAAGCACCGGCCGCTCCACCGGCCCCCATCTCCATTTCGAAGTCCGTTTCCAGTACGAACCCTTCGACCCTGAGTGGATACTCGATTTCTCCAACTATACCCTCCGTACGCGCAAGCTCTACCTCGACAAAACCTACTTCGGCATCCGCAAACCCTCCAAAGGCGAAAGCTTAGTCTACAAAGCCGACAAAAGCATCGTGCCCGAAGAGACCCCCAAACCCGTGCGGCCCGACAAGCCCGTCTATGCCACCATGCGCAAAGGCGAAAGCTTGGACGACCTGGCCCGTCGCAACTACACCACCTCCGAAAAGCTCCGCTCGCTCAATCCCGACGTGACAAAGTTCAAATCGGGCATGCGCGTCCGCGTCCGTTGATAATCAGACTAATCTATTAACAGACTAAAATCCAAATCAATGAAAGTAGTCTTTATGGGCACCCCCGACTTCGCCGTGACCTCCCTCCAAGCCATCCAGCAGGCCGGCCACCAGGTGGTAGGCGTCGTCACCGTCCCCGACCGCCCCACCGGACGAGGCCTCAAATTAACCTCGTCGCCCGTCAAGCAATATGCCGAGGCCCACTCCCTCCCCCTCCTCCAACCCGAAAAACTCCGCGACCCCCTCTTCCAGCAAGCCTTAAAAGCTTGGGATGCCGACATATTTGTAGTCGTGGCCTTCCGCATGCTCCCCCAAAGCGTGTGGGCCATGCCTCCAATGGGGACCTTCAACCTCCATGCCTCCCTTCTGCCGCGCTACCGGGGTGCGGCCCCCATCAACTGGGCCATCATCAACGGCGACACCCTCACCGGCGTCACCACCTTCATGCTCAACGAGCACATCGACGAAGGCTCCATCCTCATGCAGCAGTCCACCCCCATCACCCCCGACGACACTGCCGAAACCCTCCACGACCGGTTAGCACAGATGGGGGCCACACTGGTGGTGCAGACCCTCGACGGCCTGTCCTCCCGTAGCCTCACCCCCCGACCCCAGCCGCATGACCAACCCATGCCCCCGGCCCCAAAAATCTTCAAGGCCGACTGCGCCATAGACTGGACTCTCCCCGGTCCCCGCATCGTCGACTTTGTCCGCGGCCTGTCGCCCTACCCCGCCGCCACCATGCTTATGGCCGACCCCCACGGCGACACCCATTCCTTCAAAGTCTTCCAAGTCGCTTATTCACCCGACCCTTCGGCCATGGCGGGACAAACCCTCTCCGACAACAAAACAAGCCTAAAAATTGGAGTAGATGGCGGTTTTATCTCCGTTTTGAGTCTGCAACTCAGCGGCAAAAAGCGCATGACCATTGCCGAATTTCTTCGCGGGTGCAATGTAACAGGCTGGAAAATAGTAAAGTAACTTCACGGTGTTTTTTTTAACACAATTTTTTTTCATTTAGAGAGCCTACTTGTAAAAAAAAAAGTATATATTTGCAGCCGAAAAATCCGTATTATAAACCCAGTAAAAAAAACACCACTATGAACAAGACCGAATTAATTTCCGCAATGGCCGAGAAGGCTGGCATTAGCAAAGTCGATGCCGGCAAAGCTCTCAATGCCTATGTTGATGTAATTAAAGAGCAGCTCAACAAAGGTGAGAAAGTCACCCTCGTGGGCTTTGGCACCTTTGGCGTCAACGAGCGCCCCGCCCGTGTGGGCCGCAACCCCCGCACCGGTGCCTCCATCAAAATCGCTGCCAAGAAATCTGCCAAATTCAAACCCGGCAAAGGACTTATCTAAGCAGGTAACCACCACGCATCTTTAAGCACTGCGGACTGAGGCACCCCTCGGCCCACAGTGCTTTCATTTTGCCCATCCCGCGGCCTCACTGCCCTCGTCCCCAAACAGTTACCAGTTCTAATTTAAGCATGGTAAATGTATTAATATCAATTATTTATATATCTATATTCCCTAAGGGTACCTCGTAGACGATTCGATTTGCAGACAGTCGTCCTTTCCCCGTAATCGGCATCCCGTAATCATTCCCGCAGCAAAAACTGGCCGGGACATATCCAGCATCAATCTGGCTCCCATATTTTTTGTAGATTTGTTATAGATTTGTTTTCTATTTTATTTCTATTTTATCTCTATTTTGTTTCTATTTTGTTTGTGAACCAGAAATAAAATAGAGGCAACATACAAAATATCCATTAGCAAAGCATTGTAAAAGAGTGTGTCTTCCCGCTGCGGTGTGGCAAGGCCCCGAGGTATGAGTGTCAAGCTGTTGCCCTGTTAGTGTCGAGATGGTTGCCAACGGCCGGCCCGGGCCAAAAAAAGCGAGGACTGCCGTAGGGCATCCTCGCTTCGTATGTGTAGCTGTGTGGGGATTATCGCACGATGTCCATCTCGTCGATAAGGTTCTGGGCGTTGGCATACTTGTCAATGACAAACAGCATGTAGCGGCTGTCGAGACAGATGCAGCGCTGCAGGTTCTCCTCGAAGTCGATGTCGCCACTCATGGCTTCGCCGTTGCCATCGAAAGCAAGGCCGATCAGGTTGCCGTAGGCGTCAAGCACGGGCGAGCCGCTGTTGCCGCCGGTGATGTCGTTGTTGGTGATGAAACAGGTGGGCAGCTGACCTTGGGCGTTGGCGTATGTGCCGTAGTCCTTGGCGGCGTAGAGGTCTTTGAGACGCTGGGGGACGATGAACTCGGTGTTCGTGGGATCCTCTTTCTGCATCACGCCCTCGAGGGTGGTGTAGAAGTGGTAGGTGACGCCGTCGCGGGGTTCGTAGGCCTTGATGTTGCCGTAGGTGAGACGGATGGTGCTGTTCGCGTCGGGCGACATGAGCTTCTTGCCGGCGTTGATCTGGAGGATGCCGTCCACGAAGTCGCGGGTGCCGCGGGTCAGGTTGTCGCGGTTCTCCTTGGGCACGGAGAGATAGACCTCGCGGTATTTCTCCAAGATCTCGGTTCCGAACTTATAAATCTCGTCGCGCTCCAGTTTCTTGAGGGTGGGATTCTTGAGGAACTCATTGAAAGTTTTCTCGTTGGCGAACACCGAACGGTTGAACATGTCGGCCACCAGCGAGGTGAAGTTTCCACGATACTTGCGGTCGGCGGTCTTCAGGCAGTCGGGGATGTACTTCACATTGATGTTGCGGTAGGTGTAGTCCATCATGGCGGCCATTACGCGCTGTTCGACGGCCTCGTCATAGTCCTTGTAGAATTTTGCTGCTTTGTCGCGGAGTTCGGCAAGGATGGCGTCGCGCTGGTCGGGGTTCTGCTCGTTGCAGAAGGATTTGATGTAGCGGCCGAACAGGGTGGCCTGATAGAGCAGCTCGGGGCCTTCGAGCAGGCCTTCGTCCAGATAGGTGATGGCTTCCTGAAGCTCACGACGGTCGGCGTAGCTCTTTTCGATGAGGTTGAGAGCGTTGCGGTATTTGGGGTCTTTGTCCAGAGCCCAGTCGTAGTACTCCTTCTCCACCTCTTTTTTCAGGGCCATGGTGTTCAGTTTTTTCAGGGCGATGTTCTGCTCGTTGCTGTATTTCCAGTAGTTGGAGCATCCAGCATACTTCGAGGCGTATTTGATTTTGATGGCTTGGTCTTTGTCCATCTCTTCGCGGAGGATGTTGATTTTGACCGTGCGGAGTTCGTAGCGCAGTTTGTTGGTCACTTCCATCGTCTCCTTCAAACCATAGGAGGTGAGGAAATGGTCAGTGGTGCCGGGGAAACCGAGCACCATGGCGAAATCGCCGTCCTTCAGTTCGCGGGTACTCACGGGCAGGTGGTGCTTGGGCTTGAGGGGGATGTTCTCCTTGGCGTAGGAAGCGGGCTTGCCGTCGGGGGCAGTGTAGATGCGGAACATGGAGAAGTCGCAGGTGTGGCGGGGCCAAGACCAGTTGTCGGTGTCACCGCCGAACTTGCCCATCGATGAGGGGGGAGCTCCGACAAGGCGCACATCTTTGTAGATGATGTGGACAAAAAGGAAGTACTGGTTGCCGTTGAACATCGGCTTGACCGTGGCCTCATAGTCGGTGCCGCGGGTGGCCTCCTCGGCAATGCGCTGGCTGACATTGCGCACAGCTTTGGCGCGGTCGTCCTCGCTCATGTCGTCGCTGAGGCATTCCAGCACGCGGGGGGTGACATCCTCCATGCGCACAAGTATCGAGGCGGTGAGGCCGGGATTGGGCAGCTCCTGTGCCATGTTGTAGGCCCAGAAACCATCGCGCAGGTAGTCGTGTTCCACGGTCGAGTGCTCCTGCAGCTTGCCGTAGCCGCAGTGGTGGTTGGTCGAAATCAAGCCTTTGCTGCTGATGATTTCACCGGTGCAGAAGTGCCAGAAGGGGCGGCCTTCGTTGCCAAGACCCACGATGGCGTCCTTGATGCAGTTCTGGTTGATACTGTAGATGTCTTCGGGTGAGAGCTTGAAACCGGCTTTCTGCATGTCGGCATAGTTCTTGCCGATGAGCGAGAGGAGCCACATGCCCTCGTCGGCGCGGCTGGTGGCGGGGGCCATGACCATGAGTGCCAGAGTCAGGGTAATGATGATTTTTTTCATGTTGTATTATTTGTTATATTTATATTGTACTTTTATTGTACTTTGTTATATTCTTTTCGAGCCGGGAATGGCGATGGAGTGTCCCGGTGGGCGGTTCCAGTGTGCTTGTACACAAACAAGTATGTGCCGCACGGAGGGTTCCTCTCTGCGTCCACGACCCGATGCAGTGAGCATCGCGCGACACTTTGTTTCCGTGTGCAAAGGTACGACTTTTTTTTCAAACAACAGTTTTTTTCTCTTCAAGGCCTGTCGTTGACCCGTTCTTTCGTCTATCGAAAGTCTCCATTCGGCCAGCTTTTGACTTCTGCCAGAGAAATAAAGAGGCGTCCATCGGCACTTGAAATAGCGAACAAGGAGGGGTGCTGGAGCGAGAGCAGAACGGAGGCGCGGCGGCCGGCCGGGGAGGGAGGGGACAAGAATTTATGAACAGTTTTTTGTCGAAAAATGAAACTTTTTCCGGGCATCTGCGTATAGGCAAGTAATGAAAAAATGGCAGTTGAAAACTTTTTTTGGCAAAAAAAAACAATTATTGGAAAAATAGTTGTAACTTAGCATTCTGAAAAATAGTATATATAAATGGCTTTAATACTTGGTACAGAATACTGTAAGATAGATTCGAACGGTCGGTTCAAGTTCCCGATTGCTCTAAAAAAGCAGTTGGAGACGGAGGATTGCCGTTTTGTGATCCGTCAGGGATTCACGGCCGAGTGTTTGGAGCTATGGACGTATGCCAGTTTCCAGGATGAGGTGGAGAACCTCCGGAAAGAGTTGAACCCGTACAGCATCCGCGACAACCAGATTATGCGCCAGATGACGCGAGCCAATGTTGTCGAGCTGGACAGCAACGACCGCCTGTTGGTGCCTCCGGAGCGGAAGTCGGTGCTCGGCGACGCGAAGGAGATTGTGTTGCAGTCGACGGGCAAGTGCATCGAGATATGGGAGCGTTCGGCATACGACAAGATGAACAGCGAGATTGTGGATTTCGCTTCGATTGTTGACAACAGACTTGGACGGAACAGTTCCGCCAGCAAAACAGCGCCGAATGATGTACCATCTGCCAGTGATGCTCAATGAATGCATCGAAAGTTTGAACATACGCCCTGAGGGGACGTATGTGGACGTCACCTTTGGGGGTGGCGGGCATTCGCGTGCCATCATGTCGAAGTTGGGGCCGGAGGGCCGCCTGTATGCCTTCGACCAGGATGCCGACGCGCTGGCCAATGCCATCGACGACCCCCGTTTCAAGCTCATCCATGAGAATTTCAGGCATGTGAAGAGTTTCCTCCGCCTGGAGGGTGTGAGGCGTGTGGACGGTCTGCTGGCCGATTTGGGGGTGTCGTCCCACCAGTTCGACGAGGCCGAGCGCGGGTTCTCAACCCGTATGGAAGGGGAGTTGGATTTGCGTATGGACCGCCGCCAGGAGCTGACGGCGCGGACGCTGGTGAACAGTGCCGACGAGGAAGAACTGGCAAAGATTTTGCGGCTGTATGGCGAGTTGCCAAACGCCAGGCAGATGGCCAGGGCGATATGCCGCGCACGCTCCGAGGCCGAGATAGTGACCACTTTTGACCTCCGCAACGCCGTGAGTCGCCACCTGCCCCGTGGTATGGAGAACAAGTATTTGGCCATGCTGTTCCAGTCGCTGCGTATTGTGGTGAATGGCGAGCTGGAAGCCCTGCAAGCCTTGTTGCAGCAGGGGGCTGAGCTGTTGAATCCTGGTGGGAGGATGGTGGTCATGTCGTACCACTCGCTCGAGGACCGTTTGGTGAAGAACTATTTCAGGGCGGGCAATTTCGAAGGCGAGGTGGAGAAGGATTTTTATGGCAACCCCATCGTCCAGCTGGTACCCGTAAGTCGCAAGGCCATAGTTGCCAGCGATGAGGAGGTGCAGCGCAATCCGCGTGCCCGCAGCGCAAGGCTGCGCGTGGCCGAACGGAAGGAGGACCGCGAGGGATGAGAAGAAGGGATAGGGAGCGCCCGCAACGGTGCCCGGAACACCTGAAACAATGACAGATAAAGACAAGAGATGGAAGACCATATACAGGACATAGAGAATCAAACCCCCGAAGCCGAAAACACCGGGATGCAGCAACCAGAAGGGCGCAAAAAGCCCAATTGGCTGTCGCGTATTCTGGGTGGTGAGGTGTTGCAGAGCCGTGCGGTGCTGCGGCAGGTGCCTTTGGTGGTGATGCTTTGTTTCTATGCCATCCTGCTGGTGTATAACCGCTACAGGGTTGAGGATTTGACCAAAGAGCGTGCCGCAACGCTGGAGCGCATCACCTATCTGCGCGAAGCACGGATAGAGTTGCAGAAACGCTATCAGGAGTCGATCAAGATTTCGCAGATAGCCGAGATGTTGGAGGGCACGGGCATAGGCATTACGGCCGGTCCCCCGTTCGAACTGGTAGTTGACGGCATGGACGAGATGCTGAAGTAACGTCAGGCTGGGCTACTGGCCGGAAGGAAAGAAAACACAACAAGAGAAATTGGAAGAAAAGAAACATAATAAGAAATTGTTCACCAAGATGCTGGTGCTGTATCTGCTGACAGTGGTGTTGGCAGGTGGCGGCATGCTGCTGTGTACTATCAATACGCAGGTGGTGAACGGCGAGATGTGGCGCGAGAAGGCCAAAGCGCGTGAGGTAATCACGCGCACGGAGGAGGCTCGCAGGGGAACCATCCTCTCGTCCGACGGCAAGGTGCTGGCAACCACAGTTCCTGTGTGTGACTTGTGCCTTGACCTGGGTCGCTGGCCCAAGCGCAACAGCAAAGGCGAGGAAGTGAAGGACAAGAATGGGAACGTGGTGATGGAGAGTTGCATATCCGACGAGCAGGAGTGGAAAAAAAGTGTCACCAAAGCATGCCGTATCCTGCACGAGCAGTTCCCCGCCAAGTCGTATGAGTATTACTACAACCGCATAATGCGTGAATATGCCAGCGCAAAACCCAGCCGCTGCCTTTATGTGGAGCGGAGGGTGCCCTATTCCAAGTGGGACGCCATCCGCAAGCTGCCGGGGTGGGGGAGATGTGTGGTGGAGAAGACTGCCGACGGCGATGTGAAGAGCTTTGTGCGGGCGCACATCTATGGCAACATGGGTGAGAATGTGATAGGCTTGCATTACAAGACCCCTACCCGTGAGGGCTACACAGGTTTGGAAGGCTACTACGACAGTGTGCTTCGAGGTCAGGACGGCCAGTATATCTGCCGTAGGCTGACGCGCGGCACCTGGATTCCAGTGGAAAACGGCAGTGTGCCCGACGAGGATTCGACTCTCGTCCGGACCCGTGTGGACGGGCAGAACATAGTGGCCACCATCGACACCCGCTATCAGGACATTGCCGAAAGCGCCCTGCGCAGCTCGATGAATCAATATGGAGGCCAGTCGGGTTGTGCCATCCTGATGGAAGTGGAGACCGGCTACGTGTTGGCTTGCAGCAGCCTTACGCGCGACACCACAGGTCGCCTGAGCGAGAACCTGTGGAGCAATGTGGCTTGCAGCGACAGCTATGAACCCGGCTCGACATTCAAGACTGTGGCCATGGTGGCCATGTTCAACGACAAGAAAGTGGATATCGACACCTCCAAACGCGTGCAATGCGGCGGGCGCAAACGCTACAGTGCCACCAGCGGCGAGATTAATGCAGGACACGGCTATACGACCGACACCTCCAACCTGGCCGGAGTCCTCGCGTTGTCGTCCAATGTGGGCATGTGCGAATTGGCGTGGGAGTATTATCGCAACCGCCGTGACGATTTGAAAAAAGGCATTGAATCCATATTCCCCTTCGGGAAGATGCACCCCGATCTGGACGTGCTCGAGCCAAACACAAAAGTCGTAAAGCTGAACTCTGACCGCGATTTCCTGAACCTCAGCTACGGCTATTCTGCCACCGTGACCCCCCTTCAGCTGATAACATTCTATAATGCGTTGGCCGGGGGTGGAAGAATGGTGAAACCCTTGTTCTGCCGTGAGATTCAGAACGGACGGCGTTCGCGCCCTGTCAAGCCCGTGGTGCTGAACGAACACCTGTGCAGTGAAGAAGTGGCCAAGCAGATGCGCGAGATGCTCGTCGGCGTGGTGAAGCACGGCACCGGCAACAACGTCTACAACGCCGTCTATGGCATAGGAGGCAAAACCGGCACCACCGAGGGAATCAGTGACAAGAGTATCAAGAACTCCTCCTTCGTGGGATTCTTCCCCGCTGAGAAACCCCGCTACACCTGCCTCGTGCTCGTCGAGCGCACCAGCATCGCCGGACGCCATGCCGCAGCTCCCGTCTTCAAGAAAATAGCCGACTGCGTCGTGGCCTTCGACCAAGAGCTGGGAAGTGTCGACCTACAGGACTCCGGCCGTGTGATGCGGCCCGTGCTGCCCAAAGGCCGTCGAAGCCAGCTCCAAGCCGTCCACAACCTGCTGGGGCTGCCCTTTGCCCAGCCCGACAGTGCCCGTTTTACGGACTGGACAGTGTATGATGAGAGTCGTGGGCTATATGCCGATTATGATGTGCCTATGGGGCAAGTGCCAGACTGTAAAGGGATGACAGTGCGCGACGCCATGGCCCTCCTCCGCGCCGCCGGACTCAAAGTGCGGTTCACAGGGCAGGGCAAAGTGGTCAGCCAGACCCCAAAAGCCCGCACACCCGTGCGAAAAAACACAACAATAACACTACAATTAAAACCATGAAACTACAGACATTGATAGAAGGAACCGCACCCCTGGCTCCCGTCGGCGCCGACCCCGAAGTCGTGGACATCTGTTTCGACTCGCGCCAAGTCGTGCCCGGCAGCTGCTTCGTGGCCCAAGAGGGCACGCGGGTGGACGGTCATGATTATATCGACGCCGCTGTCCAGAAAGGAGCCGTCGCCATCGTTTGCCAGCGCAAACCAGAGCGCCAATACCCCGGCGTGGCCATCGTCCAGGTTGACAACAGCGACCAAGCCCTGGGCATCATGGCCGACAACCTGTACGGCCACCCCTCGCGCCAGCTCAAACTCGTCGGCGTCACCGGCACCAACGGCAAGACCACCACCGTCACTCTCCTCCACCGCCTCTTCCGCGCCCACGGATGCCATGCAGGCCTCCTCTCCACCATCGTCAACAAAATCGACGACCTCGAAATCCCCTCCACCCACACTACCCCTGACGCCCTCCAGCTCAACAGCCTCCTGCGCCGCATGGTCGATGCAGGATGTCAATACGCTTTCATGGAGGTCAGCAGCCACAGCATCGTCCAGCGCCGCATCGCCGGTCTCACCTTCGCCGGCGGCATATTCACCAACCTCACCCACGACCACCTCGACTTCCACAAAACTATGGCCAACTATATCGCCGCCAAAAAAGCCTTCTTCGACCAACTGCCACCCGACGCTTTCGCCCTCACCAACATCGACGACCCCCACGGCTCAGTCATGGTCCAGAACACCCGCGCCGCCGTCAGCACCTACAGCCTTCGCCGCATAGCCGACATCCGCTGCCGAGTGGTCGAAGACACACTGGACGGACTGCTGCTCGAACTCAACGGCCGCCAAGTCTCCACCCCCCTCGTGGGCCGTTTCAACGCCTACAACCTCACCGCCATCTACGGCGCCGCCATCCTCCTCGGAATGGACCAGAGCGAAACCCTCCGCTTGCTCAGCACCCTCCAGGGCGCCGAAGGCCGTTTCCAGCGCCTGAGCGGACGCGGCATCACCGCCATTGTGGACTACGCCCACACCCCAGACGCGTTGGAGAATGTGATTGCGGCCATCAACGACATACGCACCAAAGGGCAGTCGCTGCTGACGGTGGTCGGCTGCGGTGGCGACCGCGACACCTCCAAACGGCCAGAGATGGCTAAGATAGCCTGTACCATGAGCGACCGGCTGGTGCTGACTTCGGACAATCCCCGCACCGAAGACCCCGAGCGCATCCTCGACGACATGGAGGCAGGGCTGACAGACGAAGAGCGGAGCCTCGTCCTCCGCATCGCCGACCGCCGACAAGCCATCAAGACCGCCGTCATGATGGCCCGCGAGGGCGACATAGTGCTCGTGGCCGGGAAAGGACACGAAAAATACCAGGACATCAACGGCATCAAGCACCATTTCGACGACCGTGAGGAGCTGGAGAACCTTTTGAAAGAATAGTGCGCGGCTCATAGACACCGTTTCTGCACTATGGAGGAAATAATGAAGAAAATAAACAGAAAACAAACAGAGACAATAGAGAACAGATTATGCTATACTACCTTTTCGATTGGTTGGACAGGGCTTTTGACTTTCCCGGTGCGGGAGTGTTCCAGTACATTTCCTTCCGGGCCTCGATGGCAGCGATACTCTCACTGCTGATAATGCTGTTTTGCGGCAAACCCTTTATCCGTTTCATTCGCCGCAAGTCGATAGGCGAGACGGTTCGCAGCCTTGGTCTTGAAGGACAGAAAGAAAAAGAGGGCACCCCCACCATGGGAGGGCTGCTGATATTGGCAGCCATAGTGCTGCCCACACTGCTGCTGGCCAAGCTGGACAATGTCTATGTGGTCACAATGCTTGTCACCACTCTTTGGCTGGGCCTGATAGGCTTCATCGACGACTATATCAAAGTGTTCAAGAAAGACAAAGCGGGCATGCCCGGAAAGTTCAAGGTGTTCGGGCAGGTGATGCTGGGTCTGGGCGTAGGCCTCCTGCTCTCGTTCCATCCCGACATAGCCTCTACAAAGACCACCATCCCCTTTGTCAAAGGAAATGAGTTCGACTATGCCTGGATTATCAGCTGGATGGGCGAATGGACCAAGGATTGGGTGTGGGTAGTATATGTGCTTGTGGCCATCCTGGTGGTCACCGCCGTCTCCAACGCCGCCAACCTCACCGACGGTATCGACGGCCTCGCCACCAGCACGGCATCCATCATCGGTGGCGCGCTGGCCATCCTGGCATGGCTTTCGGGCAACATCATTATGGCCAACTACCTCAACATAGTCTATCTCTCCGACATCGGCGAACTGACCGTCTTCATCACCGCCTTTGTGGGTGCCTGTTTGGGTTTCCTGTGGTTCAACACCTATCCAGCCGAAGTCTTCATGGGCGATACGGGCTCGCTGGCCCTGGGCGGCATCATCGCTGTCTTTGCCCTTCTGATCAGGAAAGAGCTCCTGCTTCCCATACTTTGTGGCATCTACGTGGTCGAAGACGTGTCGGTCATTGTGCAGACCTACGGGTGCAAACTCTACCGCCGCCGCAACCACCTGCCCCCCGACCAGGCCGTGCCCATCGAGAAACGCCCGTTCCTCATGACCCCCATACACCACCATTACCAGAAGCAGGGGCTGCCAGAACCCAAGATAGTGCAGCGGTTTGTCATCATCGGCATCCTGCTTGCCATTGTGAGCATAGTAACACTAAAACTCAGGTAAACACATCAGGAGACAAACCCAGTCGGACTCAAACATACAGCCACTCGGACATTCAGAACATTCAGAAATATAAAAAGAAATAAGACATGAGCATAGAACAAATCGCCAAACAAAGTCTCAACCACATGCATGGCAGTCTTGCATCGGTCGACACGGCCCTGCTCCGCCAGATGCGCGACAACTCGCTGCGCGACTGCTTCCGCCGTATGGACGAGACCGCCCACCGGATGGAACATGTGGCCACAATACATGGCAAAGAATATATCGACGACGCGGCAGCCCGCAGCGTGAACGCCACCCTCTACACCATGCAGCGTACCGCTGGCCCACTGGTCTGGATAGCCATTGGCGACACCAACGGAGCCGATTACGCACCCCTCAAACCGATGGCTCTGCGCAAAGTCTGCCTGCTGATCTGCATCGGCCAACACACACAGGCCTTGCACCAAGCTTTCGAAGGGATACTGCCCGCCGTAGTGGATGCCCAAGACGTCCCCTCCGCCGTGGAACTGGCCGCACGCTACCCGACAGACAATGCGCGGATAGTCCTCTCGCCCGCCACCCCCGCCGGCGGCACCGCAGAGCAGACTGCCCACCAGTTCATCCGTCAAGTGAATGAAATTTAAGACCCCATGATTCGGGGCTGCCGGATGTCCCGCAGCTCCAACACCAGAAAAGACAAAATATCTGAACAAACACGATGCGACGCAAACTGAACATAATAGCAGGCGACAAAGCCCTATGGGTGATATTCTTCCTTCTCTCAGGAATATCGCTCGTGTCCGTCTATAGCACCATCGGTCTTTCCGCCATCGACGACCTCAACTCCACCCCCATGCGCATCTTCTTCCGCCATCTCGTCTTCGTTGTCGCAACCTATATCGCCGTCATCCTCATCTCCCACATCAACTACCGCCGTTTCGCCCCCCTCTCCAAATGGGCCCTATACCTCTCCATCATAGCACTCATCATCGTTCTCATTATGGGCACCGAACGGTGGATAACAATCCCCCACGTTGCCCGGTTCGAGCCTTCGGAGATAGCCAAAGTGGCACTCATCGTCTTCATGGCACGCCAGATAGCCCTCAACAAAGAGCCTCTCGACTCGGGCGGCACCTTCCTCAAAATGCTCATGCCCGCCTTCGTCACCTGTGCCCTCATCCTGCCCGCCAACCTCTCCACCGCCATCCTCCTCTTCGCCGCCGCATACATCCTGCTCCTCTTCGGCGGGGTCAACACCCGGTTGTGGTGGCGTTGCTTTCTGGTCGTGCTGTTGGTGGTCGGCTTGGCATTCCTCTTCTTCTACTTTGTGGGCAGTCACATCGAAGTGGGCCGAATACCCACATGGTCCCACCGCCTCCAGTCGTGGATTCATCCCAACCCCGACGAGCTGACGCAAGAAAACATGGCCCGGATGGCCGTGGCCCGTGGTGGCTTTTCCGGCAGCGGCATCGGCACCACCATCCACGGACGACTCATGACCCAAGCCCACAACGACTTCATCTTCTCCATCATCATCGAAGAGGCCGGGATGCTGGCAGCCATAGGCATCTTCGCCCTCTACGCCTGGTTCTACTTCCGCTGCATCCGCATAGCCACAGCCTGCCAGGGCCCCTTCGGCAGCCTCTGCGTGGCAGGCATCGGCACCCTCATATTCCTCCAAGCTATCATCAACATGAGCGTAGCCGTCGGCCTGCTCCCCGTCACCGGGCAGACCCTGCCCTTCATCAGCTATGGCGGTTCGGCCTACTTCTTCTTGGGATGTGGACTTGGAGTGATACAGGCCGTGGCCTTCGACAACAAGAAACAGGCACGCCAGGCAACCATCCAGCGACATACCGAAACAAACATATCTCCCACCGACTCGGATGCCGAGTCGTCAACCCCAAAACACCAACAGCCATGAAAGTCATCATCAGCGGAGGGGGAACCGGCGGACACATATTCCCCGCAATCGCAATAGCCAACGCCATCAAACGACGCCAGCCCGACGCCGACATCCTCTTCGTCGGCGCCCAAGGCAGGATGGAAATGCAGCGCGTGCCCGCCGCGGGCTACCCCATCCAAGGCCTCCCCATCGCCGGACTGCAACGCCAGCTCACCCCCTCCAACATCATCAAAAACCTCCAACTGCCCTTCCGTGTGCTGCGCAGCCGTTGTCTCGTGCGCCGCATCCTGCGCCAGTTCGCGCCCGACATCGTCATAGGCGTAGGCGGCTTTGCCAGTCAACCTACCCTCAGCACCGCCCAGCGTATGGGCCTCACTACCCTCCTCCAGGAGCAGAACTCCTATGCCGGACTCACCAACAAAACCCTCGCCCGCCTCGCCGACTGCATCTGCGTTGCCTACCCCGACATGGACCGCTTCTTCCCCGCCGACAAAATCGTCCTCACCGGCAACCCTATCCGGGCCGATATCGAACAGATGACCGCCACTCGCGACGAAGGCTGCGCCCACTTCTCGCTCGACCCCACCCTGCCCGTCATCCTCAGCGTCGGAGGCAGCCTCGGCGCACGCAGCATCAACCGCATGGTGCTCGACCACCTTCCCTTCTTTGCCCAAAACAAGGTCCAGCTAATCTTCCAGACCGGCCGAGCCATGTACCAAGAAGCCCTCTCGGCTGTGGAACAGCAAGGCGTAGGCCAATGGGTAAAAGTGCATCAATTCATCGACCGTATGGACATGGCATACGCCGCCGCGCAAGTGGTCATATCGCGTGCCGGCGCCATAGCCATATCCGAACTCTGCCTCGTGGGCAAACCCGTCCTGCTGATACCGTCGCCCAACGTGGCGGAGGACCACCAAACCAAGAATGCCATGGCATTGGTCCAGAAAGAAGCCGCGATCATGGTGCCCGACAGCCAGTGCCACGACCAAGGACTGCCGCAAGCCCTGGCCCTGCTGGGCGACGCCGACCTCTGCCAGCGTATGGGGCAAGCCATCCGCAGCATGGCTGCACCTGCGGCCGCTGACCGTATTGTTGACCAGATTTATATTCTCATGGAAAAAAGAAAAGTAAAATAAAAGTAACAGAAATATAAATCAACAAGAATCAATCACGATACACAAATCACAAACAACAACGCCATCATGAACTACTATTTTCTCGGCATAGGCGGCATAGGCATGAGTGCCATAGCACGTTACCTTCATCAGCGTGGCGACACGGTCAGCGGCTACGACCGCACCCCCTCTCCCCTCACACACCAGCTGGAGGAGGAGGGCATCGCCGTGCACTATGTCGACGACCCCTCACTCATCCCCTCGCATATCGACCTTGTTATTTATACCCCGGCTGTCCCGACCGACACCGCCGAATATCAGTATCTCCTCAAACTGGGTGTGCCGATGGAGAAGCGGTCCCAGATGCTTGGTGAGCTGACGCGTGGCAAGCGTTGCATAGCCGTGGCCGGTACGCATGGCAAAACGTCCACCTCAAGTATGATAGCCCACCTCCTCAGCCAGTCGGAGTTGGGTTGCAGCGCTTTTCTGGGCGGTATAGCCAAGAATTTCAATTCGAATGTGGTGGTGGACAATGAGAGTGATTATGTGGTGGTGGAGGCTGACGAGTATGACCGTTCGTTTCTGCGGCTGCACCCTTATTGTGCTGTTATCACGGCCACTGATGCCGACCATCTTGACATTTATGGCACGCACGACAACCTCATCGAAGCCTTCCACCAGTTTGCCGCCCAAATAGACCCGGAAGGTACCCTCATCATCAAGCAGGGCCTCACCCTCCAGCCGCATCACCACGATGACGACCATCACGATGAGGACCATCATCACGGGCAGCAGATTGAAGGCGTGGGGGCTCACATCTTGAACTACACTGCCCATGGCATCGAGGCAGATTTCTACCCCTGGAATGTCCGCCACTATAATGGCAACATCTTCTTCGACCTGCGCACCCCCAAAGGTGTATTTTACGACCTGGAGCTTCCCGAAAGCAGTCTCTACAATGTGGAGAATGCTGTGGCAGCGGCCGCCGTGGCTGTCTCACTCGGGCTGAACGAGTATCAGCTCCGCCACGGGCTGAAGACTTATGCTGGAGTGAAGAGGCGTTTCGACTATCGCATCAAGCGGCCCGACTTGGTGTATATTGACGATTATGCACATCATCCCCAAGAGATTGCCGCCTGTCTCGACAGCATCCGCTATCTCTATCCGGGCAAGCGGGTGGTGGGCATCTTCCAGCCCCACCTCTACAGCCGCACGCGCGATTTTGCCGACGAGTTTGCGCAGGTGCTCTCGACGTTAGACGAGTTGATTATGCTCCCCATCTATCCAGCGCGCGAGAAACCCATACTGGGAGTGACGTCGTCGATGGTGCTGCGCAAAATCGACAGTATGTCAAAGTATCTCTGCACACCCGACCAGGTGCTGGAGTTGGTGCCTGCCCTTTGTCCCGATGTGGTGGTGACGATGGGAGCGGGCGACATCGACCGGCTCGTACCACGGTTGGAGGAGGTTTTCAAAGAAAATAACGATTAATTCCTTTGCATGATGAAGCGAGTGAAAATAGTTCCCGTTTGTGTGGTGCTGCTGCTGGCGGCCTTGGTGGTGGCTGCCAACTGGTGGCGCGGCGGCTCGCAGGTGCGGGGCGTACGCGTGGATATCGATTATGGGGGGTCGGACACGCTGGTGGTGCCACGGCAGGTGGAGGACTTGATCATGCAGCAGATGCCGGACATCACTTCAAAGCGCCTGCGGGATGTGGACTTGGAGCAGGTGGCCCGCGTGGCGGTTGCTTCGCCTTGGCTTTGCCGTTGCGAGGCTGGCACATCGATTGGCGGGGAGGTGGTGGTGCACGGTGTGCAGCACCGCCCTATAGTGCGTGTATGCTCACGCAGTGGCGAGTACTATCTCGACGACAAAGGCTACCGTGTGCCTGTGAGTCCTTACGGCTCGGCCGACTTGATTGTGGCCTCGGGCAATATCCCGCCCAAGGGCGAGGGGCTGCGACAGGTGTGGACGCTGGCCCGCTATCTTGACGGCCACGAGAGGCTGGCTCCGCTTTTCGACCAGATTTACCGCGACGCTGAGGGCGACCTCTTCCTCACGCCCAAGCTGGGCAACCATGTGGTGCAGATTGGCAAGGTGGACGACCTCGACTCCAAGTTTGTGAACCTGCTGGCCTTCTACACCAGGGCGTTGCCGCAGGCGGGTTGGGAGACGTACAATCAGATCAGCGTGAAGTACCACGAGCAGGTGGTTGGCACACGCAGGCAGCCGAGGAATAGAGTAAGTGCAGAATAGGTAGGTTACAAATTACAAATTACTAATCACGAATCAAATATTAAAAACATACGCAATTATGAGTAAATACATCGTTGGACTGGATATAGGAACCACTAAGATTGCCTGCTTTATTGGCGAGCGGGCTGAGAAGGATAAAATACGTATTGTCGGGTTCGGCAGGACGGAGTCGGTGGGTGTGGACCGAGGTGTGGTCCGCAACATCCGCAGCACGGCCGAGTCGATCCGCCGCGCGGTGGCCGACGCTTCGGAAATGGCCAAATATGATGTGGACGAGGTTTATGTCGGCATCGCGGGCCAGCATATCAAGAGCCGTTCGAATCAGGGCAGTGTGATGATTCCGCAGGATCACCGCCTCATTGAGAAGTCGGATGTCGACCGTCTGATTGAGGACCAGTATCGCATCATGCTCGAGCCGGGCGAGGAGATCATCCATGTCTTCCCCCAGAACTATATTGTCGACAACGACATGCTGGATGTGGACATCGACCCGGTGGGGGTGGCTGGCAAATGTCTGGTGGCCAACTTCCACATCGTAACGGGCAATACTGCCAATGTGCGCAACATCCGCGATGCTGTGGCGGAGGCTGGCTTGCGCATCAAGGGTGTGGTGCTGGAACCCATCGCCTCGGCATACGCTGTGCTCGACATGGGCGACAAGGCGGCGGGCGTGGCGCTGGTCGACATCGGTGGCGGCACCACC
Source organism: Bacteroidales bacterium UBA2714 (assembly GCA_002354035.1). GTDB lineage: Bacteria > Bacteroidota > Bacteroidia > Bacteroidales > P3 > Colimorpha. The sequence goes on from DEKU01000036.1 coordinate 29,722, forward strand.
GACATCGCCATCTTCCAGGAGGGTATCATCCGCCACACTTCGGTGCTTCCCCTGGCAGGAAATGTCATCACCAACGATATCCGCGATAACTGCAAAATCCTGAAACACCAGGCCGAAAGTCTCAAAACCAAGTTTGGCTCCTGCCTCCCCACCAACGTGAATCAGGATGATATCATCGCCATCCCCGGTATCCGCAATCAGGACCCCCGCGAAATCTATGTCAAAACCCTTGCTACCATCATCAATGCCCGCATGCGTATGATTCTGGAGCAGGTGCAGTTCGAAATCCAGTCGTCAGGTTTTGGCGGGCAGCTCATTGCGGGTGTTGTCCTCACCGGTGGCGGCGCTCGTCTGAAGCACATCAAGGAATACTCCGAGCTCATCACGGGTATCGACACCCGCATCGGCACCCCCGACGAGCATCTCGACCTCCAAGGCAGCTCGTCGTTCGAGGACCTCAGCCACCCCATGTATGCCACTGGCATCGGGTTGGTCATCTACGGTCTGCTCGAAGCTGAGCGTAAGGAACGCGAGAATGCAGCCCCAGCCCACGATTCCAAGCCCAAGGCCGAACCCGAGCCTGAGCCCGAACCCGACGAGACCGACGATAAGAAGAAGGCCAAGACCGAGAAATCCAAGCGCAAGTCGCTCTCGTCCGACGCCCGTAACTTCAGCAAGTCCATTACCGAATGGCTCACGCGCAACTTCACCGAAGACGGCCTAAACGAGTAGAGTGTTCATAACGTGTTGATAAACAAATGCGGCAAAACACCCGCCATGTCAGAATAAATTCGTAATTTTACAAATCGAAATTATCTTGCACCAATAGTATAACGACGTAAATAATAATCATTTATAAACTTGTATCTTATGCCCGATTCACAACTAATTACTTTCGATTCGCCTCTTGAGCAGTTGGAACAGTCCTCCTACATCAAGGTAATCGGCGTAGGCGGTGGCGGCAACAATGCCGTCAACCACATGTACCGTAAAGGCATCTCGGGTGTCGACTTTATAGTCTGCAATACCGATATGAAGGCTCTCAAGGGCAGTCCTGTCCCCACCAAGCTGGCGTTGGGCAACGAGGGTCTGGGCGTGGGTGGACGTCCCGCCAAGGCTCGCAAGGCCGCCGAGGAACGTGAGACGGAAATCAAACAGCTGTTTGAACATGATACGAAGATGGTGTTCATCACCGCCGGTATGGGCGGCGGCACCGGCACTGGCGCCGCACCTGTCATAGCCCGCATGGCCAAGGAGATTAAACTGGCCGCCGACGACGAGGATGACCCCACGCAGATTCTGGTGGTGGCAGTGGTCACCACTCCTTTCCTCTTTGAGGGTTACCGCCGCATTCAGCAGGCCCACGAGGGGGTGGAGGAGCTGCGCAAGCATGTGGACTCTATCCTGGTAATCAATAATGAGAAGCTCCGCTCGTATGGCAACCTGGTTATGACAGATGCCTTCGCCATGGCCAACGATGTATTGCTGACGGCCGTGAAGGGCATTGCCGAGATCATCACGCTCAACGCGTATGTGAATATCGACTTCCGCGATGTGTACACGGTAATGGAGCGGAGCGGCACGGCCCTGATGGGCATAGGCGAGGGCGAGGGCGAGAACCGTGCCCGCCAAGCCGTCGAGGAGGCCACCACTTCGGTGCTGCTTAACGACAACGACATTGCCGGCGCCAAGCATGTGCTTCTCAACTTCTCTTTCGGTCCCGACCACGAAATCACGATGGACGAGATGGGAGAGGTGACGGACTATATCACTTCCAAGACGGGCAGCATGGAGACGAACGTGATTTGGGGCATGGGCTCGGACGAGTCGTTGGGCGACAAGGTGAAGATTACCCTTATCGCCACGGGTTTCGAGCAGTGCGAACGTGAGGACCCGGTAGTCCACGTGCTGCACGATACGCCTAAAGCTCCCGAACCCAAACCCACCGATGCGGGCGACCCTGTTATTATCCATCGCCCGAATCCAGCCGAAGCCGACGAGGTCACACCTGTTCCGCTCGACAGCTTCCGCCCCACAAAGCAGTATGAGGCCCCCACGATCGAGACTGTCAAGACCCAACCGGCTGACAATCGCCAGGGACTGGAGTCGCCGTTCGCCACGACAGAGGGCGAGAAGACGGTCCGCCGCAATGTCTACACCCTCGACGATGACTTCAATCAGACTCCTGCCCCACAGCGCAACACTTCCACAGGTCTGGACGACGGCATCCGTCTCCGTTCCAGCAACAGCAACGAGTCGGCCGTCGGCGCGGCACCCAATGCCCCACAGGCGGCGGAGGTGAAGCCTCAGCAACCCCAACAGCCCGCAATCCAGTCGCAGCCGAGCCGAACCGCCACCACCTTCGATATGCCGCAGGCCAAAGGCTCGACGCTCGACGCCATGGCCATAGAGCGGGCCAAGCGTATAGAGATGATCAACCACATGCTGCACAACGATGCCAACGGCCCGCAGAAAATCGAGGCCATGACAATTGAGCAGATGAACGACAGCGACTACAGCCGCATCGACCAGAAGGAGGGTCCCCTCTATTCGTCGCAGTCCGAGGCCACCGGAACAACCCTTGCTCCCGACGGCACGGTGCGTCCCAACACCTCCCTGTTCGGCCTGCCCGACTAATCAGAACAAACACAAACAGCAATATCTTAAGAGCTAAGAAGTCTGTGCTTCTTAGCTCTTAATTCTCACTCACTCAAATCTACATACTCAATAATGAACCTACAAATCAAAGGCGTCAAATCAAAAAAAGGCTGGGGCATGCTGTGCGGCGTGCTGGCCGCCGTGTGCTACGGCACCAACCCCCTCGGAGCCCTGAAGCTCTATGCCGAAGGCATGTCCACCGGCTCGGTGCTCTTCTATCGTTTCGGGCTTGCATGGCTCATCATGAGCATTGTGCTCCTCCTCCGTCGCGAAACCTTCCGTGTCTCCCTCCGCGAGCTGCGCGTGCTCCTTGGTCTTGGCTTGCTCTTCACAGTCTCCTCCCTCACCCTCTATCTCAGCTTCCATCTTATGGACGCCGGGGTGGCATCCACCATCCTCTTCACCTATCCGGTCATGACAGCCGTCATCATGGCGCTCTTCTTCCACGAACGCATGAATGCCGTCACCCTCTCCGCCATCGTCCTCTCCTTTATCGGCGTGGCTCTCCTCTACCGTGGCGATGGCCACACTGTCCTGCCTTGGGGCGGAGTGGTGCTGGTGCTGCTCTCTGCCCTCACCTATGCCGTCTACATCATCGTGGTAAACCGCAGCAAACTCCAGCTCTCCTCGTTCAAGATCAACTTCTATGTGCTGCTGTGCTGCGCGGTGGGCATGCTGGTCTACTCGCTGCTCAGCGGCGAGCGTATCATCCTCCCGCCCACACCCACCAGCTGGTTCTACGTGGTGTGGTTAGCCACAGTGCCCGCCATCATGGCCTTGGTGCTGTTGGTCTATGCCGCCCGCTATGCTGGATCCACCACCACCGCCATTCTCGGCGCCCTCGAACCCCTCACGGCCGTGCTGATAGGCATCGGCGTATTCGGCGAACAGTTCACCGGCTGGTTAGCAGCGGGCATAGCCCTCATCCTTGCCGCCGTGACAATGGTGGTGCTGGGCAAAAAAGACAACACAACCCCAACCTCTCCCAAGAAGGGAGAGACCCCCAGCCCACAATCACCCCATACATCAGCATAAACCCCATTCATCAATCACCTTTTAATTAACACAGACCCCACATGGAACGTATAGCAGCTTTGGTCTCAGGAGGCGTGGACAGCTCCGTAGTTGTGCACTTGCTCTGCCAGCAGGGCTTCAAGCCCGACATCTTCTACATCCGCATCGGCATGGAGGACGAGGAGGGCTATATCGACTGCCCCGCCGAGGAGGATATCGAAATCACCCAGTTCATAGCCAAGCGCTATGGGTGCCGTTTCGAGGAGGTCAACCTGCACCGCGAGTACTGGGACAACGTGGTCTCCTACACCATCGAGTCCGTCCGCCGGGGGCTGACCCCGAATCCCGACGTGATGTGCAACAAGCTCATCAAGTTCGGGGCTTTCGAACAGCGTCGCGGCCATGAATATGACCGCATCGCCACTGGCCATTACGCCACTACCGCACTCGTCGACGGCGTCCCGTTCCTCGCCACCGCCAAGGACCCTGTCAAAGACCAGACCGATTTCCTTTCGCAGCTGGACTATGCCCAAATCAGCAAGCTCATGTTCCCCATTGGCCACATGATGAAAAGCGAGGTGCGGGAAGTGGCCCACGACGCCCATCTGCCCAGCGCCGACCGCAAAGACTCGCAAGGCATCTGTTTCCTCGGCAAAATCAACTACAACGATTTCCTGCGCCGCTACCTCGGTGAGCGCGAAGGAAAGATAGTCGAACTCGAAACCGGACGCGTGCTGGGCACCCACCGAGGCTACTGGTTCCACACCATCGGGCAGCGCAAAGGCCTATACCTCAGCGGAGGTCCCTGGTTCGTGGTCAAAAAAGACATCGACGAGAATGTGCTCTACGTGTCGCAAGGCTACGACCCCGACGCCCAGTACGGCAACACCATCAACCTGCTGGGCTACCACCCCCTGACGGGCGACCTGTGGGGCGACCGTCTACAGCGGGGCGAGACGGTGGATGTGAAGTTTAAAATCCGCCACACCCCCGACTTTGCCCAAGGCCACCTGACCCGCACCGACGAGGGCTATCGCATAGTGTCCGACGTCAGGGTGCAGGGCATCGCCGCCGGGCAGTACGCCACCATCTACGACAACGACGCTCACTTAGTGGTCGCTTCGGGCATGATAGGCGCTTAGCCGCCGGGCACCCTATCCATCCCTTCTACACCCGTTATACCCTTTTTCTACACTACCTCAGAAATAATATAGAGTATAAATAGAGTATAAATAGTGTGTAAATAGAAACTATATGGATGGGACTGGGGCTAATTGGTGAAAACGTATTGCAGTATATTTTCGCCCATCTGGAAGGCTTTCTGACGGGTGGCTTGGCTGTCGTGGTGCACGTCGGGGTCTTCCCATCCGTCGCCGAGGTCGCACTCCCAGGTGAAGAGGCACACGAGGCGGCCTTCGTAGAAGAGGCCATAGGCGCGCGGGGGGAGGTTGTCGTGCTCGTGGATTTTGGGCAGGCCGTTGGGGAAGTGGTAGCGCTGGTGGAAGATGGGGTGGGAAGAGGGCAGCTCGACGAAGTCGAGCTCGGGGAAGACGAGTTTCATTTGGGGTATGACGAATTGTTTGATGCCATAGTTGTCGTCGATGTGGAGGAAACCGCCGGCCAGAAGATAGTTGCGGAGGTTTTGGCGCTCCTGCGGGGTGAAGACCACGTTGCCGTGGCCGGTCATGTGGACAAAGGGGTGGTTGAAGAGCTGGCTGCTGCCTACGTCGACGACGGCGTATTCGGGTGCGATGTTCATGTGGGCGTCGGCGTTGCAGAAGGCTATGAGGTTGGTGAGGGAGGTGGGGTTGGCATACCAGTCGCCGCCACCGCCGTATTTGAGCAGGGCGATTTGGGTTTGGGCCTGTGTGCCGAGGGTGAGGGACAGGAGGAGGGCGGCCAGGAGGGTGAGGATTCGTTTCATGGGTATGTGTCAAGTGTTAAGGATTTGCAGGGCTGTGAGGGCGTAGAGGGCAGCGGTCTCGGTGCGGAGGCGGTTGTTGCCGAGGGTGACGGGTTGGAAACCGAGTTGCAGGCAGTTGTCGATTTCGGCGGGGCTGAAGTCGCCTTCGGGGCCGATAAGCACGAGGGCGTCGGTGCCGGGGGTGTAGAGCTGGCGGAGGGTGAGGCGGTTGTCGCCGTCGCAGTGGCACACCAGTTTGCATTCGGGCAGGGGTTGGGCCAGGAGGCGGGCTATGGGTGTGGGACTGTCGATGAGGGGCAGTGCGGCCTGGAGCGACTGTTTCATGGCGCTGAGGGCTATTTTGTTGAGGCGGTCGAGGTTGAGGGTGGTGCGTTCGGAGTGCTGGCAGATGAGGGGAGTGATGCGGTCGATGCCAATTTCGACGGCTTTTTCGACAAACCATTCGAGGCGAGCGTTGTTTTTGGTGGGAGCCACGGCTATGTGGAGCCTGTAGGGCCGAGCGCCGTAGTGGGGTGTGCGTTCCACTATCTCCACCTGGCAGGCGGTGGGGTCGGGGTCTACCACGAGGGCGCGGCAGAGGGTGCCGTTGCCGGAGGTGACCCACAGCTGGTCGGCGGGCTGCAGGCGAAGCACGCGGATGGCGTGTTTGGACTCGTCAGGAGGGAGGGTGGCGTAGGGGTCTTCGGTGTTGTCGGTGAGGAATAGGTGCATGGGTTGTTGTTTAAGGATTGTGGACTGGGTGTTGTGAGGGTTGTTTGTGTGGAATTTGGGTACTGGGGTCAGGAGGGGTTTAGTGGTTGATTGTTTCGGAGGCCTGGGTGAGGCCGAGGCCGTAGATTTTCATGCTGTCGGCGTGTTGGCGGAGGGAGGGCTGGGGAGCGGCCAGGAGGTTGGCGGCAGTGGAGTCGGAGAGCAGGTGGAGGCTTTCTATGCCTTCGGCGGTGCGGTAGATGTAGAAATAGCTGGGGTCGATGACGCCGATTTTGTCGTCGTTGCAGAAGTAGGCATAGGGGCGAGGCTGGCTGAGGAGGTTGAGGCCGAAGGTTGTGTTGTCCCATTGGATGGGGAGCATGGCGAGGAGGGTGGGGCCGAGGTCGACCTGCATGGCCAGGCGGTCGAGGCGCTGGGGAGAGAGGTGGGCGGGGTTGTGGAAGATGATGGGGATGTGGTGGTAGGTGAGGGGCATGTCGTAGCGGTTGGTGCCCCACAC
>DEKU01000038.1:0-13186 GCA_002354035.1 Bacteroidales bacterium UBA2714
CGCCGCCAATCTTTTTAAGGGGAGCCGAGAACGGCTCCCTTTTTTTGTTTTGCCAGGGCCCGGGCGCGGTGGCCCCTTTTCTGTCTTTGGGGGTGCCGGGAACGGCTCCCCCGCTGGATTTCCTATCCCCCGTGGGGATGTGTGTGTGTTAAGTTGGAAACTTTTTCTTAGCTATGTCTGACTTTTTTTGTATCTTTGCACTTTAATAATTTTATAATATTGTTGCTATGAAAAAGAAACTGACACAGTTGTCGAAAGGCAAAAGCGATTATAAGTGGCAGTACTGCTCACTGGGCGGTGTGACACGAGTTAATATCACTTCGGGTGAAGATATTGCCCATCTGGGAGAATTGGATCAGAAGTTATGGACGGTGTTGAGTTGTCCAGTCCATGGTCTGGAGTTAGAGGAACGTACCCTTGATTTGATTGATTCCGACCGTGACGGGAAAATCAGGGTGGAGGAAGTTGTTTCCGCAGCGCAATGGCTTTGCAAAGTGTTGAAAGATCCCAACAAGATTTTGTTGGGGAAAGACTCGGTTGCACTTTCGGACATCAATGAGACTGTGGAGGAAGGTGCCCAGCTTTTGGATGATGCCAAGAAAGTGATGTCGATTATTGAGAGTCAGGGCGAGGAGGTGTCGTTGCCACAGTTGATGGACTTCCTTTCACATTATGATGAGGATCGTGCCAATGAGTTGAAAGATTTGTTGGGCAACATGAAACTCGATGTCTATCCCTATGGCGAGAACAGTGACGATGCCGTGGCCGCGGTGAATGCTATCCGCGACAAGATGGCCGACTATTATCTGCGTTGCCGTTTCCTCCAGTTCCATGACGATTGCGGAGCCGCATTGGACGTGTCGGCTGAGAAAGTGGCAGAAATCAGCGAGAAGAATCTTGCCACTTGCAGCGATGAGCTTTCGAAGTACCCGATTTCCCGACCTATAGCCACGTGTGTGCTGCCTGTCAACGAGGGTATCAATCCCGCCTGGCAGGGAGCTTTCGATAAGGTGAAGGCATTGGTTTTGGATGTTGACTTGCCTGGCAAGGAAAGTGTGAGCGAGAAGGAATGGAATGATATAGTGGCAAAGGTCGATGCTTATGTCACCGCAAAGGCCGAGAAGGTGAAAGAGATTGAGGATGGAATGGCTGAGAAGGTGAAGGCTGAGCATGATGCCATGGCTCCGTTGGAGAAGTTGCTGCGCCTGAACCGCGACTTCTACAGGTTACTGCGCAACTATGTCATGATGACCGACTTTTACGACACGACGGTGGATGCCGTGTTCCAGGCCGGTAAGCTTTATATCGATTCGCGCTGTCTGAATCTGTGTATGAAGGTGACGGACATGGCCAAGCACGCCGATATGGCCGGCTTGAGCGGCATGTATCTGCTGTATTGTAACTGTGTGTCGAAAACTAAGAATAAGACGATGGACATAGTGGCTGTGCTGACCGACGGCGATGTGGATAATCTGCGTGTGGGTAAGAACGCCATATTCTATGATTGCTCGGGTCAGGACTGGGATGCCGTGGTGACAAAAATTATCGACAATCCCATCAGTATCCGTCAGGCATTCTGGTCGCCTTATAAAAAGTTCGGCAACTGGATTACTGAGAAACTGAACAAGTCGGCAGCTGAGAAGGAGAGCAAGTCGTTTGAGAGCCTCACTTCTAAAGCCGACAGCGCTTCGACCACGCTGGCCACGCAAGCCCAGAGCGGCAGTACCCCTGTGGCAGTGGAGAAGAACAAGAAACCGCCTTTTGATATCGCCAAGTTCGCTGGTATTTTTGCCGCCATCGGCATGGCTGTAGGCTATATTGCCGGGGCTGCTGTGGGCTTGGGCAAGGCCTTCTTCAACCATCCCATCACCATTATCGTGTTCATCCTGCTCATCTTTGTGTGTGTTTCGGGTCCCTCAGTCTTCTTAGCATGGAGCAAGCTGCGCAAGCGCAATTTGGGTCCGGTGCTGAACGCCAACGGTTGGGCAGTGAATGCCAAGATTATGGTCAACACACGGTTTGGCGCCACCCTGACCGATATGGCCAGCTATCCCAAGATGGTGCTTGACGACCCCTATTCGGAGAAGCGTATGCCTCGCTGGTTGCGCTGGATTATAACCCTGCTGGTTATCGCCGTTATAATCTTTGGCATCCTCTATTTCAAGGGCTATTTCAACCGCTACGACAATATGAAGGCGTTGCATTATGATGAGACATCGGTTGTGTATAGAGTGGTGGACAAAGTTTTCGGCAGCGTGAAGAGTGAGCTGGTTGACGCCGTTTCCGATGTGTCGGGCACAGTGGCCGAGTCGGCAGCCGAAGGAGCTGCTACCGGAGCCAAGGCAGGGGCTACGCCCGCTGCCCCCGCCGAGGCCGCTCCCGCTCCCGCACCTGCTCAGTAGTAGAGTAAACTATATGTGATACACTAAAGAATCTAAATTATCAATATGTACAGAACAAACACTTGTGGAGAACTGACTATTAAGAATGTCGGCCAAGAGGTCACCCTCTGCGGTTGGCTGCAGCGCAGCCGCGACCTGGGCGGAATGACATTCATAGACCTGCGCGACCGCTATGGAATCACCCAGCTGGCTTTCAATATGGAGACCAACGCTGCCTTGTGTGAAAAAGCCCGCCGTCTGGGACGCGAATATGTTATCCAGGCCAAGGGTGTAGTGATTGAACGCGCCAGCAAGAACACCAAGATTCCAACTGGAGAGATAGAAATTGAGGTGCGGGAGTTGAATGTGTTGAATGAGGCCAAGACACCCCCGTTCACCATCGAGGACAACAGCGATGGCGGCGACGACCTGCGCATGAAATACCGCTATCTGGACATCCGCCGCAACCCGGTTAAGAACAACCTGATATTGCGCCACCAGATGGCTATGCTGGTGAGAAATTATCTCAGTGGGAAAGATTTCCTGGAGATTGAGACCCCGATGCTGATCAAGTCCACGCCCGAAGGGGCTCGCGACTTTGTGGTTCCTTCGCGCATGAATCCCGGCGAGTTCTATGCCCTCCCCCAAAGCCCGCAGCAGTATAAGCAGCTGCTGATGGTGGCTGGAATGGACCGCTATTTCCAGATTGTGCGCTGTTTCCGCGACGAGGACTTGCGCGCCGACCGTCAGCCAGAGTTCACCCAGATCGACTGCGAGATGTCGTTTGTCGAACAGGAGGATGTGCTCAATATGTTCGAAGGTCTGGCCAAACATCTTTTCAAGGAGATGAAAGGCTTGGAGTTTGACAACTTCCCACGCATGACATGGCATGACGCCATGCGCCTGTATGGCAGCGACAAGCCCGACATCCGTTTCGGGATGCAGTTTGTGGAACTGAACGATGTGGTGAAAGGCCACGGTTTCGGCCTCTTCGACAGTGCCGAGTTGGTGGTTGGCATCAATGCCCAGGGCTGTGCCGAATACACCCGCAAGCAGCTGGATGCACTGACGGACTTTGTCAAGCGTCCGCAGGTGGGTGCCGGTGGCATGGTATATATCAAATACAACGCCGATGGCAGCTTCAAATCGAGTGTGGACAAGTTCTATGGCCAGGATGACCTCAAGGCTGTGGCCAAAAAGTTCGGTGCCCAGCCGGGCGACCTGATGCTTATCCTCTGTGGACCGGCCATGAAGACGCGTGTGCAGCTGTGCGCCCTCCGTCTTGAGATGGGTGGGCAGCTGGGGTTGCGCAACCCCGACCAATATGCTCCCCTGTGGGTGATAGACTTCCCCCTGTTGGAGTGGGACGAAGAGACGCAGCGCTACTATGCCATGCACCATCCTTTCACCGCCCCCAAGCCCGAAGATGAGGCTCTGCTGGACGATGAGAGCCGCTGGGGCGATATCCGCGCCAACGCCTACGATATTGTTATCAACGGGGTAGAAGTGGGTGGCGGCTCTATCCGTATCCACGACCGCACACTGCAGAACAAGATGTTCCACACGCTGGGATTCACCGACGAGAAGGCATACGAGCAGTTCGGCTTCCTGATGGATGCCTTCACCTATGGCGCTCCTCCCCATGCAGGACTTGCCTTTGGGTTCGACCGCCTGTGTTCCCTGTTCGGCGGTGCCGACAGCATCCGTGATTTTATCGCGTTCCCCAAGAACAACAGTGGACGCGATGTAATGAGCGGAAGCCCGGCCCCCATTGCCCAGGAGCAACTCGATGAACTACAGATAGCCTTGCAGAACCCTGTGAAATAAACCCATGCGATGCAAAGACACACTTTTTTTTGAAATCAATTAAATTTTTTCTTGCATGTTCGAAAAAAGTTGTATCTTTGCATTGTATTTGATTGCAGTATTGAGCGCTCTTGGATTGTATAATTGTTTGAGTGTTTAATTGTTGTGATTAGATATAAACAAACGGATGTTAAACTTAAAACCAAAGCATGAGACAAAGAAACTATACGAAACAAAAAAAAGTTGGCAAAAGACAGTTCTGATGCCAGAAACAAAAAGGAAAGTAATTAAATATTATATTAACAAACATTAATGACAAAGCAAATGAAGAACAAAATCGTGTACTTGGCACCTGCAATCCAAGTGAAAATTGTAGCCGTTGAGAACGGTTTCGAATTGAGCAATGCAGACGTTGCAATTGTTGAATCTGTAGAAAACTGGGAACACGTTACATTCTAACATTAAAAAAACACAAGAACAATGAAAAAGTATTTAGTTATTTTGGCAGCTTCTTCGCTGCTCGTATTTGCAAGCTGCAACAAAGAAAAGAATCAGGCTTACACTATCGAGGGCAACAAAATTGTCTTGAACGTCGCTGGTGAGCTCCCTCAGGATAACAATGCAAAACAGACCTGGAGCGGTGAGCGTCTTCGTATCTTCTTCAACAGCGGAGACCAGATCAACATCAACGGCACCGACTATGCCCTTTCTTGCTATCCCTCCAACATCGCCGGTACCAGCACCAGCGTGAGTAACTATGCAAGAGTTACCTGCGACCTGGCTGACGATTACAAACTGTTCTACCCCACTGAGGGCTACACCTCGATTACTCCTAATGCCGATGGTACTGACTTCATCGCTACCGTGAACATGCCCACCCATGTCACTCTGATTCCCAACACTGCAATGAACCGCTTCTCCACCATGAACTACACTCCCGTATGGCCTCTCTACACTTTCCTGAGTGACGAGGTTATGCACGAGAACAACCCCGCTCTCGCTGGTGCTACCACCGAGGATGGTTCCTGCTTCGAGCTGAAGAACGCTGTTGCAGTTATCGCTCCTGAAGTCATCTACGGTCAGGAATGGGCCGAGCTCGTTTTCGGCGGTTCCTATGAGAATCCTGCTGACTGCCCCACTCTGTATTTCACCGATGTTGTTATCTCCGCTAACCATCAGTTGACCGGTGCTGCTACCCTTAACACCGAGGATGCTGCTGCTCCTTACATTGTGATGGACAACACTCTGGCCGAGGGTTCCATGGATAAGGTTTATTGCCATCTTGACACCCCCGTTGAGATCAACGGTCTTGCCACCTCTCACGTGATGCTTGGCAACGTTGCAGTTCCTGTGATGCCTGCCGGTACTTCTTTCCAGGCCAATCTGTATTTCTATGTTGTTAATGCCGACGGCAGCAACACCTATTACAAATACCAGAGCCGCACCAGCCAGAACATCATGCCCTTCCGTCGTTCCTATCGCGACTTCTTCGATTTCAACTTCCAGACCGTTCAGGGTGCCGGCACTGGTGTAACCATCACCTCTCAGGCTACTCCTTTCACCATTGAATAATCGGGATTTTGAATACTCTAAAAGGTTGGCATAAACTGCCAACCTTTTTTTATGTTCGTACCAGTATAAGACGCAGCCATTATTACAGATTTTCCTTAGTGCAGATTGGAGACAGCTCTTTCCGAACGGGAAGAGGACTGTGTTCCCAATCGGCTCGGAGTCTCATTGGGAGCGAAACAGAGTATCTGCAATAATTATATACACTCATCCACGTCTTTTCTATCCTCGGGCAATAATTAAGCCTTCAGCAACTGCGCTACACAGTGCTTATGAAGAATATACAACTCCGAGGCAATCTATGGTAATAGCGGATAGCCTTAAAACAAATATCAATGCCGCGTTAGCTGTTGTTTATAGGAGAGTACCTCCATCAGATGGTTTGAAAAGCAAGCGAGGGTCTTTGCCGTTACCCACTTGATGAGTTAGATTGCAGGTTTCCGATTGGGGTTTGGAACTCGCTGGGGTTTGAAAGGAACAGTGCTGGCGGCTATCTTTTTTTCTGTTTGCATCGTATGTTTATCGATCATTGTTTCTGAAACAGAAATAATATAGAGTCTACATACAAAATAAAAAGAAACAAAATATAGTAAAAGATAAGGCCTTGCCGTTTTGGAGAGGCAAGGCCTTGTGTTTTTGATTGGCAGGCGGTTGTTCCGATAGCGTTGAGCTGGTTTCGGACTACCGATTGTGAATTATCTTTGTACCCATACTTTGCGGGAAACTCTGCCGTTGGTTTGTACCAGATATATGCCTGTAGTCGGTACGGGTATGACTGTGCGGTAAACGGATTGGGGTGTGCGGTATATAGTTCTTCCCATCAGGTCAAATACCGTTGCGCGGAACGGCTGTTCGTCCTGTATGGTGATGATGCCTTTTTGTGCCGTAATGATGGGCTCGGCCGTCTGGAGTATGTCGCTTATGCCGATGGGGTTGTTGGGGTCCTCTTCGAAGTAGGCGGTGAATATCACATCTTCGCTGACGGCTACTGTGCGCACGGCGTGAGTGTCGCCATCATTCCAATGGGAGAAGAGGTAGCCCCTGTTCGGGGTGGCGCTGAAGGTGGCATAGAGGCTCTCGCATGTCGGGTATTCGGAGATGTCGACACTGCCCATTGTTTCGTCGTTGCTCTGAATCACGATGGAGATGTTGTATGTTTCGGCGTAGTTTGTGAAATTGCGCCATGTGTCGCTGGAGCGGTAGCTTTCGACATATCCGCAGGGTACGTAAATAATGAGGTTTGGGGAAACCGTGTCGAATACGGTACTATCCATTGTCGGGGGGACGGTGGCGTAGCAGGTGATGCGGGCCAGGTGAGGACAGCCGCAAAAAGCCGTACTGCCCACATGGGTCAGGGTGCGGGGCAGGGTGAGACGAGTGAGGTTAGAGCAATCGATGAATGCCATCTCTCCGATTTCGGTGATGGTGTTGGGGATTTCGAGGCGGACAATGGAGCTGCAGCCGCCAAAGGCGCAATAGCCTATGGTGGACAGGGATTTCCCGAAGTGGATGCCAGTCAGTTTTTTGCAGAAGTAGAAAGCCATGTTTTGAATGTTGTTGATCGAGTCGGGCAGAACGAGTGTACCGGAAAGCGAGTTGCATCTTTCGAAAGCACCGGTCTTGATGAGTTTGAGGGATTCGGATAGTGTTACACCTTTGAGGTTGATGCATTCAAAAAAGGCTTCGGTTCCGATGACCTTCACGTTGTTGGGGATAGTGACTGGGCTTGACAGCGAAGAGCATCCCTTGAATGTGAAGTCCTCTATGGCCGTGATGGATTCGGGAAGGTCTATGGCTGTGATGCTCGTGCAGTTGGAGAAAGCATTGTTGCCTATAAAGGTAACGTTGTCGGGTATGATTAGAGTGTCCTGAAGACCGTAGCATTTTGAAAAAGCGTATTCTCCAATATAGATGACGGAATTGGGCAGCGAGAGCGTGCCGAGGGCGGTGCACTGATAGAAGGCGTGTTCGCGGATAGTGTCGATGGTGGGAGGGAAGATGACTTCTGTCATCTGGTTGCAGTCGAGGAATGCAAAGCTCTTGAAGGATGAGACGGTGTAGTTGTTGCCTTCGTAGGTGACGGAGGAGGGTATTGCCACGGTCCCGGTCATTTGGGATTGGCTGCCTGTGGGGCAGGAGACGGCCACTCTATGCTGTGCGGGATTGCCGATGACGGTATAGTGCAGTGTCTGTCCGGTGCTGCATACTGCATCAAATTCCTGTGCTGTGGTGGCAAGGGCTGTGCAGGCTAATAATGTAAGGATGAGTATTTTTTTCATATTGTGATAGGATTAGATGTTTTATTTTCTAAAAGAAGTCATGATGGCATGAATCTGTTCGGCGGTGGAGGAGGGGAGGTAGCGGTACATCCAGCGGCGTTTGTTGAAACGGCTGATGCGGGCGAAGAGGCGCGGGAAGAAAGGCAGCGACTTGGGGACTGCCTGGTCGAACGTCCGATAGAGTATCAGGTCGCGCATCCGCTGGCAGTCGGCCTCGTTCACCTTGCCTTTGACAAAGTACGACAGGTCTGTCCCCACGATGTCTGAAGCCAGCTGGGTGAACAGGCAGAACGCCGGTGCCATGCCCAATTGTTGCATCACGCTGATGCACTCGTCGGGGTTCAGCTCTGTGCGGTTGGCTCGGAGAAACAGGCCCCAGTCGATGACGTTGCGCAGGGGCAGTTTGTTGCGGGCCGTGAGGTGGCTGACGGTGTGCATGAGGATGTAGACCATGTTGGCCATGGGGGGGAGGCGATGGTCGTCGGGGACGGGCTGGAGATATTGCAGGATATATTTCTCGGCCTTGTGTTGGCTCTTATAGTTGAGGTCTGTCAGCTGCCGGTGATTCTCCACGGTGACGCCGTCCACCTTCATCTCAGAGTGTTTGCCCACGGCCTTGGCCTCGGGGGCTCCGAGGAGGGCATTTCCCTGCTCAAAATGGCCGGGAAACATGATGTCGATGTCGCCACAGGGGCGCGAGTCGGGCCGGGGATAGTATTTGGAAAGGCTTATGCCTTTCAGCACCACATAGGGGAGCCCCTGCTCGCGGGCCTTTTGGTCAATCGAAGCCAGCACCTCTTTCTGGTGTGCATAGTGGTAACGTGTCCTTTCGGCCGAAAGGGTCCAGCTCAGGGCTATGTCGCCTTGGGGCTTTTGGTCGTCGGGCAAGGCCTCGATGGCATCGTTTATCATGGTCACCACCCCATGCTTGCGGGCCAGCCAGAACAGCCGTTCCCATTCCTTGTCGTCCCAATCCAGCCTGCCCGCGGGCTGCTTGTTGAGCGAGCAGCGGAGCAGGCGTAGCATGTTGTCGGTAGTTGAAGGCATAGTTGGTGCTGGGTTTTATTGGTTCAGGTGAACTTTCCAGGTGTGGCCGTCCTTTATGCAGGGCACCTTGATGTCGTCGAAAATGCTGTCAGGATAGAACGCGTTGGAGGTGACCAGATGCAGGTCGACCAAAGCCGTGGTGTCGCCGTCGCCCACAGTCGTCCCCGTCACCTCAAATTCGTGAATCACCATGCCCATGCTGTCCAGGTATGCCACCACCAGCGGACGGGCCTCCTCTGGGAGGTCGGTGAAAGTCATGGCTTTTTCGAACTCGTTGGCCTTGTTTGCCGTGTAAAAATCGCTCACGGCCTTTTCGGGTGTGTTGCCGCACGATGCCAATAACAACGTGCAGACTGTAGCAACTGCGATAGTGTATTTCTTCATTCTATAGTATGTTTTTGTGTCAATTCCGAGTTTGCAAAAATACGAAAAATAATCCTATTGGACGATATTTTTTTATTATGTCAAATATTATTACTAATTTTGCAAGTCATTTTTTGTATGGGAGAATTAATTCTTGGTATAATATGCGGCATAGCCTTGTCGCTGTTTTTCAGTTTCGGACCTGCTTTTTTCTCGCAGCTCCGGACCAGCATACAGTATGGCTACCGGAAGTCATATCCTTTCGCTTTCGGCGTGAGTGTGGGCGATGTGATCATCGTTTTCCTCATGCTGACAGTGTTAAAAAATGTTGACCTCTATGAGATGCTCCACAACGTGTGGGTGGCATCCATCAGCGGGGCTGTGCTCGTGCTGATGGGCATCTATTTCTTCCGCAAAGAGGTGACCAGCCTCGAGGATGAGGAGAAGCACATCAAATTCAAGAGCAAGGACGGCGACCCGCGCCGCCGCACCGTGTTCATGCAAGGCTTTGTCATCAACATCGTCAACCCCCTCATCTGGATTTACTGGGTGTCGGTCATCGCCCTCCTCACTGGCGAGCTGAACCTCACTGTCACCGAGCGTTATATCTTCTTTATCGGCGTCCTCGGCACCACCCTCGGCCTCGACATTCTGAAATGCAAACTGGCCTCGCTGCTGCAACGCATCGTCACAGCCCGGCTCATCAATATCACCAACAAAGTGTGCGCCATAGCCATGTTCGCTTTCGCCGCCTACATGGTTATATCCATGATTCTCTACCAAGTCAACCCCAAGGTGAGGGAGCACGAACAGCAGACCCAGCCCCAGTCCACCCAGATGATCAAGAAGATTCACAACCTCCAAAAGGCCGACAGCAGCATCTCCTTTCTCCACCCCACCCGCCACCACCGCCACACCCACAACGAAAACAATCCTCACGAAAAAACAGAATAGCATGAACCAGACCATCAGCGACCTGACCACGCGCCGCAGCGTCCGCGCCTATTCCGACCGGATGCCTTCCAAGGCCGACCTCGAAACCATCTGCCAGGCAGGCCTCTATGCCGCCACAGGCATGGGCACCCAAAGCCCCATAATTCTTGCCGTCACCAACAAAGCCCTGCGCGACCGCCTCAGCCGCCTCAACGCCCAGGTGATGAACACCGACAGCGACCCCTTCTACGGTGCCCCGGTGGTGCTCACCGTGCTTGTCGACACCGACACCGCCGTCACCCCAGTCGAAGACGGCAGCCTGATGATGGGCAACATGCTCAACGCTGCCCACGCCCTGGGTCTGTCCTCCTGCTGGATCAACCGCGCCCGCGAAGTCTTCGCCTCCGACGAAGGCAAAGCCATCCTCAAAGACCTCGGCATCGAAGGCAACTACCTCGGCATAGGCAACTGCATCGTAGGCTATGCCCAGGGTCCCGAGCCCCAGGCCCGCCCCCGGAAAGAAAACCGCATACACTGGGTTGAATAAACCATCACACATCATGATAAGAGAAGAAACCGTCTTTGGCCCCATCTTCAGCCGCCGATTAGGAACCTCCCTCGGCATCAACCTCCTGCCCGAGAAGGGCAAAATCTGCAACTTCGACTGCATCTACTGCGAATGCGGTTGGAACAAGGATGGCCACACCGACACCGTCCTCCCCACCGCCGCCAAAGTGCACCGCGACCTCGAGCGCATGCTCCTCTCCCTCCAGCAGCAGGGCACCCAGGTCGACTCCATCACCTTCTCCGGCGATGGCGAGCCCACCCTCAACCCCGAGTTCCCCGCCATCATCGACGACACCCTCGCCCTCCGCGACCGTCTGGCCCCCACCGCCAAGGTGTCCGTCCTCTCCAACGCCACCCGCGTCCACCTGCCCCAAGTCTTCCAGGCCCTCGCCAAGGTCGACAACCCCATTATGAAAATCGACGCCCCCACCAACGACCTCATAGCCCGCATCAACAAACCGGCGCCAGGCTACGACATAGCCCGCGTGGTCGAGGCCCTCAAGCAGTTCCACGGCAACTTCGTGCTGCAAACCTGCATGCTCCGCAGCAAAGAATACGACTTCGACTCCTCGCGCCCCGAAGTCCTCGACGGCTGGATGAACATTGTCCGCCAGCTCCGCCCCCGGCAAATCATGGTCTACACCATCGACCGCCCCACACCGGCCCAAGGGCTCGAACTCTTCACCCCCGACGAGATGACCCGCCTCGTGCAGCCACTCATCGACGAAGGCTTCAACCTGCAAATCAAAGGAGCCCTCAACGCCTGACCCGTCCGCCGTCGCTATCTGCTCCTCAAAACAGAATCTTACATCATTTTTGCAAGAAAAAACATCCATTTCAAAAAAAAAGCGTATTTTTGCAAGTCCGAAAAACAGCTCAAACTGCCTTTCGGACACGAATAATAACCAATCAGTCAGCTGATTGAATAGTATTAACAAACATAGGAGAACCAAGTTATAGCAGTACCAATTACCCCTGGCGGCCCCAACAGCAACAACAAAGGCCGCGGAAAAGGCCCTCAAAGAAAAGAGGCAGAACATTTAATCAACGAGCGCATCACCGACCCCATGGTCCGTGTGGTGGGCGAAGGCATGGAGCCCACCATCATGAGCACCAAAGAAGCGTTGATTAAGGCATACAACGAAGGTCTTGACTTGGTTATGATATCCCCCACGGCCAACCCTCCTGTGTGTCGCATCATAGAGTACCAAAAGTACCTCTACGAGCAGAAGAAAAAAGAAAAAGAGCGCAAAGCCAACTCCACCAAAGTGGTCATCAAAGAAATCCGCCTCAGCCCGCAGACCGACGACCACGACTTCGAGTTCAAGCTCAACCACGCCAAACGGTTCCTCAAAGAGGGCAACAAAGTGAAAGTCGACGTCTTTTTCCGTGGCCGCTCCATCGTCTACAAAGAACAAGGCGAGACCCAGCTGCTCAAATTCGCCGAAGCCCTCATGGACTATGGCAAACCCGAAGCCATGCCACGGCTCGAGGGCAAGCGCATGCTCATCATCATCGCCCCCAAAAAACAGTAATCCAAGCGTAATCGCAACAATATAGTCTAACTTATTAAAAACACAGTAAAGTAATGCCTAAGATGAAAACCAAAGCCGCTGCCAGAAAACGTTTCGCTTTCACCGGCACCGGTAAAATCAAAAGAAAGCATGCTTATCATAGTCACATCCTGACTAAGAAAGAAACCACGCAGAAACGTAACCTCGACCACACCGCACTGGTGAGCCGCGACGACGAGAAACGCGTCAAAAGAATGCTTTTAGCTTAACAGGGAACCGGCCGCCAGGCCACGCGGTGCAGGCTCGCCCTGCCGCCGCACAACCCCGGCGCCACCACCCTTAACGGAGTTATTAACCATTATTTCGAGCACAAAAGAGCAGCCCCGACTGCTGCCGCTGAAATGAAAAACAATTAAACAAAAATGCCAAGATCAGTAAACGCTGTAGCTTCCAGAGCTCGCAGAAAGAAAATCCTCAATCGCACCAAAGGTTATTGGGGCAGAGGTAAAAACGTATGGACCGTTGCCAAGAACAAATGGGAAAAAGGTCAAACCTACGCATACCGCGACAGAAAGAACAAGAAGAGAGAGTTCCGCGCCCTGTGGATTAACCGTATCAACGCCGGTTGCCGCATCAACGGTATCTCCTATTCTGTATTTATGGGCGAATTGCACAAGAACAACATCGAACTGAACCGCAAAGTTCTCGCCGACCTGGCCATGAACAA
>DEKU01000038.1:13253-15625 GCA_002354035.1 Bacteroidales bacterium UBA2714
TAACCTTTAAAACTTTATGTCATGGGAAAAACTGAACTTATGCAATATGTAGAGGATTTGGTCGAGCGTAAAGACCTCCCCGAATTCAAGGCTGGCGATACCATCACTGTACACTACAAAATCAAAGAAGGTAACAAAGAACGTATTCAGAACTTCCAAGGCGTTGTCCTGCAGCGCAGAGGAAGTGGTTCCACCGAGACCTTTACTGTCCGTAAGATCACCAACGGCATTGGTGTGGAGCGCGTGTTCCCCATCTGCAGCCCGTTCATCGAGCAAATCGACGTCAACAAGCGTGGCGCCGTCCGCAGAGCAAGAATCTTCTATCTCCGCAATCTTACCGGTAAGAAAGCCCGTATTAAGGAGAAAAGACGTTAGTCTTTCCCCCTCACCGATATGCTTGGAATTAAGCGGGCACCCACTTGTGGGTGCCCGCTTTTGCTCCCCGGCCGCCGCTCCATCGTCGGCACTCCGGCCCCAGTTCCCCGTTCGTTCATCGTTCATTTATCGAAGAACGAACGGGGAACTGGGGTCAGCATCGCGGCAAGCGGGCGGAGAAACATGGCACCGCATGGGCAGGACGGGACGCCCACGATGCCATCCCGGCATAGGCTGCGGGCCGCCTGCTTTGGGACCGGACTGCCACTGTCCGCGCTCTCGGCCCCACCTTTGGCCTACGAAGACAGCCGCACAGCCGGCCCAAGGGATGCAGTGCGTTGCGGACAGTAGGCCCGGTGAGCCCCCTTTGTTGCCACAAATCAATTTGGTCATATCGAGAAATAGGTGTAACTTTGCAAACGGTTTTAATTAAACAAGTTGGTTTCTATCAACCTTACATATAGGAGACATACCGATAAAACATACTTTAGTCTTGTTGATGGTTCTTTTGCTGTCTGCCGCCGGGCTTCGGGCGCAGGGATGTGGTTCGGTCAATGCACCCTGGTGGGCCGATTTCAGCTCCGACAGCAGTTTCAGTTGCTGGGCCTCTTATGGCGACGCCGTCTGGACCCGAAATGCCTCTGGCAGCAACTACCGCCTACGGGTCCAGTTTAATGGAGCCGCCGGCGGAAATACTGGTCGGCTCCTCTCTCAGCCCATCGTCCTCCCCGCCGACAGCACGGGGTTGAAATTCTTCTGGTCCGAAAATCGTGGCAACAACACCTTCGGGACTGATTCGTTGAAATCCTGTGCCGTTCTCCTCACAGGGCGAGGGAATGTATGTGCTTGACCTCACTTGCCTGCCCCAGGGCAATTATCTGTTGACCGTGGTAACTGCCAGCGGGAAGCGGCAACACCTCCGCTTGACAAAGCAGCTATAGCATTCGGCCATGGTGGGCAGGATTGTCTCTTTCCCTTTTTAGGGAAGGGAAAAAATGATTGTCCGCATTATATTGAAAAAGCCTCGAAGAGGCTTAATTTCAATAACACCGTACAAGCGGAGCGCAGTGCGGTGGTTGAATAACGAACTGATAAAATGCGTCCCGAAGGGACGCGACTTTGATGTATCGGACGAGTGTGGATAATCATTAAGAAAAAATATTGGTATGTCAAGAATTATTCGTATCTTTGCAAATTGCTTTGAAGCGAAGCTAAATACTTAACTTTTTATATTTAAAGGAGAAACAAACAATGAAAGTAATCGTAAAAAACTTTGGTGAGGTGTCGCCGCAGGAGCCCTGCTCCATCATCGACATCATCAAGATGGTAAATCCGGATGGTCTGAACAATTATTGCGCCGCCCGTATCAACAACGAGGCCACGCTGATTGATCTCCGAACTACCATCACTTCCGATTGCGACATTGAGCTCTTAGATACAAGCAACAAGGAGTGCCTCTCCGTGCTGCGCCACACCACGGCCCACATCATGGCCGAGGCCGTGCAGAACCTCTTCCCTGAGGCCAAAATCACCATCGGCCCTGCCACGGACAATGGTTTCTTCTACGACTTCGATTTCCGCCCCTTCACCCGCGAGGATCTCGATGCCATTGAGAAGGAGATGAAGTCCATCATCAAGAAGGCCACCCGTCTGGAGCGCAAGGAGGTGACTCGCAACGAGGCTCTGCAGATAATGACCGAGCGCAAGGAGCCCTACAAGGTGGAACTGCTTGAGGCCATTCCTGAGGGTGAGACAATCACCATCTATCAGCAGAACAATTTCGTCGACCTCTGCCGCGGACCTCACCTGCTCAACACGCGCCCCATCAAGGGTTTCAAACTGCTCTCGTCGTCCAGCACCTACTGGCGTGGAGACAAGAAGAACAAGTCCCTCAGCCGCATTCATGGCACGGCATTCTTCACCAAGGAGGAGCTGGAGGGTTATCTGCAATATTTGGAGGACATCAAGAATCACGACCACAACAAGATTGGCCGCGA
>DEKU01000009.1:0-208 GCA_002354035.1 Bacteroidales bacterium UBA2714
CCTAAATCAGCAAATCACAGCCTCTCTTTATTTTGCATATTGTTTCTATATTGTTTCTATGTATACTCTCTTTTATTTCTGTACAAGAGAAGAAATGCCGAATATGAGCTGCGGAAGTGGAAGCGAAGGAGTGGAAGCGAGGCGGACCGCGAGGGCAGGAGTGGGGAAGTGGACGGGAGGCCGGAGGGTGGGAGGTGTGTTATTGGCG
>DEKU01000009.1:237-18292 GCA_002354035.1 Bacteroidales bacterium UBA2714
GCCGCCGCCAATAACACAGGACTGTCGCCGGATGCGCATACGGAGTCCGAGGCCGGAGAATGGCCTTCGGGAGGGATGGCAAAATAATTGTGTCAGATGTCGCAAAAAATGTGTATCTTTGCATATTGATTCAACCGCACAGAGATTGGGTTAAGGAGCGGAGAAGTTTTTGATAGGCACTATGTTTGACGATACTTACCGAACGATTACAGGCCCGTCGCAGGGGCTTTATAAGGAAAAGGGCAGCAAGTTTCTGGCCTTTGCGTTCCCTGTGGGCAGTGTCGATGAGGTGAAGGGGCATCTGGAGCGGCTGCGCAAGGAGTATTTCGACGCGCGCCACCATTGCTATGCCTATATTCTGGGGCCGACCAAGGAGGCCTACCGCGTGAACGACGACGGCGAACCCTCCGGCACCGGCGGACGTCCGATTTACGGGCAGCTGTTGTCGGCCGACCTCACGGACACGCTCATTGTTGTGGTGCGCTATTTCGGCGGTGTGCTGCTGGGTGCGTCGGGGTTGGCCAACGCCTACAAGGCCGCGGCCCGCGATGCCATAGCGGCGGCCACCATTGTGGAGAAGACGGTCGACACCACCTATCATCTGCATTTCGAGTATGCGTTGATGAATGATGTGATGCGGCTGCTCAAGGAGCTGGGTCTGCAACCCCTTAATCAGGAGTATGGGCTGGACTGCCGGTTGGACATATCGGTGCGCCAGTCGCAGAGTGTGCGGGTGTATGATACCTTGGCTAAACTCTATGGTTTGGAAATCAAATGATTTCTGCAAACAGCAAAACGATGAACAACGACGATATACTTTCGCAATTGAACGAGTCGCAGCGCGAGGCGGCGGCCTGCACAGAAGGGCCGGTGATGATCATAGCCGGCGCGGGCAGCGGCAAGACGCGCACGCTCACTTACCGCATAGCCCATCTTATCAATCTGGGTGTCGACCCCTTCAATATCCTGGCGCTGACCTTCACCAACAAGGCGGCCACGGAGATGAAGGAGCGCATCATGAAGCTGGTGGGCAGCGAGGCCCGGAATATTTGGATGGGTACGTTCCACTCGGTGTTTGCCCGCATATTGCGCTCGGAGGCGCAGAAATTGGGGTATATCAACACTTTTACCATCTACGACACGGACGACAGCAAGTCCGCCATCAAGCAGATAGTGAAAAACCTCAACCTCGACCCCAAGACCTACAGCCCTGGCTATGTGATGGGACGTATCTCGATGGCTAAGAGCAACCTGCTTTCGCCAGACGATTATGCGACCAACCCCGAAATCCAACAGGCCGACAAGGATGCTCACAAGCCCATGATTGCAGAGATTTATAAGCTCTACAACCACCGCCTCCGCAACGCCATGGCCATGGATTTCGACGACTTGCTGTTCAACATGAACATACTGCTGCGCGATTTCCCAGATGTGCTGCTGAAATATCAGAACCGCTTCAAGTATATCATGGTGGATGAGTATCAGGACACCAACTACTCGCAGTATCTTATTGTCAAGAAGCTTGCGGCGCGGCTGCAAAATATCTGTGTGGTGGGCGACGACGCGCAGAGTATATACGCTTTCCGCGGAGCGAACATTCAGAATATATTCAACTTCCGCCGCGACTATCCCAACCTGCATCTCTTCAAGCTTGAACAGAACTACCGTTCGACGAAGGTGATTGTGAATGCGGCCAATTCGGTGATAGCGAAGAATGTGGAGCAGATTGAGAAGGAGATTTGGACCGACAACGCGCAGGGTAACCGCATAGCACTGCTGCGCGCCGCCGACGAGCGCGACGAGGGCCGCCAGATAGCCGAATCGATACAGGAGGCGCACATCGCCGACGTCCAGGACTACAAGTCGTTTGCCATCCTTTACCGCACCAATGTGCAGTCGCGCGCCATCGAGGAGGCACTGCGCCGCGCCAATATCCCTTATAGGATTTACCAAGGGCTTTCGTTCTATGGACGCAAGGAGATTAAAGATGTGCTGGCCTATATGCGGCTGGTGGTGAACAACTACGACGAGGAGTCGCTCCTGCGCGTCATTAACTATCCGGCACGTGGTATCGGCCAGACTTCGATGGATCGCGTGCGGGTGGCCGCCGCTGACAATGATATAGCGGTGTGGACGGTGCTGGAGAACCTGCGTTCGTTCGGGTTGGGGGTGACGAGTGGCACTGCGCAGAAGATAGAGGAGTTCGTCATGATGATTAAGCGGTTTTCGGCTATGCTGGCGACGGTGAATGCCTACGACCTGGCCAAACAGATTGTCTACAACAGTGGCATCATCACTTTGCTGCGCAACGACGACGACCCCGACAATCCTAACAGGATCGAGAATATTGAGGAGCTGCTGAACGGTGTGAAGGAGTTTTGCGAGAAGGAGGCGCAGTTTGCGGATGACAACACTGCCGAGGACGAGGAATCGCCCCAACAACCGCAAGGGCTCCGCACGCTGGACCAGTTCTTACAGCAGGTGCTGTTGCTCACGTCAGAGGACAAGGGCGAGGACAAGGACGCCGATAAGGTGAGCATGATGACTATACATGCCGCCAAGGGGTTGGAGTTCCCTTATGTGTATGTGGCGGGATTGGAGGAGAACCTGTTCCCGTCGTTTATGTCTATCTCGTCGCGTCAAGAGTTGGAGGAGGAACGGCGGCTGTTTTATGTGGCAGTGACCCGGGCCGAGAAGCAGTTGACGCTTTCGTATGCCATGACACGCTATCAGTACGGCAGTGCGTCGTGCCAGGAGATGAGCCGTTTTGTGGAGGAGATAGACAGCCGGTATATCGAGATGCCCCGCCGTCAGGCGGCCTTCCCCAAGCCAGGCGAGTTGCCCAAGGCGTTCCAGTCGGTGATGGGGGTGAAATGGTCGCCCGAGACAGAGCGCGGCTTTAAGCGGCGTGAGGCCACCGAGCCGAAAACTCAGCGGCGACTGGTGCCCAAGTCGTCTGTGCCCAAAGGCCCAACTGCACCCAACTCGGTGGCAGCAATCAATGCCATCCAGGTGGGTATGCGGGTGCTGCATGCCAAGTTTGGCGAGGGGAAAGTGCTGACGGTGGAGGGCAGTGGCAATGAGCGGAAGGCTACCATCTTTTTCGACCAGGTGGGGCAGAAAACTATGATGCTGGGATATGCAAAATTGTCGATTATAGAAAGCTGACAAGTAATATGAGAATTGTAATTCAGCGTTGCCGAAAGGCTTCGGTCACGATAGGGGATGTCCGCAAGTCGGAGATAGGGCAGGGGATGATGATATTGCTGGGCATAGAGGATGCCGATACCGACGAGGATGTGGACTGGCTGTGCCGCAAGATTGTGGCTCTGCGTATTTTTGACGATGCCGAGGGGGTGATGAATGTGCCAATCACCGAGGTGGCGGACAGTGGCATACTGGTGGTGAGCCAGTTTACGCTTATGGCCCGTACCAAGAAGGGCAACCGTCCCAGCTATATTCATGCTTCACGGCCGGAGGTGGCGGTTCCGATGTATGAGAAGTTTGTGCGACATTTGTCGGAGCTGTTTGGCAAGGAGGTACAGACCGGAGAGTTCGGGGCTAATATGCAGGTGGAACTTGTCAACGACGGTCCTGTGACCATCGTGATGGATACGCACCAGCGCGACCTGTTTTGAGACACCGCTGTTGCGGTCGGTGACTTTTGTTTCTTTAGCTTTGATGGCTTTGCAGGCTTTGGGCAATGATGTAGCGGTCTTTGCCCCGGAAGTCATTGTAGAGCGTAGGCTGGAGACCTGCGCTGGAGTAAAGGGATTTGAGGGTTTCCCCGTGGTGTTCGTTGATTTCAGTGACCAGTAGGCCATCTTTGGACAGGTGGGCGGAGGCATAGGTGGCAATGGCGCTGTAGAAAAGCATTGGGTTGTCGTCGGGTGCAAAGAGGGCTTGGGGTGGCTCGTGGTCCAGCACGTTGGGACGCATTTCGTCCCGCTCGTTTTGCATGACGTATGGCGGATTGCTGATGATGAGGTCGAAGGTTTGGGTGAGGCTGGACAACTGGCGTTGGTTCAGGATGTCCATTTGGATGAAGGTGACGGCAGCGTTGTTCAGGGTGGCATTGTCGCGGGCCATGGCGAGGGCTTTGTCCGAAAGGTCCACGCCGATGACGGTGGCTTGGGGGAAGTGCTTTTTGAGTGCGATGGCTATGCAACCGCTGCCGGTGCATAGGTCGAGGATGGCATGTGGGGAGAAGGCGGGGATGCCGAGGATGTGGTTTACGATTTCTTCGGTTTCGGGTCGGGGGATGAGCACGTGGGGCGACACTTTGATGCGTGTGTTGCAGAAGTCGGTGTACCCGATAATGTGCTGGATGGGACGGAATTGCTTCAGGTCTTCAGCAGCCCAGTGGAAACGGAGCAGGTCGGACTGGTTGATGGTTTCGTCGCGGTGCAAAAGGAAATGGGTTTTGTCCCAGCCCAGAAAGGCTTCGAAAAGCATGTAGACGAAGGTGTGCAGCTCTTCGGGCGAATAGAGCCCTTCGAGTTCGGAGAGGAAGTAGCGCTCGATGTCCCTGACGCGGTTGGAGGGGATGTGCATGTGGGTGGTGTTCATGACCGGGAGGATTCCGAGGGGTCGGGGCTGAGGGCGTTGCTACGGGTGGCGCGCCAGGCTTTGACGAAGGTGATGAAGCCGTAGGTGGCAGTGGCTAAGAAGCAGGCGCTGATGAAGAGCCATTTATAGCTGCCGCCCATGATGCCGAGGGGGATGTAGATGGCGTCGCAGATGAGGTAGCAAATCCATGCGTTGACGTCTTTACGCACCATGAGGTAGGTGGCCACGGCCTGGAGAGCGAAGATTGCGCAGTCGAGGATGGGGAGGTTGGAGTGGAGCACGCGGGCGTCGAGGAAATAGGTGGCGGCCGCAATGCCTACCACTGCCAGCAAGGGCCAGAGGGGATTGCCCCAGCAGATGGAGCGGCGGTTGTCCTCGGCTTTCTTTTTCCAGATGAAGACCCCTCCGATGGAGGCCAGGAGGCTGTAGACTTGGAAACCGAAGCTCATGTAGTGCTGGTCGGTGAAGAAATTGTAGCACAGGATGAGGCCTGTGATGATACTGAATATCCATGTCCAGCGGTTGCCGCGGGCGGCAAGATAGACGGTGGCTATTTGGGCAATGGTGATGAGGATGGTGAGTATTGCGTCCATGATGAATGTTATTTTCGGTTGAAGTCGGCTGGGATTTCTCCCCAGTGATCGGTGTCCCACTTGCGGATTTCGGTGGTGTAGGTGTTGGTTTGCAGCCATGCCTCGGCACGGCGGATGACGTTCCACAGCTCAACGGTTTGGGGTGTGAGGGGCAGTTTGGTGCGGCATTCTTTGCGTCGAACCCAGTTGATGGCATTGACGGAGTCGGAGTAGAGGATTTGTTTGAGTTGATGTTTTTTGAGGTAGGCAAGGCCGTGGACGATGGCCAGGAATTCGCCGATGTTGTTGGTGCCGACGGGTGCTTTGAAGTGAAAGATGCGCTGGCGGTTGGCCACGTAGACGCCTTGGTATTCCATCACGCCGGGGTTGCCGCTACAGGCAGCGTCAACGGCCAGACTGTCGAGTTCGGGACCGGGTACATTGCCTTGGCGCACAACGGTCATGCCGTTCTCGTCGATGCCTACCATCGTGTCGCGCAGGGTTTTCTGCCCCTTCACTTCGCTGTAGGGACGACGGAGAGCCTGTTGGGCTTGGTCGAGGCTGTCGAATGATTTGTATTGCGCTCCTGCAACCCCAACCACCTGCTTCTGGCAGTCGGCCCAGTTGTCATAGATGCCAGGGTTATTGCCCTGCCACACAACGTAGTATTTCTGTTTCTTCGCCATAATTGGGAGTGCAAAGGTACGAAGTTTTTTTTATATTTGGTTTTTTATTTGTATCTTTGCAAAATTAAAAGACTTAAAGATGTTTGCTATGAAAAGATTAGTTTTGCTTCTCCCGATGTTGTGTCTGGCTTGGGCTGGCTGCGAAAAGGATTATGACGATTATGTCACAGCGGGTTATCCTGTCTCTACGGGGTATACTGAGTTGGAGGTGAGCGACGCTTTCGAGGTGGTGATGTGCGACACGGTGAGTGAGGCTGTGGTGACGGTGAGAGGCGGTGAACACAAGAATGTCGTCCTGACGGTGGTGGATGGAACGCTGAAGGTCGGTTTCCGGTCAGGACTGTTTGACTGGTTTCACGGAAAGGGTCGGGTGCTGCTGCCCGCCAACAGCTTGTTGTGTGACGTGGAGCTGTCGGGTGCCTCCAGTTTCTATGGCGATTTGCATGGCGACAAGGTGGAGCTGGACTTGTCTGGTTCTTCCGAATTCTATGGCAATTTGCAGGGCAGGGAGGTGAATATAGACCTCTCAGGAGCGTCGGATTTTGAAGGTAACATTGATGCCGATGAGGTGGAGCTGGAGTTCAGTGGTTCTTCGTCAGCCAAATGCACTGGTAACTGCACGGGACTGATTGAGATGGAAATATCGGGTTCCAGCAGTGTATATGCGTATGGGCTTGAGTGTCGCTTGGCAGATGTTAGGGTCAGCGGTTCGAGTACCGTCCAGATTGCTTGCTGCGAAAGAATAGCGGGACATTTGTCTGGCTCCAGCGACCTATATTATAGGCCCCTTCCTGGCTGTAACCCAGTAGTAGACTGCACTACAAGCGGTTCGTCGGAAGTGCATCGTCAGTGAGGATGTAGCTGAGGCGCTTGAACACGAACAGGACTGTGGGAGAGAAGTTGTGCTGCTCATTTTTTCTTCAACATTTTCCGACTGACATTGTATAAAAAAGCCTTGGGAGACAACCCACGGCTTTTAACGGTATAAACGAAAGTGCCTTAGGCACCCAGTTCGAGGCGTTTGAAACCAGTGCAGGCGAGTTCCTTGTCGGTGTTCTCGATGAACTGGCGGACGGTCATCTTGTTCTCCATGATGTACTCCTGTTCGACCAGGGTGTTCTCTTTGAAGAATTTGTTCAGACGGCCTTGGGCGATTTGCTCAATCTGCTTCTCATTAAGGGTGGCAGCTTTCTTGGCAGCCTCTTCCTCTTTGATTTTCTTGGCTAATTCGACCTGCTCCTCGGTAATCCAGCCTTTGGAGCAGTTGGAAGCCATGTGCTCTTCGGTGTCGACGTGGGCGGGGTTGATGCCAGCCTTTTTCAGAGCAGCGTCAACAGCCTTGCCGATGAGTTCCTCGCGGGTCTTCTCAGCAGCCACGGCCAGCTCTTTGTCTTTCACCTCTTGGGGGATGCTGGCAGCATCGAGAGCCAGGGGACGCATGGCGACAACCTGCATGGCAATGTTGTGTCCAACCTCGTCATAACCGGCTTTGGACATACCGATGACGGAAGCCATGCGGTTGCCTGGGTGGATGTAGGCGTAGACGGCAGTAGCCTCGATGGTCTCGAAATGAGCAAGCTCGATTTTCTCGCCAATCTTGGCAATCTGGTCGGTGATGCAGTCGCTCACTTTGCGGCCCTCAAGTTCCATGTCGAGCACCTGCTCTTTAGAGGTAAGGTGTTTGGACATGGCAGTGTCGAGGATGCTGGTGGTGAAAGCCACGAAGTCGGCATTGGTGGCCACGAAGTCGGTTTCGCAGCTCAGCATGATGACGGCACCGTAGTTGCCATTGCTCTTGGCCAGAACGCAGCCTTCGTTGGCGTCGCGGTCGGCACGTTTGGCGGCCATTTTCTGGCCTTTCTGGCGCAGGTAGTCGATAGCTTTCTCGAAGTCTCCGTCGCACTCGACGAGGGCTTTCTTGCAATCCATCATGCCGACACCAGTCAGCTGACGAAGCTCGTTGACCTGTTTTGCAGTTATGTTTGCCATATTGTATGGGTTCTTTTTGTTGTTAATGATTAAATGGGTTGCTTTGAAGGGCTGGTGGGCTTATTCGGCCTGGGGCTCTTCTTCCTTGGCTTTGGGAGCGTCGTTGCGGGGACGACGGGGACGGGTCTTCTTCTCGACGGGAGCCTCCTCGGCCTGAGCTTCGTCCTTCTCCTCATTTTGGGCGTCTTTGTCGAGCATGCGCTCGTTAAGACCTTCCTGGATGGCCTCTGTCATGTGTTTCAGGATAGCGGCAATCGACTTGGAAGCATCATCGTTAGCGGGGATGGGGAAATCGATAAGGTCGGGGTTGCAGTTGGTGTCGACCAGAGCGAAGGTGGGGATGTTCAGGCGGCGGGCCTCGGCAACAGCAATGTGCTCTTTGTTGATGTCGATAACGAACAGGGCGCTGGGCAGACGGGTGAGGTCGGCAATGCTACCGAGGTTCTTGTCGAGTTTGGCACGTTCGCGCTGCACCTGGAGACGCTCGCGTTTGCTGATATTGTTGAAATCCTTGTCGTGCATCAGCTGGTCGAGGTTGTTCATCTTTTTCACGGCCTTGCGGATGGTGGCAAAGTTGGTGAGCATACCGCCGGGCCAGCGCTCGGTGACGAAGGGCATGTCAACGCTCTTAGCCATTTCGGCCACGATGTCCTTGGCCTGTTTCTTGGTGGCCACGAAAAGCACTTTCTTGCCGCTCTTGGCAATCTGTTTCAGTGCGGAGGCAGCCTCATCGGCCTTGGCAATGGTTTTTTGCAGGTCGATAACGTGGATGCCGTTATGCTCCTTGAAGATATAAGGAGCCATTTTGGGATTCCATTTTCTCTTGAGGTGTCCAAAGTGACAACCAGCCTCAAGCAGTTCTTCGAATTTGAGTTCTGTCATTTCTTTGTATGTTTACTTTCCTTAATGAACCAATCGTGGAGTAGTCCTTAGGGCTTGGTTTTTCGGCTGTCCTATGCTGCCGAACTGGCAACCAGGCGGAGCGTCTCCCCGATTTGGATTCTAAACTTAATAATATAATTCTGTTTGGTGCCAGCGAAGCACAACGGTTAACGTTTGCTGAACTGGAAGCGCTTACGGGCTTTGGGCTGACCGGGTTTCTTACGCTCAACCATACGGGGGTCGCGCATCAGGAAGCCTTCCTTCTTAAGGGCGGGACGATCCTCGATGTTGTTCTCGCAAAGAGCGCGGGCGATAGCCATACGCAGAGCCTGGGCCTGACCGGTGATTCCGCCGCCGTCGAGGTTGGCTTTGATATCCCATTTTCCCTCAGCACCCGTCACCAGCAAAGGCTGGTTGACGATGTACTGCAGCGGGCCAGTGGGGAAATATTCTTTATAGTCTCTTGAGTTGACAACAATCTTGCCGGTGCCGGGGGTCATATAGATACGGGCAACGGAACATTTTCTTCTACCAATGGTGTTGATTACTTCCATAGCTTTATTTATCTAACGTCATTAATATTGATTGCTTTGGGGTTCTGACCCTGGTGGGGATGCTCGGAGCCGGCATAGATGTGGAGGTTGCGGTACAGAGCGTCGCCAAGACGGTTTTTAGGAAGCATGCCACGGATAGCGTGTTCGAGAACGCGCTCGGGATGGCTGGCGAGCACCTTTGCGGGAGTGGTCTCGCGCTGGCCACCGGGATATCCAGTGTAGCGTTGGTAGATCTTGTCGGTCATTTTCTTGCCGGTGAAGACAATCTTTTCGGCATTGATGATGATGACATTGTCGCCGCAGTCAACATGCGGAGTGTAGCAAGGTTTGGTCTTGCCACGCAGGATGTTGGCCACGCGGGTGGCCAGACGGCCTACGGTCTGGTTCTCGGCGTCAACGAGCACCCATTCTTTCTGAACGGTGTTCTTGTTGGCTGAGATTGTTTTGTAACTTAATGTACTCATTTTTTATTTTACTAACGATGGTGTTTTTTTGTTTTCTTGTTGATATCTCCTCTGACTGCATCGCTTTTTGGCCGTCGACGGATAAACGGCATGAAAGCTTATCGGTCTGATGCAGAATGTCTTGAACGGGTAAGTCAGGCATTTTTGCACCATTTTTGGAGACTGCAAAGATACGAACATTTTTTCAACCAGCAAAATATTTTTTCACTTCACTTTCAAAAAGTCATCTTGCTGGGTGGCAGGGCAGCAAAGGAGTCCTACTTTGTGGGTGCCCACTGTAGTCGCCACTATGAACAATTGTCCGCCTTCTTTGAGTCCCAGTTGGCGCTGTAGGGTGGCGGCTTCGACGGGATAGTTTCGGGTGATGACGTGAGCCTTCCCTTCGGCTATGGCATGTGAAACCTCTTTCCTGCTGAGGTGAATCTCTCCTAAAACCCGAAATGCCCTGCCGGGGAAAGATTCGATGTGGGTCTCCGAGGTGTAGAGCTGGGTGTTCCGGGCCAGTTTTTCTACCCCAAACCACTGGCATATCAAGTTGAAAGCTCCGCCTTTCATCAATGCAGCGTCGGGTTCATAAAGATATTGCTTCACTTCTGTGCAGAAGCAGGGAACTGCCGACAGCTCGTCGGACCGGCAAAACTGGTGTTCATACCCCTTTGCAGCCGACAGGCCGTTACAATAGATAGTGGTTTCTTTTTCTTGCTGTCCGCATACGAACAAAACCTCTTTGCACTCCCCTTTGATTGACAAGATATGTATTTCGGTGACGAGGCTCAGTTGACGTTGAGCCAGACTGATGTCAATCATCGGAGAGGCCTTCACCATCAGCCAGCGGCATCGGTCCAGCAGCGCGGGCAGATGCTCGATAATATTGGGTTCGCAGTCCTCAAAAGCCGACACTTTATGTCCCGAAGAAGAGCGGCGTGCGGGGTCGATGTATAGTATATCGTAGTACTTGCCGCCAGATGATATCCACTCCATGCTGTCAGCTTGGTGTACGTGCAGGTTCTCCAGCCCGAGAACTTTTCGGTTATGCTCCATCAGTGAGCATAATTCTGCATTCAGTTCGACGTAGTCAACCTCGGTGCACACGCTGTCGCCCAAAGGTTGGCCGACGGCCAGAGCAATGCAGTCAATCCCCATGCCCCCGGTCAGGTCGCAAATGCGGGCGGTTTCACTGTCGTTCAGTAGCCTTTTGGCCAGACCTGCTTTATACTTTGCCGTCGTCTCCGACGAGCTTTGCTCTCTGTTCAGTCTGGGAGGGTAAAGGAATTCGTCATAGTTCAGCAGCCACGGCCATTTTGTCCGGGCGACCCTCATCCCTTCAATTTGCCTGACAGCTGCGGGCATGTCAATAGAAGGATACCTCGCGGCCGAGAGCAGCAATCGCGAGGTATCTTCTTGTATATGAGATTTTACAAAATCAATAAACTCCTTCGTCATGCAGTCTCTTCAACCGTTCGACCACGATGGGGCGATCCTCTTTGTAGGTCACGCCAAACCATTGGGCCGTGGTTTTCAGCACCCGCATGGTGGCATACCCGCTGTTGATGAATGTGTTGACGGCATAGGGGATGTAGTATTCGGATTTCAGCTCGGAGCCATGTTCGCGCAAGAAGGTGATGAAAAGCTTCTCGCTCTCCACGAAGTAGTCGGGGGTAAAGCCGAACAGGTTCATCGACACTGTGGCATCGGCTGGCAGGGGGTGCATCGAGCCGTCGGTGTCTTTATATTCTATTCCGTTTTCTGTGCGGCCGATGCTGGTGCGTTCGGTCATGCCAGCCAGCAGCCCGTTGGCATCCACCTCACACACGCCGCGCGACACTGTCCCGTTATCGCTGAGTGTGTTTTCGAGGCGGTAACCCACCATGCAGTATTTCCCTTTGGTGCCCTCAAGGGTGCGCAAGTGGTCGGCAATCACCTGGAAAGCGTCCCGGCCATAGAAATCGTCGGCGTTGATGATGGCAAAAGGCTCATGAATCACGTCCTTGGCCATCAGGATGGCGTGGTTTGTGCCCCAGGGCTTTTCGCGTCCTTCGGGCACCGTGAAGCCTTCGGGCAGTTTGTCCAGCTCTTGAAACACATACTCGACGGCAATGCGGTTGCCGAAATGTTCTGCATTGATTCTGGCCTTGAACTCTTGTTCAAAGCTGTGGCGGATGACGAATACCACTTTTCCAAACCCGGCGCGGATGGCATCGTTGATGGAGTAGTCCATGATGATTTCACCATTGGGGCCTACGCCGTCCATCTGTTTCAGTCCGCCGTAGCGGCTGCCCATTCCGGCAGCAAGAACTAATAATGTAGGTTGCATAATATTGTTTTTATATGTTTTACTTGTCGAGTTGGTTGTTTTGGGGCTGGCTTTCGCGTTTAGCACCGAAGAGGTAATAGGCCAGCGTGGAGCTGGTTCGGATAAAGTTGCTGAGCAATAGGCAGAATCCGATGATGAGCATCGTTAGTATGACGGAGCATGTGGTCTGGATTACCGTGTTTTCTACACTTTCAAAGAAATGACCCAGTGTAGTTAAATTGGGTATGAGGAAATAGTGCAGTAAGTATATGTCCAGTGTACGGCGGCCGATGTATTGGAGGCAGCGGCCGGTACGTGTGGCTGACGAAAAGATATTCTCGTTGTGGTGGAAGAAGGCCACCATGCAGATGATGCCGAGATAGCGGATGGCTTCCACTATCAGTTTGCTTGCCCCACGGGCTGCTGCCAGTTGGAATAGGGCAGAGTCTTTCAGGAAAAGGTTGGCGATATAGAGGCCGAACAGGAGGAATATGGCGGCCCCGATGACATTGGGCCGTTGCAGAAACTTGAATATGCGCTGCCTGTGGCAGGCGAATATGTTCCCGAATACGAAGAACTGGAAGTTGAGCATGATGAAGAATAGGCAGAACCATTTAGCGGGAGCGAAACTGTTGATAGTAGAGCTGCCAGATAATGTCACCATGTAGAGCAGGAGGGCGATGCCGGCCAGGACGAGCTGGCGGGTGGCAAGTTTGTAGCGCGACAGGAGGAAGGAGACCGTGTAGTAGATGATAAACATGACCAGCAGGGCAAGGGTAAACCAATATCCCAGTTTGTTGGGGCTGTTGAGGAAAAGGGACACGGACTCGATGGGGCTGTGTCCATAGCGGTGGGCGAACACAGTGATGGCAAAAAGCAGGCCGAAGAACAGGGTGGGAATGATTTGTATGCGAAACTTTTTGAGTAGGCTGGAGGTGAAATGGGAGCGGGTCCACACTTCGTCGGCACGGTAGGCCATGAATCCACTGATAAAGAAGAATAGTGGCATGTGGAACAGGCAGAAGAAGCTTTTAACTGTGCTGTCGGTATATTCGTATCCGAAAATCTCGATGTGTGAAAAGACAACAAGTATCATGGTGAAGCCTCGCAGCGCGTCGACCCATTCTATTCGTTTCTTCCCGGCAGGGGCGTTTGCGTAGGTGGTGGTAAGACTCATAGGTGGCTATACTCTTTTACTTTTAAAAAATTCTTTCAGCAGGGTTTCGCACTCTTCTTTCATTACGCCACTCGTCACCTCGGTTTTGGGGTGCAGCATGCCTCTGCCCAACCGTTCAAAACCCCGTTTCGGGTCCGAAGCTCCGTATACTATCCTGCCAATCTGTGTCCATCCTGCTGCCCCGGCACACATCACACAAGGCTCGAGGGTCACATAAAGGGTGCAGTCGGTCAGATATTTGGCGTCCAGCATATTCATTGCTGAGGTGAATGCCAGCATCTCGGCATGTGCCGTCACATCGTGCAGCCGTTCTGTGTTGTTGTGGGCTCGGGCTATGATGCGCTCACCGCCCACGATTACTGCCCCCACAGGTATCTCGTCCTCGTCGAATGCCGCTTGTGCTTCGCGCAGAGCTTGTTGCATATAGTATTCATCGGGATTGTCAAACAGACTCATGTTCAGTATACGTTCTGGGTGAAAAAGGCTTTCCGATAGGGTAACATTTGGTAGCTGTGGTTCATCACAAATAGCTGATGCTCCACTTGATAGGACTCCACTGTAGGGAGCAGGCATCCTCTGAAAGGTGTGAATTCGTGCCATCCCCGCCAGTCCACTCGTTGGGCGTTGGCTGCCTTCTCGGCATTGCCGTAGATGTGGTCCTCTTCGGTGACCAGGAAAAGCAACCCCGTCTTCCTCTCGAAGAAATAGTTTCGGTCGAACATGTCTGGCGTAGTGACGAATATGCGGTATGTCGGTTGCTCGTTATAGTTGTATGTCCCCACATAGTAGGCTTCTGAGCCTTTGCTGCGCCAGTTGTGGAGTGCTCCACGGATGTCGAATGGCATTGTAATCTCGATATATGACATTTGCGACATGTTTCTCCATGCCCGTCTTGATTTCGAAAACCGTTTGTACAGCTTCTTGCCGTCGGAGTAGAAGGCGTCTTCCATCCGGCCGTTCTGCCAAATCTCAATCCTGTTCTGGTGGTTGGCGCCATACCAGCGCAGAATCTTTATTGTGTCCTGAGGGTGTTCGCGTTCTACCAAAGAGGTCGAAACATGCACCACGCTGTCTTTCAGCAAGTGCTCGAAGTCTATATACCCTAAATAATTGTTTATAATAGAGGCGGCAATGGCCGTGTCTCCTTTGGTGGGGTCCTTGTCCACCGAATCGGCTATTGCCTGCGACTGTGCTCCTGCGGCAATCACCAGTGCCATTAGGCTCAAAAACAATCTTTTCATAGGCATCGTTTATAAGGGTTTTACGCTTTTGGGCAGTGCGAACGGGAAAGTCAGTTTGCTCACCTTTTTCCATGGCTCCACCGCTACGGTGGCCTCAATCCCCAGCTGTCTGGCCATCTCGGCCAGACGAGCCCCTGCGTCCTCGGCCCTCACTGCCTCCGAAAGGGTCTTGAAATCCGTGCGGAACATAAACCGTCGGTACAAATCCTCGTATGTCCCGCTGAAATAGCGGTTCATCATTATGGCATATACCACCACCGAGTCGGGGGTAAACCGCGCGCGGCCCAGTTCTATCACTTTCGATGCGCTGATCCAGAGTATGCTGTCTTCCATCATCCGCATTTGGCCATTGGCCGAGAGACCCTGTGCCTCAACCGTGAAGTTGGTGGTATACAGCTTCGTTGTCACCCTATCCCCGGCAGAAGTATCGTTGGTGGTGGATGAACCCTCCGCACCTTGTCTCAGGCTGCGGCAGCCTCCTGCCAGCAGTGTCAGCCCCAGGGCCATCAGCGCGATATATCGTTTCATTTGCATTGTTGCTCTATTTTTTGTTTCAAATCTTTCACAGCAGCCTCGTTGGGGGCTATCATTAAGCACCGTTCAATATAGAACTTGGCCTTTTCGCAGTCTTCACGTTTCGAGTACCCCTCGGCAAGGATGAGATATGGCCGCAGGTGAAGCGGGAAAAGCTCCGATGCCTCACGGGCATGCTCCAGCAGCTCCTCCGAGCCTTCAGCATACATCCCCTCACATATCAGCAGCGCCTCCCATACCGCATACTGGTTCTTGTCCACGGCCAGATGAGCCTTGAAATGTTCGGCTGCCTCTTTATATCGCTCTTGGGCTGCCAGCATCTGGCCGTACAGCACATCGAATCCGTCGTGTTCCTCGCATTTCCCTGCCACACTGTCAGCCAGTGCGAAGCATTTCTGACCATAGGCGTTGAAAAAAGCCTCCTTGCGCAGAAACTCCGTGATATACACCATCCTGTTGCGGCATCCCAAGGCCTGATTCTGCACCCCTTGGCGCAGATGCTTGTACGCATCGTTCATATTGCCCATGGCAAGGTGGCATGAGGCCAGCGATATGTGTATGTTCTCGTCCGTGGGATTCGTCTCAAGGATATAGTTGTAGTACTGCAGAGCTTTTCCATAGTTGTGCTCGGCCATATAGCTCTCTGCGAGGATGGCGCTGTAGCGCGGCTCTGACGGCACTGCGGCGGCCAGCTTCTCAAGCTCTTTGCGCGCCTTCTCGGGCTTCTTGATGGCGTTCCACAGCTTCTGTTTCTGTAGCGATACCGTCTCGTTGATCCCGAAACGCTTCTCCACACGGTCCAGCACCTCAATGCTCCCCGTCACATCGTTGCAGTACAAGTATGCGTTCGAGAGGTTATAATAATAGTCCGTATTGTCGGGATAGAGCTTCACCAATTCCTCCCACGTGGCCTTCAGGTTCTTCCCGTCGTGCATCTGCTCGTATATCCGGGCCAGCTGTATTCTGTACCAGGCGTTGCTCCCCTCCAGTTCAACAGCCCGGCGGGTGTGATACAATGCGCTGTCTATCCATCCCATCATCAAATACAGTCTCCCCAGCCCATAGTGCGCTGGCGAATAGTCGGGACTCCGGCCCAGCAGGCTCCTGTACATCTCCACCGACTCCTCCTCCTTGCCCAGCAGTTGCTGCATCGTGGCGTCTATCAGCGCCGAGTCGTTGCTCAACTCTGTCTCACTCACCTCCTTGATAGGAGGGCGGCGATAGCGGCTGTCAGTCTCCGTGGCCTTCTTCCCGCCTGCACACGAGGCTAACAAAGCCAAGCTTGTTATTATTATGTATATACTTTTTTTCATTATGCACTACCATTTTCAGTCTCTTGTAACTGACAAATCCGCTTTTTATTGTGTGCTCATGATAATTATTCTCTCCCCGCAGCTCTCCCCGCTTTCCCCCACACAGACTCTTCAAGGGTGAAAAAACATTAAAAAACCAAAAAAAACTTTCCATGTCAAAAAAATCATTTATATTTGCAGTGTAAAACAATGTACCCCATACCCCTCCAAGCAATACTGCAAAGAATTGTAGAAGAGTGGTATAACTTATGTAGATAGAAAATTTATTATTCATCAAAATTACAAACAACAATGAAAAAAACATTAATGGTTCTAACTTTTGCCCTGTGCGCTTCCTTCGTTTTCGCACAGACGGCCACTCCTTACCAAGGACGTGAAGTTAAGGCTGCCACCAAAGCTGCCAAGTATCAGAACAGCCCGGTCAGTTCCATCTTCACCAAAGATGAAACCGTTATCAAGACTGTCGACTTCAGTGCCGATAACCTTGACTACACCACCGGCACGGTGACCACGGGTTCCGCAGCCCACGGCCAAAACTTCGACTACGCCAGATGGCGTCGTATCCCCAATGTCGACATGACAACTCTCGAGGCTCAGGCCACTGTTTACCCTTACCTCGTTCAGTGGCTGGGCGACGGTGATGTCACCAATTTCGCCACCTCCCTCCAGAATCTTGCTGACTCTTCCGTCTCCTCTGCCGAGAATGGTTTCATGATGATGAGCATGATCGACCAGCGCACCCGCGAGTCCGGCAACTTCAATGCCTTTATCCGTATCGACAATATCGATGCCTCCGAAGCTGATGTTGTTGATGTTCGTTTCTACCAGTGGTACCGTAAATACTACGACTACTGCTATATTGATTACTCCACCAACGGTACCGTTTGGACCGAGTCCGAGGTTAACATCCGTGGTATTGATCTCCAGGTCAATGATATCCTCCGTGGTTTTGCCACCTACACCCTTCCCGTTTCTGCCGCCGGTGCCAGCAACCTCAGCATCCGCATCCGCTACCATGCGCTCGACAATGCCAACCGTAATACCTATGGCTATTTTTGGATTCTTGACGATGTAAGCGTTCTTGCTTGCGAAGCCGACCGCATGAGACACTTTGGCCAGGAGTACATCGAAGGTAACTACGGCCTCGTTCCTCAGGGACTTCAGGTCAACCCCGCTTGGTATTCCTTAGTGATGAACAACGGCGCCAACGTCCGTAGCAACGTCACCGCCACCCTCCACCACCTCAATGCCGCCCAGGACACTGAGACCGAGATTGCCTCCTACAACAACCAGACCTTAACCGCCGGCGAGCGCAAAGGCGTAGTCGTTGACAAATACGGCTGGATGCTGATTGACTCTCTTGATTATCGCGGCTGGTATGGCTATACCACCCACGATCCTCACGGCACTGGTATTGCCCTGCCCACCAGCACCCTTGGCGACAACTACATGTATGCCTCCGTCAACAGCGGCAGTGTCGACCTCACCTACGACACCATGTACTACAAAGTCACCGAGAACACCAACGGCTACTACCGCTGGGCTCACGACAACGGCGTTCTTGTCTACACTCCTTCCAACTACTGGATGTTCGGTTATGTCCAGTCCGGTGGAAACTGGTTTGTGACCGAGGATCCCGAAGATGTCCATTACATGAATGCCGGTTACACCGTGACCACCCGCTACACCACCGATGCCGCTGTGCCCGAAGGTTGGGTCGTCCGCGGTGTTGAGCTTGTGGCTTCGCCCGTCACCAATTTCCACAACACTGGTTCCAAGAT